>JBFWVA010000038.1:0-4127 GCA_050246995.1 Rhodospirillaceae bacterium | reverse complement strand
TGGCGGCGTGCCGGCACGTCGACCGAAGGCAGTCGATCCGAAGGCGACACGGCCGGCTAACAAGCGCTTGCAGCCGGCGGCGCGCGGTCGAGCGGCAAAGCGCCGCGGCTGAAGCGCGTCACGTTAGACCGCTTCGAAGAGAGATCTGGCATGGATGCGAAGCTGGTACTGGAGCAGTTTCACGATCACCTCGCTCCAACGCTCGACACATACGAGCAAGCGCTCTACCTGTACATTCTTCGCCATAGCCGTCTCCAGGGCTTGGAGGAAGTGGTCATCGGATTCAAGTCGGCCCGGCGGCGCATTGCCGTTGGTATCGGCGAGAAGGGCAATCCAATGGCCGAGGGGACCTGCTACGAAAAGCTCCGGTCACTGCAGGCCAAGGGCTGCATCGAGGTGGTCAGCAGCGAACACGGCGGAAGCCGTATACGTCCCCACCTCCCCAGCGAGATTGACGGGCTAATTCCTCCCGTGCGGGATTCGGTTCCGATCGACATCGAGAACCTCGACTTCTTCGAAATCCCGTCGAACCGACAAGCAATCCTTCGGAGAGAGGGAAGCCGCTGCTTCTACTGCATGCGGTCTATCGACACGGCGACATTCGTGCTCGAGCATGTCGTGTCCCGTCCGGAGGGCACGAACAGCTACCGCAACGTCGTGGCTGCTTGCCGGGCGTGCAATAACCGGAAGGGCGGGACGCCGGCGTTGGACTTCTTGCGAGGTCTGTATCGCGAGGGTCTGCTCTCGGCCGAAGAGCTTCAGGCGCGCATCGAAGCACTCGGGCAGCTTCAGAATGGAGATCTGAAGCCATCGCTGTCGGCCGCGACGTCCGAGGCATCCGGGCTTGCGGTCTAACATCGCTTGCAGCCGAATGCGGCTGGCGGCATGATCCGCCGCGGCTGATGCGCCTCACGTTAGCCAGGTTGTCGGATTGGGAGGGTTGTGGCGGCCAGACGACATTGGGCGAAGGACGTAGAGACATCGGTTCTGCTTCGGAGCCGCCGCCGTTGCGCGTTTTGTGTCGGCCTGGACGGCGATACCACCGAAAAGGAGGGCCAGATCGCCCACGTCGATCGCGATTCCCAGAACGCCTCACTTGAGAACGCCGCGTGGCTTTGCACGAAGCATCATTCTCGTTACGATTCGCGCTCAAGGCAAACCAAGGGCCATACTCCAGCCGAGTTGCGAGCATATTTGCAGATTCTGTACGAATACACAGCTTCGCCGGCGACTTGGCCAGACTCCGGGGGCAAGCGCACGAAGGGGCCGGGAGTCTCGCTCGAGGTGTTCGATCGGCGACTGCCGATCTACGCGGCCACAATCGCGTTTATCCGCGAGGCCGTAAAGGGCGGCAAGTTCGACTTGCAGCCAATTTGGGACTTCGCCAACGCGACAGAGCAGGCTCTGTTTCTGTTTGATGATGACCTAGCCGGATACCTCTCGACGCTCTACCGACAAGGCGTGCGTCTGCATGCCGTCTCAGTCATGCTGGAGGCACCCGAGCGAAGGACCTCTGAGCTTATTCAAGAGGAGACGGGTTTACTCCTGTGGTTCTCGGAGCAGTTTGAAGAGACGCGAAGACGGTTTGTTCGCTATCTCAGGCTGTCGAGCCACGCAGGCTAACCTGACGCTGGAACCGACGATCGACGGCGCAAGTGGAGTCCAGTCGGAGAGCAGTGGCAGCGCTCGCGGCTTAGCGGGAATCCCTGTTGACTAGCGGCGCGACACGTCGCGGATGGGCGATACCAGCCCGAGGAGGCACCATGCGTATCCCCTTCGCAGCGATACTCGGAATCCTCCTAGCGGTCTCTCCCGCCGCGGCGCAGACTCCCCCTGCGAGCCAACCCCTTCTCGTTTCCACCGAATGGCTTGCCGATCACCTGCGTGACCCGAACCTGGTGACGCTTCAGACGAGCCAGGCCCCGGCGGTTTCAGAGCAGATCCCTGGCGCGCGGCTTGTGTCGCACGACTCGTTGATGACGATGATCGGCGGCGCCCATGACCTGGCAGACCCTGCATCGCTTGTCGCCGCGCTCGAGCGTGCCGGCGTGTCGAATAGCTCGCACGTGGTGATCTACGGCGAGCCCATGGCCGCCGGGTGGCTGTTTTTCGCGCTCGAATATCTCGGGCACGAACGAGTGTCCCTGCTCGACGGAGGGCTCGACAAATGGATCGCCGAAAGAAGGGCCGTCACCGCGGTCAGCGTCCCGCCTTCGAGTGGACGCTTTCAGCCAGAGGTCCGTCCCCAGGTGAAGTCGTCGGCGGACGCAATCCAGAATCGGAACGACACCGTCGCGGTCGTTGATGCGCGCAGCCAGCGGGAGTACGCCGCCGGGCATATTCCCGGCGCACGACTGCTCTCGTGGCAGGACGTTTATGCGGACGCAAAGCTTCAGGTGTTCAAGAGCCCCGAGGACATCGCGGCCCTGTTCAACGCGGCAGGCGCAGCACCCGGCAAGACTGCTATCACCTACTGCCAGATAGGCCTGCGCTCCAGCCTTCTGTATTTCGCCGCCCGGTATGCCGGGTTGAACGCCAGCAACTACGTCGGCTCGTGGAGTGAATGGTCGGCCAGAGGGCTGCCCACGGAAACGGCACCGGACTGAAACCCACGCAGTGCCTGTCAAGTGCGCAGTCCCCATCTTCAAGGTGACGGACATCCACGCTGCTCTCAACTTCTACTGCTCGACGCTCGGATTCGTCCTGGAGTTCAAGTATTCAGTCACACCAGACGGACCTGTTTACGTCGGCGTGTCGCTCGATGGCGTTCGGATTCACCTATCGACATTCGCTGGAAATGGAGCATCAGGAACGGCGGCGTACCTTCACGTGGATGATGTCGACGGACTCTTTCAGACATTCCTCGAGCGAGGATTCAAGACCCCGGGCAATCCCGAATCGCCTGTTGAAGAGGGGCCCGTTGACCAGACCTGGGGAATGCGGGAGTTTTACATACGGGATCCGGATGGCAACACGCTGTGTTTTGGCACGCCGATTCAGACCGTCTGACTAGCGGAGCCTGATCGACACCTTTGGGAGGTTGTCTGGAATCCTCAGCTGCTACCTCAGGAGTGATTTCGTGGAACCCGCAGCTGTATGACCGCGGCCACGCGTTCGTCTATCAGCTCGCGCAGGATCTCGTGCTGCTGCTCGATCCGAAGCCCGGCGAGCGGATCCTCGATGTCGGCTGCGGCACGGGGCACCTGACGAAGCTGATTGCCGACGTCGGCGCACGGGTGGTGGGCATCGATCAATCGGCGTCGATGATCGAGGCGGCCCGGCAGGTCGCGCCGACGATCGACTTCCGTGTCGCGGATGCGCGGCATCTCGAGTTCGACGCCGAGTTCGACGCGGTCTTCTCGAACGCCGTTCTCCACTGGATTACGCCGCCGGGAGCCGCCGCCCGGAGCCTGTTCCGCGCGCTCAAGCCAGGCGGCCGCCTGGTGTGCGAGTTCGGTGGCAAGGGAAACGTCACCGCGGTGCTGGCGGCCATCGATGCCGCCGCCCGAGCCGTCGGCGTCCAGGCGCCGCCCCTCCAGCACTACTACCCGACGATTGGCGAGTACGCCGGCGTCCTCGAAGGCACAGGGTTCGAAGTGCAGTCGGCGATGCTGTTCGACCGGCCGACGCCGCTCGACGGCCCTGACGGTCTCCTCAACTGGGTCCGGATGTTCCGCGCACCGGTGCTCGACGCCATCCCGGCAGCCCGGCACCATGACTTTGCCGCCGCGCTCGCGGAAAATGCGCAACCCACGCTGTGGCGCGACCAGTGGATCGCCGACTATCGCCGCCTCCGCATCGTCGCCAGGAAGCCAGCATGAAGAAGACGACCCCCGATGGGATCGACGCCTACATCGCCAGCTGCGAGCCCGCAGTCCGCCCTATCCTGACGCGCATCCGCGCGACGGTCCGCAAGGCGGCGCCGCGCGCCGAAGAGCGAATCAGCTACCGCATGCCGGCGTTCTTCCAGGACGGCGTGCTGATCTACTACGCCGCCTTCAAGAACCACATCGGCATCTATCCGCCGGTGAACGACAAGACCTTGAAGGCGCAGCTCGCGAAGTACACCGGCCCCAAGGGTAACCTGAAGTTCCCGCTCGACGAGCCCTTCCCCTACGGACTCCTGA
>JBFWVA010000037.1:0-4563 GCA_050246995.1 Rhodospirillaceae bacterium | reverse complement strand
CGCAGTTCCTCGAGCTCCTTCAGCCGGGCTGAATCCTCCGAGAGCCACAGCGACAGCGCTTTCCGTTCGGCTTCGCTCAACGCGGGGCCGTTCAGGCGCACCATCCACTCGGCGGCTGTTTCGGGGACAGGGGCTAACATCTCATTCCTCCAAAAGATCCTTCACGACCCCTCCCAAGGTCGATCGGAAATGCTCCAAGGCGCGCGCCATCTCTCGTTCCACCGTCCGCACCGACACTCCCAGGCGCTTCGCGATTTGATCCGGCGTAAGATTTTCAACGTGGAAAAGCAAAAAAGCTGCTTTGGTTGAAGGCTTTAGCTGGTCGAGACTGGCCTCGATCAGCCTGATGCCCTCACGCTCGGCAACCTGCTTGTCCATACCCATTCTACGCATTTCGACCAGGTCTTCCGACAACTCGACATGCGCCTTTCTGTGGCGGACCCGGTCACGACGCCAAAAGTCGCGTACGACATTGAGGGCGACCGTGAATAGGTAACCGCGGGCATCCTCCCGTAGAAGGCCGCGCTGTTCCTGCCGCCAGATGTTGAGAAGGGTCTCCTGGACGCAGTCCTCGACGTCCGCCCTATTGGGCATGTAGTGCGAAAGGAACTGGCTCAATTCCTTTTCATAGGATGCGACGATCTTTGCAAATCGAGCTTTGCTGGGCTCTTCGCTCGACATCCCGGGCTGACCCCATCCCCATGTCATGCCTGCAACAGTGCGACACTATAATCAGTTGGCGGCGAATTCCGCACTGACATTCGCCTCGGTCTATGCATACTTTTTTGTGCTGAGCACATCATGTCTATTCGTAATGAACTGATGCGCTATCGCAGTGCCGCAAACGGGACGGGGAGGTCTTGTGCGCGCCGGTCACGAGCGGGGGAACTCGTCGACACAAAACGGGAGAGGACGGGGCGCTAACGCGCGCTGTCTGATGTCGGCGACGGCGCTTACCCTGTTGGTGAGCGCGCTCCTGCCGGGGTCGCAGGCCTGGGCGCAATCGCTCGATCGGCGTTTTCGGTTGAGCATCGGTGTTGTGCCCGTTGAAGAAGCGCTTCGCCGCATTCAGCAGGATACCGGCGTCAGCATCGTTTTTTCGCCGGACCAGCTCAAAGATCGTTTTTCAGCGGGCATCTCCGGAAGCCTGACGCCGGTGCAGGCGGTCGCGGGACTCTTACGCGGCACCGGGCTCAGGCTTCGGCGCAACGGCCAACAGCTCATCGTCTCGGACGTGAGCCCTAAGCCCCAGCTTCAGGGACCACGTGGAAGCGAAGCCGCGGACGGAGAACCGCAGCCAAATCTCCGCGCGGCCGCGCGGCCCGATCTAGCGCTGATGGTCGAAGAAGTCGTGGTCACCGGCTCGCGCCTGCGGACAGGTTTCGAGACCGCCACACCAGTCACGATGATCCAAGGGAACAAGCTGCTTGCCGCCGCGCCCAACAACGTGGCCGACGCGCTGTCGCAATTGCCGGCTCTCGGCGCCAGCGTGGTGGGTAACACGAACAGCGGCGGCGCTTCAGGCAGCACCAACGGCCAGAGCCTGATGAACCTTCGAAACCTCGGCGCCAACCGCAATCTCGTACTGCTCAATGGCCGGCGTGTCATCGCGACGAATACGCAGAACTCGGTCGATATCAATGTCATGCCGCAGAACCTAGTGTCGCGCATCGATATCGTAACGGGCGGCGCGTCGGCCGCCTACGGATCGGACGCGGTCGCCGGCGTTCTCAATCTGGTGCTGGATACCGATTTCGTCGGCGTAAAAGGCGAGGTTGGCGGCGGCATTTCCAGCCGCACTGACCTTCCCAACCACAAACTCTCTTTCGCTTGGGGCGACACCTTCGCGGGGGACCGCCTGCACGTCATCGCCAGCTCCACTTACTTCAATCAGAACGGCACTCGTATTGGCGACTACATGGATCGCCCTTGGTGGGACGTTCAAAAGAGCCTGATCCCGAACACGACCGGAAGCGGGCCACAGAATTTGATCGTAGATAACCTCAAGGCGTCGAACGGATCCGACGGCGGCCTTATCGTCAACACGCTTCTGCGCGGCACGAATTTCGTGGGCGATGCCGCGGTTCCGACGCCGTTCAATTACGGGTACAGCCCGGGCACCACGTTCACCAGCGGCGGCGACGGACATACGTTCAATATCAATTTCGCCAACGACCAGTGGCGCATGGCCCACTTCGTGCACGGCGAATACAGTTTGACGGACGAGCTGCGGTTCTACGCCGAGATGGGCTACTCACGCGCGGTCGCAGACGATCCGAGTCAGCTGCCGATCGAGACCGGCGCGCGATTCCAGTACACGATTTACAGCGGCAATCCGTTCATCCCGGCGACGATACGCGCGTCTATGGCGGCAAACGGCATCACATCGTTCAACCTCGGGCGTTACCTCAAGGAATATGAACCGATGCACGTGGTGAGCAAGGTCCGCGTCTTCCGCCAAGCCGTCGGTTTCGAGGGCGACAATCTATTCGGTTCTTATTGGAACTACGATGTTTCGTACTCGCGCGGGCGTTCGCGCCAGCTCTTGATGCAAACCAATATGCCGATCTCGCGCAACATGTACGCAGCGGCCGATGCCGTCGTGCATCCGGTGACCGGCAACATCGTGTGCCGTTCGCAATACTACGACGGCGATGCGTTCGTGCCGGGCGGCACAGGGCTCGATCCAGGGTGCCGGCCGATCAATCTGTTCGGGACGAACTCGGTCGCGAAGGATCTCCAGGGGTGGACGGTGGGCGACGCGTATAAGGACCTGCATCTTGAGCAGGACGTCTTTGCGTTCAGCCTGTCCGGCGATCTTGGTGACGATTTTGGCTTCGAAGCGGGGCCAATTTCGCTCGCGACAGGTTTCGAATACCGCACGGAGAAGGCCGATCAGACGGTCAATCCATTCTCGACCACGCGTGTGAGTTTCGCGGGATTGCGGGGCGGCCCGCCGGCTTTGAATGGGCAGTTAGGCCCATACCGGTTTTTCAATCCGCAACCTTTCAATGGCGCCTATAACGTAAAGGAAGGGTTTCTCGAGCTTGGCATTCCGCTGCTCAATGGTGCGCCGTGGGCGCGTGCGCTCAGTACCGATCTCGCGGTGCGCTATACGGACTACGCGACCTCGGGCGGCGTGACGACCTGGAAGATCGGAGGTAATTATCAGCCGGCGCCGGACATTCGGTTTCGCGGCACCGTTTCGCGCGACATTCGTGCGCCAAACCTGCTCGAGCTGTTCAACACCGCGACACAAGGCTCGATCAACGCGACCTATCCATCGAGCGCAGGTGGAATCACGGTCCCGGCGGTGACCTTCACTATGGGCAATCCAAACTTGCAGCCGGAAAAGGCGCTCACCCAAACTTACGGCGTCGTCTTCACACCGACGTTCTTTGAAGGTTTCCAGATCTCGGTCGACTACTACGACATCAAGATCAAAGGGGCGATCGACATCGTTCCCGATCAACAGACCGTCGATAATTGCTACATGGGCGTGCCCGGTTTTTGCGACAAGGTGATCTTCAATGCGGGCGCGCTCACGATCCTCAAGCCTTATCTCAATCTCGCCGTTGTCGAGAACGCTGGCTTCGATATCGAGGCCAAGTACGACATCGAGCTGTTCGAACGTCCGCTGCAACTGGCGCTGTTGGCCACGCATCTGACGAAGTCGCAGAGCCGCGCGCCGGGGTCCGTGCTGTTGAAGACGCTGGGCGATACGGTCAATCCGCGCTGGCGCGCCAATCTGCAGCTCACCTATACGCTTGGGCCGTGGGAGCTGTACGTGCAGGAGCGCTTCATCGCGAAGAACCTGATGGATGCCACAAAAGTTGAAGGCATCTACGTCGATGAGAACGATGTGCCGGCAGCGTTCTACACGGACATGACCGTCACCTACGACCTCGCGGCGTTAGGATCGGAGAGCCAGCTTTATCTGACCGTCACTAACCTTTGGGATAAGATGCCCCCGATCTCGTTGCAGCCGCCCACAAGCTTCAACCGCCCCACGAACCGCAACGTCTACGAACCGTTCGGCCGGTATTTCAACATGGGGCTGCGTTTCAAGTTCTGACGGCCTCCTTGGGTGCAGCGCGGCATACAATTTTTCCGCAAATCCGAGAAATGTGGCAGCCAGCGTGGCGCTGGATGACGCGTAATGCGTATTAAGCAGGGAGGGCACACGCTTGGGAGAGTGGTCGGCGGCGGTCCGGGTGGCGGCGAGCTTATTCGTCAACGGGTTAGCCTAAGCGCAACTTCCTTTCGCGGTGTGGGGGTAAACGGCATCCCGGTTGGGAGGAGCATTTAACGTGCGATATCAGAAAGACACAGGTTCTCTGAAGTTGATCAAGACGGCGGGCGCCGCAGTGGTCGCCCTTGGCCTTGCGAGCTGTTCGGGCCCTGCGGCGCCTGCGGCGACGCAGCCCGCGGCTGTTGCTTCGGCGTCCGGTCCTCAGGAGCCTTTGGGCGACACGACGGCCAAGCGGATGCGCTTGATGACGGCCGATCAGTACCGCAACACGCTTTCGTATGTTTTCGGCCCCGGCATCAGCATGCCGACGT
>JBFWVA010000036.1:0-4593 GCA_050246995.1 Rhodospirillaceae bacterium | reverse complement strand
CGGCGGTGGACGCGCCGAGCGCGAGCAGGCCTTCCGTGCGCTGAAGCGGCGCGAACTGCGCATTGGCCGCGATGTCCGCGCCGAAGATGTGCGAAATGGTGTTCTGATATTGCTCCGCGCTCATCAGGCGATGGCGCGCCGGCGAGCTCGCCAGCTCAAATGCCGGAGGAACCGCAGCGGCCTTCGCCGCCGGCTGCGTTTTTTCCCCCTCGTTCGAACAGCCCGCAAGCGCCACGCCCATCAGCAGGGCACCAAGTAACGGTCTGTGAACGTTGAACTTCATTAAAGCCAATCCCCCGGGCGGGGGTCCTCTCCTGGCAACAATATATGATGCGCGAGGGTGTACCCCATGCGCACCTTTTCAGTCTGCCTTAAAGATGACACTCCCAGCGGGCCCGGCAACGGAGTTTTATGACAACTCCGCGTGAAAAAACCTCATTCGGCGGTTACAAATACCGGCCAATATATTGATTTTAAATAATATTTGCGTGCTCGACGACCGCATGAAGCAGGACATCACAGCCAGCGGCGATGTCCTCTTTCTTGGCGTCCTCGATCTCGTTGTGGCTGATCCCGTCTTTACAGGGGACGAAAATCATCGCCGTCGGGGCCACCTTCGAGATGTTGACCGAATCATGCCCCGCGCCGCTGATGATGCGCCGGTTCGAGTAGCCCAGCTTGTCCACGGCGGTCTGAACGGACTTCACGAGTTCCGGGGCGAACTTCACAGGCGGATTGACCCAGATTTCCTTGATCTCAAGGGTGAGACCCAGCTCCTTCGCGATCTTCTCCGACACTTCGCGCATCTCGCGGCCCATTTCAGTGAGTACGTCGCCATCGGGATTGCGAAGGTCCACGGTGAACTTTACGCGGCCCGGGATCACGTTGATGGAATTCGGGAAGCCTTCGATGACACCCACCGTCGCGCAAGCGTTCGGCGGGCGTGAGTTGGCGATACGATAAGCCTCAGTGATCATGCGCGACGCCCCCTGCAACGCGTCCTTACGCACCTTCATGGGAGTCGGGCCGGCATGGGCTTCCTGGCCGATGACGTAGAACTCATACCAGCGGATGCCCTGCACGCCTTCCACGACGCCGATAGTCTTGTTCTCGGCTTCGAGGATCGGCCCCTGTTCGATATGCGCTTCGAAGAACGCCGCAACCTTGCGGCCACCGACCGGCTGATCGCCGGCGTAGCCGATGCGCTTCAACTCTTCACCGATAGTCTTGCCTTCGGTGTCCGCGCGCGACAGGCCGTAGTCGAGATCGAACACGCCGGCGAAAACGCCCGAGGCGACCATCGACGGCTGGAAGCGGCTGCCTTCCTCGTTGGTCCACACCACCACTTCGAGCGGGCGCTGGGTTTCGACATTGAAGTCGTTGAGCGTGCGCAGCACTTCCAGCCCCGCGAGCACGCCGTAGTTGCCATCGAACTTACCGCCCGTAGGCTGCGTGTCGATATGGCTCCCCATCATCACAGGCGCGAGCGAATTATCCTTGCCCGGACGGCGCGCGAAGATATTGCCCATCTTGTCGACGGAGACCGAACAACCGGCGCCTTCCGCCCAACGCCGAAAGAGATCGCGTCCCTGACGATCGAGATCGGTGAGCGCGAGCCGGCAAACGCCCCCCTTCTCCGTGCCGCCGATTTCGGCGAGTTCCATCAGCGAGTCCCAAAGGCGGTCACCATCGATGCGGAGATTGGTGGTCATATGCAAAACCTCTTTGAAGAAAGAACGGCCCTTACCATGCGAGATGACGGTAAGGGCCGCGTATGTCGAGATAACGTTTGTCGGCGGCGAGATTTAGCGGCGGGCGCCCGCGCGCTCTTTCACGCCTTCGGCCGTCTTGGTCGCGCTTTCAGCCTGCGCCACCGGATGGTCCGGATGGATGATGTGGACTTGCGTCAGCGTCACGTCGAGCGCCGATGACAAGGTCGTGTTTTCGCCGGTCGTCGGATCCGGGTGACCATCGGCCGCTTTACGCAGCGCGCGATAGACCGACGGCAGCGAAACCTGGCCGTACGCCTGGTGATGCGTCGAGGACGAGCGCAACGTCTGACGGTACCAATTCTCAAGCACGGTGTAACCCGCGATCAAGCCCGTGCCGCCCGTTGGCAGTACCTTCACCTGCATGCGCATGCCGCGCATTTCGCGGTCGGTCGGAACGCCGAACGTGGCCCACGGGAAGGTGATGTCGGCAGGCTCTGTGGTCAGCACGCCGTCCTTGATCTTGCCTTTGATCTTCGCGACGTAGCGCCCGCCCCACTTCACATCGATGACCTGACTGCCGCCAGCGAGCATGCCGTTGCCGTCGGCCTTCTTCAGAAGACCGTCGAGGCCGCGATAGGTCGTCACGGTGACATCGTCATCGTTCACCAGACTGTCGACATCGGTGAGTTCGAACAGCCAGCGGTCATAACGGTCGGTGATAAGCGTGTTGTTGTCGAAGAAGTAGGCGTCGCCGTCCGGCGCGCGGTAACCGCGTACGCAGCCGAGGACACGGAAAAGCTGGTTGTCGATACCCTTCTCACCGTCCGGGCTGATGAAGTCGTTTTCGTCGGCCTTGCCGTCGAGGTTCAGGCCTTTGGCGATCTTGCTCTGCGAGAGGTGGAAGGTGAACGGCTCGTCCGTCATCGATGGGAAGTAGCCGTCCGCTTCGCGCTTCAGCTGCGTCTCTACCACCGGGCGCTTGGCGCCGTTGTCGGGGAACAGCGCCTTGAAATGTTCACGCGGCCCGTCATTGAGACCGTTGGGGCATTCGGCCTTGCCGTCGGCGGTTTGATAGACTGCCCAGTAAAGACCGGAGACCACATAACCGATCGTGCGGTTCGGCGGCGCGGTTTCATCGGCTTTCACAGCGGGAGCGGCGAGCAGAGCCGCCGCGGCGGCCGAGGCCAGCAAAGAATGCTTCATCGTTAGTCTCCCGCACCGTTGTAGAAGTCGTCGCGCAGCCAAAGCGCCTTATAACCATTCCGCAGGCCGCGGAACTCACCGAACCCGTCCGCGTTGATATCGCCCGGTCGCTTGTCGCCTTCGTAAGTATACACGGGACGCTGCCGGTAGGCCCAGACCTTGAGCGCGCCCGGCGCGTCGGCTTCCGCGAATTTACCGGTCTTGGGATTGATCCATTCCACTGTCCAGGACTGGCTAAGGCTTTGAGCATCCTTGCTGGCGAGCACATAGGGGAAGGTCTTAAGGCAGCGGTTCGGATCGCCCGCGCCGCACATACCGAAGCGGTAAGCCTGGGTTTCGGACGGATGATCGCAGTTGAGCTGATCCACCGAATCATCGGCACAGGCGTAGGTGTAGATGGTCTTTCCGCTTGCATCCGCGAGGACTTCACCGGAGCTGGTGACCTGCACCGTGAATTCCTTCGGCGGCGGCGGCGACATCTGCAAGTAGACGTTATGCCAACCCGGCGTGTCGCTGCCTTCCTGGCTGCGGCCTTCGCGGTCGAGCACATTGATGTAAAGCGGCTTGCCGCGGAAGGCCCACTGACGCACGCCCGGCGAGCGTTCGAAGATCGTCCAGCCTTCCGTGGTCTGCCCCACGCTGGGCGCGAGGATCGGCTTCCAGGTTTGCGTGCAGTCGCCGGTGCAGCCGCTCTTCGTGGCGGTGTCGCCGTCGAAGAAATAAACGGACTGTTGGCTGGTCGTCGAGAGCAGGCGCCCACGGGTCGTCGAAGTCACTTCAAAGCCGGGCGGAATATCGGAAGGCGGCTTCACCGCTTCACGGTACGACGGGGCATCGCCGCGCGCCTTCTTTGGCGCGGCGGCGACTTCACCCGGCGCGCGGTCAAGGACGGAGGTGTAAAGCGCGAAGCCGTCGTAGGCCCACTGCTTGGTGCCGTCTTTACGCGTAAGAACAGTCCACTTGTCGATGGCTTGCGAATTGGCAGCGGCGTAGACCGGTTTCCAGACATCCGTGCAGGCCGGGCGCGTGTCGAGTTCCGGCAGGACGAGGCCGGGCGGATACGGACTCATGAGACCTGCGGTCTCGGTGGTCTTCACGTCGTAGCAGGCAGGCTCATTCTTACGCTCACCGGCCGAACCATTGCGCAGAGCTTTCAGTTGCCACTTGTAGAGAGTCATGCCGTTGGCGTCGGCGAAAACGGGGCCATCGATCTCGGTAGCCATGATCTTGAAGCCGGGCGGCATCGGCACGTCTTTGGCGCGCTCAACGCCGATGAGCGCCTTCGCGTCGCGGACCGCATGCGCTTTATCTTGCGCACCAGCCGCGCCACCCACGAGGACGGCGGCGATCGCCACAGCCGCGAGCATCAATGACTTTTTCATCGTCTTCCCTTTTTAGCCCCTCAAGACGCCCGCCCGGCGCTCCCAAAGCGCCGGGCGGTTTTTAGCTTAGACCAGAATCTCGCTGATCTCTTTCGAAGTTTGATTGCTCTTGGTGCCGAACGTGGAAACGTCGCAGCCCATGACCTTCAGCGCGGTGTAGCTGAGGCGGGTCGCGGCGGTCGCTTCGCCGGGGATGTGCAAGCCGGTCTTGATCTTGCCGCCCAGCTTACCGGCCGTGAACATCGGCATGCCGTCCAGCGAGTGGACGCGCGCATAGCCGTGGTCGGTCGTCGCCA
>JBFWVA010000035.1:0-7426 GCA_050246995.1 Rhodospirillaceae bacterium | reverse complement strand
TTGCCCTGATCGCCGGCCTGCTGTTCGGTATCGGCCTGACGCTGGGCCAGATGGTCGATCCGGCCAAGGTGCTGGCATTCCTCGACATCGGCGCCATCCCCGCCGGCGGGTGGGACCCCAGCCTGGCGTTCGTCATGGGCGGCGCGGTGCTGGTCAACGCGCCATTCTTCTGGTTCGCGCACGGCCGCGGCCGGCCGCTCGCAGCACCAAGGCTGGATTTGCCGACCAATAACTCGGTCGACCGCAGATTGTTGTCCGGCGCGCTGCTGTTCGGTGCCGGCTGGGGACTGGGCGGTTACTGCCCGGGCCCGGCTATCGCGGGTCTGACGTTCGGCGCGATGGAGACGTTCGCCTTCGTCGCCGCGATGCTGGCGGGCATGGCTGTGTACAAGCTCACGCTTGAGCGACGCTGATATGCAGGCTCGATCGTTCTACCGGTGGATGGCACCGTAGGCGCGCGATGGCGCTCCCTGCATCATGGCATCTGCTGACGGCACTGCTGCTGGCGCTGCCGGTCACGGCGGCCGTCGCGGCGGAGCAGGTCACCGGCGCCGCCAGCGTCATCGACGGCGACACCATAGAGATCCATGGCCAGCGCATACGGTTGCACGGCATCGACGCCCCGGAGAGCGCCCAGCTCTGCCTCGATACCGACGAGAGGTCGTGGCACTGCGGCCAGCGGGCTTCGCTCGCGCTGGCCGACCGTATCGGTCGCGTGCCCGTCGCCTGCCGGCGCACCGACACCGACCAATACGGACGAACGATCGCCGTCTGCTTCAGGAGGGCCGAGGACCTCAACGCCTGGATGGCCGCCGAGGGCTGGGCGGTCGCCTATCGGCGCTACTCCGAGGATTATGTGGTGCTGGAGGACGAGGCCCGCGCGGCCGGCCGGAACATCTGGGCGGGCCGCTTCGTCATGCCTTGGGACTGGCGCCGCGGCGCACGGGTCGTGGTGCAGGAGGCGGCCGCCGGACGCCCGGAGGGCTGCAACATCAAGGGCAACATCAACAGCCGTGGCGAGCGCATCTACCACGTGCCGGGCGGACGTTGGTACGAGCAGACCCGCATCGACGAGAGCTTGGGCCAACGCTGGTTCTGCTCGGATGACGAGGCGTTGGCGGCGGGCTGGCGACGCTCCGCCCAATGAGACGCATGGCCCTTGCCGCGCGCGTTGCATGTCGTGCCGTTGAAAAGCACACTTGTCCGCGCCGCCGGTCCCATCGCGAGCATCCTGCTTGTGCCGTCCGTGAGAACTGGGCGGTTCGTTCACTTCCCGGGAGCCCCCATGAGCCTAACCTTGTCGCCCGAGCAGATCGACCGGGCCGCCGCGATCGTCGCGGAGGCCTATCGCACCAATACGATCGCCGGCGACCTGCCGGAGGACTGCACGCCGCGCACGGCCGATGACGGCCGCGCCGTCCAGGATCGCTTCGCCGCCATGATGGGCCCGGTCATCGGCTGGAAGACCGGCCATGCCAACCCGGCAATGCGCGCGAAGTTCGGCGACGGCGTGCCCGCCCTCGGCCGCTATTTCGGGGGGATGATCGTACCGGGTCCGATGGCGATCGCCCGCTCCGCGGTCGTCAACCCCTTCGTCGAGGGCGAGCTCGCCGTCCGCATGGGCAAGGACCTGCCGCCGCGTTCGCGCGAATACGGCCGGGAAGAGGTCCTCGACGCGATCGAGGCAATGATGCCTGCGATCGAGTTCGCCGAGGTCCGGAGCCGGACCTTCACCGACATGACCGTGTACGGCCTTGTCGCTTTCAATGCCGGCGCCTTCCGCCTGATCCTGGGGCCCGAGATCCCCGCTTGGCGCAACGCGCCGATCATGGAGCTGACGGCACAGCTTGTCCTCGACGGTGTCACGGTGGCGACGGAATACACGGACGAGCAGCGCACCGACTACGAGTGGGTAATGCATTTCCTCGCCAACGACCTGTCGCGGCGCGGCATCGGCCTCGCGCGCGGCCAGATCGTCTCGACCGGCGTCATCCTGAAATACGTTCCGCTCGGCACGGCGCGAAAAGCCGTGTTCCGGGTGGATGGCGTCGGCGAGGTCCATCTCGACATCGTCGATTGATCGTCCCCCGGCGCCGCTCCGCGTGCCGTGGCGTATCGCATTGGTCCGGCGTGCCCGGGATCCTGCGCCGCCTGTCGGCTGGCGGTCGGGACCGTGGTGATCACGGCATGCAGCGCTGCCGTGCGATCTATCCCGATCTCGTCGGCGACTCGACCGAACCCGCACCCTGAGCGCGGCGCTTCCCGGTTACGCGGGATTTCCTTCAGGTGCTTTTTTCGGCGAAGCCCTGCGACAAGGGTATGATTTCGCTCCGTTTTTCCGGTCGGACGTGGTGAAGCTGTGTCGCAGAAGGAGCGACGCAGCATGAAATCCCGACAAATCAAAACCGTGTCGGCATCTGCAAGGCTCGACGAGGTAGCGAGGATTCTGGCTGCCGGCGTTCTCCGCCTGCGCGCCCGGTACGCGGAAAGGCAGTTCAATGATCTCAATGGCTTGAGAGCGGTTCCGCTGGACTTGTCGGCCGAACGGAGCGTGTGTGGTCACGAACCGACCGGGGACAGCGAGTGCCGATGACGACGCCCATTCTCAGGCAGATCGCCGAGCTTCACAGCCTCGACCACGGGCGGCTCAAGGGCCTCTGGCGCGAGTACTACGGCACCGAGCCGCCCGGCTATCGCCGGGGGTTCCTCATCAAGGCGCTCGCCTTCCGCATCCAGGAATTGACCTACGGCGGTCTGCCACCTGAGGTGCGCGAGGAACTCGACGCGCGAATCGATGGCGAGGCGCCCAAGGGCAAGCGGCGCAATGGCGTGTCAAACGACCGCCCGGTCGCCGGCACCCGGCTGATCCGCGAATGGCAGGGTATCGAGCACCATGTCACGGTGAGGACCGACGGCTTCGAATACGCGGGACGGAAATACAAATCGTTGTCGGCGATCGCGCGCGCCATCACCGGCACGCGCTGGAACGGGCCCTTGTTCTTCGGATTGCGCAAGCACGGGAGTCTCCGATGAGCAAGGCCCCGGTGCGCAAGGTGCGCTGCGCCATCTACACGCGCAAATCCTCCGAGGAGGGGCTGGAGCAGGAGTTCAACAGCCTCGACGCCCAGCGCGAGGCCTGCGAGGCCTATGTCGCGAGCCAGCGCCACGAGGGCTGGGTTCTCGTGCCGCACCGTTACGATGACGGCGGCATCTCCGGCGGCACACTCCAACGCCCGGCCCTGCAGCGCCTTCTCACCGACGTCGAGGCCCGCCGGATCGATGTCATCCTGGTTTACAAGGTTGACCGGCTCACCCGCTCGCTCATGGACTTCTCGAAGCTGGTCGACGCTTTCGAGCGTAACTCCGTCTCGTTCGTCTCCATCACGCAGCAATTCAACACCACGACGTCGATGGGTCGGCTCACGCTGAACATCCTGCTGTCCTTCGCGCAGTTCGAGCGTGAGGTCATCGGCGAGCGTATCCGGGACAAGTTCGCGGCGTCGCGGCGGAAGGGCATGTGGATGGGCGGCAACCCACCCCTCGGCTACGACGTCCGGAGCCGCAAGCTGGTGGTCAACGAGCGCGAAGCCGCGCTGGTGCGCCACATCTTCCGGCGCTTCACCATCATCGGCTCGGCCACCAGCCTCGTGAAGGAGCTCCACGCCGAGGGCCACAGCACGAAGTCGTGGGTCACGGCGGCGGGCCGCGCGCACGAGGGCCGACCCTTCGACAAGGGCCACCTCTATCGGCTGCTCCATAACCGGGTCTATCTCGGCGATGCGGTGCACAAGGGCGTCTCCCATCCGGGCGAGCACGAGGCAATCGTGCCGCGCGGTCTCTGGGACGAGGTGCACGCGATCCTCTCCGAGAACGGGCGGACCCGCGCCAACCGCGCGCGTGCCGCCACGCCCGCGCCGCTCCGGGGCCTGATCCGCTGCGCCGAGCACGGCTGCGCCATGACGCCCAGCCATACGCGCAAGAAGGGCAGGCAATATCGCTACTACGTCTGCATGCACGCAACCAAGAACGGACACGACACCTGCCCGGTGCGCAGTGTGCCGGCGGGCGAGATCGAGGGCGCTGTGATCTCGCAGGTCCGCGCCCTGCTGAGGGTCCCGGAGGTGGTCGCCCGCACCATGCGCGCGGCGCGCACGGCGGCTCACGGAGAGCCGCTGAGCCCCGCGGACGCGGCGAGCAGCCTGAAGCAGCTCGATGCGATCTGGGAGGAGTTGTTCCCGGCCGAGCAGGCGCGCGTGCTCACACTGCTCGTCGAGCGTCTCGAGGTCGGTACCGAGGGCGTCGATCTCCGGCTCCGCGCCGAGGGTCTGCACAGTCTCGTCGCCGAGCTTCGGGAAACTCGCCAGCCGGACGAGCCAGCGGAGGCCGCTGCATGAACGACGCGCCCGGAATCGAGGTCGCCGGCCTCACCATCCGCATCCCGATGAAGCTGCGACGCCACGGCGGTCGGAAGCTCGTCATCGTGCCGGACGGGCTCGGCAGCCACGCGCCGGAACCGGCACTCGACAATGTGCTGATCAACGCCCTCGTACGTGCCCATCGCTGGCGGCGGCAGATCGATGCCGGGCAGTTCCGCTCGGCCTCCGAGCTGGCTGCGCACGAGAAGATCACGGACTCCTTCGTCGCCAGGATGCTGACGCTGACCCTGCTCGCGCCCGACATCACGCAGGATATCCTCGAAGGACGGCAGCCCAAGGGGCTCAAGCTCGCCACGCTGCTGCGCGGGGTGCCGCTGGCGTGGGAGGAGCAGCGCAGGATGTATAGCAACTGCAGGGACACGCACTGATGCCGAATTGCGCCAATGTACTTCGTGACGATGTCCCCCGCAGGTGAGCAATAATTCCAAACAGATTACGGAGTGCGAAAGCTGATTACGGATTATCCCAGCAGTCGGCGCTTGCGCAATTCTATACCGCCTGAAGTTTCTTGATCAGCATCTCGGCGATGTGCTCGATCCCCTTGGCAATCGGCACATAACCCACCGTGGGCAGCAACCCTTCGAGCTCAATGCTGTCAACCCGGATCGGCAGGACGTATTCGTCGCCCTTCTCTTCGAGCGCTCGCGCCTGCGCGCTGCGCGCCTCGTGGATCGTCCACTTACGCTCGGCATACACCTTGGACACGAACATCACGCAGAACCGCGCGCGCTTGCGGAAGATCTCGTCAAAAAAGACGGCGAGGTTTTTCCCCCACAAATGCTCCGGATAGAAGTCGTCATAAAATACAGCGTATCCGGCCTCGCGAATCAGTTGCGCGAGCTTCTCAGCCTGAGCGCGCTCCGGGCCCGCGAATGAGATCGCGACGTCGAAATTGTCCGGCAGCGAAGCGAGCGCGGGCTGCGCCGGTGTCGGACTCGATGCACGCCGCACCTTCGAGGCGATGTCGGCGCGAATGCGTGTGGCAGGCTTGTCGAACGGTAGAAAGGTCATGCCGATCGCCTCGACGGTCGCGTTGGCGGCAAGCAGGCTCTCGATCGCAGGGGAGAACTGCTTTGCATGAGCGTCGAACGTTCTATGCGCGAAATCGACGTTGCCGTCCCAAGGATCGTCGCCACGCGGATCGAAGCGCAGCGTCCGGAAGTAGCACGGCTCGAACTCGAAGATCGGGCACTTGGTGAACTCCTTGAGTTCCAGATAGCTGAAGACGCTTCGGAGCTCCGACGAGAGCGGCGGGTGCTTGGGCCGATAATGCGTGACGAATGCCTTTCCACCGCGGGTATCGATAAAGCTGAAGCGGAAGAGGAAGCGATCGTCCTCGGTTTCCTTCATTGTCTCGGCCGTCATCGCCGAGTGGCCGTCGCCGGATATCCCTTGGTAACCGCGTCGTACTCCACCACCGCTCTTCCCGTAGAAAAAACCCCACCCTTCCGGCTGCGGGAGAAAGAAGCCGCAGGATTGCAGCCCGCCTTCCGCCTTCTCCAGATAGGCGAAGCCGGCATCGAAGACGGTCGCAAACGCCTGAAGCTCGAAACCCTCTGGCACCTCGCGGCTGTAGCAGCGCTGGGAGCCAGTGAAGCTGCAGCGGTCATTGCGCCGGAAGCCCAGATATGCGAGCCAGTCGGTCGCCTGGAGCCCCGCCGTCGTGAATGTCGTCGGGTTCACATGCAGTGTGAACGCCCTGTCGTGCTTTCCTGACTGGAGCAAGGCGAGCGCCATCTCAGCGCGTCCGGTCTTGAGCTGCGCGACGACGTCGGTCTTAAGGGCGCTATGATGGTCCATGAGGGACATACAACCAGAATGCAGGTTTCCCGTCGAAACGTCGAGATAGCTCTCTTTTTTGTCCGCCAGTATCAAGCGCTTTGCCGCACATCTCGAACATTTATTTTTGGGCTTCTGATCAAAAACCGCGATGCCCACCAGTACGTCATGCTCCTCGTCTGACGCCTCGCGCGGGCTTCATGACTTTCGAGACGGACTCTTAGGACCTCAATTTTCGGTTTGTTTGACAGCCGCATTTGAATTCAAACGTGTAGCTATTGGGGGGACTCCTTTGCTGGCTCAGCCCTTCGCTTCTCCGCTGAAACTATGGCCGACACTGTCCAAGCCTCGCACATAGCCAAGCGTATCTCATTGTCTTCCAGCTTCGAAAGGCGTTCGAAGTCGGGATGCTCCCTGATCAGCTCCAGGAGTTTGGGGCGCTGGGTGTCGGCGTAGCATTCGAGGAACCACTCGAAGAGATCATATGGGTCATCTTTCCGCCCGCCGCTCGTGCTGACCTCCCCGAAAAACGCTTTGGGATGGGCCTGGTAGGCAGCGATTTCGTCATCAGACATCGGCCGTGAGAGGATATGTCCTTGGGCACGTCAGGCATTGCATTCGTCTCCTGTCCATACCGAATACACTTTGCAGCATGCTCAACGAGTCGCCCGTATAAGCGGATCGAGCGCCGCGCGGAACCGCGGCAACCAATCTCAGACGGTCTTCAGCCCAAAGCCGCCGATCTCAGCCACCGCAGCTTGGCTGCCGCCGTTATAATTCACGACCAGTGCCAGGAGCCTCCGAACTCCGCCATCCGAGTTGCTCGCACCTTGCCAGAACGGTCACGATCCGAACCCGGCGCCTGTGTGGTACCCATACCGCGTTGACTTGATGTAATAAATTTATCCGAACTGAAAGTGGCAAGTGCGGACCGTTCGGAGAAACGGGCCCCTGAGAGCGCAAGTTGTGCGCCAATCTCGGGCGACGGACGCGGCTGATAGGTGCGGATATGGTGCGCGGAAGCCCGCGGTGCATGGGCTTGCCGGCGAGCCGATGAACTCGCGGAGCATGGTCAATTTGGAACAGGTGGCGGAGGGAGTGGGATTCGAACCCACGACACGCTTTTGACGTGTACACGCATTCCAGGCGTGCGCCTTCGACCGCTCGGCCATCCCTCCGCCGGGGTCCGGGACCCGGGGTGTAGCGGAGGG
>JBFWVA010000034.1:0-11070 GCA_050246995.1 Rhodospirillaceae bacterium | reverse complement strand
CGCGCCGCCCGTTTCCGCGAGGATCTTCGTGATCGCCGCCGTCAAGCTCGTCTTGCCGTGGTCAACGTGACCAATCGTGCCGATGTTGCAGTGCGGCTTATTCCGCTGGAATTTCTCTTTAGACATGCACTTCCCGTTTTTCTTCTAGGGTTTAAAGGCGAATTCTGGGGCACTGAAATCGTAGAACCGCCCTAAAAGGTCAAGGAGATTCGCCAAAACAGAGATTTGGCCGCCAAAGGAAAAGGCCGCCCCCTCGCGGAAGCGGCCTTTTCCGTGACGTTTTGGGCGCTTAGGCGAGCTCGATCGCGACTGCCGTCGCTTCGCCGCCGCCAATGCAAAGGCTGGCCACGCCCTTCTTGCCGCCGCGATTCTGCAAGGCGGCAATTAGGGTCGCCATGATGCGCGCGCCGCTGGCGCCGATGGGGTGGCCAAGGGCACAGGCGCCGCCGTTCACGTTCAGCTTCTCTTCGGGGATCGCCAGCTCGCGCTGGGCGGCCATGGCCACCACCGCGAAGGCTTCGTTGACTTCGAAAAGGTCGACATCCTCGACTTTCCAGCCGGCCTTCTTCAGCACCTTCTGCATCGCCGGGATCGGCGCGGTGGTGAACTTGGCCGGTTCATGTGCATGAGCCGCGTGAGCAACGAGCTTGGCCACGATCGGCATGCCCAGCTTCTTGGCCACGCTTTCACGTGTCATCACCAGCGCCGCGGCGCCGTCCGAGATCGACGAAGCGTTCGCCGCCGTGATGGTGCCGTCTTTGGCGAAGGCGGGCTTCAGCGTCGGGATCTTGTCCAATTTCGCCTTGCCCGGCGCCTCATCGGTTTCGATCTTGGTCGCGCCGTCGCGGCCCTGGATGGTCACGGGGACGACTTCCTTGGCGAAGGCGCCCGACTTGATCGCTTCCTGAGCGCGGGTCAGCGAGCGGATTGCGAACTGGTCCTGCTGTTCACGGGTGAATTGATATTCGCGTGCGGTGTCTTCCGCGAACACACCCATCAGTTTGCCCTGGTCGTAAGCGTCTTCCAGGCCGTCGAGATACATTGAGTCCTTGATCACGTCGTGGCCGATGCGCGCGCCGCCGCGGTGCTTGACCATCAGATACGGCGCGTTGGTCATGCTTTCCATGCCGCCCGCGACGATGATATCGGCGGTACCGGCCGCAAGCGCATCGTGCGCCATGATCGCAGCCTGCATGCCGCTGCCGCACATCTTGTTGACGGTCGAAGCCTCGACCGACTTCGGCAGACCAGCGCCGAGCGCAGCCTGCCGCGCGGGAGCCTGACCCAGGCCCCCCGGCAGCACGCAGCCCATGATGATTTGTTCAACGGCTTCGGGCTTCACGCCGGCGCGTTCGACGGCGGCTTTCACCGCTGTGGCGCCCAGGTCCGTCGCCTTCACGGCGCCGAGCGAGCCTTGGAAACCGCCCATCGGCGTACGGGCATAAGAAGCGATGACGACGGGATCATTGGCCATTCTTGTTCTCCTTAAAGAGCGCGGGCGATAACCATACGCTGAATATCTGATGTGCCTTCGTAGATTTGGCAAACGCGGACGTCACGGTAAATCTTCGCGACGCCGAATTCTTCAAGATAACCATAGCCGCCAAGGGTTTGGATGGCGCCAGAAACGATCGCCTCGGCGGTCTCGGAGGCGATCAGCTTGGCCATGGAGGCTTCCTTGAGGCAAGGCAGCCCCGAGTCCTTGAGACTCGCGGCGTGCAAAACGAGGTGCCGGGCCGCTTCCAGTTTGGCGGCGAGGTCGGCCAAGCGGAACCCGACCGCCTGATGTTCGATAATCAGCTTGCCCATCGACTTGCGCTCTTTAGCGTAACCGATCGCGATCTCGAGGGCGCCTTGGGCCATGCCCACGCATTGCGCGGAGATACCGATGCGTCCGGCTTCGAGATTCGAAAGCGCAATGCGATATCCCTGCCCCGGCTGCCCAAGCATGAGGGAGTCTTCGATGAACATGTTCTCAAACCTGAGAGCGCATGTGTCCGATGCGCCTTGGCCGAGTTTGTGTTCGACCTTGTCGACGCAATAGCCTTTGCGGTCCGTCGGCACGAGGAAAGCCGACATCCCCTTTTTGCCCGCTTCGGGATCCGTGACCGCGATGACCAGCGCCAGCTTTCCGATTTTGCCGGACGTGATGAACTGCTTGGAGCCATTCAAGGTCCAACCGCCATCGGACCTCGTCGCGCGCGTGCGGATCGCGGAGGCGTCAGATCCCGCATCCGTTTCGGTGAGCGCGAACGCGCCGATGGTCTTTCCCCCGATGAGATCGGGAAGGAAGCGCTGCTTCTGCGCGGGCGTGCCGTCTTTCAGAAGCGCCGAGACGATCAGGCTGTTTTGAATGGAAAGGATCGTGGACAACGCGCCATCGGCGGCCGCGATTTCAATGAGAGCAAGGGCGTAGGAAACATAGTCGGCGCCGGCCCCGCCTTCTTCCTCGGGCGCGACCATTCCCCAAAGACCGAGACCAGCAAGCTCACCGAACAGCGCGGGCGGATAGCCGCCTGCCGCTTCGAAGGCTTGCGTGTGTGGGCGAATCTTTTCCTGCGCGTACGCGCGAATGCTCGCCTGAATAGCCGCTTGGGTTTCCGTCAGGATCATCGCGATTCTTTAAAAGGGGAAGACAATGAAGGACAGACCATCCTCGCTCGTAACCGCTATTTTAGGGAACTTCAAGATTGACCCGCCAGCCGCGCCAGGACAGCACTGCCATGCCCGTAGCGCACAGCTTAATAACAGTCCGGCTGGTCGATCAATCTTTACCGGGAGAGCCGCGGTAGAAGGCTTCAGAGCCTTGTCCCAATCGGCCAAGGCGGCGCGGCGGCCTCACGAGCACGGGTTGCTCGCGCCATAGCGCGGGGAACACGCGTTTCATCTCGGCCAGCTTCGGCATGTCGTGAAACATGATGTAGGGCTGGCGCGGATTATTCATGAGATAGTCCTGGTGATATTCCTCGGCTGGATAGAACGCTTTTTCCTGCTCGATCTTCGTGACGATGGCGGCATCAAACGTTTCAGCCTGCTCAAGCTG
Source organism: Rhodospirillaceae bacterium (assembly GCA_050246995.1). GTDB lineage: Bacteria > Pseudomonadota > Alphaproteobacteria > Rhodospirillales > Rhodospirillaceae > SHVO01. The sequence continues at coordinate 8,027 of JBFWVA010000034.1, read as the reverse complement.
CGTCAAATAAGCGCGCGCGATACGGGCCTGTTCTGCGTTCACCGGGAAAATCGCCGAACGATACTGCGGCCCGACGTCCGGCCCCTGACGATTGAGCTGCGTCGGATCGTGCACGACCGCGAAAAAGATCTGCAGAATTTGACCGAATGAAATCCCTTTTGGATCGTATGTGATCTGCACCGCTTCAGCGTGGCCCGTCTTGCCGCCACTCACCACGCCGTACTTCGCGTTCGATTTGTCGCCGCCGGCGTATCCCGACACGGCATTCAACACGCCCTTGGTGCGCTGGTAGACCGCCTGCACACCCCAGAAGCACCCACCGGCAAGGACGGCGGTCGCAGGTGAACTTGCAGCAGCTTCCTCGTCGAGCGCGGGTTTCGGTACGTTGAGCGCCGGCTCGGCCGCGCTCGCGCGCATGCACAGAAGCACAAGACCGGACGCCAGGATTGAACGCCGTGTGATCATCCCGAGAGTATAGCACGCGTTCGGTCCCGCGGTTAGACTGGAGGCATGGAAGTTTTCATTCGCTCTGCCTTACTCGCTGCGGGCTCAATTTTCCTTGCAATCCCGGCGCCTGCGGCCGATACGGGGCGTGCGTTGCTTGCGCCCGGCACCTCCTATGTGCGCGAGGGAAGCGCGTTTGCAGTTACCCAAATTCGCCCCGCCCTCTTCGCGCTGTCGGAACCCGACTACTATCAGCACAATGTCTCCTACGTAATCGTCGGTGAAGACCGCGCATTAGTGATCGATGCCGGGGCCAGCACGACAGAGGACATCACCCGCGCCGTGCGGCGGCTCACCGATAAACCCTTCGCCGTGATTCCGACGCATCTTCACTACGATCACATCGGCAGCATCCAGCATTTCCAAGAAGTCTGGATGATCGACGTACCCGCGACGCGCGAACTCGTGCGCAAGGATGGATTTACATATGTGCCGCCGGACCGGCATATCGCGACCGCCGCGGAGTTCTCGGCGACGCCCTTCAAGGTCAGTCGCTACATCAAGCCGGGGGATACGATCGATCTCGGCGACCGTCCGGTGCAGATCCTGTTCGCACCGGGCCATACACGCGACGAGATCGTTATCTACAGCCCGTTGGACAATATCCTATTCACGGGAGATTTTATTTATCCGGCAGGATTGTTCTCGGGGAATGCAAAAGATTATCTCGAGTCCACGGACAGAGTGCTCGCCACGATCAACCGCGACACTAAAATTTACGGCGCTCATCCCGGACGCCCCAAAGGCGGCGTGACGGAACTACCGCTGGTGACCTACGACGAGGTGGTCAATGCACGCGTAACGTTCGCGCGTATGGCGAAAAGCGCTCCGGGCGATGAGACTATTTCGAATCCCGCACCGACTGGTCGTTTCAAGATTATCGCAGCGAGCGTGTATCGCTCCAGTCCACGCATCCGCGTGCTAGGCGATATCGTCTTCGCCGACCGGCCTGCCTTCTCTTACCGCGATACGATGCCTTAGCGGCCCTGTTGGGGCGCGCGTTTCTTAGCGCGTTGATGGGCCGGTCCGCGGCCGCTAACAAGGTTCATCGCGGTATTGATGAGCCCGACATGCGAGAAGGCCTGAGGAAAGTTGCCCACGAGGCGGTCTCCATCTATATCGAACTCTTCGCTAAGAAGGCCGACATCGTTGCGAAGACTGAGCAACCGCTCGAACAGTGCTTCGGCCTCCTCGTGGCGGCCCGCGAGCACATAAGCATCGGCCAGCCAGAAATTGCACGGCAGGAAAGCTCCCTCGGCGGCGCCCGCCAGTCCATCGGGCGTAAGATCGGGCCGATAGCGCATCACGAAGCCCCGGTCGCAGAGTTCGTCCTCGATCCCGCCGATGGTAGCGATAAAACGAGGATCATCGGCTTTTACAAACCCCAGCTGAGGGAGAAGCAGCAGGCTAGCGTCGAAATTCTCGCCGCCGTAGTACTGTATGAATCGGCGCTTCGCATCCAGACCATTTTCCAAAATGTCCCGGCGTATCGCCGCGCGCACCGCCCTCCATCGCGCGGTCGGGGCATCGAGTTTGAAGCGTTCCGCCGAAGCGATGGCTCGGTCGAACGCGACCCAGCACATGACTCGCGAGTGCGTGAAACTTCTCGCCGGGCCGCGCACTTCCCATATGCCGTGGTCGGGGCTCCGCCAGAGCGTTTCCAAATGTCGCAGCAGAACCTTTTGCAGACTCCAGGCTTCGGACGCCGACGGCAACCCCGATTCCCGGGCCACATGCAGGGTGTCCATCAGTTCGCCGAAGACATCCAGCTGAAGCTGCGACGACGCGGCGTTCCCCACCCGGACCGGCTTACTGCCTTCATAGCCGCGCAGCCACGGCACATCTTGCTCGGGCAACCAACGTTCACCAGCAACACCATACATGATCTGCAAATCTTGCGGATTCCCGGCGATGGCGCGGAGCAGCCACTCGCGCCAGGCCGCCGCCTCGCCGCGAAAGCCGGCGCTTACCAGAGCATACAATGTAAGCGCGGAATCACGTAGCCAGCAGAAGCGGTAGTCCCAATTACGAGCCCCGCCGCGGTCCTCGGGAAGAGACGCGGTCGGCGCGGCGATAATGCCGCCGGTGGGCGCATAGGTCAGGAGCTTCAGTGTGATAGCCGAACGCAGAACGGCTTGATTCCATCGCACCGGGCATTCCCGCTCTTGATAAGGTTCCGTCCATCGCCGCCAGTACGCTTTCGTGAGATCGAACGCCTCAGTGCTGTCGCGCACAAAATGCGGCGAGGTATGCGCACGGTGATATGACAGCGTGAACGGAATTGCATCTCCTTCCTTCACCCGGAATTTTGCAAAAGTGCGCATGCCGCAGCCGGTAAGCGCGACAGGAGTGTGCAGCTCGACGGCATCCGGTCCGGCGACGGCGCTCAGGCCATAATCTCTTTTACGCACCCACGGAATTGCGCTGCCGTAGTTGAAACGCAGAGCCAGCTCAAGATCGAGGTCGACGGCACCGCGGTCACCCCGCACGATCCTCACCAAATCAACTTTTGTCTCGTCGTCCGTGGGCGGCATGAAGTCAACGAGGGTGACCGCGCCCGCTTCCGTAATAAACTGCGTTTCCAAAATCGCGGTGTCGTCATGATAAGCGCGCTTGACCTTCCGCACGGTTGACCGCGGGGCAATCTTCCAAAAACCATGATCTTCGCCGCCCAGCAGGGCGGCGAGACAAGCGGGCGAATCAAAGCGCGGCAAACAAAGCCAGTCGATGGCGCCGTCATTCGCGACCAAAGCCGCCGAAATCGTATTTCCGATGAGCGCGTAAGCTTCCAGCGGCTTGGAGTGGCCTTTCACGTCAACCGCCGTGCGCGAATGCAGGGTAGTCGGTCATCCCGCCATCGATCATGACGGACGTTCCGGTCATATAGGAGGCGGCTTCGGAGACCAGCACGGTCACCATCCGCGCGACTTCCTCCGGCGTGCCCATACGCCCCAAAGGAATTTTAGTCCGCAAATCGGCGAGCCCCGCTACATCGCTCCAAACCGCGCTATTGATCGGGGTCTTGATGGCGCCCGGCGCAATATTCAAGACGCGTACGCCATGCGGCGCAGCCTCCTGCGCCATTGTCTTGGCAAGCATCGCAAGGCCGGCCTTGCTTGCGGCGTACGCGCCATAACCGGTCCAGGGGATGACTTCGTGAACGCTGGTAGTATTGAGGATGACGCCGCGGCGCGCGTCGACCATCCGCGCCAGCGCTTCGCGCGCGCAATAGAAGGCGCCCTTCAGGTTTACGTCCAAAACATGCGCCCAAGTTGCGGGGTCCGCCTCCCACGATACTGCACGCGGACCGTCGATTCCGGCGTTATTGATAAGAATATCGAGCCCTTGCCACGTCTCGTCGAGGAGCGTGAACATGCGCGCCACATGCGCGGGATCGCTAATGTCGCATTCGAACAATCTGGCACCACTTAGCTCACTCGCGAGTTGCTCAGCGGGCGCCCTGTCTCCCACGAAGTTAATCGCGACGCGCGCACCCTCGGCTGCAAGAGCACGGGCTATGGCCGCGCCAATCCCGCCGCTACCGCCGGTGATCAGAACACGCTTTCCGGAAAGTCCGAGATCCAAGAACGCAGCCTCCGTCCAATGGAGGACGAACGCGGCGGTCCCGCTCGTGTTCCAGCCGCGACGGGTTTTCGTCGCGGCCTCGCGCCCTAGTGATGTTACTGCAGCGCCTGAGCAAGGTCGTTCTGTAAGTCTTCGGCGTCTTCGATGCCGACCGACAGACGGATCAGGCCATCCTTGATGCCGACTTTCTCGCGCACGTCCTTCGGGATCGAGGCATGGGTCATGATGGCCGGATGTTCGATCAGGCTCTCAATGCCGCCCAGGCTCTCGGCGAGCGTGAAAATGCGCGTGCGCGAAAGCGCCTGACGCGCATCTTCGAGGCCGCCCTTCATGAAAGCGGTGATCATGCCGCCGCCGCCGCGCATCTGCTTCTGCGCCAGTCTGTACTGCGGATGGCTGGGAAGGCCTGGGTAGATTACACGTTCGATCTTCGGGTGTTTTTCGAGCCAATTGGCAAGATGCAGCGCGTTCTTGTTGTGGCGTTCCATGCGGATGCCGAGGGTCTTGAGCCCCCGGTGCGCGAGGAAGCTATCGAAGGGACCGGCAATGGAGCCGATGGAATTTTGAAGGAAGCCGAGCTGTTCGATCAAATCCGGGTGGCGCGTGACCGCAACGCCACCAATGACATCCGAATGGCCGTTGAGATACTTGGTGGCCGAGTGCACGACAATGTCCGCGCCAAGATCAAGCGGGCGCTGCGTCCAGGGCGAAGCAAAGGTGTTGTCGACGACGACGATCACATCGTGCTTATGCGCCTCGGCGGCGATGGCTTCGATGTCGGCCAGCTTCAGGAGCGGATTGGTCGGCGTTTCAATCCAGATCAGCTTGGTGTTCTCACGAATCGCGGCGCGGAGTTTAGCGGTATCTGTAAGATCGACATAGGAAATCGCAAGACCGGCCGACTTCTTACGCACGCGTTCCAACAAGCGGTAGGTCCCGCCGTAGAGATCGTCCATCGCAACGATGTGCGACCCGGCTTCGAGCATATCGAGCACGGTGGCCATCGCGGCCAGACCCGACGCAAAGGCGAATCCCGCCGTGCCGTTCTCGAGCGCGGCAATAGCGCGCTCGTAGGCAAAGCGCGTCGGGTTGTGGCTACGGCCGTAATCGAAGCCCTTGTGCACACCCGGGCTTTCCTGCGCGTAGGTGGACGTGGCGTAGATCGGGGTGATCACCGCGTTGGTCGTAGGATCGAGGTGCTGGCCCGCATGGATAGCGCGGGTATCGAAGCCCTTCAGGAGATGGTCTTTGTTGGGATCGTTGCTCATGCCTTGCCCGTTCTCTTGCGCAGATAGTTGAGAAAATCGGCTGGCGTGATCAGGCCGAGAAATTCTCCCTTGTCCATCACGCATACGGCGCGCGAACGCTCGAACATCGGGATGACGTCATTGACCGGCGTTTTTACGTCCACGGTTTCGAATTCACGGCGCATGACCGTTCCAACCGGCGTCGCGAAGCCCGTGGCATCGCCGGTCACGCGCAAGAGCACGTCGGCTTCATCCATGAGACCAATCAGCTTGCGGTCTTCCATCACCGGAACCTGCGAGATATCGAACATGCGCATCTTGGCGTAGACCTGTTGCAGCGTCTCCTTGGGGCCGGTCCACACGACGTCGCCCTGGAAATAAGGACGCGCGATCAGGTCACGCAGATCATGCGTTTCCTTGCGATCCGTCATGCCCTGATCCTGGAGCCAGTACGGATTGTAGATTTTCGAAAGGTACTTATTCCCGCTGTCGCACACGAAGGACACGACGCGCTTCGGTTTGGTCTGGGCTTGGCAGTAGCGCAGCGCCGCGGCGATCAAGGTGCCGGACGAAGAGCCACAGAGAATGCCTTCCTTCTGCAGGACGAGCCGCGAAGTGGCGATGGCTTCGGCGTCGTCGATGGTATAGGCGGAGCCAATAAGATCCATCTCGCAGTTCTTCGGGATGAAGTCTTCGCCAATGCCTTCGACCAGCCAGCTGCCCGGTTGGATCATCTCGCCGGTATTCACCAACGGCGCGAGAATAGAGCCTTTAGGATCGGCGAGCACCATCTCAACGTGCGGCGCGGTGCGTTTAAAGAAGCGACCAATGCCCGTGAGCGTGCCGCCACTGCCCACGCCGCACACGATGGCATCGAGGTTGCGGTCCATCTGCTGCCAGATTTCAGGCGCCGTGGTGCTTTCGTGCGCGACGGGGTTGGACGGATTCTCGAACTGATTGACGTAGAAGCCACCGGCTTTCGCGGCGATCGCGGCCGCCTTTTCCTGATAATACTCAGGATGGCCCTTTTGCACATCGGAGCGCGTCATCACGACTTCGGCGCCGAGCGCCTTAATGTGGAAGATCTTTTCCTGGCTCATTTTGTCGGGGATGACGAGGATGACCTTGTATCCCTTCTGGATGCCGACGAGCGCCAGCGCGAGGCCGGTGTTGCCGGCGGTGGCCTCAACAATGGTGCCACCTGGATTCAGGCGCCCGTCACGCTCGGCGGCTTCGATCATCGTCACGGCGATGCGGTCCTTGATCGACCCACCGGGATTCTGACTTTCCATTTTCAGGTAAAGCTCGCACGGTCCCACATCGAGATTGCGCACGCGAACAAGCGGCGTGTTGCCGATCAGGGCAAAGAGAGAATGCTGCGAAGGAATGTGGGTCATGGGATCACTTCCGGAAAAGGTCTAGGGCGGCGCGAATGGTGATGAGCGCAGCGCATTAGGACGCGCGGGGGCCCGACGCAATATCGTATATTGCACCGCAGCCCCGCAACCCGAACCTAGCGAAAAAAATTACCCTTAGACGGGCAATGGAGCGCCGACTTTTATCGTCAAATCCGGCAATCCGGCGATCATGCCCACCATTGTGTCGCCCGAGACGACCGGACCCACATTTTCCGGCGTACCTGAGAAAATGATGTCGCCGGCGAACAATTCGTTCGCACGGGATAATTGCGCGATCTGTTCGGCGACGCTCCAGATCATATTGCTCAGATCGGAGTTCTGCTTGACGGCGCCGTTCACCGACAGGGCGATGCGGCCCTTGGCGAGATGACCTACTTTGTCCGCTGGGGTGATGGGGCCCATAGGGGCGGACTGGTCGAAGCCCTTCCCGATTTCCCACGGCTTACGTTCTTCCTTCATCTTTTCCTGAAGATCGCGCCGTGTCATGTCGATTCCAACGCTGTAGCCGACGACCAGGTCGAGCGCCTTCTCCACCGGGATATTGCGGCCACCGCCCTTCAGAAAGGCGACCAACTCGATCTCATAGTGAAAGTTCTTGGTCAGCGTCGGGTAGTCGATGGCGCCGGTTGTTCCGGGCTGCACAACGACAACCGCATCGGCAGGCTTCTGGAAGAAGAACGGCGCTTCGCGGTTCGGGTCGCTGCCCATCTCACGCGCGTGCGCGGCGTAATTCCGGCCAATGCAATAGATGCGGCGAACCGGAAATACGGAACTATTTCCGACGACCGGGACTGTCATCTGCGGGATGGTGAAGAGATGAGGGTTCACCGCTGTGGCGGCGCTCGCCCCCGCCGCCGCGGCAAGTGTTCCCGCGGCGCCAACCGTGACTGCTGTACGACGTGTCATGCCCTCTACCATCTTGAAGTCCTCCCAGGCCCCTACTCGTGGCGGTTCATGGCGGAGTTCTTACCCGTATCGCGCATGAACACGTAAACGAGGAGCGAAGTGGCGATGATACCGGTGAGATAATAATAGAACCAGCTCTCATGACCCTGAGACTTGAACAGAAGTGCAACAGATTCGGCCGAGCCGCCGAATACCGACACTGTAACAGCGTACGGTAGGCCCACCCCGATGGCGCGCACGGCCGTGGGGAACAGCTCGGCTTTAACCACCGCGTTGATCGAGGTGTAGCCCGAGACGATGATCCAGGCGCACGCGATCAGGAAGAAGGCCTGCCAGGGGCCCGAAGCCGTCTGCAGGTTGGTCAGGA
>JBFWVA010000033.1:0-11729 GCA_050246995.1 Rhodospirillaceae bacterium | reverse complement strand
CCGCGATCACCAGCGAGCCCAGGCACATCATCAGCACCGCGCTCGTCAATGCCGTGCGCCGGCCGTAGCGGTCGGCAAAATGGCCGAACAGCCAACCGCCGATCGGACGCACGATGAAGCCGAAGGCAAAGAGCAGCGCGGCCTGAAGCTGCTGCACGACAGGGTCGGTGTTCGGGAAGAAGGACGGCGCGAAATAAAGCGCGAAGGCGGCATAGGCGTAGAAGTCATACCACTCGACGAGGTTCCCCGCCGAGCCGATCAGAATCATCTTCACCCGGCGCGCCATGTCCGCCGCCGTCATCTTGTCGGCAGGCGCCGCGCCGTTCGCCGTCATATCAGCTTGAGCCATACTCACTCTTCCCCCAGAATCATATTTCATTGGGCGGGACCGTACTTGGCGCGCCTGCCGTGGGCAAGCCGACTCTCGTAACGGCTTCGCGAGCCTGTTGACTTAGTCCTGCGCCGCCCGCGACTTGCCCGTGGATGTAACCTCTTCGCCGGACTTCTCCGCAACCTTTTGATCAGGATGCAGGATGAAGGCTTGCGCGAATTTCACCGCCCAGGCCGCCGAAATATGAGTGTTCTGACCCGTTGCCGGTTCAGGGTAAGCATCCGCGTTGCGGCGCAGGGAACGATATTGGGACGGCACCGGCTCGCCGCCGTAACTCCGGTGATGGCTTGACCACAGCTGCCATAGGTTATGATGCCAGCGTTCGAGGTCGAGATAACCCGCCATCAATCCGTCGGCCCCGTCCGACGTCAGACTGACACGCAAGCGCCAGTCCTTCACGGAATTGTAAGGGTAGCCGCGCGACTGCGATTCCGGGAAAGTGATGTCGACCGGCGCCGTAGTCAGCACGCCCCCTTCGATCTTTCCCTTCGTCTTGTACATAAACTCCTTGCCCCACTTCACATCGACACGCTGCGTGCCGCCGGAGGTGAAGTTGCCGGCGGCGTCTTGCGTGAGGGCATCGAGGCCACGGTACAGGCTCACCGTGACATCGGCATCGTTCGTTAGGTCATCCACATCCGTGACTTCGATGAGCCAGCGGTTGTAGTTGAACTTGCGCATGTAATCCTGAATGAAGTGACGCGCTTGTCCTTCGGGTCCGCGGTAATTGTCTGTGCAACCGACGACCCGGTACATTTGATTGTCGATACCATTTTCCTTCCCGTCCTCGCTGACGAAATCGTCGGCGTCGACCTTACCGTCCAAATTGAGACCGATACCCACCTTGCCGACGGGCTCGCGGAAAAACAGTTTTGATTCGGGCGTCGTGTCCGGGAACATAATCTCGCCTTCGCGGGCGAGCTGGGTATCGGCGAACTTTCCGCCGTTTGGATAGAGCGCTTTGAATTGCTCGCGCGGCCCCACGTTTACGCCGTCTGGACATTCCTTCTTACCATCGGGCGATTGCCACAAGGCAAAGCTCTTATGCGTAAGGACGAAGCCGATGGTCCGGTCCCTGAGCGCACCTTCTTCGGCGGCGGCGGTTCCGGCCAATCCCGCAATCAACGTGGCCGTGGATATAGCAAGAATGTGTTTCATGATTGCGCCCCTCGCCTAGCCGTGACTGCCGCCAAAGTCTTCGCGCACCCAAAAGGCGCGATAGCCGTTCCTGAGACCGAAATTCTCACCCCAGGAATCGCACTCGATATCGCCGGGCTTCTTGTCGCGCGCGCAGAGGTAAACAGGACGATCGCGATACGCCCACACTCGCAAGGCTCCGAATTGATCCGCGGCGGCTTTCTTTCCCGTCGCCGGATCGACCGCGATGATGGTCCAAACAGTGCTAGGGCTCTTCGCGCCAGCACTCGCGAGCACATACGGGAAGTTTTGCATGGCGCGCTGCTGATCGCCCTTGCCGCTGACGGCAAGGCGATACACCTGCGGCTGCGACGGATGCGAGCAGTCCTGCTGATCCGCGGCATCGTCGTTGCAGGCGTACACATAGATGGTTCGCCCCCTCTCGTCGCCCAGCACAGTGCCGACGCGGTTGATATGACGGGTGAATTCCTTCGGCGCCGCGGGCGCCTTTTGGGTCCACACGTTCGACCAGCCCGGGATATCGCCGCCTTCAAGGCTGTGCGGTATGCGGTCCGACGGACGCGTATAAAGTGGCTTGCCGCGGAACGTCCATTGCTTCACGCCCGGCGAACTTTCGATGATCGCCCAGTCACCTTGGGGGCGCACGTGTTCCGGCGCAGCGATAGGCTGGAACTCCTGGCGGCAAGCGGCGTCACACGTGGACTTTGCCGCCGTGTCCTTGTCCCGCATGTAGACCGACCCATCGTTAGCTGCGAGCACCAACATGCGTCCACTGTCGGCCATCGTAACCGCGAACTGCGGCGGAACATTCGTCGGCGGCGCGGCGGGCTGGCGGATCACACCGGTCGAGCGGGCATCGCCGCCCATGGTGCGTTTGGTACCACCCAGCACGTCACCCGGCTGGTGATCGAGCACGGATGTATAGAGCGCGTAGCCGTCATAAGCCCACTGACGGCGTCCGTCTTTCCGCGTAAGTACCGTGAACTTGCCGGTATCTTTTGCGTCCGCGGCAGCCCAGACCGCCGGCCAGATCGCGAGGCAACTGGGCCGCGTATCGACTTCGGGCAATTCAAGGCCGCCGGGATACGGGCTTTGCAAACCGCTGCTGACTTTCTGCACGGTATCGTCGCATGTGGGATCGCCTTTGCGATCACCGAGGTCCCCGTTACGTACGGCGTTGAGCGGCCACACATAAAGTGTCCGTCCGTTCGCATCGGCCAGCACCGGGCCTTCGAGTTCCGTCTGCATCGCCTGAAAGCCGGGCGGCATTGGCTCGCGCACGAATTCTTCAAGCTCCGCCTTCGCGCGATGCTGCGCGAGCGCGCTTCCTGCGGCGCCTATAATGGCCAGTAAACTTACCACGCCTTGAATGCGTTTCATCGTGCCCGTCCTCATGCCAGGATCTCGCCGATTTCCTTGTTGGTCTGATTGCTCTTGGTCCCCCAGGAATCGACTTCGAGCCCCATCACCTTGAGGCAGGTGTAGCTGAGCGCGGTGCCCTGCCCGCCCTTGTGATCGATGTGCAGCCCGGTCTTCACCTTGCCGCCGGCGCGCCCCGCTGTGAACGCCGGCATTTCCTCCAGCGAATGCACGCGCGCATAGCTCACATCGGTGTTAGCCATGATCAGCACATTGTCGAGCAGCGTACCATCGCCCTCCTTGATCTTGGAGAACGCTTCGACGAAGTAGGCCCAATTCTCCATCGAGCGTTTGGTGAACCACGACGCATTCGGCTGATAGCCAAGCTTCTCGTCGATTGATTCTTCGTGGGTGCAGGTGTGGTGCGGCTTCTCGTAGCCTTGCTTGGTGGTGTTCGAGTCAGACTTCGACATCGTCATGTTGAAGACGCGGGTCTGGTCGCAGGCCACCGCCATGACCATGAGGTCCGTCATCAGCTTGTGGCGTGCGGCGATGAGCTGGCTGTCCGTGCCCGGCGCCGGTTCATCCTTCAACGCTTTCGCCGGCTTACAGGCCGCGCGCGGTTCGGGCTTGGTCAACTGGTGATCAAATTGTTGCTCGAGATGTCGCAGGCCCGTGAAGTACTGGTCCAATCTCGCTTTGTCTTCCGCGCCGACTTTGCCGTTCAGCGTTTTGATCTGGTCCGTGACCGCTGAAAGCGCACTCTTACGCATCATGATCCGCGGGTTGGGCTTGAACTCGGCGGCATTCGGGTCTTGAAAATCGGGCCCAAAGAGACGCGTATAAAACGCCATCGGCGAGAACTCGGGCGGGTTAGGCGTCGTGGCGTTCTCGTAGCTGATGATATTGCGAATGTCGCCGGTCGCGGTCGCGGTCAGGCTCTTGAAGCGCGTCGTGCGCCCCATACGGTTGGCCAGCGTGGTATCAAGCGATTCATAGAGCGGTAGATTCCCCACCACCGGCGCGCTACCGGTGCGGAACACGACCCAGCCCGTGTAGTGACAGAAGAAGGTACCATCGCGATAGGCGGTGAGGTTCGTGTGCACATTGATGTGCTGCTTCACCTTCTTGATCGCCTCGAGTTCCTCGGTGAGCTCGTAGTTCTTTCCGGTCTGCGTTGGCACGAAGATTTTCTTCGTTATGCCGCATCCCCAGAACCAGGTGCCAAATCGTACCGGCAGCGGTGATTCATCGGCGAAGGCCGTACCCTTGCAATTGAGGTCGGCGTTGAGCAAGGGGAGACCCACAGTGATGGCCCCGCCAGCGAGAAAACCTTTAAGCGTGCTGCGGCGATTGAATGTCATCGGTCTCTCCCTCAGTTCGCACGCGCGGCATCGGCCGCGGGCGCGCTGACTTGCGAAAAGGAATTGCTGAGCGTGATGGCGCGCAGCAGACCCGCCAGCCGATATCCGTCGCCCGCGAAGCGGGTATCGAGATAAGCGAGCAGCGGCCGGTCGGACGGTTCAGTCGGACCGCCAGTACCGTAGCTATAGGCCCGCTTCACGAGGCATGAACTCAGGGCCGGATGATCGTGCAGCGCCTGCCCCAACCCGACGACATTGGTGAAGGCCTTGCCGTCAAGCGATCCACTGGCGTCGATGGGCGAGCCGCGTTCGGTTTCACGGTAGCGGCCTGAGCCGTCGAAATTCTCAAGCGCGAGACCCATCGGATCAGTAATCTTGTGGCAACCGGCGCAGACCGGGTTTTCGAGATGCGCATTCACCCGGTCACGTGCGGTGCGCAAATTAGCCTTGGGGTTTTCAACGGCCGAGAAATCGACGTTCGCCGGCGGACGCGGCACCGGCTGACACAACAAGAGTTCACGCAAGGCTTTTCCGCGCAGCGTCGCGGAACTGCGGCCTGGATGCGAATGAACGGCAAGGAAGCTGATATGCGTGAGAATCCCGGCGCGCGGACTGTCGGCGGGGAACTCATAACGCGTCCACGACGGCGGCGTGGTCAAACCGTAGATCACCGCCAATGCCGGAGAGATGAAGGTAGCCCGCGTCGTGTAAAGGTCCCGATAGTCCTTCTTCTGCGTGACGAGGTGGTCGATCACAGTACGGATGGTCTCCTCGCGGGCATCGGCCATCGCTTGACCCGTGAACTTCGGATAGACCGTCGCGTCCTTTGACAAGGCATTGAAATCGTCGAAGCCGAACATATCGTCGAAGAAGGCGCGCATGCCGGTCTCGAGCCGTACACTCGCCAGCATGCGGTCCACTTGGAGGGCGAGCCCCCGCTGCGTATATAGTTCGCCGCGCTCGGCCGCTTTCAGTAGCCCGTCATCGGGCACCGCGTTCCACAAGAACAGTGAGAGCCGCGTCGCTAGTGAATAGCCGTCAAGTCGCTGCTTTCCCGGCGCCGTCGGATCACTCTCCGACGTCTCGGTGACGAAAAGAACATTGGGGCTCACCAGCATCGCTTCAAGCGCGATGGAAAGGCCCGCGTAAAAATCCTTGAGGCCGTCCGCCGAATTCACCGCCTGCGTGACGAAGGCGTTCAATTCCGTTTCGGTCAGCGGCCGACGATTCAAAAGTCGGCCCTTCTCCGCCAGGAACTCGGCGGCACAGGCGCGGTCGGCGGCCGCTTCCGACGCCGGTTTGCACGGCATCAAGAAGGCGCGGTGCTGCGGGTCGAGCGCCATCTGCGCCACCGTGAGCGCGGCCTTCTGATAGAGTTCTAATTGCTGCGTCGTGACGCCGCCGCGCGATGTCCCGAGCGCTATCAATCCATCTGTGCGCTGCGCGGGCGGAAAAGTCGCCACCGGCCGGATGTCCGGGCCGAACACATAGGCGATGGTGTTGAGGTACTGCGCTTCGGTCAGGATGCGCAGGCGCTTCATCGACCCTTCGGTCGCCGGTTCACTTGCCCTGACGGCGGCGGCATGCGCCGCGGCCTCTTGCGGCGGCGACGAACAGCTCACCAAGGCCGCGGCGGCGACACCGGCCAGCGCGCTGCGTACAAACGATGATAAAAGCGGCGTTCCGCCCGAACCGGTCCGCCGGTCAAATAAATGCACGTCAACTCCTCCCACAGCGCCGTCGCCGCGTTCTCCCGCGCGGCGCGGCGTCACTTTATCCCAAACGCCCCACGGCAAATACGCAACTCTCAGGTTTTACCGGTTCTAAACCGCCGCGTGAGCCGCGGGTAACCCCCTCATAGCCCATGCCTTTTGCGTCGGCTCTCACGCTTCGTCGCCGGAAGGTCCCGCGCGGCCCGGCCGCAGCAAACCGTACTTGGCCATCTTCTCATTTAGTGTGCGCCGCGGAATGCTTAACGTATCAATGACCGCCGCGATCGAACCTCCATGGTCCCGCAGCGCCGCCTCGATCAGCCGGCGCTCGTAAGCCGCCACCCGGTCCGCGAGCGCATGACCGGCGCTCGCTTGTGACGGCTCCGCATGGCGCAGAATATCCTGCACGGTCAGGCCAGCGGCTTTCAAGCCAAGCCCATATCTTTCCGCGACGGCCTTTAGTTCACGAACGTTGCCAGGCCATTGGTGCATCAGGAGCACCTCGATGTCGGACGCCGACAACGCCCGCGCCTTGATGCCCGCGATCGCGGCGGCTTGCGCGGCGAAGTGCTCGAACAGCAATAGGATGTCGCCCTCGCGCGCGCGCAGCGGCGGGATCTGGATCTCGGCTCCCATCAGACGATAGTAGAGATCGGGACGGAAACGCCCGGAACGGCTCTCCGCCTCAAGATTCGTTTTCGTCGCCGCGATGACGCGGATATCGATGGGGATGCTCTTGTTCGAACCCACACGCTCAATGGTGCGTTCCTGTAGCACGCGCAGCAGTTTGCTTTGCAGGATCAGCGGCATGCTCTCGATCTCGTCGAGCAGGACCGTGCCGCCGTGCGCGAACTCGAACTTGCCTTCACGCGCACCGCGCGATCCGGTGAATGCCCCGGCCTCGTGGCCGAACAATTCACTTTCGAATAGCTCGGTCGGCACGGCCGCGCAGTTCACCGCCACGAAAGGCGCGCGCGCGCGCGGCCCCATGTCATGCAGCGCGCGCGCCACGACTTCCTTGCCTGTGCCCGTTTCACCGATGACGATGACGTCGCGGTTATGCACGGCCAGCTCGGCGATGACTTCACGCAAACGGATCATGGCCGCAGACGTGCCAATGAGGCGCGTTTCAAGACCGTCACGCGCCGCGACGCGGTCCGCGAGCTCGCGCAGTTCGAGCTTGAGTTTGCGCTGCTCGAGGGCGCGGCTGATCACCGCGGTCAAGTGATCAGGCACGTAGGGCTTTTGGAGAAAGTCGTAAGCGCCCGCGCGCATGGCCGCGACGGCGAGCTGCACGTCGCCATGCGCGGTGAGCAGCACAACGGGGACGTCCGGATCGATCTTATGAACTTCGTTCAGGAGGTCCATGCCCGATTTCTGCGGCATCTTAAAATCACTGAGCACGACGGCCGGCATCTTCCGTCGCACCGCGCCCAACGCTTCCGGCACGTTCGCCGCGGACTCGACGGCAAGTCCCCCAAGCTCCAGCCACTGCACGATCGAGTTGCGGACTTGTTCTTCATCGTCGACGACAAGGACGGTCGGCTTCATGCGTCGATCTCCCCCGGGGCCGTCACTTGCACAGCCAACGGCAATGTGATGCGGAATGTGGTGCCGACATCCTGTTCACTCTCCACCGTAATATCTCCTCCCATATCCTTGACGATGCCGTACGAAATCGACAGGCCAAGCCCCAATCCCTCGCCCACTTCCTTGGTGGTATAAAACGGATCGAACACGGAACTCAGAACGTCGCGGGGAATGCCGCGGCCCGTGTCCGTGACCTCAAGAACCGCGACTTCCTTGTCGCTCCGCAAAATCTCGACCGTTAGATTTCTGCTCGGGTGATCGCGCATCGCATCCAGCGCGTTGGACACCAGATTGACGACGACCTGCTCGAGGCGGATCGTGTTGGCCACCACATAGACGGGCTCCACCGGCTGAAGCACCGTGAGCTGCACGTCGTCGGCCGCGATTCGATAGTCAATGAGCTTCAAACCATAGCGCACGGCGGCGACCAAGTCAGTCGACTGTTTTGCGACCGTCTCCTTGCGCGCGAAGCTCTTCAGATGTTGCGTAAGCTCACCCATGCGCTCGACGATGGATGAGATGGTGGTGAGGTTCGTGGACGCGCGGTCCTTGTCCGTACGCTCAAGGAAAATCTGCGTACTGGCGATATAGGTGCGCAGCGCCGCAAGCGACTGATTGATCTCATGCGCCACACCCGCCAGCGCCTGACCGAGGCTGGCCATCTTGGTTGCGTGAATCAAATTATCCTGCGCGCGCCGCAAATTCTGTTCGATACGGATGCGCTGGTCGATCTCCACGGAAAGCTGCGTGTTGGCGGCGGTGAGTTCCGCCGTGCGCGCCGCCACGCGCTGCTCAAGGATGGTGTGCGCGTTCATCTTGGCGCGCATGATTTGGCGCCGTTGATACGTGACGAGAACGATCAGCATGACCGCGATCATGGTGACCACGGCGCCGCCGGCGGCGATTCCCGCCTGCCCTTGGATCGTGCGCATGTCGCTCAGCACGAAGAGGGTCCAGTCGTACTGCGGCAGGGTCCGCGAAAAGGCCACATACTCATGGCCCGTAACCGACCCGTCGTTGATGTTCTCCACCATCACGCCGTCGATCTCGCGCTCGCCGGACAGAAGCGGACTGGCCCGCAACACCGCGCCGCCGTACTGCTGGGTATCGCGGAACATGCGCACTTGCAGGTCCGACAAGGGCGACATCGGACGGTAGAGCCATTGGGGGTCTGTGGTGAGGAAGATGACTTCGTTGTCGTCGACCATGGCGACGACACCCCCGGCGCTCCGCCAGTCGTCTTGAAGATGCATGAGGTCGATTTTCACCACCGCGACGCCAATGGTATTTCCGTCGGCATCGGGCACCGCGTGCCAGAGGAAGTAGCCGGGCTGGCCGGTGGTCACGCCCACGGCGTAGTAGCGGCCCTTACCCGTGATCAGGGCGTCGGTGAAGTACGGCCGGAACGCGTAGCTCTGGCCGACGAAGGTGTTTTCGCGGTCGAAGTTGCTGGCCGCGAGGGCGATGCCATTGCTGTCGACGATATAGAGATCCACCGAATCGGCGGTCTCGTTCAGCCGTTTGAGATAAAGGTTCGCCGCCTTGATGGCTTCCGGATCGTCGGGATGGCGAAAAGCCTCGATGATCGGTGTGGCTTGCGAGAGCACGTCCGGCAAATAGCTGTAGCGGCCGATGGTATAGTCGAGTGTACTCGCCAGCAGGTTCAGGCGCTCCTGCGCGGCGCTGCCCCGGTTATGCAGCGCAGCCCGCTCGGCCAGAAGGTAGCTGAGGGTCCCTGCCGCGATCAGCAGCAACGCGACCGCGGTGAGCGCAGCCGTGCGACTGACAAAGATCGAGCGCAAGGTGACGAGCGCGGAGCTCATTACCAGCCGACGCTCCGCACAGCGCAGCCAAGCGCGCGAACCCGTATCATGACGTCCTCCCCGGCGAGCGCCGCCTGCGCGGACCTCGTCCTGAACAGCCGCACGCGGCTGTCCTCCCTAACTTCTAGTCTAGCAAGTCATATGCCAGCCCACGCGGGCCAGAGACCGGTCGTAATATCTTGAATACACAGGCACGTGAGATTCCGCCGAATCATTATTCGGCGGAATTCAGCCTATACCCGTATCTATATCGGCGTAAATCCGCCGATTTTCCGCTCATGCCAGGCCCACTTTCACGTGTGCGCCTGGACCAGGCATCGAGATGTGGTTTTTAGGGGAACTGCGGCGGTGGGACGCGCTTTTTCGTCGCTTGCTCAAAGGCATAGCCAATGGCGAGCACCTTGGGCTCGCTGCATTCGGCACCCACGAAGCTGACGCCGAACGGCCGATCTTTGGCGCCCGTCGGCTTGCCGTCGGGACCGTTGCCGGGGTTTGTAGTCATCCCAAACGGAACCACGAGCCCCGGATAGCCGGCGCGCGAGGCGAATTCCGCGCCGCTCGCGCCCGGGAACAGCACCGCGTCCACCTTCTCGCCGACCAGCAGCGTGTCGATGCCCTGCGTCTTGCTCATCTCAAGACCACGCGCGCGATCCGCGTCATAACGCGCTTTATCCTTCACCAGATCGACGGCGTCCGAGCTGTCGAGGCGCGATTGTTTGTAGCGGATAGTGTTCCAGTCCGCGTGTGCGAGGTTCCACTCACGTAATTCGGTCAGTGACTTGAACGGCGCGTTGGGGCCCAGGGTCGCGAGCCAAGCATTGAAATCGCGCTTCATGCCGTAATTGAAGATCGTGGAACAATTGTCGTTCACACCGGGCACGTTGGTCTGGCACACGATGTGAAGCGCGAAGTTCTTCTTCGGGTCTTTCTCGAGATACGTTGGGAAGTCCTTCTCGATGACTTCCGCGCCCGCGGCCTTAATCGCGGCTATGGCTTCTTCCATCGAGGCCAATTCGTCCTCACGTAATCCAGGGCGCTTGCCGCCACCCGGTAGATCGAGCGGTGTGTAGATCGCCGCGCGCGAAACGCCGATCCGGGCGCCCTTGAGCGCGTCGGATTTCAGGAATTGCGTGTAGTCGTTATTCGCCGGCGGCTGGCATTTGGTTGTCGCCGAATCATTCGGGTCCGGCTGCTTGCTTTCCATCGCGCCCAGCATGATGGCCACATCGGTCACGGTCTTCGCCATAGGCCCCGACATGTCCTGATCGAGGCTCACCGGAATGATGCCCCAGCGGCTGATGCGCCCCGTCGTCGCGCGCAAGCCGGCGAGCATATTTTGGTTGGTGGGGTTCATGACCGAACCGCCCGTGTCAGTACCGACGTTGGCCGCCCACATATTTACCGCAACGCCGATGCCCGAGCTCGATCCGCCGGTATTCATCTCCGGTTCAAGATCGGCCTGCATGCGCGGGTCGTACGGGTTGTAGCTTTGGCCGACCATCGCGTTGTAGCCCGATTCCATCTGGTTCGGCGGACCCGCCATCCAGTTGGCGAGTTCGGTCAGCGTCGATTTCGCGATGATGATCGCGCCCGCGTCCTTCAGGTTCTTCACAAGGGTCGCTTCATAGGGCGGATAGTAGCCCTTGAAGGCGATCGAGCCGCCGGTCGTCGGCATATCGGTAGCGGTCTGGATGTTGTCTTTCACAGCCACGGGAATCCCGTGCAGCGGGCCGCGGATCTTGCCGCTCGCGCGCTCCTTGTCGAGTTCGTCGGCCTGCGTGAGCGCATTGGGGTTCACCGAGATCGCCGCATGCAGGCGATGGTCATACAACGCGATACGCTGCAGATATTGCTCGACGAGTTGACGCGAAGTCACACGCCCTTCCTGCATCGCTTTCTGCATATCGGAGATGGAGGCTTCGACAACGCTGAACGGCGGCTTAGCTTCCGCTTGCGGCGCGGGCTTGTTGCACGAAGCGAGAGCAAGCGGCGCGGCGAGCGCGGTTGTGGCAAGCAAAGCGCGGAATCCGATTTTCATCTGATAAGTCCCCTCTGGTTGGCATCCCCTAGCGAACGCGAGCCTAGCACCGGGAAAATATGCCTGCGAGAGCCCCGCAAAATCCTGCGAAAACCGCGTGAAAATCGCGCAAAATTACATTTTCCTTGCTGGTTCCGCGCCAGGCTCGCTAATACTACGCCCCGCGGGCGGGTGTAGCTCAATGGTAGAGCAGAAGCCTTCCAAGCTTACGACCGGGGTTCGATTCCCCGTACCCGCTCCAAATTCTGCCAACTGGATCAACGACTTAAACCAAGAGGGCCATTAACCATTTTA
>JBFWVA010000032.1:0-12855 GCA_050246995.1 Rhodospirillaceae bacterium | reverse complement strand
GGCGCTCGGCGGCTGCGCCGCCTCGCGCTGAGCAGGATGAAGACAAGACAGAAGAACCGAACCTACTAACTAACCCCGTAGGGCCCATTCTCCAGTAACGATTGGTCCGAAGAAACCCGGCAGGTCACCTGGCCGCGGTGCCGTGATGAAGGCAAGGCCTACGTCGTTCGCTTGGCAGGGTTTAATCATGATGAGCGGCCGCTGTGGCTCATTCCTGAAGCCGTTGAGCTGATGGTCAACTTTGACCGCTGTGGTGGATTGAGCGTCCTTAAGGTCAGCGGAGTCGACAAGCAATCCGCAGGCGTCATGCCGTCGTTGCCTCCGATGGGAGCCTTCGAAATGTGGGTGATGCTCAACGGCCTGGCGCGCGAGGACCTCGAGGGGAGCCGTTTCAAAGCGACGAAGAAAAGGTTCTGCGACGAATTGCTTGAGAGCAACGAGCGGATGAATGTCGTTTGCGGTGAAGCGTAGCCATCGCAGTGTTGGTTCGGCGGGGACTCGTGGTTTCACCGATGCACCAGCTGAATTGCCCCTTTCCGCCGGGATCGGAAGACAATTGGCATGCAGAATCATCCTTGAAGATTCCTGAGGACCTGAGTGGAGTCGACGAGCGGCTTCAAACACCGCCGTATCAACGCGTTAGCATCAGAAGTCGCGCGCTATCAGCAAGTTAGGAAAACCGCTGATTTCATGACGTATCGCGCGTTTTGACCGGATCAAAGGCGAGGATTTGTCCACTGAGAGCGGCAGGCTGCACGACTACTCAGCGAGCCTTCCTGTGTAGGCGACCAAACTGGAGGCCCCAACGCTCAAACCTCGCAATTTGCCCAACTTTCGCCTGCGTGCAAGATCGATCGACCACGCGGCTATAATCGCGAGCAACTCGAAGTGATGGATTTCCTCAATAGCGTCGTCTCTGCGATCGCTGACGCAAGTCCAATCCTCTTCGGCGTCGTGTCGCTGCTCGGTGCCGCCTTGTCGATGCTCATTACCCGGAAGTACGCCCGACAAACCGCAGTCTTCGAGAAACAACTGAAGGGCACTGTTCGAATGCAAGGCGAGCTGAGGGCGGAGCATCGGCGTGGCGGAGAGCTTAGTACGGAGATCGCGCGCGCGCAGCATGAGCTTGCGGAGGCACTCCGCGAACAAGAACGCGCAGAGGCGGCGCTCAAGCAGGCGTTCGAACGCATCAAGGCGCTAGATAAGGAACAAACGTTCACGGTCGTGGCCCCCCAGGGGCTTCGTGAATCAAAGGTGAGTTCGATCGTGGAGATCCTCGCGAATTCCACCAATGCAACCGTCAGCACATCGCACGCCGAGCCCTCGACCGATGACTCCAATTGAAGTATTTCTTTGGGGTCTCGGCGGGAGCCTCGCGGTCGAAGTCGTCGCCGTTTGGAAACTGTACGATAGAGGCGCTACGCATCTACCGGCCCGATATAGGTTAAAGAGCTTCTACATCATGAGGCTGCTGCTTGCCGTGATCGGCGGCGGGCTCGCGGTAGCCTATGAAGTCCAAGCGCCGTTCGTCGCGGTGCATATTGGAGCGGCCACTCCTTTGATCATCCGCGCTCTCACCGAAACGCCCCCGATGGCGGTAAAAAAGGGAATCGAGGAACCAAAAGTATAGGTTCTATCGGTTTCTGATCGTTGCAAACTGGTCGGGCGTGCGATTCTGCAATCAGGAGTGCGCCGGACCGTGCTGTAGTCGACGCAGCACGCTGCGACCTGCATCGGTGGCGTCGACCATCCAGATAAACCAGTGTTCGTTCAGACGGTCATTGGCATCCTTGATTCGGGAGCTCGACCGTCGGTTATTTGCCTATCGGGCCGTGCCGCTAGATCACAGCGGAATGCCTACAATGCCGCGAAGCCGGATGGTACGACTATCGAGCAGGCCAAGAGGATCGCCAACACGTTCAACGAAAGCATTGAATCCGTGACCAACTCTTTCGACGTGGCGGAATTGGGCAGACCATTCCGTTCTAAGATTTCGTCGCAAACTCCGCCTTACGTTCCCTTGCGCGATTCAATCGGCTTGCTACGGTAAATCCAGCTCTTCGAAAGGGGACCGGCGTGCACTGTCTTAAGTTTCAGACTATCTGTAATTGCACCGCGGCCCCAGCTGGCGCCCGGCCGATTCAATGTACTCGCGCTGGTGATCATGGCGGCGGCATGGACGGGGACGTCGATCGCAAGGGCCTAAAGACCCGGCTACTGGTGCCGTCGGTGATGGGCGCCAGGCGCGGACATGTCTTAAGGGATTGCAAACTAGAGGAAGCTGCCAGAGCGGAAATCATCTAGGATTGTCGCGACTGGGGGCTTCTTGGGCGAGTACACGAGCGCAAAGGCGGGGTTGTTCTACCCACATATCCACTTCAGAAGTCGGGAGTGGCTCCGTTCCTCGATCCTTTACTACGACAAACTGTCTCGAATCGTGCCTAGAGGGGTGCCGGTGGATCGCGCCCACTGGTACGGCCAGTTGATGAATCAGTTGCAAGCCGAGGAGATGGTCCGCGACGTCGATGCCCTCAAGGCCAACGGGTTCCTAGTCGACGAGGCCCCGGATGCGGTCCTGAAAGAGGTCTCCGCGGAGTTCTCCGCCTTTCTCGAAGGCGCCCTGTCGGACCCGGAACGGCGCGCGAAGCTGATCCCAGCGCTGGCCCAAGATGAGAGCTTCTACTCGATTCACCCGGCGAAAATCGACCACCACCTGCAAAAGCGCCTGCGGGGCATCGGCTTGATCCACGAGCGCCAGGGCGACGACTACAGTGACATCGAGCTTGAGCCCGTAACGGCCGCGTTTTACATGTTGCACTTGGCGAACAAGATGGCCGGACGGCGGGCGCTCGTCACCGATGAGGCCCGGTATCAATCACTCATGTATCAGCCGATCGACGGCGCACCAAGCAGAAAGGGTGCGAAGGACCAAGAACTCAGGCTCGCCACGGCGGTGTTTGAGACGGTGATTCCGACTGGATTGAACAACGTGCCGATCGACACGTTGATGAAGATCCAATACGACCTGGCTGACCAGCGCCGACGGTTTCAGGACAAGATTCGGGGCGTCGCAAAGTCGATGGAGAAGATCGACCATCCTGAAGACATGCAGGAAGAGATTGACGTTCAAGTGCGGAAACTTGAGGACGATCAGGAGGACCTGAGAGAAAGGCTCAAAGCTGTCGGGGCTACGGGTGTCGGCGCTTTGATGGCCGTTTCGGTGCCCTCATGGGTGCCGGCGGATTGGGGCGCAGGAGCGAAGGTGGGCTCCGTGTTACTTATTGGGGCCGGAGCGATCGCCGTATCGAACAGCTTGATCAAGAGCATCTTTGAGTATCGCGCCGCGAAACGGACGAATCCAATGACGTACGTGCTGAGCGTGAAGAAGCGCGTGAATGCGTCAGCGGAAGCCCAGCGCATCACTTCGCTGAACTTGTCGTCTGTAAGGATCGCCAACGGCGGGCATGCGCGCATTCGTCGTCGTATGGCAAGAGCGCGGTGATTCTTCCGTGACTGCGGCAGATCACGGACGCGCGTTCTCAAGCGGCGGGGTCGAAGTCGCCTTTCCGTGGTTTTCGGGCGGTTACCGCCTTTTTCGGCGACGGCATACAGATACCTTACGAGCGGGACAGCGCAGGCTTGGGCCCCTAAAAGGCTCTACGGTGTCTACGGCGGTCGTTCGGCAGTCGAGGTGCGCGGAAATACCTCTCACTGCCCTGCCCGTCGCAGCGGGGCTGGCCGCCGACCGAACCTCATGAATGGCGACACTCTTCAGGTATGATCAACCCATCTAGAGTGTCGGCCAGCATTGGCTAGCAATGTCCGCCTTCTGGCACCGGAGCGCTGCAGACCAATGACAGGTATCGAACCGATCCCCGATGAGCAGGTTGATGGCGACGAATTCGATGTTGTCGTCGTTGGCGGCGGCCCTGCCGGAAGCACAGCGGCCTATACAGCGGCGACCCTCGGGCTGCGAACTTGCTTGGTTGACCGCCAGATCTTTCCTCGCGAGAAGCTGTGTGGCGGCCTGGTCACTCCGCGGACGCGAACGCTCTTTGAAGAGATTCACCGAACCACTCTCCCAGAGACGCTATTTTTCTCGTCAGACCTCGTCACCTTTTTCTCAGATGCCAAGTGGCTCGCCCAGCCAGATCCTTATTGCACGCTGTACTTCACCATGCGGAAGGAGTTCGACGCGCACCTCCTCGGGCTCGCGGAGCAGGCGGGAGCGATGGTCAGGGTCGGACACGGCGTCGAAAGCATCGACCGATCGGACAAGCGCGTCACCCTCTCGAACGGGAGTTCGGTCCGATATCGCGTGCTGATTGGAGCCGATGGCGTTCACAGCATCGTGGCTAAAACGCTCTTTGGATCCTCCTTCAACAATGACACGATCGGATTTGGTTTGGAGGTCGAAGTACCTCGCGAGCGATTGCCGAACCAGAGTAATGCGGTGGAAATCGACTTCGGCGCCGCCCGATGGGGCTACGGCTGGGTCTTTCCGAAACACAAGACGTTCACAATCGGCGTTGGCGGCATACATCGGCTAAATCCCGATCTCAAAGCACGATTTGAGGCATACCTTGAGATCAAGCATCTGGCGCTCTCTGAGTTCAAAGTAAAAGGCCAGTACATTCCGTTTGGCGACTATCGAAGAGTACCAGGCTCGGCGGACATTCTACTTTGCGGTGACGCTGCGGGTGTCGTTGACCCCATCACAGGCGAAGGGATCGCGTACGCCTTACAGACCGGACACCATGCGGCCCAGGCCGCGGCAACCGCGATTCGCGGCAACGTCACGGAAAGGGCTCTTGAAACATATCTACCCCACTATCGGCTGGCTGCCAAAGCGATCGACCAAGCCAACTGGTGGCGATACCTTATTTTCCCTCAACTGCTGCGAAAGCCGTTTGGGTGGGCCTTCGCAGATGCTAGTACGTTGCAAAAGGGATATCTCGACATTCTTCGCGGTAGCCATGGCTACAATGCTCTGTACTGGCTTTTCGCGAAGCAAGCTGCAAAGGCAGTCCGCAAATTAGGACGTCGCTTGATCGGTAAGAAAGATCCCAACAGTTAGGAAATCCTGAAGCGAGCCATGGGGGTTTTGATTCGCGTTGTTCTAAGGAAGCTTGGCTACAGGATTACTAGACGACGGCACCTGTGCGCAGTCTCCAGTGCGATCGACGTCATTCCGATAACGAAGAGAAGGCGCTGGATCCTCGGAGGGGCGCTCCACCTCGTGCCTGTCATCATGGGGCTCGGACTGCTGTTCGCGTTCAGAAGTGACTACATTAGCTATGGCTGGAATCAGATGCTGTCGCTGGCAGCAGCAGCCAGCTGGGGATTCTTTGGGCCGGCTGCGATTTGGTACTACGAGCGCTACACCCTCCCGCTCTTAAACAAGCATTGTCGAACGCAGATTTCAGATAAGCATCACAGGCGTTTGATTCAACGGGCCATCTATACTCGCGTGGCTGACATCCCAGCTACTAAATGGATCACGTACGCCTGGATCATTGCAGTGGTCTACGCCTTCACTAATTCGATGGAGGCCGTCAGAGATTATGGACTGTTCGGGTTTCAAGATCCGCTTTGGTGGTTCGTCTTCGGTGGTGTGAGCCTCTTTGCGTTTTATACGTCGTTCGGATTCTGTTTCGCTTTTCGCTCACTGCACCTCATACATTTGATTGCGAAGGCGCCAGTCCGGCACAACCTTTATCACTGCGACGGTGTGCTCGGATTTGCGTTTATTGGACACTATGCGCTCGCGACGAATTTCCTTTTTGCGTCCGGCTGGCTCTGGGTCCCGCTGCTTGTTTATGCCGGATCGGATACACGCTTTTGGCCTTTCAATGATCGTCAGATGTTGGTTGCTGGTTACGCTCTGTACCTGTCAGGAGTATTCATTATTCCGATAGTCCTGATCCACCGGAAGATTATTCAGGTTAAGAACGAAATCCTCGATGTCTTTGGCACCGCGGCTTCTACTCGACTTGACAAGTTGGTCAGCCAACACGATGAACGGTTGGCTTCCGAATTCGAGTTCAGCCGGACAGTGGTAGATGATGCGCGGAAAGTCAGCAATTGGCCGCTAAGTATGGAAGTTGTCGTGCCATTCACGCTTTCGACGTTGTGGCTTCCTTTTTTTGTCGGAGTCATCATTGGATGGCTTGCATGACATGCAGCTAACCGCGATGAGACCTAGCTCTTTATGCTAATCAAGGGACATGTAACGAATCGGCGAATTGTCTCGGATGACCCGATTGACCTACCGGACGGGACCGCGCTCACGCTTCTCAAGCTGGATCAGAGTGTGAAGTTTGGCGATGCTGAGCTCAGTCTCCTCAACCAGGCCTTTTCTCAATTGCTGAGCGACCTGGCCGACGGCCGGCTAGAGGACACTGTTGCTATATTTGAGGTGCTTAGAACTCGATAGCGTTTCGGTGAAGAAGTACTTGTGAAACGCACCGTTTCCATCAATAGCCAAGCCCCTCACGTTAAAATGTGAACCTTGCAGGACTGCAGCCCATCGGTAGACTGTTGCCCACCTCGAGGCCCAGCGGCGAACTGCGTTCGAATCGTACGGCCGAACTTATCGCGGGTGTCGTCGTTCATCCATTGATCGACGTTGTGGCCGATGCTGACGAGGGCACTGGCGACGGCTACGCATGCGGCCAGCAGCTGGAACTGTGGCATTGCGCACGGAATACATACCTCTGACGTCCCCCCACTTCTGAGTAGCGTTTCGGTTTAGAGTCCGGCCTAGCGAAAGGGTCGGACGATGAAGAAGAAGCGGTTCACCGAGGGGCAGATCGTCGGGTTTCTGCGAGAGGCCGATGCCGGCGTCGGCGTGAAGGACCTGTGCCGGAAACACGGGTTCTCCGAGGCGAGCTATTACCTCTGGCGGAGCAAGTTCGGCGGCATGAGCGTGTCGGACGCCAAGCGCCTGAAGGAGCTCGAGATCGAAAACACCCGTCTGAAGAAGTTGCTCGCGGACTCACTCTTGGAAAACGAGGTGACCCGTGAGGTGTTGCGAAAAAAGTGGTGACCGCACCGGCTCGACGCGAGGTGGTGCGGGCGATGGTCACGCAGGGGCTCAGCGAGCGGCACGCGTTGCGGATCGTGCGCATGAGCGCGGCGGCGCTCCGATACGTGCCGCGGCCGGATCCCGATCCGGGCCTGCGCGACCGCATCCTCGCGTTAGCGCACCGCCACCGACGGTACGGGGCCGGCATGATCTACCTGAAGCTGCGGCAGGAAGGCCGGCGCGTCAATCACAAGCGGTCGATCGGCTCTACGCCGAGGCACGACTGCAGGTCAGACGCCGCCGGCGCAAGAAGGTGCCCCTGGCCGATCGGCAGCCGCTGGTCCGCCCGCAGGCGCCGAACGAGGTGTGGTCGGCGGACTTCGTCTTCGATCGCACCGCCGAAGGCCGCGTGTTGAAGTGCTTGACCATCGTCGACGACGCCACCACCGAAGCGGTGGCCGTCGTGCCCGCGCGGGCCCTGGGGGGCCTCCCGGTGACGCGGGTCTTGGATGCCCTCGCGACCACGCGTGGCCTGCCGCAGGTACTGCGGACGGACAACGGCCTGGAGTTCTGCGGGCGGGCCATGTTGACGTGGGCGCACGCTCGCGGGGTCACGCTGCGACTGATCGAACCGGGCAAGCCGACGCAGAACGCGTACATCGAGTCGTTCAACGGGCGCTTCCGCGACGAGTGCTTGAACGAGCACTGGTTCACGAGCCTGGCGCATGCCCAGGTCATCATCGAGGACTGGCGGCGTGAGTACAACGAGGAACGGCCGAAGAAGGGACTCGGCGGGCTGACGCCCGCCGCGTACGCACAGCAGTTGACGGCGAGGACGAAGACGGCGAAAGTAACCGCCGGACTCTAAACGAAACCGCTACTGAAGGCGGGGGGACGTCACCTCAGCCGCAACTTGGACGACAGAAACCAGCGTTCTGTCGGCGGGCTTGGTCAGCGATGGCGGCATCCTCCGGGAGAGGCGGAGGCAGCCCACGCACGAGCATTGAGACGAGTTGGAGCAGCGGGCCGCTCGGGCGCCATCATTCGTTCGCTTCTGAGGCCAATCGTTCGGCAACCTCGGGTTCGAGGATCTGCAGGGCTTACCACTCCAGGCCAAGATTCACCGCCTACGGCTGAATCGGCACCCTGCCGCGCTCCAAGTTTCTTCATTGGAGGCGGCGGGAACTTTCCCAAATGTCACGCGGCGGGAACGTCCTTTCGCCATTCCTTCTGCCCAAATGGCAGCGGGACACCGTCGCGATCTCGGCGGCGGGAACCGTGTCCCGCCGCCTCCAACATGCCTCCACGAATTGGGTCGATCTCTGAGGATTCCTGAGGACGTGGGTGGAGTCGACGAGTAGCGGCAAACACCGCTCTATCAACGCGTTACATCAGAAGTCGCGCGCCATCAGCAAGTTACGAAAACCGCTGATTTCAAGTTCAACTCCCGCCGCCTCCACCAGCCTTCGCTCGGCTTCGGCGAGCTACGGCTCGGCCGGCGCTTTGCGCCGGCCACGTCATTTGCGAGCAATTTCACGCGAAGGCTGTCACGCCGTAGCGCGAAGCGCGAAGGCGGACCACCTTCAAACTATCGTTCTTCCCGCCGCCTCCACTATTCCACGGAGCGCCGGCCGACACTTACCTTGGAGGGAATTGAGCACCGCTGGCGCCGGGTTCGATACTGGGTTTCGTTGTTGACCGATTCATCAACACCAGGAGCCCACATGTCCAGGAAGATCCTCAGAAGCACGATCGTCACGGCGCTGTGTGTCAGCGCACTGTTCGGAGCACGACTCTCAGCGCAGGTTCCAGCGACGCCGCCCAGCCTGTATCAGCGCCTTGGTGGCTACGACGGCATCGCCGCCTACATCGCGCTGGTGTTTCCACGCGTGGCTCAACACCCGGAGTTGAGGCACATGTTTCGCGGGCACGGGAAGGACAGCCAGCAGCGGCAGTTCCAGCTGGTGGTGGAGCTCGTCTGCCAGAAGACCGGTGGGCCCTGCGCCTATATCGGCCGGCCCATGCCCCCGGTTCACGACGGCCTCGGCATTACCGAGGCGAACTGGACCACCTTCATGGCGATCATTGCGGACGGGATGGAAGAGAAACACTACCCGGCAGAGGTGCGAGCCGAGTTCTTGCAGGTGTGGCGCGGATTTCGCGACGGCGTCGTACGGCAATAATAATGCGTCAGCATGCCACGCGCCCACAGGCCTCGAACGGTGGCACCACCGGCGATCGGCGCACTGCTGCAATCCTGGCGAAAGACGCGACACATGAGTCAACTGGCGCTGGCGAACGAAGCCGACGTGTCGCCGCGCCACGTCTGCTTCCTTGAAACCGGTCGTGCCAGGCCGAGTCGCGAGATGGTGCTGCACCTGGCCGACGCGTTGTCGATACCGCTCAGAGAGCGCAACGCATTGTTGTTGGCGGCAGGATTTGCACCGACCTATCGGGAATCGAGCCTGGATGCTCCGCAGTTGGCGTCCGTGCGCGCCGCGATTGACGCCATACTCGCGAAGCAGGAACCATACCCCGCCGTGGTGATGAATCGCGGCTGGGACATTGCGCAACCAACAGGGCGGCCGCGCGTTTCTTTGGGATGCTTCTGAGCGGCCGGACGCCACCAGACCCCGACAACGTGCTCCGCCTGATGTTTCATCCCGATGGACTCCGAGCCAACCTCACGAATTGGGACGCCGTCGCCCCGGCGCTGGTCCAGCGCCTCCACCGGGAGGCGGTTGGCGGAGTGTTGGACGAACGTTCGCGCGAGCTGCTGGCGGAGATCCTTCGGTATCCCGGCGTGCCGGCCAACTGGCACACGCTTGACCCGGATGCGGCATTGCTGCCGGTGCTGCCGGTCACGTTTCAGCACGGCGCACTGCGATTTGAATTCTTCTCAGCAGTGACGGTGCTCGGCACGCCGCAGGACATCACGTTGCAGGAACTGCGGATCGAGTCGTTCTTTCCGGCTGATGCCGAGACGGAAGCTGCTGCTCGCGGCCTGGCAGCTGCGGGCCCCGACGGTCGCTAATCCGGCACCGGCGTCGTTCGAATCAACTCGCGGGCATTGCGCCAGATGTAGTCCCACGACGGCGGCGCGTCGACATTTCGAATGTACAGGGCCAGACGCTGCTGCACCGTTGCCAGGTAATCGGCGCCGAGGCTGTCGCCGGCGCCGGCGGTGCCGCGGTTATAAGCGCGCACCGCCATGTCGAGATCGCCCTTGGCTTCCTCGATCATCAACTGCATCCACAGCGCCACGAACCGGGTTGCCCGCCACGGGTTGTAATAGTCCTCCTCGGCCAGGCTGGCGTCGACGCGGCCACGCGCGTGGAGTTCGCGCAGCCGTTCGCGCGCAAACGGCGAGGCCTGCGCCAGGCCCACGTCGAGCGTGCCGTCGCGATTCACCGCCTGCGCGCGATGATCGAACCAGGACTCCGACATGACGATGGCGGAGAGTGTTTCGGCCACGAGCGGCGCCGGCAGCCCGAACGCCGCGCCGACGTGATAGAAGCCGGCCCAGTACGCGACCATGCGGCGATACGCGATGGTGCGCACCGGCTGCGGCACCGCATCCCAGTCGTACACGCTCATCGTGTCCCACGCCTTCGGGTTGTTGAAGAGGCCGCGATAGTGACGCAACATGCGGTCCAGGCCCTCGGCGCGCAACGGCTCGGGCACGACATTCCAATCAGCAAAGTGCATGCGCTTCCACATCTCGGTGCTTTCGCGCAGTTCCTTGTCGGTCGTGACCCACGGCGCGCGGAGATAGCCCGCCGAGACGGTGATCGACACCACGAGTGGTTCTTGAAACAGTGCCGACGGCTGGGGCGCGACGGGCCGTGATTGCAGCGTCGTGACGCGGAGCCACCGGTCGGCCGCCACCGCGGTGGCGAGCGACAGTCCGATCACCGCGATGATCAGGTAACGCCACAGCACCCGCTTCGTGCCACGCGCGGCGTCAACGGGAGGAGGCCAGCTCGAGTGCGCGCCGACCAGGGATGTGCCCACCTCGTGATCCTAGCCGGTAGGCGGCCGGCGCGGGAGTGCAGCGCGCAGCTCGGCCGCAAAACCCCGTTTCGAGAATCCCTGCTGGCATGCGCGTTGCTTCATCGGGCATAACGGTCGGGCTCGTCGCCTGACTCCCGGAGGGATGACGTTGTCAACGAAGACTCAACACCGCTCCATGCTTCAGGCGACGGCAGGCGTCTTGGCGCTCACTGCGCTAATCGCCTGCTCTTCCGCCGCGCCGGGCACCACGCAGCAAGGCACAGGTGATCGCCGAATGCTCGAGCCAGGCAGCAGTGGCTACGCCGAGGCGGCTGAAGGCCTGCGCGTGCACTACGAGATTTTCGGCGAGGGCGACCCCATCGTCGTCATGGCCGGCGCGTTCGGGGATAGCAGCTCCATGGCGCAGGTGATCGGCCCTCTCGCTCGCGAGCGACAGGTCATTGCGATCGATCTCGAAGGACACGGCCGCACAGCGCTCCGCGATACGCCGATGACGCACGAGCGGCTGGGCGAGGATGTGGCCGCTGTACTGCGGCACTTGCAGATCGTCCGGGCGGATGTCGCGGGATATTCGCACGGCGGCGATGCGGCCATCCGCATGGCAATCCAGCACCCCGAGATGGTGCGGAACCTAATCGTCATCTCCACGGCATTCGAGCGCGACGGCTGGTACCCCGAGAACCTCAAAGCCATGGCAAGCATTGGAGCCTCCCAAGCCGAACAGATGCGGCAGACGCCGCTAGGTCAGCGCCATGCCGAAGTGGCGCCGCACCCGGAACAGTTCGGCCTACTGCTCGACCGCATGGGTGAGTTGATGCGGCGGGACTACAACTGGCGGGACGAGATCGCCAACCTGCAGGTACCGACCCTGCTGCTGTTTGCCGACCATGACGGCGTCTCCACGCGCCACATCGCCGAGTTCTTCGCGCTGTTCGGAGGCGGATTGAAAGATCCAGGCTGGACCGGCGCGCCGCAGTTCTCCCGCGCCCGCCTCGCCATCGTCCCGGGCTACACGCACTACAACTTCGGGCAGGGACCCGACGTCGCGCGCGTGATCGAGTCGTATCTTCGCCAGCCGACGTCGCCGGCCACCCAGTTTTCACCCTGACGGGCAAGCCGCAAGGCTCAAGCCAGCCGACCGATCGGGGCCGCTGCCTGTTGCGCCGCCCGGCGCACGTTCCAGGCCTGCCACAGGTGCCGCCGATCGTGCGCGGCAATCACGTTCACACCGGTGGCCAGGCTGAACCGCACGCCGCGAACGAACGGGTTCGGAAACCGGATGCGCGCCAGGTCGATGGCCATGAACCGCTGCAGGAATGCGCGCGTGTCGTCGTGCGACGCAACGAAGGCCGCGAACGCGTCGGCCAGCGGCGGTTCCTGGCGCGGCCGGATCACGCGCGGCGCCTTGCCCCTGAGGCGCGGCTTGACGGGCGGTTCGAGCCAGGAGATGAACCAACCACCGACCAGGCCCGGCAGCGCCGGTCCCCGGCGCGTCTGCCCACGCGCCAGGCCACGCTCGGCCGGCGGCCGCATAGCCCCGAGATACGCGCGGTTGGCGGTGGCGAGGTGATCGAGACACTCGGCCACGCTCCACGCGCCGGGTGAGGGATGCCAGCGTCCCTGCTCTTCCGAGAGGCCGCTGACCAGCGCCCGAGCGTCAGCCTCGATCGCGTCGTATTGCCGCTGTAACGAAGTGATCTCCTCGCCGATGGTCGCGCCGGTCATTTCCATACCGTAGGGTACGGAGACAGCCGTTGTCAATACTCTCGAGTATGGAGACAATCAGGAGTGGCCAAAACCGGCAGCGGCGCCAA
>JBFWVA010000031.1:0-15561 GCA_050246995.1 Rhodospirillaceae bacterium | reverse complement strand
GGTTACCGCGGCGCGTTTCGACCCACGCTCCGCACCTAAAGGCCCCGAGGGCGCATAGCTCAGTTGGTAGAGCAGCTGACTCTTAATCAGCGGGTCCCAGGTTCGAGTCCTGGTGCGCCCACCATTTCTTTCCCCAATAAATTCGCGGCTAAAGAGACGGTGAGCCCCGCAGGGGCTTCGTCCGGACAAACAATGAATCTGCGCCGAACTACCACCGGACTATAACGGACTTTTTATGGGCGGCATCGGGGCGCAATGGCCGGATGGCCCCCAGGGTCGAGCAAGTTGCGGTAATAATCCGCGACGCGGAGGATGGATTGCGTCGCGTCGGTGCACTCGTCCCGGAACGCTGGGGCGAGCGCCTCGCGTTCGTGCGGGAACGCTCTGAGGGCGTCGAACTCTTTCCTTAGTCGCCCGGCCAATCGCCGCAACGCGCGCGTCGCGTCGAGTTGGCAGCGGGCGCGGACCTCTTTCTCAGCAATGACGGTTTCGCGCTTCGGCATACGGCTCTCCGTGTGGAGGGAAAGCCTAGCGCGGCGCCGTGGGACGGACATCCGGACGCACGGGACGGGCCTCGGGCCGCACATTAGACCGTACATCCGGGAGAGCTTCCGGCCGCACGTTTGAGCGCACAGGGCGCTCGACGGTATTCGGCCGCACGGCGGGTTCCACTTCGCGCAGCACCGGGGCGCGCGTGACCGTAACCGCGCCATAAACACCGCGCTGAGTTTGCAATTCAGTCGCGGCGGCGGCGGCAGGGCGCGTCAGCGTGGTCGCTGTCGCTGCGCGCGTCGGTGTTTCGGCGGCAGCGGCGCGGCTGGTTGCCGTGGCGCTCGTCTCTGCGGCATCGGGCTGAGTTGCGATGGTTTCGGACGACGCATCGTCCACGTCAACCAAGGGCGCTCGGCGGTCGGGAACGATAATGGTTTCCGGGCGCAGGCTGCCGTCGCTTTGGCGCTGCCCCAAGATCTGCACGCGCTGGCCGGTGGAAAGACGTTGCAATAACTCGCGCCCCAGCCCCCTGGCCGGATCCGAGCGCACGGGAACACCACGGATACTCAACGCTCCCGATGAATCAGCCGTGAGATAACCCTCCACCGACAATCTGCCCGCATGCGCGATCTCCGGACCGCCGACAATGCGCGATGCTTCGAGCGCGCCGTTCACGAACACGCCTTTAGCCACCGCCCACGTTCCGTGCGCGGGCGGCGTTTCGGCCGTCGTCACACCCACGCCGCTGATGCTGAGACTGGCCCCAATCTCCGTCGGGCCGCGCACCGACGCCATCGCGCCAGGCGCGGATGCAATGCGCGTTGCATCGATAACGCCGCCGGGATGATACAGCCCGTCGATAGCAACGATCTCGCCCACCGTTAGGCTAGCCGCAGCCTTTCCGGCGGCAAAGGCGCCATTCACCGGCACGTTCATGACGGCGAACATTCCGTCGGCGTCGGCGACAGCTGTGACCGGTCCCACCATGGCGTGCACAACATCAATGGCGCTAGCTTGCACGGCGCCGTTTACCACCTTCGCGGTTAGCGCGACCGTATTGCCGCGCGCGAGGATATTCGCGCTGGCCATAACGCCCTCGATACTGACCGGCGTATTATCGTCATAGGCCACGCGGAAGCCGTTGACACAAATGCTGCCGAAACCGGTGACGGTACCGATGATTCCCGTCCCGCCGATACCACGGTCTTGCGCCACCATCCCTGTGCCGCCGATGCCCCGGTCCTGGGCGATAATCCCGGTGCCGCCGATGCCGCGGTCGGCTCGGCATTGCAGGCCAGGATCGGGCGAGATCACCGCGGGCGCACCGGCACAGCCCGCAAGCCCGAGGGCCAGCAGGAATGCAAGCGCGGTGTGACGCACCTTAGGTCGCATGATCCTGCTCGCCGTCATCCGGTCCCCGATAAAAATAAACGCCAGCACTCATACGCTGGTTCGCGTCAGGCTTGCCTTCGTCGCCGTTGGCAAGACGTAGCGCCTCGCGGTTGATGCGCGTCAGCGCTTCAATGCCGACTTCGCGCGTGAAACGCTCCAGCGCCGCCGCCGATGCGGATGTGAGCTTGTCATAGTAGACCGCGCGCTCCAGGAACGGCTCGCCCGCACCGGTAAGGTTATGGCTTGAGGCCGCGATATGGTCGCGCAAGTTGCGGCCATAGAAGTAGGCCAGTTCGTCGAACCCCGCGCGCGGCACGAAGGCGTCGGCCTTCAGGCGCACCCGGTCATCGGGATCGACTTCGGCGACACCTACGCGTAGCCACTCGTCAAGCACGGCACGCGGCCGCACATCGGAACTGACGGTGCGCACCAGATCTTCGAAGGTCGGATGCACGTCGCCGAAACGGGCGAGCGGCAGTGGCCGTCCTGCGGCGTCCGTGAATTCTTTCGCGCCGCTCCAGATACCGATGAGCCGCGCCCCCAGCGAGACATTCGCGGGTGGTCCCAACTTGCGTTCCATCTGCTCCTGGATTTGACCGATGTCCTTGCGCTGCAGCCCGGTCATCACGCTGATGCGGCTGACCGTCACCGCCCCCCCGTCCGCGCGCCCCTCGGCCGTGGCGACACTGATGTAAACCCGCTTCAGCAAGCGAATGAACAGCGGAAAGGTCACACCCAGTGCCAACGCCGCACCGACCAGCGGACGCAAAAGACGCTCTAGCGCCTTCAAGAAAGGCGCTGGGGGAGCGCCGATCGCACTCTTTTTCGTCTTACCACCCATCACAAACGCTCGCTTTTCCCGATACCTGTCGCCCCCGCGCTTTTCGAGTATAGCCCCGGCAAGAGTGCGGACAAAATACCCACGCAGCCCCTCTTGACGTGTGCAAAATACCCACATATTCTCCTGGCGCAGGTGGGTAAATTACCCACGCACGCGCGCTGCCTTCAGCCGGAAGCGCGCGGTCCAGAGGAGGGCTGATCAGGAGGACGACATGAAACGACTTCTTACATTGATAGTACTCGCCGCGGTGACCGCCGGCCCGGCGGCGGCGCAGAACCTTCCTACGAACGCTGGGGCGCAACGCCAAACCATCGATACAGCTTCCATCTCCCGCGCCCTTCAGGCCCGTGGCATTCCCGACGACCAAATCGCCGCCAGCCTGCCGCGTATTCGGTACTGGTTATCGCTGGGTGCGTCGCCGGCACGCATTCGTGCCTTCCTTAACCAGCAGAACGGAAATACCCGTCCAGATTTGCCGGATGTTGAGGCGCGCCCCGATGCCCCTGTCGCGCGCGGCCCCGTCGTCGCGCGCCGCGATAACGTTCAGTCTGTCGACACCGTACGGATATCCCCCCGGACCGTGCGTCCTACAGTCACCCAACCGCTTGCCGGCAAATGAACGGAAGGCGGACCGGCGCGCGCTTCGTGTCCGGTCCGCCGCTTTTCTCTGGGGACGCCACATGACCAAATTCATCGCGATGGCAATTGCACTTCTTGCTGCGGCTTCGCCAAGCCGCGCCCAGCAGGTCGCAGCGGCGGCATCAGCCACCGACGCCGCCATCGACGCTATACTTCTAGCCGAAAACGCGACCAGTTATTGGGAGGTGAGTTCCGGCTTCGATCACAGCCGCGGCACGTACGGCGCTCTGACGCCAACAACCATCTCATTCGTGCCGTTGGGCCTCGCCTATCGCACGGGCGGCTTGACGCTTTCAGTCGACGCCGGTTTCGTCCATGTCAAAGGTCCGCTCGACTATATCGACGTCGCCGAGCTGCTCGGAATACGCGGCGCAGCGTCCGCCCTGCCGCGCGTGGTTAAGGGCATCGGGGATTCCACCATTGCCGCGAAGTATTCCGTGCTGGAGGATTTCGAGAACGGCGTGTTCCTCGACGCCGGAGCCCGTCTGCGCGTGCCGACCGCCAGCCGCAGCCGGGGCTTGGGCACCGGCCATCTTGCCGGCGAGTTGCAATTGGACGTGCTGAAAGTCCTTGGACGATGGTCCGTGTTCGCCAACGCCGGCTACGGTATCCGCGACCGCCGCGATGCGGATCGCAACCCCTGGTCGGCGTCGGTCGGCCTGGGGCGCGGACTTACCGACAAGCTGTCGGCCGGTGCCTTCTATCAATGGCGTCAATCCTTACGTCAAGGCGGAGCGGCGGCACACGAAATGTTCGCCTACGTTTCGCACCGCTTCAGTGATCGCTTCACGCTGACGGTCTATGGCGCCACCGGCTTTTCCATTGAGAGCGTCGATCGCCAGATCGGGCTGCGGTATTCATACCGCTGGCCCTAGGTAACCCGCTAACGCACGCACGCTTACGGCACGCGGTTCCTGCCCCGGAAATGTAAAGCGACATGAAAATGCGGACGTAAAATACTCGTGAACGCCGCCCGCTGATGCTTTGCGCGGGAAACGCAATGTCCCGATGTCACCGCGAGAGATCGGCACTCCGTTCCTTATTGGCGAACGCTTCTTTGGGACCACGCGCCCCGTGCTCTCTTTTAAATGAAGATGCGAGCCAGTGGGCAGTGGGGATCCAGCTACTTTCAGTTAGCTGCTCCGAAGGCGGTTCTCTAAAGAGTGAAGAAAATCGCCAACAGATAGCGTTTACCGCCAATATTGATGCAGCCTCACATAAACGCGATTCTCGCGCAGTTGCAACGTAGTAGCCGGCAGCCAGACGCTTCGTCGTCGGCGGCACGGCGCTTGCAGTGCTTTCTGCAAGCCGCATGAAGTTCATGCCCGCGGCGCACACCGAGGGGACCCGCCTATGAATAGAAAGCTGCGCATACTTGGCGTTATCGCGTGCCGAGCGGCGTCCTGCTTTGCCGTTTGTCTCGCAATTGGCCCGACCGCCGCGCGGGCTGCGGAGATTAAATTTGCGCCGGCCGACAGTGTCTTAGTCAATCGCGCTAACGATCAAGGCATGTTCGACTTCGTCTTGCACACGATTGCTGTGGGGACGGGCGAAAAGGAAACGCTTTTGCTTCAGCGCCTTCGCATTGACGTAATCAAGGACGGCGAGACGGTGCTCACCAAATTCGTCCAAGCAGAGCGCATGGTGAGCGAGACAAAGGGCCTGACGAGTGGTCCTGAGCGAATTTTTCTTGGCGCGCAATTATTGACGCAGGAGGGAGCCTCAGGAGTCTTCAGCCGCGCGATTTCACCGGCAACCAGTTCCCAGCTCGCGCCATCTCAGTACCTACTCACAACACGCCAACATTTCAGCGTGGACTTCCTTCCGACCGAGGTGCGGGTTACTGCCGTAGGTGAAGGCGGAACAGCAGTCGGCTCTCTGCCGGTCCGTCGCCATGAATCAAAGATTTCCTACATCATGCCGTTGGATGGAGCGTGGAAGCTCCACTCCCTTCCGATGATTGCCAGCCACCACCGGTTAAATCCTCCCACGGAGTTCGCGGTCGACTTTTTCAAAACCGACGACAGGGGTGTTTCTTACGTAGGCGACCCGGTATCCGCGACCAACGCTCTGGGTTATGGCGCGCCGGTAAAGGCTTCGGCTGCAGGCGTTGTGGTTTTCGTCATTGCCGACGACACCCAGGATCGCCAAGCCTTCTTCCCACGGCCGGGAGAGGACGCACAGACGACTGGCGCACGGATCGGCGCGTTCAACATGCAGCGTTACGCTAAAGACCTGCGCCGTGGATCGGGCGGAAACATCGTAACGCTCAAGCACGAACTTGATGGGACGGTCGAGTACTCGTCTTATGGGCATCTCAAAGCCGGCAGCGTTACGGTCAAGCTAGGAGACAGAGTCCCACAGGGCCATGTGATCGGACAGGTCGGCGACACTGGGGATAGCCCCGCGGTCCATTTGCATTTCCAGATCAATAGCGGACCGGACCCATTCTTCAGCAAGAGCCTGCCGGCACAATTCTCCGATATGAGATATTTGGGCTCTAGCCGCGATCCCGCCCGCTTTGTCACAAATGAGAAATAGTGGCGTGCCATCGGGGATTCGAACTTCTGGCAGTTTACCGGGCCATATTAATTAACAAAACCCAGTGCCCACTTATGTCCCTCTTGGCCCACCCTTTTCCGCAAGTGATCTAAAATCCGAAGTTGTGCGAGTCCGGTGTGACATCCGCGCCGGATTTTTCATTGTCGCACCGCTGGTTTTTCTCAGGCCTATCAACGCCGGTGCTAGTTCAAACCAGATCACGATTGCGTCGAGTCCGATGGCTCCGGCCGCAGCGACTGCCGGTAAAGTCAGGAGGCCCTGTCGCGGTGGGCCAAAGCAATAAGTGGTGAAACCACGAGGAACTGCAGGATCGTAAAGCTCGTTTCAAGCAGCATGAAGTCTGGAACCGAGGCCATCTGGTACTTGGCGGCGACTGGCAGGACCATGAATGACCAGCCGAGAAGGCCGAAAACCACGCCGAAGCGGGCGGCACTTTTCAGCCAGTCATTTCGCGCGGTGCTGAAGAGCTGCGGGTAAACTCCCGAGAAGATCACGGCCTGAAGGATCATAGCCGCTAGTCCCATCGGGATGATTACTTCGGCCCGAAGGATATGAAGGCGTTCATACTGTTCCGCAAACGTAACAAGATGCCAGGCGTAACCGAGAGGAAAGGTCGGCAACACGTAGGCTGCCGCCGCCAGCAAATAGGACTTCTTCATTTCACGCCCCTTTTCAATTTACGTTTCTTCGGCTTCTTTGCAGGCAGGCTCTCTACGTTAGCGAGCGCCAGCGAAAGCCATCGCTCCAACTGCCGACGCGTTTTGATTCCTTCGGGCGACACGAAAACAAATCCGCGCAGCGGCTTGCCCGTGATGTCCATCGGTCGCGCGTGCTTTTGCTTAAGCGCATACGCGTAGCGCTCTTGCCCAACGCGCAGCATCAAGTTGTGCCGGTCAACGCCGCAGCACATATGACCGGCGACCATAAAGCATATGCCGCCGAACATCTTTTTCTCTGTGACATCGTTGCGGGCGAGGAAGTGCTCCCGGACACGGCCCGCAATCCCGATGTCAAATGTCATCTTCTAGCCCCGTGCACCGGCGGTCTGGGACCAGATGCCCCACGATCCTCATCCCCAATCACGCACTTGCATTTTGCAAGTACGGATACCTCTGGGACTTGCTGAAAGCAAGTGCTAGGTACTGCGCGGAGGAGCGAGCATGTTCAAGCATAGAAAATTTAGATCGGGCTGCCCGCTTGCCTCCGCGCTCGACCTCATCGGCGATAAGTGGTCGCTCATCATCATTCGCGGGCTATTTGTCGGGTTCACGCGCTATGGGGATTTTTTGAAAGGCCCCGAGCGGATTGCGACTAACGTCCTCGCAAATCGCCTCAAAGTCTTGGAATTGGATGGCCTCATTGAGAGAACGCCTGATGAGATGCCGAAGGCGACTTACCGATATCGCCTGACGCGCAAGGGCGCAGACTTGCTGCCGACCCTTCAGATATTGGCGCAATGGGGTGCGACCCATATTAAAGGTCGATGGAAGCCGCCAGAAGATTTTCTGCGCGCCAAGCCTTCCGACTTCTATCCAAAGGACTAATGCAGACGGCACACCCTTCGGTCTCGTCGCTACCTCTTCAGTGACAACCGCCGCGCTAACGCTGTCGTCACGCAGTGCACTCCGAATAAGACTTGAACGGTGCGAAAACCGCGTTGGAAAGTGCGTTAAACGTCGAGATCATCGATTGCAGAATCTGCTGTTAAGCTATTGATTTAACTTAATAGATATAAGCTTGGTGCGCCCGCCATTCCCTGAATGGCCGGTCCGATCCCGAAGGTCCTTTCCGACAGTCCTTCTTTCGGCTCCTATATAGTGAAAGCCCGCGCGGCTTCATCCAAAGGAGAACCCATGCTGGTCCGTCTGCTCGCCGTCCTGCTTACCGCCCTGACCCTCGCGGGGTGCGATATCAACGCGGTGCCGCGCCTTGATGAAGAAGTGAAGGCGTCCTGGAGCCAGGTGCAGAATCAATACCAGCGCCGCGCCGACCTGGTCCCGAATCTCGTGGAAACCGTGAAGGGTTACGCCGAGCATGAGCGCGAGACGCTTGAAGCTGTGATCGCCGCGCGCGCCAAGGCCACCTCGATGCAGCTCCCGGACAACATCACGCAGGATCCGGAAGCCTTCCAGCGCTTCCAGGAAAATCAGGCCGGCCTCACCAGCGCGCTGGCGCGCCTCATGGTGGTGGTCGAGCAGTACCCGAACCTGAAAGCAGATCAGCAGTTCATCGCGCTGCAATCCCAACTTGAAGGCACCGAGAACCGCATCGCCGTTGCGCGCAAGGACTACATCGCCACGGTGCAGCGTTATAACACCGAGCTGCGCACGTTCCCTGGCCGCTTTGTCGCCGCGGTGCTCTATCCGGACGCCAAGGTGAAGGAGAGCTTCACCGCCAGCGAGGCCGCGCAGCAGGCGCCTGCCGTCAAGTTCTGATGCGCCGTTTTGTTTTTGCGCTGCTGCTGATCGTCGCGGGCGCCGCGCAGGCGGCAGGTCTTTCGTTCCCGCCGCTCACCGGACGCGTCGTCGATCAGGCCGGCATCCTGTCGGCCGCGGCCGAACAAACGCTCACCGCCGCGCTGCAAGCCCACGAGCAGGCGACCAGCCAGCAGGTCGTCGTCGCGACAGTGGCCTCGCTGGAAGAGCGCGACATTGCCGAATACGGCGTCGAGCTCGGCCGCGCCTGGGGCATCGGCCAAAAGGATAAGAATACGGGCGTCATCCTCCTGGTCGCGCCGAATGAGCGCGCCGTGCGCATCGAGGTCGGCTACGGCCTCGAAGGCACGCTCACCGACGCGACTTCGCGCCTTATCATCGAAAACGTCATCCTTCCGCAATTTCGCGCCGGGAATATGGAAGCCGGAATCGTCGCCGGCGTGGATGCCATTGTCGGCGTTCTGCGCGGCGATCCGGACGCGGCGCCGCAGACCTATACGCCCTCCGACGATCCGGGCAAGGTCCCGCCGATCGTCATCGCGTTCATCATCGTTTTCGTCCTTTTGAGAATCGGTATGCGGTCAAGCACCGGCCACCGCGACTACTGGCATGCCACACACGGCCGCCGGCGCGGCGGGTTCGGCGGATTTGGCGGCGGCTTCGGCGGACGATCGGGCGGCAGGGGTTTCAGCGGCGGTGGCGGTTCTTTCGGCGGCGG
Source organism: Rhodospirillaceae bacterium (assembly GCA_050246995.1). Lineage (GTDB taxonomy): Bacteria > Pseudomonadota > Alphaproteobacteria > Rhodospirillales > Rhodospirillaceae > SHVO01. The sequence continues at coordinate 6,482 of JBFWVA010000031.1, read as the reverse complement.
TGGAGCCAGCGGACGATGGTGAGGTTGACCCAATCGGAGAAGGACGAACTGGAACGCGCCGTGGCGGACGCGGAGACGCGCACCAGCGCCGAGATCGTCTTCTGCGTCGCCGACGTCTGCGACGACTACCGTGTCTACACGCTGCCTTACGCCGCGCTGTTCGGCTTTCTGGTCCTCGGCGGCCTGGCGCTGGTCATGCCCGACCTGCACGTGCGCACGGCGTTCATGGCGACCGGCGTCGCCACCGTTCTCGCGGCGCTTGTACTGCAATGGCAACCGCTGCGGCTGCGTACGGTCCCGCGCGCGGCGCGCGATGCGGCCGCCGAACGCTTCGCGCATATGGAATTCGCCGCGCTAGTCGCCGGACGCACCGCCGCCGCGAACGGCCTTCTGATCTTCGTGGCGCTCGCTGAACATCACGCGGAGATCGTGCCGGAGCCGGGTCTTGCCGCCCGTATCCCGCAGGCGGCGTGGCAGAAGATCATGGACGATCTCACCGGGGAACTTGCGGCGGGGCGCACCGCCGCGGGCCTTAAGGCCGCGATCACCGCCTGCGGCGAGGTCGCCGCCTCCGTTTTTCCGCCCGCCGCGGGCGATCCGAATGAGCTTCCCAACGCCGCGCAAACGGCCCGTTCGCGCTAATCCGCCTGCAGTGGGCCCCCTCATTCCGGTTCTTGAGGGGAAGCCGCGTTAGGCGCTCGTCTTTCCCGGTTTTTGCCAGAAGAACTGCACCGTACGCTTCTGGAAGTTCAACGCCACCTGGTCGAAAAGCTTGAGCACGTCCATGCCCAGCAGTAACGCGCGGTCGCGGTTAAGGCCCAGGCGCCGGAAAGGCTGCGCGTCGGTGAAGGCGATGGGCAGGTTCGCAACCACCATGCCGCCAACGCGCAGACGCTTCACGACCACCCAATCGACCGGCGTGCTTTCACCGGTGATGCTGATCAGCGTCGCCATTTTGAAGTCCGAGAGCGAGCCGGTGCGCTGCATGAAGCGCTTCAAGGTCTGGTTTCCGACGCTGGTTTCCGACCCGGTGTTGATGATCACCGATATGCCGTCGTCGTCAGTTCCGATCCCGGCATTCGTAAGCACCAACTGACCGAGTTTGCTCCGCGCGGTCACGGTGATCGTCTCGCCTTCCCAATCCTTGTCCACCACGGCGTCGGCGTTCATCGTCATCGTGCCGGTGCGCAGGTTCAAGACAATGCGCTGCGATTTGAGGGCGTCGATGCCAAGTACGCCCTTGGCGCCGATGTTCCGCTCGCTGAACTTCGGCGCGGCTTTCGGCGCAAGACGCACGCCGTTGATTTCCAGCGTCGGCAGCATGGCGCTCGCGATGCTCTCGCGCCCCGTCATGGTGTGGATGGTCGTCTTGGGGCCGTCGGGCAACTTAAGTTCTGCGGCGAGCTCAGTGGCGATGATGGTGCGCTCGAGGGCGGTGTCGACGATGAACGGGAACGGTCCCTGGCCGCCAATGGAGATGGGCACCGACATGCGGGCGCCTTTATCGACCGTCGCGCCAAGCAACTGGGTCTCGGGATTGGCGCCCGGCATCGGCGCGGACGGCGCGGCGTCCTGCGCCGCCGCCAGCCGCGCGAAAAGGCTGGTCGGTCCCGCGAACGCTACCGCATTCAAGAACGCAAGCGCGCTGCGCCTGCCTATCGGTCCCGCCATGATCGCCTCCCTCTTCAGCTCGGCGTATTTTAGCCCCACTGCAAAGCCGTCCAAAGCGCTTCGTTGACCACTTCTGTAACCGGTGGGGCCTCAGCCGCCGTTGTCACCGATGACGATAGCGGCGGGAGTCTGTCCGGCGCGCTCCGCAAGGGCTGTATAGGCGGCTTCAAGCGCGCGCGTATAGCGCACGGTGTCGTATGTCGGACGGCTTTTAAGGTTAGCCGCGAGTTTCGCCTTCAAGTGCGCCGCCCGTTTCTCATCTTGGGCGATCTCGAGGGCCTTGTTTTCATAGTCCGTCCAATCGGCGGCGATCAGCTCGGGCATCCCCAGCGAGGTGACAAGGCTGGCCGCGACGCGCCCGGCAAAGGTCTCGCCGGGCCGCGTCAGCACCGGCAAACCCGCCTGCAACGCATCGGCCGCCGTCGAGTGCGCGCCGAAAGGCGCGGTGTCGAGAAAAAGATCTGCGAGCGCATGGCGGCCGAGATGCTGGTCCATCGGCGCATGCGGCGCAAAGACCAGGCGCGCGGGATCCACGCCGCGCCGCTCCGCCTCGGCGCGCAAGTTCCGCTGCGCGGTTTCATCACGCACCGCGAGCCAAAGCACGCTGCAGGGCACGGCCGCGACGAGTCGCATCCAGATATCGAAGATCGCGGGAGTGATCTTGTAGGCTGAATTGAAACTGCAGAAGACGAACCCCGATTCCGGAAGGCCGGAGTCCGCGCGTGGCGGCGCGGGCGCAATGACACGGCGGTCATCGGTGGGAAAAAAACTCGACGGCAACGTCACGATCTTCTCGGCGTAATCGCCCCGGCGCGCCTCGGGGATGACGACATCATCCGCGATCAAATAGGGGATGGCCTCGTTCGCAAGCGTCCCCGGATAACCCAGCCACGCGGCCTGCGCGGGCGCGGCGCCGTAACTGAAAATGCCCGCGCGGGCATGGTCGGTGTAGCCGGTGAGATCGACCGCGACGTCGAGGCCGATCTCGCGCGCCATCGCGGCGACGGCTTCATCGGACATCGCGCTCGCGTCCACAAATCGGTCGACCGCGGCGGCGAGCCGCGCCTGCATGGCGTCCGGTTTAAGCGGCGCGATTTGAAAAGCGGTGATTTCGAAGCGCGTGCGGTCATGCCGTTCGAAGACGCCGGCGACGGCATATCCTACGGGGTGTTCGCCGAGGTCGGCCGAGAAGTACCCCACACGAATGCGGCCGGCTGGCGCCGCGGCGGGCACGGATGCGGGAATGCGCCGCGGCGATACCAGCGCGGTGTAAAGCCCCGCCACACGGCGCTGTTGCGCGGCGGATGACGATAAGGACAAGACATTGAAAGGCAGGCTCGCGAGCTCGCCCGCGTCGATCCGCGCCAGGATCGACGCGGCGTCTTCGTCCGTTCCCTCCCAGTCGCACACACTTTTACGCAAGTGCAGGGCGGGTCCCGCCGCCATTGGTAGCGTGGGGTCGAGGGTGAGCGCGCGGCGGAAACTCACGAGCGCTTCGTCGGCACGCTTCATCAGCTCCAGCGCCACGCCCCGATTGCTGTGCGGCAAGGCGACATTCGGCGCGGCGGCGATGGCCGCGTCGAAGCTCGCCAGTGCGTCGGCATAGCGGCCAAGCTGAAGCAGGGCCACGCCGCGATGATCGTGTGCTTCAGCAAGATGGGGCTGCAGCGCCACGGCCTTGTCGCCGCTCGCAACCGCGTCAACCAAGCGGCCCACGCGCGTCAGCACCATCGTGCGGTCGGAGTGGGCCTTCGCGTAGGTTGGAACGAGCGCGATCGCCGCGTCGATATGCGCCAGCGCTTCGTCAAGGCGCCCCATTTTTGAGAGCGCGCCGCCAAGATTGTTGCGCGCCTGCGCGTCCTTTGGATCAAGCCGCAAGGCGCGCTCGAAACTTGCGGCGGCATCCTTGAAGCGCCCCAGCGTAAGCAGGAATGAGCCGTGATTGTTATGCAGGCCCGCGATGTCGGGCCGCAGTTTGAGCGCCCGCTCGTTTTCCTTCACCGCATCCAGCAGGCGCCCTTGCGCGAAATCCATCAACGCGAGTTGCGCGTAGCTTTCGACATGCTTGGAATTGCGCGCAAGTATTTGCCTATAGGCTTTGCGCGCTTCGTCGAAGCGGCCGGCCTCCTGATGGGCGCGCGCCGTCTGGAGGGCAAGGGCTTCCAGCATCGCTATACCTCGAAGAAACTCGCGTCGACGGGTTTATGCGCGAGGATCTCTTCGTGCGTCAGACCTTTCAGCTCGTGCGGGAAGATCAGCCATTTGTCCGTCTCGTGCACATAGAAGTCCGGCTTGATCTGGGTTTTGTTGCGCAAGGGCTTGTAGTAGGCGGTGGCGACGCGGATGTCCCTAGCGAGGTTGTTGCGGCACCGTTTGGCAAGTTCGGCGAGGATCGCCTCGATGCTGCGGCCGCTGTCGAAAACGTCGTCGACGATCAGCACGGAATTTTCCGGACGCAGCGTGTCGATGAGATAGTCGAGCGCGTAAACTTTCACCAGCGCAGCCTGTTTATCGATGCCGTAGTAGGACGAGGTGCGGATGGCGATATGGTCGGTGTCGAGCCCGTGATACTCGAGCACTTCCTGGACGGCGATGCCTACCGGCGCGCCGCCGCGCCAAACGCCGACGATGTGCGTGGGCCGAAATCCGCTGCGCAAGACCTTCATCCCGAGCGCGATGGAATCCCGTAAAAGCTCGTTGCCCGAAATGTAGATCTTTTCGATGTCTTTATTGCTCACGTCGGCTCCACGGGATCGGTCTCAAGGGGGCAGTCTAGCGGGATGCCGTCGTTATGCTAGGTTTGGGTCCACGGCGAAATAGCCGGCGATAGTGGCGAGGGGGCTTGCCGTGACACAATCAACGATGGCCGCGTTTCTCGAGCGGCGCTTTCATCTTGCCGAACGCGGGACCAACGTGCGCACAGAAGCGTTGGCGGGCGTCACGACCTTTCTGGCGATGGCGTACATTATCGCCGTAAATCCGGCGATTCTCGGCCAGGCGGGCCTGCCGATCGCCGCGGTCGCCGCCGCCACGTGTTTTTCGGCCGGATTCGCCACCATCCTCATGGGCCTTAGCGCCAACATTCCGCTCGCGCTGGCCCCCGGGATGGGCCTCAACGCCTACTTCACGTTCACGGTGGTCAAGCAAATGGGCGTGCCCTGGGAAGTCGCGCTCGGCTGCGTGTTCTTTTCCGGTATCGCTTTCCTGATCCTGACGCTGACCGGAATCCGTCAGTTGATCATCGCCGCGGTGCCGCGCTTTCTGTTTCCCGCCATCGCCGCAGGCATCGGGCTCTTCATTACTTTCATCGGACTGCACAATGCGGGGATCGTGGTGGCGAGCCCGGCGACCCTGGTGACGCTCGGGGACCTGCGGGCGCCCGGCGCGGCGCTCGCGCTTGTCGGTTTGGTGATGATCGTCGCGCTGCATCTATGGAAGGTGCGCGGCGCTGTGCTCATCGGCATTCTCGCCATCACCGGCCTTGGGTGGGCGCTGGGTCAGGCCAGCATGCAACCGCAGCCGTACGATGTCTCGGCCATCACTGAGACTGTCCTAAAGCTCGATATTCCGGGGGTTTTTGCACCGTCCGCGACACTTGGCCTTCTCGAGATCGTGTTCGTGTTCCTCTTCGTTGATCTGTTCGACAACATCGGCACGCTGGTCGGGGTCGCGAAGCGCGCGAATCTCATCAATCCTGACGGCAGCATTCCGAAGCTGAATCGGATCCTTCTCGTCGACGCAACCGCGACCGTTGTCGGCTCGATGGCCGGCACGAGCACGGTCACCAGCTATGTCGAAAGCGCGGCCGGTGTGCAGGCCGGCGGGCGTACCGGGCTGACATCCGTCGTCACCGGCGCTCTGTTCCTGCTTGCGATGTTTGCCGCGCCTTATGCCCAGCTCATCCCGGTCTATGCGACGGCCCCGGCGTTGATCCTGGTGGGAGGCCTCATGATGACGCCGCTCGCCGAACTGGAGTGGGATGATTTCATGGTCAGCATCCCGGCGTTCCTGACGCTGGTGATGATCCCCCTGACCTTTTCCATCGCGAACGGTCTCGCCTTTGGCATCACCGCCTATGCCCTCCTCAAGCTATTGGCGGGAAAGATTCAGAAATCCGATTGGCTGCTTTTGCTGCTCGCGGCCCTGTTTATCGTGCGCTTTATCTATCTGGGCGGTGGCTAGGCGGCGCGGCGGCCCTGCAATCAGCGACTTGTGAAGACGGGGCTGTCGGGGAATATTGTTGCAGTGCAGCAACAAATTTCTGCATGATTCTTGCAGATTTCACCCCGATTGTATGACATCTTTCCGCTGACAGTGCGTAAAGCATGTCCGGACGCAATCTGAGCGTGTAACGGTCCGCGCCTTCCTAAAAGCGCGATTTTCCTTGTTATACAAGCAGTTGGTCCGGCTACGGGAACCGGCGTGCATGACCTCTTGGGAGAGAAGTTGTGACGATGAATCGCTAGTCCTCGGAGGTGTCTGGTGTCATTCTAATGCACCGCTTCTGTCGTCGTTTTGACGACATAAGTGGCGTTTCGGGAGGAGAAGTTTGGTGCGTCTGATTGGTGAGGTTCGGCGCGTACGCGCTGGAAAGTACACGACTGCATTTGTTGCCCTCGCGGCCCTTGGCCTTGCGAGCTGTTCTGGTCCTGCGGCGCCTGCGGCGACGCAGCCCGCGGCTGTCGCTTCGGCGTCCGGTCCTCAGGAGCCTTTGGGCGACACGACGGCCAAGCGGATGCGCTTGATGACGGCCGATCAGTACCGCAACACGCTTTCGTATGTTTTCGGCCCCGGCATCAGCATGCCGACGT
>JBFWVA010000030.1:0-16200 GCA_050246995.1 Rhodospirillaceae bacterium | reverse complement strand
CGCGCCGCCCGTTTCCGCGAGGATCTTCGTGATCGCCGCCGTCAAGCTCGTCTTGCCGTGGTCAACGTGACCAATCGTGCCGATGTTGCAGTGCGGCTTATTCCGCTGGAATTTCTCTTTAGACATGGCTCACTCCGTTCTCTGGACTGAAATTCTTCTGGACACTTAACCGGCCAACTTGGCCTTGATTTCGTCGGACACGTTGCTCGGCACCTGCTCGTAGTGGTCGAACGTCATCGTGAACTGGGCGCGGCCCTGGCTCATCGAACGCAGCGTGTTGACGTAACCGAACATGTTGGCCAGCGGCACCATCGCGGTGATGACGCGCGCGTTCGCACGGCTGTCCATGTTGTTGATCTGACCGCGGCGGCTGTTCAGGTCGCCGATGATGTCGCCCATGTAGTCTTCCGGGGTGACAACTTCGACGCTCATGACCGGCTCGAGCAGCTTCGGACCGGCCTGCGGGATGCCTTCACGGAAGGCGGCGCGGGCGGCGATTTCGAACGCGAGGGCCGACGAGTCGACGTCGTGGTAGTTACCGTCGAACAAGGTCGCCTTGAAGTCGGTGCAGGGGAACCCGGCGATCACGCCGTTGTTCACCGAGGCCGCGAGGCCCTTCACGACGCCCGGGATGTATTCCTTCGGCACCGAACCGCCGATGACTTCGTTTTCGAACTGATAGCCCGAACCCGGCGGCAGCGGCTCGAAGCGGATCTTGACGCGGGCGTACTGGCCCGAACCGCCCGACTGCTTCTTGTGCGTGTAGTCTTCTTCGAACACGCGGCTGATCGTTTCACGGTACGCGACCTGCGGAGCGCCGACGTTGGCTTCCACTTTGAATTCGCGCTTCATGCGGTCAACGATGATTTCGAGGTGCAGTTCGCCCATCCCCTTGAGGATGGTCTGGCCGCTTTCGTGATCGGTCGTGATGCGCAAGGACGGATCTTCCGCAGCGAGACGGGCGAGCGCCATGCCCATCTTTTCGACGTCCGGCTTCGACTTCGGCTCAACGGCGACTTCGATGACGGGATCCGGGAACACCATACGCTCCAGGATGACCGGCTTGTTCGGATCGCACAGCGTTTCGCCGGTCGTGGTGTCCTTCATGCCGACGAGCGCGACGATGTCCCCCGCCGAAGCGGTTTTGATTTCTTCGCGGTTGTTGGCATGCATCAGCAACATACGGCCGATACGTTCTTTCTTGTCCTTCACGCTGTTCAGCACACCGGTGCCGCTTTCGAGCGTGCCGGAGTAGATGCGCACGAAGGTAAGCGAGCCGACGAACGGATCGTTCATGATCTTGAAGGCGATACCGGAGAACGGCTCTTCCGGGAGGCGCTTGCGCGAAGCCGGAGTCTCGTCCTTGCCCGGGAGGACGCCCTTGACGTCCGGCAGATCGAGCGGCGACGGCAGATAGCGAATGACGCAATCGAGCAGAACCTGCACGCCCTTATTCTTGAACGCCGAGCCGCAAATCACCGGCACGAATTTCTGAGCAATGGTGCCCTTGCGGATGCACTTATGGAGCGTTTCTTCGTCCGGCTCTTTGCCGTCGAGGTAAGCTTCCATCGCGGCATCGTCCATTTCGACGGCCGTTTCGACGAGGGCGGCGCGGTATTCCTTGGCCTTGTCGGCCAGGTCGGCCGGGATTTCGACTTCGTCGAACTTCGCGCCGAGGTCTTCGCTCTTCCAAACGAGGGCCTTCATCTTCACAAGGTCGACGACGCCGGCGAATTCAGCTTCGACGCCGATCGGCAGCGTGAGCACAAGCGGCTTGGCGCCAAGGCGGTCAACGATCATGTCGACGCAGCGATAGAAGTTCGCGCCCATGCGGTCCATCTTATTGACGAAGCACATACGCGGAACGTTGTACTTATCAGCCTGGCGCCACACGGTTTCGGACTGCGGCTCAACGCCGGCAACACCGTCGAAACAGGTAACGGCGCCGTCGAGCACGCGGAGCGACCGCTCGACTTCGATCGTGAAGTCGACGTGGCCCGGGGTGTCGATGATGTTGATGCGGTGGTCTTTCCAGAAGCACGTCGTCGCCGCGGAGGTAATCGTGATACCGCGCTCCTGCTCCTGCTCCATCCAATCCATCGTGGCCATGCCGTCGTGGACTTCGCCGATCTTATGCGAACGGCCGGTATAGTACAGGATACGCTCCGTCGTAGTCGTCTTCCCGGCGTCGATATGCGCCATGATGCCGATGTTACGGTAGCGCTCGATAGGAGTGTTTTCGTTAGCCATCACAAACTCTCTTAGCGGCTCAACGAGCCGTCAGAAAAAATCTTCGTTTACCAGCGGTAGTGCGAGAAGGCGCGGTTGGCTTCCGCCATGCGGTGAGTGTCTTCGCGCTTCTTCACGGCGCCGCCACGGTTGGCGGCCGCATCCATCAGCTCGTTCGACAAACGGTCGATCATGGTCTTCTCGTTACGGCCGCGGGCGTTGGAAACGAGCCAACGGAACGCGAGCGCCTGGCGGCGCTCCGGACGGACCTCAACGGGCACCTGGTAGGTGGCGCCACCGACGCGGCGGGAACGCACTTCCACCGTCGGCTTCACGTTCTCGATCGCATCGTGGAACACCTTCACGGCGTCCTGGTTCACTTTCTTCGAGATACGGTCGAGGGCGCCGTAGACGATGCGTTCAGCAACGCCCTTCTTGCCCTGTTCCATCACCGAGTTGATGAACTTCGCGATGACGAGATCGCCGAACTTCGCGTCCGGATTGATCTCACGCTTATCTGCTGCGCGACGACGAGACATGCTTTCTTCCTCTTACTTCGGACGCTTGGCGCCGTACTTCGAACGACGCTGGCGGCGGTCGTTGACGCCTTGCGTGTCGAGCGTGCCGCGGATGATGTGATAGCGAACACCCGGAAGATCCTTCACGCGGCCGCCACGGATCATGACGACGGAGTGTTCCTGAAGGTTGTGACCTTCGCCCGGGATGTAGCAAATCGCTTCGAACTGGTTCGTCAGACGAACGCGCGCGACCTTACGAAGCGCCGAGTTCGGCTTCTTCGGGGTCGTTGTGTACACGCGCGTGCAAACGCCGCGCTTTTGCGGGCAGCTTTCCAGCGCCGGGACCTTGTTGCGCGCCGCCGGAACTTGGCGGCCCTTACGGATCATCTGGTTGATTGTCGGCATCGTCTAAGCCTCGATTTCCCTAGGAACTTTTTCGTTCGCTATCGTTATCTTCAAACTCGTTTGCCGCCCCGGCACGGTCCTGCACTGAAAACTTCAGTGCGACCCACCCGAGACGTGAAACAGGAACACCAGGCCCTTTCGGAACCTTGTTCGTTCCCGTTCGAAAAACATTGCCCAATCAAGGGGCTATATCGGTTTCTTTGGTTGTTCGACTGCTATCTGCGTTTAGACCGCGAACAGATCTACTGCCAGACGCCTTCCAGAACGGCGCGGAACATATAGCTGGGTCACAGTAGCGTCAAGCGGAGAATAGGCCTGATTTTCATGCATTTTTGCGGGTCTGGCGCGGATGTCGCGCGCGCTTAGCATCAACACCGCGACCGATTCTTTCACATCGCTCCAGACAAAAAGAGAGGGGGCCTAACGGCCCCCTCTCCTCGTTTTACTACTATATATAGTGTTTATTCCGCAGCCGGGGCTCTCGCACCCGCCTTGGCGGCCGCATCGGCGGCCGGCGGCAGTGCCGCGGCGGGTTCTTCGGGACCCTGAAGTTCTTTGTCGCGGTTCGCGGCAATGGACTTCAGACGGTTCATGAGGGCGCCCGTACCGGCCGGGATGAGTCGGCCGACGATGACGTTTTCCTTGAGGCCGACTAGGCTGTCGACCTTGCCCGTAACCGCCGCTTCCGTGAGGACGCGGGTGGTTTCCTGGAACGAGGCCGCCGAGACGAAGGACTGGGTCTGGAGCGAGGCCTTCGTGATCCCCTGGAGGACCGGGAGGGCCTTGGCCGGACGGCCGCCTTCGGCTTCAACCTTCGCGTTCTCGGCGTCGAACTCCAGCTTATCGGGGAGTTCGCCGACCAGGAACGTGGTGTCGCCACCTTCCACGACTTCCACCTTCTGCAGCATCTGACGAACGATAACTTCGATGTGCTTATCGTTAATCTTCACACCCTGCAGACGGTAAACGTCCTGGATTTCCTTGATCAGGTAGTAGGCCAGCGCCTCAACACCCATGACGCGCAGGATGTCATGCGGCACCGGGTTGCCGTCCATGAGCGGGTCGCCCTTGCGGACGTAGTCGCCTTCCTGGACCGCGAGGTGCTTGCCCTTCGGCACCAGGTACTCGACCGGGTTGCCCTTCTCCGGCTTCACGATGACGCGGCGCTTGGACTTGTAGTCCTTGCCGAATTCGACGCGGCCTTCGATATCCGAGATGATCGCATGATCCTTCGGCTTGCGGGCTTCGAACAGTTCGGCGACTCGCGGCAGACCACCGGTGATGTCGCGGGTCTTGGACGATTCGCGCGGGATACGTGCGAGCACGTCGCCGGCGTGAACCTTCTGGCCGTTGTCCACCGACAGGACCGAGTCGACCGACAGGAAGTAACGCGCTTCCATGCCGTTCTCGAGCGTGATGACCTTGCCGCCCTGCTCGATCGGCTTGTCGCGCAGCGTGATGCGCGGCTTCAGATCCGAGCCCTTCGGCTGCTGCTTCCAATCGATAACGACCTTCGAGGCGATACCCGTGGCTTCGTCGAGGGTCTCGCGCTGCGAGATGCCTTCCACGAGATCCATGTAGTGCACGATACCGGACTTTTCGGTGATGATCGGGAGCGTATACGGATCCCACTCGGCCATCTTCTGGCCTTTCTTCACCATCTGCTTGTCGTCCACGAACAGCTTGGCGCCGTACGGCACGCGGTGACGGGCTTTTTCACGGCCTTGCGCGTCTTCCAGCACGAGTTCGCAGTTACGCGACATGAGAATATTGATCTTCTCGCTGTTCTGAACGACAGCGCGGTTGATCATCTTCACCTTCGCGTCGAACGCCGCTTCGATGCTCGACTGTTCAGCGCCGCGCTGAGCCGCGCCGCCGATGTGGAACGTACGCATGGTGAGCTGCGTGCCCGGTTCGCCGATCGACTGCGCCGCGATTACACCCACCGCTTCGCCGACGTTGACGATCGTGCCGCGCGCAAGATCGCGGCCATAGCACCTGCCGCAGACGCCGCCCACGGTTGAGCAGGTCAGAGGTGAACGGATCTTCAGCTTCTGCAGGCCGAGCTTCTCGATCTTCTCGACTTCGTATTCGGTTAGCAGGAAGCCCTTCTTGACGATGACCTTGCCCGATTCCGGATCCACGACATCTTCGTTGGTGACGCGGCCGAGGACACGTTCGCCGAGCGAGACAACCACTTCGCCGCCTTCAACGAGCGGAGCCGCGGTGACGCCTTCGTGCGTCTCGCAATCTTCCTCGATGATGATGGCGTCCTGCGCGACGTCGACGAGACGGCGCGTGAGGTAACCCGAGTTCGCGGTCTTGAGCGCGGTGTCGGCCAGACCCTTACGGGCGCCGTGGGTGGAGTTGAAGTACTCCAACACGTTCAGGCCTTCTTTGAAGTTCGAGATGATCGGCGTCTCGATGATTTCACCCGACGGCTTGGCCATGAGGCCGCGCATGCCGGCGAGCTGCTTCATCTGCGCGGCCGACCCGCGAGCGCCGGAGTGGGCCATCATGTAGACCGAATTCACGGCCTTGCCCGCCTCCATCTTCTGAATTTCTTTCATCATCGCTTCTGCGACTTCTTCCGTGCAGTGCGACCAGGCGTCGACGACCTTGTTGTACTTTTCGCCCTGGGTGATGAGACCGTCCTGGTACTGCTGTTCGAATTCCTTCACTTGGGATTCGGTACGCTTCACCATCCCTTCCTTCGACTTCGGGATGATCAGGTCATCCTTACCGAAGGAGATACCGGCGCGCGCGGAGCAGCGGAAGCCGAGACCCATGATGTGATCGCAGAAGATCACCGTCTCTTTCTGACCGCAGTGGCGGTAGACGATATCGATGACTTCCGTGATTTCCTTCTTACGAAGGAGGCGGTTGATCAGCGAGAACGGCACGTTCTTATGACGCGGCAGTTCTTCGGCCAACAGCATGCGGCCCGGAGTCGTGTTGACGACAACGGTCACGGGCTTACCGGTTTCGTCGACGGTCTTGTAGCGCGCCTTGATCTTGGCGTGGATCGACACGGCCTTGCTCTGCAGAGCGTGCTCGATTTCGGCGATATCGCCGAACATCATGCCTTCGCCCTTCTCGTTGTCGCGGTCCATGGTCGCGTAGTACAGGCCGAGAATCATGTCTTGCGTCGGGACAATGATCGGCTTGCCGTTCGCGGGCGACAGGATGTTGTTGGTGGACATCATCAGCACGCGCGCTTCCAGCTGCGCTTCGAGCGACAGCGGAACGTGCACGGCCATCTGGTCACCGTCGAAGTCGGCGTTGAACGCGCTACAAACGAGCGGGTGCAACTGGATCGCCTTGCCTTCGATCAGTGTCGGTTCGAAAGCCTGGATGCCCAGACGGTGCAGCGTCGGCGCGCGGTTCAGAAGCACCGGATGTTCGCGGATGACTTCTTCAAGAATGTCCCACACTTCAGGACGCTCCTTCTCCACCATGCGCTTAGCGGCCTTGATGGTGGTCGCCATGCCGTAGAGTTCGAGCTTCGAGTAGACGAACGGCTTGAACAGCTCGAGCGCCATCTTCTTCGGAAGGCCGCACTGGTGCAGCTTCAGTTCCGGACCGACGACGATGACCGAACGCCCAGAGTAGTCGACACGCTTACCGAGCAGGTTCTGACGGAAGCGGCCTTGCTTGCCCTTCAGCATGTCGGACAGCGACTTCAGAGGACGCTTGTTGGCGCCCGTGATCGCGCGGCCACGGCGGCCGTTGTCGAACAGCGCGTCCACCGATTCCTGGAGCATGCGCTTTTCATTGCGGATGATGATCTCCGGCGCACGGAGTTCGATCAGGCGCTTCAAGCGGTTGTTGCGGTTGATGACGCGGCGATACAGATCGTTCAGGTCCGAGGTCGCGAAACGACCGCCATCGAGCGGTACGAGCGGACGCAGTTCGGGCGGGATGACCGGAATGACTTCCATGATCATCCATTCCGGACGCGCGCCCGAGGCCATGAAGCTCTCGACGAGCTTCAGGCGCTTCACAAGCTTCTTACGCTTGGCTTCGGAGCCCGTTTCCTTGAGTTCCACGCGCATCTCATTGCGCAGTTCCTCGAGATTGATCGAGGTGAGGATCTCGCGGATGGCTTCAGCGCCGATCCCATAGCGGAACGAGTCTTCGCCGTATTCGTCAACGGCCGCGGCATACTGATCTTCCGTCAGCAGCTCTTTCGGCTGCAGCGGAGTCATGCCCGGCTCGATAACGACGTAGTTTTCAAAGTACAGGACGCGCTCGAGATCCTTCAGCGTCATGTCGAGCAGCAAGCCAATACGGCTCGGCAGCGACTTCATGAACCAGATGTGAGCGACGGGAGCCGCGAGTTCGATATGGCCCATGCGTTCGCGGCGCACCTTCGAAAGCGTGACTTCAACGCCGCACTTTTCGCAGATGATGCCCTTGTACTTCATGCGCTTGTACTTGCCGCACAAGCATTCGTAATCCTTGATGGGTCCGAAGATGCGCGCGCAGAACAGGCCATCGCGCTCGGGCTTGAAGGTACGGTAGTTGATGGTCTCGGGTTTCTTGATTTCGCCGTAGGACCACGAGCGGATTTTCTCCGGGCTCGCGATCGAGATGCGGATCTGGTCGAAGGACTCAGTGCCAGTAACCTGGCCGAAGATCTTGGTAAGTTCGTTCATGCCGAATTCTCCTTAAGGAGCTTTTCTCTACTGGGGCGGGGCGGCGTTGCCGCCAACCCTCGCCCGCTTGTTCCGTTCGTTCGCCGCGCGCTTACTGCTCGCTGTGGGACAATTCCACGTCGAGACCGAGCGAGCGCATTTCCTTGACCAGCACGTTGAAGGATTCCGGAATGCCCGCTTCGAACGTGTCGTCGCCGCGCACGATCGCTTCGTAGACCTTGGTACGGCCCGAGACGTCGTCCGATTTGACGGTGAGCATTTCCTGGAGCGTGTAAGCCGCGCCGTAAGCTTCGAGCGCCCACACTTCCATTTCCCCGAAGCGCTGACCGCCGAACTGCGCCTTACCACCGAGCGGCTGCTGGGTGACGAGCGAGTAAGGACCGATCGAACGTGCGTGGATTTTGTCGTCAACGAGGTGGTGGAGCTTCAGCATGTAGATGTAGCCCACGGTCACCTTGCGGTCGAAAGCTTCGCCGGTCGCGCCGTCGTACAGCGTGACCTGACCCGATCCGTCGAGCCCCGCCATCTCAAGCATTTGCACGATGTCCGCTTCGCGCGCGCCGTCGAACACCGGCGTGGCGATCGGGATACCGCGGCGGAGATTCTCGGACATATCGATCAGCTGTTCGTCCGGGAGTTCCTGGAACTCGTTGCGATAGTTGCGGTCGCCGTAGATCTTCTTAAGCAGCGAGCGCAGATCGCGGTCCGAGCGGCCCGCACGGTGGTTATCGAGCATCGCACCGACCTGCTGGCCGAGAGCGCGGCACGCCCAACCGAGGTGCGTCTCAAGAATCTGACCGACGTTCATGCGCGACGGCACGCCGAGCGGGTTCAGCACGATATCCACGTGCGTACCGTCGGCGAGATACGGCATGTCTTCGATCGGAAGAATCTTGGAGATAACCCCCTTATTGCCGTGACGGCCGGCCATCTTATCGCCGGGCTGAAGCTTGCGCTTCACGGCCACGAACACCTTCACCATCTTCAGAACGCCCGGCGGCAGTTCGTCGCCGCGCTGCAGCTTCTCGACCTTGTTCTCGAAACGCTGGTCGATGAGCTTGGTGCTTTCTTCGAGCGACTTCTTCATCGCTTCGATGTCTTCCATCACCTTGTCGTTGGCGACGGTGATCTGGCGCCACTGGCCCGGCGTGTATTCGGCGAGCAGTTCATCGGTGACCTTGCCGCCGGCCTTGAAGCCCTTCGGGCCCGAGACGGTCTTGCGGCCCATCAGCTGGGTCTTGATCTGCTCGTTGAACGAACGCTCGAGAATGGCCTTCTCGTCGTCGCGGTCTTTGGCCAGGCTTTCGATTTCAGCGCGCTCGATCGCGAGAGCACGTTCGTCCTTATCGACGCCGCGGCGGTTAAACACACGCACTTCGACGATGGTGCCCTGTGCGCCCGGCGGGACGCGCAAGGACGTATCGCGCACGTCCGAGGCCTTTTCACCGAAAATGGCGCGCAGCAGTTTTTCTTCCGGCGTGACCGGGGATTCGCCCTTCGGGGTCACCTTACCGACGAGGATGTCGCCCGCCTTAACTTCGGCGCCGACGTACACGATGCCGGCTTCGTCGAGGTTCTTGAGGGCTTCTTCACCGACGTTCGGAATGTCGCGGGTGATTTCTTCCTGGCCGAGCTTGGTGTCGCGGGCCATGACTTCGAATTCCTCGATGTGGATCGAGGTGAACACGTCGTCGCGCACGATGCGTTCGGAGATCAGGATCGAGTCTTCGAAGTTGTAGCCGTTCCACGGCATGAACGCGACGAGCACGTTCCGGCCGAGTGCGAGTTCGCCCAGTTCGGTGGACGGGCCGTCGGCGATGATATCGCCCTTGGCCACCACGTCACCCACTTTGATCAGCGGACGCTGGTTGATGCAGGTGTTCTGGTTCGAACGCTGGAACTTCAGGAGGCGGTAGATGTCCACGCCCGGCTGAGATGCGGACATCTCTTCCGTCGCGCGAACGACAATACGTTCCGCGTCCACCTGCTGCACGATACCCGCGCGGCGGGCAACGGTCGCGGCGCCCGAATCGCGGGCCACGGCTTCTTCGACGCCGGTGCCGACGAGCGGAGCTTCCGCGCGCAGGAGCGGCACGGCCTGACGCTGCATGTTCGAACCCATCAGCGCGCGGTTCGCGTCGTCGTTCTCAAGGAACGGGATGAGCGCGGCGGCGACGGAGACGAGCTGCTTCGGCGAAACGTCCATGTACTGGATTTCCGCGGGCGGCAGCAGCATGGCTTCGCCGGACTTACGGCAGCTGACCAGTTCGTTCACCAGCTTGCCCTTGGCGTCCACTTCTTCGTTCGCCTGGGCGATGTTGTAGCGGCCTTCTTCCATCGCCGAGAGGTAGACGACGTCGTTCGAGACGCGCGCATCTTCCACTTTGCGATAGGGGCTTTCGATGAAGCCGTACTGGTTCACGCGGGCGTAAGTGGCCAGCGAGTTGATCAGACCGATGTTCGGACCTTCCGGCGTTTCAATCGGGCAGATACGGCCGTAGTGCGTCGGGTGCACGTCGCGCACTTCGAAGCCGGCGCGCTCGCGGGTCAGACCGCCAGGTCCAAGGGCCGAGAGGCGGCGCTTGTGGGTGATTTCCGACAGCGGGTTGGTCTGGTCCATGAACTGCGACAGCTGCGAAGAGCCGAAGAATTCACGCACCGCCGCCGCGGCTGGCTTCGCGTTGATGAGGTCGTGCGGCATCACGGTGTCGATGTCGACCGAGCTCATGCGTTCGCGGATCGCGCGCTCCATGCGGAGCAGACCAACGCGGTACTGGTTCTCCATCAGTTCGCCGACCGAGCGCACACGGCGGTTGCCGAGGTGATCGATGTCGTCGATTTCGCCGCGGCCATCCTTCAGTTCCGTCAGCACCTTGATGATGCGCAGAATGTCGTCCTTGCGCAGGTGGCGGATCGAATCCGGCACGTCTTCGTTCGAGACGTTCAGGCGCGCGTTCATCTTCACGCGGCCAACGGTCGAAAGATCGTAGCGTTCCGGATCGAAGAACAGACCCTGGAACAGCGCTTCAGCGGTTTCGAGCGTGGGCGGTTCACCCGGACGCATCACGCGATAGATGTCGACCAACGCTTCATCGCGGTTGGTGTTCTTGTCGAGCGCGAGCGTATTGCGGATGTACGGACCGACGTTCATGCCGTCGATGAAGAGAGTCTTGATCTCTTCGACTTCGGCTTCTTCGAACGCCTTCAGGGTGTCGGCGGAGATTTCTTCGCCGGCTTCGATATAGATCTCGCCCGTCTTCGTGTTGACGACGTCCTCGGCGATGAACTTACCAATCAGCTCTTCGTCGGTGATACGCAGTTCCTTGAGGCCGTCCTTCTCGAGCTTCGTGGCGATACGCGGGCTGAGCTTGCCGCCCGCTTCGAGCTTCACGCGGCCGGTCTTGGCGTCCACGAGGTCGAAATTCAGCTTCATACCGCGCATCTTCTGGGCGTCGAAGCCGGTGTTCCAACCCTTCTTTTCGCGCACGAAAATCTGCGTGTCGTAGAAGTAGTTCAAGATTTCCTCGGCGGTCATGCCGTGGACTTCCTGCGGATCGATGCTCTTCTCGTCCTTCTTGCGCTTGGCGCGCAGCTTTTCCGTCGCGAGCGAATCAAGCGCGTACAGCAGCGTGGTGACCGGCAACTTGCGGCGGCGGTCGATACGCACGTACACGAGGTCCTTGGCGTCGAATTCGAAGTCCAGCCACGAGCCGCGGTACGGGATGACGCGCGCGGCGAACAGGTACTTGCCCGACGAGTGGGTCTTGCCCTTATCGTGGTCGAAGAACACGCCCGGCGAACGATGCATCTGCGAAACGATGACGCGCTCGGTGCCGTTGATGATGAAGGTGCCGTGGTCCGTCATCAGGGGCATGTCGCCCATGTAGACGTCTTGTTCCTTGATGTCGCGCACGGAGCGCGCGCCGGTGTCTTCGTCGATGTCCCACACGACGAGGCGCAGCGTGACTTTCAGCGGCGCGGAGAAGGTCATGCCGCGCTGTTGGCACTCTTCAACGTCGTACTTCGGCGCTTCGAGTTCGTAGGAAACGAACTCCAGCTCGCCCTTACCGGCGAAATCCTTGATCGGGAATACGGACTTGAACACATCCCACAGACCAGAGCGCTGACGCACATCGAGCGGCGAATTCGCCTGGAGAAATTTGTCGTAAGAGCTCTTTTGCACTTCGATCAAATTCGGCATCGGCGCAACCACGGGGATGCGACCGAAGTCTTTACGTACGCGTTTCCGACCATTGAGGGATTTGGCCATGACCATTCCTCGTCCTTCTTAAGGCGCGGCACCGGCAGGGCTCCGGCGCGCTTTTTGAACCAGACCATCCGCTTTCGCCCCGCCTGAAAGGGCTGCGCTGCAATGGTCCTCTGAACTATCGCGAGGAGCGCCTTGACGCTGCTCGCGGTAACTCAGAACTTAAACGGCAGTAAGGCCGGCGCGCTGATCTCTCAGCGCACCGACCTCAACTGCGATAGCTAACGTACAGGTCTTATTTAACCTGCACTTTGGCGCCGGCTTCTTCGAGCTTCTTCTTGATCGATTCAGCTTCGTCCTTGTTGACGCCTTCCTTGATCGGCTTCGGAGCGCCTTCGACGAGGTCCTTGGCTTCCTTGAGGCCGAGGTTCGTGATAGCGCGCACTTCTTTGATCACGTTGATCTTGTTGGCGCCGGCGTCGGCCAGGATCACGTCGAACGTGTCCTTGGCTTCGGCGGCCGGAGCAGCGGCACCGCCGCCAGCGGCGGCAACGGCCACCGGAGCAGCAGCGGAAACGCCCCACTTCTCTTCGAGCATCTTCGCGAGTTCAGCGGCTTCGAGAACGGTGAGGGCGGAAAGATCGTCTACGATTCTGGCGAGATCGGCCATTTTATAAGTCTCCTGATCTAGGTTCTATTTGGTTGATTGCAATAGTACGGGCGGCTTATGCGGCTTCGCCTTGCTTGGCTTTCGCTGCGAGAACACGAGCGAGCTGGGCTGCCGGAGCCTGAACGACGCCTGCGATCTTCGTCGCGGGAGCCTGAACGAGTCCGATGATCTTGCCGCGCAATTCGTCCAGCGAGGGCAGAGTGGCCAGGGTCTCAACCCCAGCGACGTCCAGCTTCTGGCCGTTCAAATTGCCGCCAACGATCTCCAGCTTCTTGTTGTCCTTCGCGAACTTCGCACAAACCTTCGCGGCTGCGACCGGATCCTTCGAGTACGCGATACCCGTCGGGCCCTTGAACAGATCGCCAAGGTTTTCGAACTTCGTGCCGGCAATGGCGAGACGCGCGAGCCGATTTTTAGCAACTTTGTAGCCGGCGCCCGCTTCACGCATCGCTTTACGCAGCGCTTGAGCTTCAGCGACCGTCAAACCCTTGTTCAGGGTGATGGCGATGAAGTTCTGCTGCTTCAGCGTGGCGTTGAGCGAACTAACCAGCTCTTCTTTTTGCTGTCGGTCCATTTCGTCTCCGCTTACTGAGGCCCTCCCCCCGCGTGACCCAACGTCACTTGAGGAAAGAACCGGTTGCACATCCAACGGGCCTGGAAGAACCAAACCCGCCGGTTCCAGACCTGCCCCAGAAGCTCAAGTCGCCCTGCCCGGCTAGCTGCGCGATTGCGCCTCAACCGAACCAAACTTCCTGCACTCCCGTCTGTGATGGCGATCATCTCTTTATGCGTCAGCCTAGATCGGCATCGGCACCATCAGTCTCGGACAGGATCTCCGGCGATGGTCGGCGAGATGCTTCTCACCGCCGGTCTCCGCACCGCCTCGTTAAGGCGGTGCGAAATCTCGTTACTCAGCCTTCGCGACGGCGTCGGCGGAGTTCACTTTGATCCCCGGGCCCATCGTGGAGCTGACGGAGATCTTCTTGATGTAGTTACCCTTCGCGCCGGCCGGCTTGGCCTTCACGATGGCGTCGACGAACGCCTTGAGGTTGGCTTGCAGCTGCTCGGCCGAGAAGCTGGCCTTGCCGATGCCGGCCTGCACGATGCCGGCCTTCTCGACGCGGAACTGCACTTCACCGGCCTTAGCGTTTTTCACGGCCGTCTTCACGTCCATGGTGACAGTGCCGAGCTTCGGGTTCGGCATCAGGCCGCGAGGACCGAGCACCTTACCGAGCTTACCCACGACGCCCATCATGTCCGGGGTGGCGATGACACGGTCAAAGCCCATTTCGCCGGCATTGATCTTTTCGGCGAGATCTTCCGCGCCAACGAGGTCCGCACCGGCGGCTTCGGCGTCTTTCGCCTTGTCGCCCTTGGCGAACACGGCAACACGCATCGTCTTACCGGTGCCGTGCGGCAACGCCACAACGCCGCGCACCATCTGGTCGGCGTGCTTCGGGTCAACGCCGAGGTTCATCGCCACTTCGACGGTTTCGTCGAACTTGGCCTTCGCATTGGCCTTCAGGATCTTCACCGCATCGACGACCGTGTAGTAAGTCTCGCGATCGACAGCGGCCAGACCGGCCTTCAAACGCTTTCCAACTTTCGCCATGGCTTACTTCTCCACCACTTCGAGGCCCATCGCGCGGGCCGAGCCCACAACCTGAGCCATCGCCGATTCAATCGTCGGGCTGTTCAGGTCCGGCATCTTCTTCTGCGCGATCTCGCGGATCTGGGTCATGTTCACCTTGCCGACGAAACCGCGGCCAGTGGTGCCCGAACCCTTGTCGATCTTCGCGGCGCGCTTCAGGAAGAAGCTCGTCGGCGGGGTCTTGGTGACGAACGTGAAAGAACGGTCCGAATACACCGTGATCACCACGGGCGTCGGAACGCCGATTTCACCGCCCTGGGTCGCTGCATTGAACTCTTTGCAGAACGCCATGATGTTGACGCCGCGCTGACCGAGCGCGGGGCCGATCGGCGGAGAAGGGTTAGCCTTCCCGGCCGGGATCTCAAGCTTTACGTAGCCTTCAATTTTCTTTGCCATCGTATCCCTCAGTTATGCGCCGGATACCCTCCGGTGCATCGGGTCCGTGGTGCGGCTGCCTTTGGACTTTCAGGGCAGAACCTTCCACAGAGTTGTGCGGCCGCCTTACGGCTTCCGCGAAGCAGCCAACTAGAGCTTTTCCACCTGGCTGTATTCGAGCTCGACCGGCGTAGAACGGCCGAAGATCGAGACCGAAACCTTGAGACGTGCCTTTTCCTCGTCGACATCTTCGACGACGCCGTTGAACGAGGTGAAGGGACCGTCGGAAACACGAACCTGTTCACCCACCTCGAAGACCACCGAGGGCTTCGGACGCTCGATCCCTTCCTGGACCTGCTTCTGGATGCGCTCAGCTTCGCTATCCGACATCGGGCGCGGCTTGTTGCCGCCGAGGAAGTTCGTGACCTTGGGTGTATTCTTGACGATGTGCCAGGCCTGGTCCGTCAGATCCATCTTGATCAGGACATAGCCCGGGAAAAACTTGCGTTCGGCATCGACCTTGGTGCCACGGCGCACTTCGGCGACCTTTTCCATCGGCACGATGACTTCTTGGATCTTGTCCGTCATGCCATGGGTCGCGGCTTGCTCGCGGATCGACTGCGCGACCTTATTTTCGAAGCCCGAATAAACGTGGAGCACGTACCACTTTGCAGCCATTGGTCCCGCCCCTTAACCGAAAATGTACCGCACGCCCCAACCGAGGACGGCGTCCACGGCGAGGAAGTAAGCGGAAAGAATGGCGCTAAACACGAAAACCAGGACGACCGAAACCGTCGTCTCCCGGCGAGATGGCCAGGTGACCTTGGACATTTCCTGCCGAACTTGGCGGACAAAGAGCCCGGGGGAAGTTTTCGCCATTAAAATTACGCCTCTCGGATCAAACTCTACTCAGACGGCCAGCGGACTCGGCCCTTTCGGACCACTCCGACTCCCAGGTGGCAGGGGCGATAGGGCTCGAACCTACAACCCCCGGTTTTGGAGACCGGTGCTCTACCAGTTGAGCTACACCCCTAGGACCTGTTTTCACTTTCGGAGCGTTTAGATGGTCAAATAGCCCGATATCGTGAGCTGTCGACCTCCTCCACGTCCGCCACTGCCGCGTGTTACCACCAGGGCAACACAAAACTACCGGTCGAGACGGGTGTTTCGACCGGTGCGGAGGGTTTCTACTCCGCACCAACACCCTGAATCAAGTGGATTTCGACCGGCTCCAAAAAGCCGAGGGGCCGCGAAAAATCGCGGCCCCAGAGCCGTTTAGCAGTGGTCCGTCTACTCGACGATTTTCGCGACGACGCCCGAACCGACGGTACGGCCGCCTTCACGGATGGCGAAGCGCAGGCCTTCATCCATCGCGATCGGGGCGATGAGGTTCACCTGCATTTCGATGTTGTCGCCCGGCATCACCATCTCGGTGCCCGCCGGAAGCTCGATCGTGCCCGTCACGTCCGTGGTGCGGAAGTAGAACT
>JBFWVA010000029.1:0-18405 GCA_050246995.1 Rhodospirillaceae bacterium | reverse complement strand
GCTGGATCGGCTTGAAGAACGCCGACTCTTCCTTCAGGTCGTAGTTCGCGCCGACTTTAGACGGCGTGAAGATGCCCTGCTGCATGCCAAGGCCCCAGAACCACGTGCCGAAGCGCAGCGGCATCGGCGAACCGTCCGCAAGCGCGGTCCCGTTCGTGTTCAGGAAATAGTTCAGGAGCGGAAGGCCGACGGTCACGGCGCCGCCGCCCAACATGCCCTTCAGGACACGACGTCTATTCAGATCCGAAAAGTCCAACACTACCAAGTCCTCCTCATGTGCTCTCTGGCTCTGTTATTTCGTGTTTCCCGGCGTTTTTCGCAATGCGCGAAGTGCCTTAGAGCCAGTGCGGCGAAACCTATGGCCGGGCGGAAATGGCGCGCCCGCGGACGGGTCTGTCGCCAGAATCGGCTTTATTCTCAAGTACTAACGCATCCGCCACGACCGCCGAGGGCCGCGCCGGGGCACATCCTTAAGCTATGAAATAATTGTAAGCGCTTTATGTCATGCCCAAGGAGCGCAAAAAGCGCGCCCCGCGCGGGTCTCACCGCGCAAAAAGCTTCTGACTTCGAGGCGGCGCGGGCAATTGAATTTATTAGCCGCTTTGCCTTGAGAAAAAATACAACGCCCAAAAGTTACGCCGATAAATAGCGGCTTTGTGAACACCCCCCGTTTTTAAGAAATCGCCGCGCGCGCTTGGCAAAGATTCCGATTGGGGGCATGGTGGGCGCTCGTTCAGGGACCGCCGTTCTCGTCATGCGCAAGCGCCTGCCACCACTCAACCCGCTCCGAGCCTTCGAAGCCACCGCGCGCCACCTTTCGGTCTCGCGGGCCGCGAAAGAGCTTAACGTTACACCCGGCGCGGTCAGCCATCAGGTCCGCGCGCTGGAAGAAGCGCTGCGGGTAAAGCTGTTTCGGCGTACTGCGGGCCACCTGCAACTCACCTCATACGGCTCCGCTTATCAGCCGGCGATCGCGGCGGCGTTCGATTCCATCGCCGAAGCCTCCGCCCTCCTCACCCGCCAAAAAACCGAGGGCGATCTCGTGGTGAGTTGCGTGCAAGCGCTTGCGTCTTTCTGGCTGATTCCGCGCCTCGGCGGCTTTTCTGAACGCTACCCTGATATCCGTTTGAAGCTTGTGGCGGCCGAGGAGGCCGATCCGGCCGACGTTGACGTCGCGATCCGTTACGGCGTTGGCCCTTGGCCCGGGTTCCATGCGCAACTGTGGTCGCACATGGAACTGTTCCCGGTGTGCAGCCCGAGCCTCGTCAACCAGAAGCCGCTGCGCAGCGTCGCGGATCTTGCCTCGCACACGCTCATTCACGGCGATGAGGACGGCAACGAGTGGCAGATGTGGCTGCAAGCCGCGCGCGCGCCCACTATGGTGGGGGCGCGCTATCTCAAGCTCTCGAACTGGCACCTTGCGATCGAAGCGGCCATCTACGGGCACGGCATCACGCTCGGCGACAACATCACGACGTCCAGCTTGCTCGCGGAAGGCAAGTTGATCGTGCCGTTCAGCGCCACGGTTCCCGCGACCGGCGCGTTCTACATCGTCTGCCGCAACGAGCTGCGCAACGCGGCGACCTTGCGCGCCTTCACCGATTGGCTGAACAGCGAACTGATGCCCGAAAAGCGCATCACCGCCCCGCCGGCGAAGAAGGGCCGCAAGGCCAAAAGCGCCGACTAGATCTACGGTTTCTGCGCGCTCCACGTCACCGGCGCGATATGCGGCACGATCCAAAGCCAACTCACACATCCCGCGGCGAGGACGATACCGGCGAAGGTAAACGCGCCGTTGAACCCGCCCATCTCGTCGACGATCACCCCGGTCAACATCGGCGCGATGAGACCGGCGGTGTTTCCAATGGCGTTCTGAACGCCCACCCACCGGCCGGTCGCTTTCGGCCCCGCCATGATCTGCGCGATCGTGTAGTAGCCGGGTGACGCCGCACCGAGCAGAATGTTGAAGACGAATAGAGCGATTGTCAGCTCGATGACGTCGCCATAGGCCATGACGAGCATGCAGACGATGCCGCCGATATGGAACGCGGCCATCACGCCTTTATACACGGCGTCGACGTTACGGCCCGCACGGACCCAACGGTCTGTGATCCAGCCCATGGCGAGCGCGCACACGGCGTTGGTCAAATAGGCCAACGCGCCCATGACCGCCATGTCGTAAATTGAAAACCCACGCTCCTTGACCAGATAGATCGGCAGCCAGGAAAGGATGAAGTAAAGCCCGTAGTTGCCCGAGAAGAGGCCCAACGCCACACCCCAAAGTGCGCGTTGATGCAAGATTTGCGGGAACGCGGGCTCGTCGGCGCTTGCGCTCGGTGCGATCCGCGGCGCGATGACCACGCGGCTCCAAGGCAGGAGCCATATCAAGGAGAGCGCGCCGAATACGAAAAAGATCGGGCGCCAGCCGTATTCGGCCATGAGGACACCCCCGGCAAATGTGCCGATAGCCGGGCCAAGCAGATATCCAAAGCTCATGACCCCGTTCGCCACGCCGAGGCGGCCGGTATCGACAACCTGCGCCAAGATTTTCGAAGAACATGGGAACGAGGCGCTTTCGCCGATACCGAGAAGCAGGCGGAAGACGAGCAGCATCGCAAAGCTGTTCGAGAAGCCGGTCAGGAACGTCGCGAGCGACCAGATCGCCACGCCGCCGAGCAGCACCCGGTGCGCCCCAAGGCGTTCGGCAAGCCAACCGGCCGGGACCATCGCGAGGACGTAGCTGTAATAGAACGCGGACGCCAGGAGGCCGAACTGCGTATTGCTGAGACCCAGGTCCTCTTGAAGCTTGGGTCCGGCCGTCGCGAGGTTGCCTCGGTCTATATAGTTGATGAACATCGCGACGGTGATCAGCGCGACAATGCGCGTCTGACTTGTCGGCTCGCGGCCGGTCGTTGCAACGGTCATATGGAGCCCCCTAGCTGATCCCGAGTGTAGGAAGCCGCGCACGCCTCAGCAAATAAAATGCATTTGAGCTATGCTGTGAGCCCAATTTCAGCAAATCGATGAGAAAATCTCACGTCGCTTTGTTCGGGCCAAAGGCCTATTTTTTGGCTTCGGATCTTAGGAGGTGCACATGAATGCTCAGAACGACGTCGCCGGGGAAGCTTTCTCACTGAAGCGCCGCAATCCCAATGGCGGCACCAAGCCGCTGACCAAGTGGGGGTTCCGCAACGAGACCGACGTCCTGACCGACGTGCTCTTGTGCAAGCCGACCTATGGCAAGCACCTCGCCACCAGCTCACTGTCGAAGAAATATTTGCGCGAGAATCCGGCCAACATGGACGTGGCGCGCAAGCAGCACGACGAACTGGTCAAGGCTTATGAGAGCTTCGGCGTGAAGGTGCACCTCGCGCCGCCGCAGCCCGATTTGCCGATGCAGCACTATACCCGCGATTCCAGCGTCATGACGCCGTGGGGCCCGATCATCACGGCGATGGCCCAGTGGTGGCGCCGCGGCGAAAATTACGCCGCCATCCGCCACTATGAAACTCTCGGCATCCCCATTTACGACATGGTCACGGCCGGCACCTTCGAAGGCGGCGACTTCAACGTCATCGAAGACGGCGTGCTGCTCCTTGGCTGCGGCGGCGCCCGCACGCAGGATGAAGGCGCGGACCAGGTCAGAAGCTGGGTCGAGAAGGAAGGCTGGGAAGTCCGCATGGCCTACTTCGACGAATACTATGTGCATATCGATCTCATGGTCGTGCCGATCGCGCATAAACTGACGGCGGTGTGCATCGAGTGCACCGAGCCCGGCATCATCCAGTGGCTGAAGAGCAAAGGGCACGAACTCATCGAGGTGCCGTTCCAGGACACCATGACCCTGGGCTGCAACTTCATGTCGCTGGGGAAAGACCGCGTGGTCGCTCCCAAGAGCAGCCAGACGCTGATCAAGCAATTGAAAGCGCGCGGTTTCGAAGTGGCCGAAGTCGAGATGGCCGAGTTGTCGAAGACCGGTGGCGGCATTCACTGCATGGCGCAAGCCCTTCGCCGTGTGCCGGCCTAATGTTCCGCAAAGCTTTTTCAGCGTTCGTGCTGGCCTTAGCTTTGGGGGCCTGCACGCACGCGAAGAAAAATGAAACCATCGAGGCCGCTTTCGATTGCAATGGCGGCGCGCGTCTGTCGGTGACGTTCGACAACAAGGCCGGCGTGGTGATCGTACGCACGCAGGCCGGCGGCATGCACGTCCTCACCCGTACGATCAGCGGATCCGGCTACGCCTACGAAGCCGAAGGACGAAAGCTCCGCGGCAAAGGCCGCGACGCCACCTGGACCGACGACGGCGCGGCGCCCCTTACCTGCCAGGAACGCAGCGCTTAACTCAGTGTTTTGTGCGCCGGGCGGCGATCATCTGCTGATAGCCGGCCTCGATACCGCGCGCGAACCGATCCGTATCGAACAGCGGTGAGGTGGCGCGGTTCTTGCGCACCTTTTCCTTAAGCGCGGCGAGACGCGCCGGATCCTTGGCCAAGGCAATGGCCGTCTGCTCGACCTCGTACAGGTTCGCGAAAATCAGTTCCTTGAGATCCATCGCGGTCAAAAGGCTGGCTGCGACGCGAGACGCAAACGTCTCGCCGGGACACGTGATCACCGGCAGGCCGACCCAAAGCGCGTCGCTGGCCGTCGTGTGGGCGTTGTAAGGATAGGTGTCGAGGAAAAGGTCGGCGTGCTCATGCCGCGCGAGATGCTCTTCCGGCGAGATGCGTTCCGCGAAAACCAGGCGCTTCTTCTCGATCCCGCGGCGCTCGGCTTCCCACTGCAGGTTTTCCGCCGCCGTCGGATTGTCGGCGATCAGCCACAGCACGCTGTTCGGCACGGAATGCATGATGTTCATCCACAAATCGAAGATGTACGGCATGATCTTGAAGTTGTTGTTGAAACAACAAAAGACGATGGCGTCTTCAGGAAGCCCAAGCTCGGCGCGGGTGAACTTGCGGTCCGAGACTTTCCGTTTTCTATCATTAACCTGATAGCTATCCGGCATCCGCACCACTTCTTCGGAATAGTGCTGCACGGACTCGTCCGGAATGATCACATTGTCGGCGATAATGTAGTCCATGTACGGCGCGCCGATGGTGCCGGGGTAACCGAGGTAGTTCACCTGAATCGGGGCTGCGCGGTGCGCGAAGATGCCGATGCGGTGGCCGACCGTGATGCCTTTGAGGTCGACCGCGATATCGATCTCCATCTCGCGCGCGAGTGCGGCGATTTCGCGATCGGTCTTGCCCCGCACATCTATAAACTGGTCCGCACCCGCCTTCAGGCGCTGCTGCATCTCGTCATCGGTCGCAGGGCCGAAGGAAAAAGCGAAGATCTCGAAATTCTTGCGGTCATGACGCTCGAACAGCTCGGCGATCAGATGCGCGGTCGCATGACGATGCAGGTCCGCCGAGAAGTAGCCGATCCGGATACGGTCGTGATTCGGATAACTGCCGACCGGGCCAAGCACCTTCTGCTCCGGCGCGTTACCCGCGATCCAGGCTTCAGCCGCTTTGCGCTGTAGATCCGCGCGGTCGATGAGCGGCAGCATCGCCCACGGCGGCGCGCCGGGTTCCCCGCGGTCCAGCTGCGCGCCGAGGGCAGGCAGCGAACGCTGGAAGCCGTTCCAATCGCAGATATAGATCTTGTTCAAAAGACGCAGCCCGGCGACCAGCGGATAGTTGGGGTCGATGGCCAGTACCTGCTCAAGGCTGGCGATGGCGGCCTTGGGCTGCTGCAACTCGGTGAGGATACTGCCGCGATTGTTATGGGCGTTGGGATTGTCGGGTTGAAGTTCGATGGCCTTGTCTAGGCTCGCGAGGGCGCCGGGGGCGTCCCCTCGGCGGTGCAGCAGCACTGCGCGGTTGATATAGGGGGAGGCGAAATTCGGCTCGAGGCGAACAGCTTCGTTGTAGCTCGCGAGCGCCGCGTCGTCGTTGCCGAGCGATGACAACGCAAGGCCGAGACCGTTCAGGGCCATCACGAATTTGGGATCACTGGCGAGCGCCGCCGTAAAGCGGGTTTGCGCGCCGTCGTAGTCGCCCGTGCGCAGGAGGACAATGCCCGCCTCATACAGCGTCTCGGCTTCGGATTTAGTCATAGGCCCTACAAAGAAAATTTGACTGGTCTGCCCTACCGCATAGGGCAAAAACCTCTCGCCGCGCAAGGGAGCCCGGGATAAGGCGGCGCGCCATTTGGCAGGGGTGCGCGGCTGCTGTAGTGATCCTACCTACCGCTTTCCCCCTGGCAGGAGCCTCCCATGATCGATCTCCATTATTGGACCACGCCCAACGGCCACAAGATCACGATCTTTCTGGAAGAAGCCGGCCTTCCCTATAACCTTATCCCGGTGAATATCGGCACAGGCGAGCAGTTCAAGCCCGAGTTCCTGAAAATCGCCCCCAATAACCGCATCCCGGCCATCGTCGATCACGAACCTGCGGATGGTGGCTCCCCGGTCAGCCTGTTCGAGTCCGGCGCGATCCTGCTCTACCTCGCCGAAAAGATCGGCAAGTTCATCGCCCCGGATCTGCGGGGCCGGACGGACACGCTGCAATGGCTGTTCTGGCAGATGGGCGGCCTCGGCCCCATGGCTGGGCAGAACCATCACTTCAACCGCTATGCCCCCGAGCAAATCCCCTATGCCCAAGAGCGCTATGTGAAGGAGACGAATCGTTTGTACGGCGTCCTCAACAAGCGCCTCGCCGATCGCGAGTTCGTGGCCGGCCCCTACTCCATCGCCGACATGGCGTCGTATCCCTGGATCGTGCCGCACGAGGCGCAGAAGCAGAACCTCGCCGACTTCCCGCATCTCAAGCGGTGGTTCGAGACCATTCGCGAACGCCCGGCGGTCAAGAAAGCATACGCCCTTGCCGACGCATTCAAGAACCCTCCGACCATGAGCGACGACGCCAAGAAGGTGCTGTTTGGACAGACGGCATCCGTGGTGAAGCCCTGACGATCTACGCGGCCGCGTCGGCGCCGTGAGAGTTGGCGCGGCCTCTTCTTTCTCGAATAAGCATAGCGAAATCAGCCGCTTAACCCCTTCCCGCGGTTAGCCCCTATTCATCAAAAGCCTTGCCGGTTCGCCCCCCGACCGTTGTAGCCTGAGAGCTTCAAGGCAACTGAAATAGGGTGGGGTCAGTGAAAAATATCACGCGCATTTTTGCGCAGGCGGTAATCGCGTGCGGCGCTTTCTCCGGCGCGGCGAGCGCTCAAGACGCCATCGCGAAGAACTATGGCGCGGCGGCCTCGCGCATCATCGCCGAGGCGACGTCGACGCAGAGCGCGGCCGGCGCCTGGAACCGTCTCGCCGAACTTACTGACAAATATCCGGGTCGCCTCAGCGGCAGCGCGAACCTCGAGAGCGCACTCCGTTGGGCCGAAGGCGAGATGAAGAAAGACGGCCTCGCCAATGTGCGCATCGAAAAGGTGATGGTGCCGCACTGGGTGCGCGGCGCCGAGAGCGCCAACATCGTGCGCCCTTATCCCGCGCCGCTGGTGATCGCGACCTTAGGCGGTAGCGTCGGCGGCGATGTCGAAGCTGAAGTCCTTGTCGTCAAAAGCTTCGAGGAACTCGACAAGCGCGCGGCCGAAGCCAAAGGCAAGATCGTGCTCTTCAACGTGGCCTTCGACGAAAAGGCGGAACCGCTGTCGGTCTATAAGGTCGTGACCACCGTGCGCGGCACTGGCGCTTCACGCGCCGCGGCGCATGGGGCCGTCGGCGCTCTTGTGCGCTCGGTCGGGCCCGTCGGTCACCGGACGCCGCATACCGGCGGCATGCGTTATGATGAAAAGCTGCCGAAAATCCCCGCCGCCGCGGTGTCGGCGGAAGACGCCGGCAAACTGCAGCGCATGCAAGACCGGGGCGAAAAGACCATCGTGCGCATGTCACTCGGCGCGCAGATGCTGCCGGATGCGGAATCCGGCAACCTGATCGCCGAGATCAAAGGCCGGGAGAAACCCGATGAGGTCGTGCTTATCAGCGGCCATATCGATTCCTGGGATATCGCTTCGGGCGCCATGGACGACGGCGGCGGATGCGTCGCGATGTGGGAAGCTTTGCGTGTCCTGAAACGCCTCAACCTTACGCCGCGCCGCACGATCCGCGTCGTTCTGTTCACCAATGAGGAAAACGGCACGCGCGGTGGCACGGCCTACCGCGACTCCTACAAGGATCAGCTTGCTAAACATGTCCTCGCGATGGAATCCGACGACGGCGTCTTGCCGATCGAAGGTTACGACTTCGCCGGAACGCCGAAGGCGCGTGAAACGATCGCCCAGATCGTCAAACTCCTGGCGCCGGTCGGCGGCACGACGCTGAACGACGGCTTCAACGGCGCGGATATCACGCCCATGGTGACGGCGGCCAAGATCCCCGCCATGTCGCCGGACGTGGATATGAAGCGCTATTTTTATCTGCATCACACACCAGCCGACACCGTCGACAAGGTGGATGCGAATGAAATGGCGCGTATGACGGCGGCGATGGCGACCATCGCGTACGTCGTCGCCGACCTCCCGGAGGCCCTCGATCGCGCGCCCTAGGATTTAGCGCCGGGCCGCTTGAGCACTTGACCGGGCCCGGCGTCGTTCCACTTTCCGTTGTCGACGACCGGCACGCCGTTCACGATGACGTAAGGAATGCCGTCAGGATACTGGTGCGGATTCTGGAACGTCGCTTTGTCGGTCACCGTTGCCGGGTCGAACACCACGACATCCGCCCACGCTCCTTCGGCGAGGCGGCCGCGATCCTTGAGGCCAAGGCGATCGGCGGGAAGACTGCTCATCTTGCGCACCGCGTCTTCGAGCGTGATGACCTTGAGCTCGCGCACATAATGACCGAGCACGCGCGGAAAGGTCCCATATGACCGCGGATGCGGGCTGCCCTCGCCGAACTTACCCACCCGCCCGTCGGTCGCGATGGCGGTAAAGGGGTATTTCATGATGCGCTGAACGTCTTCCTCGTTGATCGCATGAAAGATGGCTCCCGCATTGCCACGGCGGATCGCTTCAATCGCCAGCCGCGCCCCATTTTCAGGCGTCGGTGAAAGACCTTCACGTACCGCCCAATCCTTGAGGGTCTTGCCTTCAAGGGATTTATCCCATGGCACGATGGAGAATTGGATATTTGCGATATCGCCCGCGCCGCGATCGTTGACGATATTCCAGATGATACCTTCCATGATGCCCTCGCCCTGCTTGCGGTCATCGACGCGGGCGAGGAACGCTTTGTCGCCGCCGGCAAGAGCCGCGGGAGGAACCAGGATATCGATGTTGGTGTGAGACGCTGTGTAAGGATACTGGTCGATCATCACATCGACGCCTTCCTTGCGGGCGGCTTCGACCATCGCGAGCGTCTTCACGCTCGCGCCCCAATTTGGGCTGCCGACGGCCTTGTGGTGAGTCAGCACGACAGGAATCTTGGCCTTCCGGCCGATCTCGATCGCCTCGCCAACGCCCTCCAGGAGTTGCGCGCCTTCGTCGCGCAGATGCGAGGTATAAATGCCGCCCATCTCGGCGGCGACCTTGGAGAGTTCAATCACTTCGCCGATCTCGGAATAGACACCCGGCGTATACCGCAGGCCCGTGGAAAGCCCAAACGCCCCGTCGCGCATGCCTTGTGCGACCCGCGCTTTCATTTCCTTCAGCTCGGCATCGGTCGGCGCCCGGTTGTCCAAGCCCATCACCGCCTCACGGATGCTGTTGTGCCCCGTCAGATACGCGACATTCATCCCAAGGTTCAGAGCGTCGGCTTTCTTGAGATAATCGGCCAGCGGCCACGGACTGCTGCCGTCGGGTCCACCGAGCGCCGTCGTAACGCCCTGGCGCACCAGGTTCTCGCCGGATGGGAGCGCGACCGGATCCATGTGCAGATGGAGATCGATGAAGCCAGGTGCGACTGCCTTGCCGGCGGCGTCAATGACGCGCACCGCATTGCTCTTCGGAAGGGCTGTGGGCGAAACCCGGACGATCTTGCCGTCGTCGATAGCAACATCGGCGCGGAACCCAGCTTTGCCGGCCCCGTCGATCACCGTGCCCCCCGCGATCAAAAGGTCCCATTTGGTGTCCGCCGCGTGAGCGGTTCCCGTCAGCAGAAACACAGTAAACGCCGACGCCAATATCTTCATGAGATACCCCCTCTCGATCAGACCTGTAGCAACGGTACCCGAGTACAGCCGCGATCGCACGCGGGGATCGGCGTGGGCCATTGATTCTGTAACAGCACCCTCGGGATCGATGGCGTCCGAGGCTCGCGACCCGCTATTATTGGAATACCAACGGGTGGGAGGACGCAGATGACGCTATTTCGTTGTGCCGGACCTTGGATTGCAGCGGGCTGCCTCGCGGCCCTGATGTCTCCAGCCCTTGCACAAAACGTGGAACCCAACCCCGCCGTCCAGGCGATGGTGCAACGCCTCGACCTCGAACGCTACAAGGCGACGATCAAAGGCCTTACGCAGTTCGGAGACCGGCGCGAAGGCACCGACCGCAATCGTGCCGCTATCGACTGGATCGAGGCACAGCTGAAAATTTACGGCTGCACCAACACCGAACGCCTCAAGTATGAGTATCATCCGCCCGCCCCCGGCGCAGCGCGCGCACCGTCGGGCGTGCAGATCCCTGGACGCGGACCGGGGGGTTCTCAGCCTCGCGGAATCAAGGCGGCGACCGGCGTGAATACGGATTCCGCCAAGCAGCCGGACGCGAAGTTGCGCGAACTCAATAAGCAACCCTCCACACCGGGCGCCCGCGAGCAGGTTTATTGCACGAAGATTGGCTCAACCCGGCCGAACGAGATGTACATCATTGGCGCGCACATGGACGGACACGGTTGGGGTGAAGCTGCGAACGACGACGGTTCGGGCACCGCCGTGGTGATGGAGTTGGCTCGCATCTTCTCTAGCCCAGATGTGCAGACCGACCGCTCGATCCGATTCGTGCTGTGGAACAATGAAGAGACCGGCCTTAATGGCGCGCGCGCCTATGTTGAGCAGCGCGCTAAATTGCAGGGCCAGGAAAGCCCGGCCGGATCGGGGCGTTACCCAGAACCCAAATGGCTCGGCATGGTGCAGCACGACATGATGCTGTTCGACCACGGCATGCCGCGCGCGGACGGCACGCTATCGCCGACGCAACGTCCCGAAGCCGATGTGAATATCGAATATCAAAGCGTTTCAAAGATGGCGCCGGAATCTCAGGCGTTTGCCTGGATGTTTTCCCAGGCCAACGAGAAGTACGCCGCGAATTATCCCGCCACCGTCGGCAGTCACATGACCAATACGGATTCAGTACCTTTTCAGGACCTGATCCCGTCCATCAGCATGCGCGAGAACGAGCGCGGCGCACACATCGGAAACGGCTGGGACCCGCACTGGCACCAGCCGACCGATGTTTTCGCGACGTTCAGCGACGACGACTTCCGTCTTGGTCTGAACGCCGCGCAAACAACCTTGGGCGCCATCGGCGAACTCGCCGGCGCGAGCCTGAAGAAGTAGGCCCTACTTCTTGGCCATCATCGACGGACGGCGCGCGCCAGACGCCTTTTCGTACGCGTAGCCGAGCGAAAGCACATAAGCCTCGGACCAGGCGGGTCCGATGAACGAGATGCCGACCGGAAGGTCCTGCACGAAGCCCATCGGCACGGTCAGGTGCGGATAGCCCGCGACGGCCGGCAGCGTGGTCGAGGAAGGGCCGCCGGCGTCGCCGTTCACCTGGTCGATCAGCCACGGCGGATTAAGAGTCGGAGCAATCAAGGCGGTGACATTGTTGTCGGCCAGCAGCTTGTCGATCCCGTTCTCCTGCGCTTGCTTACGCACGGCCTCGCGGTCGGCGATATAAGCCGCATCCGTGAGATCGGGCATGGCTTGTGCTTGCTCGAACAGGTCTTGTCCGAACAGCGGCGTCTCGCGTGGCTCGCCTTTGTTGAAGGCGATGATGTCCGCCAGCGTGCGGTTCTTTACCGCCGCCGGAGTCTTAGCGAGATAGGCGTTGAGGTCCGCCTTCAGCTCGGTGAGCAGCAGCGGAAATTCCTTGTCCTTGATCACGCCGAAATCGAATTCCTTGATCTCGACGATCTCGGCGCCTTGGGCCTTAAGGACGCCGAGGGCCGCATCGAACACTGCGAGGGTCTTCGGCGAATAACCGTCGATGAAGCGGATGACCCCGAGACGTGCGCCTTTCAGCGCTTCCGGGTTCAAGGCCTTCACGTAGTCGGTCTTATGAGCATCCGCGTCCTTCGTTGCGGGATCGGCCGGGTCGGAGCCGGCGATCGCCGTCAAAATCGCCGCCGCATCTGCAACCGTTAGAGTCATTGGACCGGCCGTATCCTGTACGTGGCTGATCGGCACAATTCCGGTGCGCGACACCAGACCGACCGTGGGCTTTAATCCGACGATGCCATTCGCGGCCGCCGGGCATGTGATGGATCCATCTGTTTCGGTGCCGATGGCGGCGGGCGCGAAGCCCGCGGCGACCGCACTGCCCGAGCCGGAACTAGAACCGCAGGCGGTACGTTCAGGGGCGTGCGCATTGCGCGCAAGCCCGCCGACGGCGCTCCACCCGCTGCTGGAATATTGCGAACGAATATTGGCCCATTCGGAAAGATTGGCTTTGCCGAGGATCACAGCGCCGGCGGCGCGCAAGCCGGCGATAGACGGCGCATCCTGTTCTGGGCGGTTGTCGGCCAGCGCCAGCGAACCGGCGGTGGTCACCATCCCGCGCACGTCGATATTGTCCTTGATGAGGATCGGCATGCCGTTCAGCGCGCCGGCGGCGCCGCTCGCCGCGCGTTTGTCGGCCTCGGCCGCCTCTTCGACGGCGACCGGGTTCACCGCCAGCACCGCGTTGAAACCGGGGTTTAGCTTTTCAATACGTGCGAGATAGGCCTTCGCGACCTCCGCCGCGCTGGTTTTCTTCGCCGCAATGTCGGCGGCGAGCGCCGCTATGTCTTTCTCCGCGACAGGATAAGACGGCGTGGAACCGGGCGAACAAGCGCCGACCGCGAGAAGTGTTGTAAGAGCAATGTGCCGGGCACGCATGCCAAGTCCCCCCAAGGAATGGATATGAGCGGGAATTGTTCACGACTTTCGGCGCGCGCCGCAAGAGCGATATGACGGCCTGCGCATTTCGCAAGGCCGCCATTCATATAATGTAGGCCGTCTCTAGTCGCGGCTGCCGACTGTGCCCGCGGCCGACCCCGCGGCCGCGACGGTCGTGTCCTCGTGTATCACGAACACCTGTGTAAGACCGACCTTCATGGCCGTCGAGATGGCGGTGTTTTCACCCGTCTTCGGATCAGGGTAACCGTCGGCGTTCTTCCGCATCAGGCGATAGATGGATGGTGTGGACGCCTGTCCGTAGGCCTGATGATGCGTCGACCGTTGGCGGTTCGAGGTCTCATTCCACATCTCTACATCCATGAAGCCTGCGAGGATACCTTGCGCGCGGTCAGGAGTTAGGGCCAAGCGCCACTGCGCGTTACGATACAGAAGGTCCGCCGGCCCGCGTCCGCTGGCGGACGGCATCAGATAATCGGCGCCCTGGCTTCTCAGGACGCCGTTCTCGATCTTCGCCTTGAAGGTCTGGTGGAACATCTTGCCCCAGCGCATATCGATGCGCTGCGTGCCCCCGGGCAGATAGGTGCCCCCGGTGGCGTCGGTCATCGGCCGGTCCATGCCGCGATAGGTCGTCAGCGTCACGTCGGGATCGTTCACGAGATCGTCCACGTCCGTCAGCTCAATAACGATGATGTTATAGTCTTCCTTGCGCCACTCGTTCATGGCGCCGAGATTGTAGGAGGACGAACGGTAATTCGCGACACAGCCCCACGCGCGCTGCGTGCCGTTGTCGATGCCTTTGTTCCCGTCCGGATCTGTGTAGTCGTTGGCGTCGGTCTTTCCGTCGAGATCCAGCCCGAAGGCGATCTTGGCTTCTGATTCATAGAAAGACGTGCGCTCTTGCGACATCGTCGGGAACCAGACCTGGCTTTCACGCTCCAGCTGGCTTTCCAGGATCGTCCACTTCTTGCTGTCTGGATAAAGCACCTTGAATTGTTCGCGCGGGCCATCGTTGATGCCGTTCGGGCATTCGAGCTTGCCGTCCGGGGTGTCCCAGATCGCCTTGTATTCCGAGGTCATGACGTAAGCGATGGCGCGGTTTTGCACCGGGCTGGTCACGGTCTCCGCCGCGAGAACCGGCGCCGCGAGACAAGCGCCCGAAGCCAGCATCAAGGTCAGCAACTTTGCGCGATGTGTCATGACTTTCTCCCACTCCGGTTCGTGTGGACGTCTTGAACGCTTTAGAAATGTCACGTGCTAACGGTAGGGACTATAGTCCGGTGGCGGCCTAAAAGACGCCAATCCAATCACCGTGCCTTAGAATACGTCGGCGGCGGCAAACTTGAAAGCCCGGCCCGCGTAACGCCGCACGATGAGGCCGGCTCTCGCTCAAAAAAGAACGCGGCCGCCCTGGGGAGACTTGGGGTAGAGCGGCCGCGTTTAGGAAATTTCGGAAACCGGAAAGGCCCGCAGGCGAGCGCGGCAACGCTGCCGCGCTCCAAACCGCACCCCTGCACTCCTAATCGCGGCTTATCGACGTCGATGCGGCAGGCGCCGTACCATTGGCGCTGACAGCCATATCCGGGTGCTTCACGAACACCTGCGTAAGGCCCACCTTGAACGCGGTCGAGATTCCGATCATTTCACCGGTTTTCGGGTCCGCATAATCGGCGTTGCGCAGCATCGCGCGGTAAATCGACGGCGTCGCGGCCTGCCCATAGGCTTGGTGGTGCGTGGAGCGGCCCTGATTGGCGGCCGCGTTCCAATCGTTGATGTCCATGTAGCCGCCCAAGATGCCCTGGGCGCGGTCGGGCGTCAGGGCAAGACGCCAACGGGCGCCGTAGTAGCGCACATCCGCGACGCTGGAGCCGTTGCCCGCCGAAGGCATCGTGTAGTCGGCGCCTTCGGTCGTGAGCACCCCGTCAACGATCTTGCCCTTGAACTTTTGGACGAAGATCTTGCCGAAGCGCATGTCGACGCGCTGCGTGCCGCCGGCGAGATAAGTCGCCCCGGTCGCATCCGTCATCGGCTTGTCCATGCCGCGATAAGTGGTGAGCGTAATCTCCGGGTCGTTGACGAGATCGTCGACGTCCGTGAGTTCGATCACGATGATGTTGTAGGAATACTTACGCCAGTTGTTGAAGGCGCCGAGATTGTAGGACGTCGAACGGTAGTTCGCCGTGCAGCCCCAGGCGCGCTGGGTCTGGTTGTCGATCCCCTTGTTGCCGTCCGGATCGGTGTAGTCGTTGTCATCGATCTTATCGTTGAGATCGATGCCGAACGACGTTTTGGCGACGGAGTCATGGTACGGAAGCTTATCCGGATCCTTACCCGGGAACCACACCTGAGCTTCACGCTCAAGCTGGCTTTCCAGCACCGTCCACTTTTTGGTCTCCGGATAGAGCACCTTGAATTGCTCGCGCGGGCCATCATTGATGCCTTGCGGACATTCGGCCTTGCCGTCCGGGGTATCCCAGATGGCCTTGTATTCGCTGGTCATGACGTAGCCGATGCGGCGGTCCTGCACCGGGCTTGTGCCGCCATCGGCGGCGAGCGCCGGAACGCTGAGGCACGTGCCGGCGGCAAGCGCGAAAGCGAGGGTCTTTACATTGTAAGTCATGCGTTTGCTCCCTTAGCGGCCTTGGAATTCTTCACGCAGGAAGAACACCTTGTAGCCGTTGCGCTGTCCGTAGAACTCGCCCCAGTTCTGGGCCTTGATCGATCCCGCGCGGTCATCGCGTATAAAAGTGAACACCGGACGATCACGGAAGGCCCATACGTTGATCGCGTTTGCTTGGCCGTCCTTGGCGCGGTGCCCGGTGGCCGGATCGATCGCCATCACGGTCCAGGCCTCGTTCGCACCTTTGGCGCTCGCGGCAATCACATATGGGAAGGTCTGCGCACAGCGTTCCGGGCTCCCGCCGCCGCAAACGGCATAGCGGTAATCTTGGACCGTGTCCGGATGATCGCAGAGCAGCTGATCGGCCGCGTCGTCACCGCAGTTGTAGATGTAGATCGTTTTGCCTTTGGAATCGGCGAGCACGATCCCGCCGGCGCTGACTTGCTCGGTGAACTCGCTCGGCGCTGCGGGCACCCGCTGCGTGTAGACGAGATTCCATCCCGAAACATCCACGCCGTGCTGGATGGGCGGGCTGGTGTCGCCCATGTAGGTGTAAAGCGGACGGCTGCGATAAGCCCACTGCTTAATCCCCGGCGCGCGCTCGATCACAGACCACTCTTCGCGCGAGGCTGCCCCGATTTCAGGCGCGAGCACCGGCTTCCAGCTCTTGAGGCATTCGTTGATGCAGTTCGACTTGCCCGCCTTGTCCCCGTCCCACGTATAGACGGCGAAACCGTCGGACAACGTCACCTGATGGCCGATGAGCGTGTAATCGACGACAAACTGCCCCGGGACGTCCGGCGACGGACCGATCGGCACACGGTAGGCCGGCGCGTCGCCTCCTGGCGAGCCCGGCGCATCGCTGCTTTTCTTTCCGATCTTGGTGCCGGCGATCACGTCACCCGGCTTTTTGTCCATGGCGGACGTGTAGAGGACGAAGCCGTCATAGGCCCATTGGTTGCGGCCGTCCTTGCGCTTGATCGTTGACCATTTGCCGACAGGTTTAGCGTCATCCGCCGCGAGGGCCGGCGGCCACATCGCTTCGCAGCTCTTACGCGTCGCGACATCCGGCAGAGTGAGGCCGGCCGGATACGGGCTCATCAGCCCGAGATTCTCCTTCGACACCGTCGTATCGCAGACCGAAGCGGCGCCCTTCATGTCGCCGGTGCCGCCATTGCGCAGTTCCTTGCGCGGCCACTGATACAGCGTGCGCCCACTCGCGTCGGTGTAAATCGGTCCTTCGAGCTTGGACATCACGACCTTGACGCCGGCGGGCATCGGCTCGTGGATATATTTTTCCGAGCCGGCGGCCTCGCGCGCCGATTGGGCCTGGGCGGTGCCGGAGACATAGAGAGCTGCGATCGCGACCGCGCTCATCATTCGAAAGTGTTTCATTAAACTCCCCTCTACTGGCTCATCTTCTCGCACGCGGATCGGGCGGAGCGGGGTGGAGCCGCTCCGCCCTCACCGAGACTTACACCAGGATTTCGCCGAACTCCTTGGAGGTATTATTGGAGCGCGTGCCCCAGGAGTTGATATCGAGGCCCATGACGCGCTGCGCGGTGTAGCCGAGGCGCCCGATGGTCGCGCCTTCGGTCTTGATGTGCAGACCCGTCTTGAGACGCCCGCCCGCGCGGCCCGCCGTCATCGCCGCCATGCCGTCAAGCGAATGCACGCGCGCATAGCCGTGGTCGGTGATGCCGTACAAGAGCACGTTGTCCAGCAGCGTGCCGTCGCCTTCCTTCACCTTCGAGAAGGCCTCGACGTAGTACGCCCACGCTTCCATCGAGCGGTGCAGGAACCACGCCGCGTTCTCCTGGTACCCATGCGCCCCGATCGGCTCCTCGTGGGTCGTCGTGTGGTGCGGCTTCTCGTAGCCCGCCTTGATCGTGTTCGCCGACGCGCTCGAGTAATTCATGTTGAACACGCGCGTCTGATCGCACGCCACCGCCATGACCATGAGGTCGGTCATCATCTTGTGGCGCTGGGCCACCAGGCCCGATTCACCGCCGAGCTCAGGCTCGCTGGTCACGGCCTTCGGCGCGATGCACGCCGCGATCGGTTCCGGCTTCGTCAGCTGCTGGTCGAACTGGCGCTCCAGGTGACGAAGGCCCGTCATGTACTGGTCGAGACGGATCTTGTCCTCCGCGCCCACTTCGCTTTCCATCGACTTGATCTCGCCGATCACCCCCGACAGCACGCTGCGGCGCGCCATCACTTTGGGATTGGGCGTGAACGTCGGCGCGTTCGGGTCCTGGAAGTCAGGACCGAACAGGCGCTGGTAGAAGTTGATCGGAGACACTTCCGGGATCGTCGGCGCGATCGCGCTTTCGTAGGAGATCGTCGAGCGCACGTCCCCGGTCGCGGCCGCCGTCAAGGTCTTGAAGCGCGTCGTACGGCCGATCTGGTTGGAGATCGTCGTGTCGATCGTCTCACCCGGCTTGTCGCCGCCGGCCTTCGGGCTCGTGCCGCTCATGCCGATCACCCAGCCCGAGTAGTGGCAGAGGTTCGGGTCCGTGTCGCGGAACGCCGTGAGCCCCGTGAACAGGTTCACGTGCTGCTTGATGTTCTTCCAGGACGCGATCTGGTCCGGAAGGTCATAGTCCAGGCCCACCTTCTTCGGAACGAAGATCCCGGCGTCGATGCCGAGGCCCCAGAACCAGGTGCCGAAGCGCACCGGCATCTTGCCGCCGTCGGCCATAGCCGTGCCGTTGGAGTTCAGGAAGC
>JBFWVA010000028.1:0-18987 GCA_050246995.1 Rhodospirillaceae bacterium | reverse complement strand
CGGGGCGTAGCTCAGCCTGGTAGAGCGCCAGCTTTGGGAGCTGGATGTCGGAGGTTCGAATCCTCTCGCCCCGACCAATGAGCAAAACTTTGCGTAGCGGCCGCCAGCAACTAGAATAGGGCCGCACGATGTGTAAGCGACAGCGGTAGAGTGGAAGGCATGAGCAAGTCCGTAAGAATTTATAAGCCGGCGAAGACGGCCATGCAGTCGGGCCGCGCCAACGCCAAGCGTTGGCTGCTCGAGCACGATCCAACAGATCCACAGGAAGCCGATCCGCTGATGGGTTGGGCAGGCTCATCCGATACCGATCGCCAAGTAAAACTGTGGTTCGCGACGAAGGAAGAGGCGATCGCTTTCGCTCAGGCGAAAGGTTTCATTTACCGCGTCGAAGAACCGCACGACCGTACCATCAAGCCGAAATCCTACGCCGACAATTTCGCATTCAAGCGGGCCTGAATATCGCACGACCCCGTAGCTCAGCTGGATAGAGCATCTGCCTTCTAAGCAGAGGGTCGGGGGTTCGAGTCCCTCCGGGGTCGCCAATCTCAGAGGCCGCATTTGTAACCACCTCTTGACTCCAATCCATCGGTGCCTAAATCGCTCCGCGGATTCATGACGTAAGCGGAGTACCCTGATGTCATCGTTGTCTCGCCGTACCGTTCTTGCTGCCTGCGTTCTCTTCGCGCTCCCACAGAACGTGCTTGCTGCCGAACCGCCGCCGCAACCGCCCTCTGCCGTTGCGTCCCTCGGCCTAACCCTGGACGGGCTCACCATTACGCAGGTTGAAAAAGACAGTAAGGCGGAGCGCGCGGGCTTGCAGCCCGGCGATGTCATCGCCGTGATCGGCGAGGCGGACATCAAAACTCCCCGTGCAGCGGAAGCGGCGGTGGGCAAGGCGGTCTCCGAAAATTGGGTTGGCATTCCCTTGCGGGCGCGCAGGGGCGGCGAGCTTCTGGCCTTTTATCTGTACTAGTTATCTGTACTAGTCGCTTCGCCCGCATGCGGGTGCTGTTACATAAGCGATACAATAAGAGCCCGCGATCAAGATTGACGGGCTGTCCGCTGGTTGAGACAACAGCCGCTCGTGCGGACGCCTTGGGGCACCTATTGGTGCAAGGTTCGTTCTGCCCCGGGGGGAATTGATGCTTGTTAGTCGACAGCGGAGCGCGCCGGCGCAGGCCCAGGCGATTGCTGTCCCGCGGCGGGCGCGGGTCCGCAAGGCACTTCTGGCGTCGACGGTCCTCCTGCTTCCCGCCCTCGACGCCCTCGCACAGTCCTCCACCAACGTCGCCACGGTCGCAGTCGACGCGTTCGGTGAACGCGTAGGGTCCGAGCAGATCGGACTTTACAGCGAGCAGGCCGTCCGTGGTTTTAGTTTGCAGGATTCCGGCAACTATCGCCTCGACGGCGCTTACTTCATCCGCTCGGCCAACATCGTTCCGCTGACCTTCGACGGGACAACGATTCGCGTGGGCATCAACGCGCTGGGTATCGACTTCCCCGCTCCGTCCGGCATCGTCGAGTACCGCCTTGCCGAAGCCCGCCCGGGCTTTCGCGAGGAGTTCGAGGCAACCCCGCGCCGGGATAATGGGGGCCAAGCCTGGCTGTTGAAGGGCTCTGCGGGGTCGCAGGACGGTGTCATCGGCGCCGCTTATGGGGTCGCGATCATGAACGACACCGGTTACGACGGGCAAAAGCGCCGCCCGCGCCACTACGCCTTCGTTCCGACCTGGCGGCCCAACGACAGATTTCAGTTGCGCGGCTTCTTCTCGGGCGACCGCTTTTACAAACCCGGGGGCGATTACGTGTTTGTCCTTTCGGGAACGGAACTGCCGCCGACGATGCCGGTGCCGAAGCGTTACTGGGCGGACTGGGGTTACTTCAGCCAATGGCAATTGGGCGGTGGCCTCATCGCCCGCTATAATTTCTCGACCCGCGTCGCGTTGCAGACCTCGTTCATCTGGACCGAACTCGACCGCTGGCGCCAGGATCTGGTTACTCATACGGTCGGCGCCGACGGCACGGGAACGTCGACGATGGTGCGCGGCCGCCCGAGTGACGCGCATTCCAAGGCCGTCGAAACGCGGATGCATTGGCAGGTGACCGACGGCCAGCGCCTGTTCGGGACATTGCGCTGGCGCATTTCCGACAGCCACTTCCGCCCCGGCGCCGCGGTTCCGCTCGGGGCATTCAACATGTTCGAGGGACTGCCGCTGTCGATGCCGGAACCGGC
The DNA here is from genome assembly GCA_050246995.1 of Rhodospirillaceae bacterium. GTDB lineage: Bacteria > Pseudomonadota > Alphaproteobacteria > Rhodospirillales > Rhodospirillaceae > SHVO01. The sequence continues at coordinate 16,754 of JBFWVA010000028.1, read as the reverse complement.
TCCGCTGCCGGACGTCGCGCCAGTCTTCGACGAAACGCGGCAGATCATGGCGGGCGTCGGTTACGAGGCCGATCTCACCGATACATTCTGGGTCCGCGGCGCCGTGTTGAAGACGCGCTATCAGAAAGACCGCACGCCGCCGGGCGGGCCGACGCTCAGTAACAAGGATACGCCGTGGCTCTACGATCTCGCGGCCACCTTTACACCCAACGAAAGCCTGACACTGTTTGCGACGACGGTGCGCGGGCTGGAGGAATCTGGCACCGCGCCGAACAACGCCGCAAACCGCAACGAAGTGCTGCCGGCGGTGCTCGCGACCCAGTACGAACTGGGCTTGCGCTACCGGCTCTCGCCGACGATGACCTTCATCAGCTCGCTGTTCCAGATCGCCAAACCGACGCCCGGCCTTGACGCGGCGAACGTCTACCGGCTGATCGGAGAAGCGCGCCACCGCGGCGTGGAATTCTCGCTCGTCGGGCGGCCGCATCCGGCAATCAATATCGTCAGCGGCGTCGTGCTGCTCGATGCCGATCGGCGGGGCGAACTGATCGACCGCGGCATCCTGCTGGGCCGCGCCGTCGGTGTGCCCAAGGTCACCGGGCTGCTCAACGTCACGTATCAGGCGCCGTTCCTGAAGGGATTGTCCATCGACGGCCAAGTCAATACGCAAACCGATATGTTGCTCAATCCGCGCAATGGCGTGACGACGCCGGCCTACACCACGCTCGATCTCGGCTTCCGTTATACCTTCACCATGAGCGGTGTGCAGGCGACGCTGCGTGGCCGTGTGGGCAATGTGTTCGACGAAGACACCTGGACCGCCAACCGCAACGAGACTTTGAACCGCCAGGGCCCGCGGTCCTACCGGCTCTCGATCACGACCAATTTCACGCATTAGCGGCTGATCCCTTCCATCTCCGCCGCGATACGTTCCTGTTCGGAACGATGATGCGCGAGTACACGGGCCGTTTCGTCGATCAGGGCCGGATTGGAATTCGCGGCGCGGCGCTGGGCGAGAGCGGCGGCGACTTCGATCTCCTTAGCGCGATGCCAGAGGAGGGCGGACCGTGCCGCCGCGATCACGTCGGCCAGAGTCGGCGCCGGCGGCGCGGGATCGCCGTAAGTCTCAAGGGTGCGAAACGCCGGCGCGAACAGCGAGTCATGGAGAGCTTTGAGGGTGCGCAGGTGGAGGGAGGCTGAGCCGTGCAGTCTGGCCGTTGTCCCGCCGTCCTCCGGCATCCAGGCCACCTCTTAACCAATGTATCCACTATAGGGACGCCGGGGCGCGCCTGTCAACGCCAAAAGCGCGTCGCGGCCAGATCGGGAGGTAATAATGGGGCCGAGTCGCGCGGCCGGCTAGACTTCGACCATGCTGCAGCCGACAACCATGTGAATCGCCTTCACTTTGGCCGGCTTGAATTCCATTGGCTCGCGCGGATTGAATTGTTCGCAGGCGATGGCGCGCTCGGTGCGGCGCACCAGCCGCTTGATGAAGGCCTGGCCGTCGGTGGTCTGAATGATGACGTTGTCGCCCGGTTTGACGGGGCGCGTCGGATCGACGTGCAGGATGTAGCCGGGCTCGAATGCCGGCGACATGCTGGTGTTATGGACTCGCACGGCGTAGGCGGTGCCGACGTCGCGCAGGGATTCAGGTCGCACCGTGACGCCCTGCCGCTCGCCCTGATCGACGAAGAACCCGGCGGTCCCGGCCTTTACATGTCCCAGGATCGGAAGATCCCTTGGGCCTGCGTAATCGTAACTGCTGACCGCAAGGCCGAGCGTGCGCTTCGCGGCGGCCGACTCGGGCCGTCTCGCGTCGTAGTCGGGCAGGAGGTCGGCAGCGCGCATGCCGTCGCCGAAGGCTTTGGCGATGCGCTCCATCCATTCATGGGACAGCCGAAGCTCGCCGTTTTCAAGCTTGTAGATCTGCTGCCGGGTGGTGCCGGCGCGATCGGCAAGTTTTTGCAGCGCCCAATGGCGGGCCTGCCGCAACTCCTTGATGCGGTTTTTCGGACGGGTCTTCGGCGCTGCAGCACTCATGATGTCCCCATTTTGCCAAATTCAACGCAAATCGCAAGAGGTCTGTTGACATCGTCCCCGTAAAAGATACAATGTCCCTATGTTGGTTCGATTCGCCCTTGTTCGCGCGCCCCGGCGCCCCTCCACCTTGGTCCCCAGGGACAGGCGCCAAACATGGGAAGGGGCGTTTCCTTCGCGCCCCCCTGTGATGTCAGGGCGCGCCGCGCGGGGAGCGGCGTCTCCCCCTCCCGCTCCCCGCGCCCCTTCCGCTGCTCGAGGCCCGGCTTAAGCCCGCCGGTACCAGCGGCGGCGGGGGCCCCGACGGTTTTTTTAAAGCATCCAAAGAAAGGACATCCGATGGCAAAACGCGGCCGCCCCAAGCTCAATAGGCCCGGCATCGATTACGGCACGCCGGAGCTGATCGCCAAACGTATTCACGTGACGGCGGGTGCTGATCCGGTTTATGCCGAGCATCCCCTCGGTATTCTGTATGTGCGCGGATACCTCTCCGACGATCACGAGCAGTCGCGACGGATGTACGCCGCCGGCATGGAATTCGGATTCCTCTGGGGACGCGTGTTCAAGCCCCCGTTCGCGCAAAGCCTGATGGCGCAGTTTGTGCCGGGAGCGGGCGGTGACGGAGGGACCTGGGACGACGCCGCGCTTGCCGACGCAGAAGCAAGACTCAAGCGAATCGTCGTCTTCCTCAAGGAGCGGCAGGTGTACGACGCGCTCGTGAATGCGGTGATCTACCGGCGCACCAATCCGCGCACACTCGATAAGCTGCGGACGGCGCTGTGCCGTCTGATCGAGTTCGACAAGGCCAACGCGCGGAGGACGCGCGAGGCCGCGGCAGCATAGCGAGCATATCGCCCTCAGCCGCACACGCAACGCGTGAAGGCACCTTCTTTGCGGCAGCATTTGCCTAAATGCTGCCGCGCCCGCGCCATTGCTCCTGCGTTGAATAGACGCTGCGTTCGTCCCCTTATGGAGGTTCTTATGAAGACGTTTTTTATGCGCGCGCGCGTTGCCGCTCCTGCGCTGGCTCTGGCGATGGCGATTCCCGCAGTCGCGTTAGCCGCGCCGGGGTTTACCGACAGCCGGGTCGCGTTGCGAGCGGGACCGGGCGGGGAATATCCGCGCATCATGACCCTGCAGCGCAATACGCGCGTCAATATTCACGGCTGTATCCGCCGTTACGACTGGTGCGATGTCAGCATGCGCGGCGTCCGCGGCTGGGTGCCGGCCGACGAGCTAATGCTCCGCCATCGCGGACGCCCCGTGCGCGTGATGGAATACGGCCCGCGCATCGCGCTGCCGACGCTGACTTTCAGCTTCGACACCTACTGGAACGACAACTATCGCCGCAGCGAGTTCTATCGTGACCGGGACCGCTATCGCACGGTGTGGATGCGCGATCAGGACCGCGACGGCATCCCCAACCGAATCGACCGGGATCGCGATGGCGATGGTGTCCGCAACAACCGCGATCGCGACCGCGACGGCGACGGCGTGCGCAATGACCGCGATGTCCGTCCCAACGACCCGCGCGTCGACCGCATCGACCGCGACCTCGACAACGACGGCATCCGCAACAACCGCGATCGCGATCGCGACGGCGACGGCGTGCGCAATGACCGCGATGTCCGTCCCAACGACCCGCGCGTCGACCGCATCGACCGCGACCTCGACAACGACGGCATCCGCAACAACCGCGATCGCGATCGCGACGGCGATGGTGTCCGTAATCGCAACGACGTGGCGCCCAACAATCCGCGCCGCGACTAGCAGCGCGTAATCAGATGTGAAGCCGAGGGGCCCGTTAAGCCTCGCAATGATTCGCGAGCACCTCGAGGTTCATAAGACGGCCGGTGTCATAGGGACGCCGGCCGTTTTCATGGGCACACATCACGAGGATTTCTTGCGGCAAAAAATTCCTGAGCCCCTGCGAATTTTCTTGACGAAAATTCCCGGGTCGTCCATTCTCTTAAATATACCGTACCTGATTCGCGCCCTGGCCTCCGCCGGGGCTTTTTCATTTCCAGGGCCCGCTTACATCCGTGCCGAACACCGCCGCCGTCTGCGAAGCTGCGCGCGGCGACGGATTACGTGCGCGTTTTTTGCGCGCGGGCGGCGGCCGCATCGATAGGGCGGAAGTGCGCGCCCGTGCCGGCCGCGCGATGATGCGCGGCTTGCCGACGTTCCGCGACTGCCGGCACCACGGCCGAACCTGGGCGATCGTAGGGGGCGGCCCGTCGATCGCGCTGGAAGTGAGCGCGATCCGCACGCTCAAACGAAAGGGCGCTCACATTGTCAGCGTCAACAAGAGCCACGACTGGTTGCTCGAACAAGGGATCGTGCCGTGGGGCCACGTGCTGTTGGACCCCAAGGAGTGGGTTGCAGAGTACGTGAAGCGGCCGCGCAAGGACGTTCGCTATTTCATCGCCTCGCAATGCCACGATGCGACGTTCGACGCGCTGAAAGGCTTTCCCCTTTTCCTGTGGCACGCGGGCCAGGATTTCGAGGACGGCGCCGAGCCGGCCTGTTATCTGCGCGAGCATTGGGCCGGGCGACCCTGGTTCGTGGTGCCCGGCGGCACGACTGTTGGCTTGCGCGCGATCCATCTCGGTCATGCGATGGGCGCCGACCGCTTCCACCTCTTCGGCCTCGACAGCTCCCGCACGGGGGGGCGGATGCATGCCTACGAGAAGACCGAGGCCCCGGATGCGGCGTCCGGCGCGCTTGCGCTGAAATACGCGGGGCGGAAATACATCTTCGACACCAACGCGCATATGGCGCGACAGCAGATGGACTTCGACAAGTTCATCGCCGAGATCCCGCAGATGCGGGCGCGCGGCCTTTTGCGTCCCGGCTTCGAACTGACTGTCCACGGCGCCGGCCTCTTGCCGTTCTTCGCGGCGATGATCGGCCTGCATGCGGACGCGGCATGCAACGCCGATCCGCCACGCGTAGGCGGTTACATCCGCTGCGTTACCCATGCGCAGATGCAACACCGCGCCGCGTCATGACGTGACGCGAAAATTCCGGTTGACGAAAAATCGCCGCGTGAGCGATGTTCCTAAATATACCGTACCACTTCCGCGCCCCGCCTTCCGTGGAGGCGCTTTTTTATTTCCTAAGTCCTTTTGCAGCCGCCGCGCCTTTCGCGCCGCGGCTTTTTTTCATCGCGGGAAGAGCGAATGACCTCCTTATGTATTGCGGAGATCTCCGACGCCGAAGCGGAAAGTGCCGGCGTGCGCGTGGGCGATTTGACCTGGGCCGAGAAGATCACGCCGCTTCTGATCGCCAAGGGCTTTCCGAGAGAGGCGCTGTTTCCCGGCAACCTGAAAATCCGAACGTTCCGTCTTCCCGGCAACATCACGCAATTCGAGCTGTTGAGCTGACATGGCTGATTCACCGAGCGCAATCCTCCTGCAACGACTCCAGAGCGTTGGTTCGAACGTCAACCTGTGGGGCAATTACATCAATACCGACCTTCAGATGCTTGAGCAGGCATCGAAGGGTTACCAGTCGCTGGCCGTGACGGGCGATGCGACCATCAGCTGGACCAACTACGCGACGGGCAACACAGGCGCCGCCGCGCGCTTAAAGCTGACGGGTTCCCCTGCGGCGGCCTGTGCGCTGACCTTTCCCGCTTTCCACAATTTCCTTTCGGTGGAGAACGCAACGCCGGTGGCGGTCACGATCAAGTGCTCGGGCGGAACCGGTGTCATCATCGCCGCCGGCGCGAAGGCTTTGATCTATTGCGACAGCGTGGATTATCACAACGCAGGCCCAACAATCGGACCGCCGCTAGTACAGAGCACAAACATCTATGCCTATGCACAATGGGGCGCCGTAGAAACCGCAATCGCAAACGCAAGCGTTCCTGCAAGTTCCGGCGCCGTGCTCAATAGTTTGGCCGATACCGCCGCCGGTTATCACGCTGCTAAACATACGGTGACGTTCGCCTTGCTGACGACGACCCAGGTCAGCGGGCTTACGTCCTTCGAGCTCAGCACGCAAAATCCCGGCGGATCGGAAAAGCTGCTCGCGACGGTCGGTAACGGATATGTCGGCGGCTTCCTAAACGGAGGAAAGAAGGCCGCAGCGTTCACCCCCGCGCAGGGTAATGCATACGATGTGGACACCTCGTCCGGCGGATTCACAATCGATCTCGGGTCTATGACCGACGTTCAGCTCGGGCATGAAATCGACATCAACAAATTTGGGACTAACAACATCTACCTCAAGGGAACGGTGAACGGCGCGGCAGACCTCAGCCTTGGCGCCTTTTTCCACAAATCGCTGCGCTATTGCGGCACGTCCTGGGGATGGAACCTCGAAATGTCTGCACCAAAACAAATCCTGCGCGGTACGATCACGATTTCCGGCTCTGGGTCAAACACCGCAACTATCTCCGTTTCCAATACCGCAAAGTGCGAGTTGCGCTATCTCGGGAGCACCACGAATAGCGCGGGCCTGGACGTTTCACTTATCCATATAGTTCTCACCAACACGACCACGATCACGGCAACTCGCAATACGACCAGTGGCGCACCAACAGTGTCGTGGGAATTGACGGAGTTTTATTAATGAAAGTATTAGCGGAAATCACTGCGGCAACGGGCCGTGTTGAGGCAATTACGTGCCATGGTATCTATGTCCCAGATCCGCCTCCCGGTCGTTTCTTTGTTGAGCTTGAAAGCTACGCTCCTGAACTCGCCGGGAAGAAGTACGAGCTTGTGAACGGCCAACACACATTCGCAGATTTTGAAATCAGCGCCGGAAAAGAAAGCACGATTCCGCGACTTGAGTAATGGTTACACGGCCGATATTTGGGTTGCACCTTGTCAGCTTAACTACCTTGTCGGCTATTTCTGATGGTTGAATTGGTGCGACTTTGCGCCTGTACAAATGGTTATCAGGATACGGCCGAAAGCTGCCGGCCATGGAAAATGATCTTGGTAACTTAGTGCCCCTCTTTTCGAGCTTGTGGGCGTAGAAAACGAGGGCCTTGCTAATGACCAACGAGGCCGGTTCGCCGGTAAAGTGCGAGATGTGCTTACTTAGGGTTTTGTGCCCGGATGCGAGTGGCTCCTTGAAGGACGCGGGATCTGAGATAAATGAGCGCAAACGTTCAATCAGAGGGCCTACGTCGTGAACTCTTGGGCATACGTGATTGGCCAAGTGCCATTCCTGCAGGTCGGATTTACTCCTGCAGTAAGAAACGACAGGGCGTCCCAGCGTAAGGGCTTCTACGCCCGTTGTGCAGCTATTCTGGATGACAGCCTCGGCGGCGATCATCCACGGTACTACAGTTCTTTCGAACACACACTCTACGTTGGGCAACGTATGGGCCAACCTTGCCCAGACCTCGTGTTTTTCTGTTGGGTGGGGCCTAATGATAATTTTGTGGTCCGGAAATGCCGCGCTTAGAAACGGCAGAAGTGAAACGTAATCCTCAAGGGTTTGCTTTTCGAAAGCGACAATATCGCGCAAGATCTTTTGCTCTGAGTCGTCGCTTTTCTTGAATGCGCCCGTCTCATCCGCAATCGCAGCTATAGCGGCGTCAGAAAACGCCGTGTTGTACGAGCTGAAGTTAGTGTTGATCAGAATGAAGCGACCGAAACGCTCGCGGATGGCGTCAACTTCGGTGGAATAGTAGGCTCGGTATTCCGGTCGCAATAAATCCCAGCGAGGGTTGCCGGAAGCCAGAACCTTGCTCGCCTCCATCGGATATTTGTGTGAGATGGTCGCAGCCTGATGGTTGCCCCATGCGAAGATTTTGCCGGCCAACTTAACCGCGCCGTCGTCCACGCCTTTTAAATATATCTCTGGAACGATCTGCCCTGGGCCTTCGTCATCCCAAGCTAACGGTGCGTGACCCGCATGGATGGCTGACCTCATTCCGTCCGCGTCCAGCTTATTCAGCGTCTTTGTCGCATATAAACCTCGCGGAATGGCGGCGATGTTGAGGGCGAGAAGCCATTTCGGGCCTATGACGACTTGGAAATTCGCAGTTGCCGCGGTGAGTGAGAGAAGGAGCCTTGCATCAAGCTCACGAACCCGATTCTCTAGCGGCAGATACAGAATGCGCTTGTCGCCATCCATAACAACAACGACCCAGAAAAGGACCTGACCAACTTCGACTTTAGTCCTCAGAATAAATAAGGACGATTCGCCATTAAAGGCCCCGGGCGACTATATGACGCCGATAAGTTTCGCTTCGTCAACGGCCTGCCGAAACGAATGGATGGCAGCGGGCGGCCTCTTCGACACTATCAGGAATCATTAGGAATCGTGCGGCGCCTTTTGTCCTGGCAGGGCAACGCCGGAAGCCACTACGGGGCCATCGGGACCCATCTTCGCCCTATCGATGATAAGACGAGTCGCTTTCCAATACGACGCCGGCCACGGGCTCGTCATAACAGGCCTAACCTTCACGGCCACAAATAGGTCTGCAATGGCCATGATAATGGGCTGGACGAAGGTCTTTCCGTCGATCAAAGGTTCAAGCTTGAGAACGCGAGAGTTGCGCCGATCGTTGGCGTGACGATAAACGGCAGGTTCACGGCGGCGGCGGAACAGCCGGAAACGGAGACGCGTTGGAATAGACTGCGCGAAAAGCAGGCGATATCGTGTCTTATGAACGACCAAGCACTTCAGTTACTTAATACTATAGGATCGTTACGTAGTTTCCAGCCGGACTTCCGGCTGGATGTGGCCGCTCTTCCTCACGCGGCCCTTTACTTCAGCATTTACGGGGAAGATGCGACCCTAAGGGCCTTTTTTAAGCGTCAACTTCGGAAGGGCCAGATCGGCACCTACGTCGATATCGGCGCCGCGACGCCGTTCAACGCCTCAAATACCGGCTTCTTCTATGCATGCGGCTGGCGCGGGTTGTGCGTGGACGCCAACTCGATTTATGGCGAAGCTTTTGCGCGTTGGAGGCCGGAAGACGTGTTCGTTTGCACTGCCGTCGGAGAGGCCGACGGGTCGGCGCAGCTTTACCGTAACGTGAAGCAACCGGGCATGACGATGCTGGCGGAAACCCATCCGGGCCCGGATTACGAAGGCCCCGAAGTGGTGCCCGTCGTGCGACTCGATAAATTGTTCGCCAAGCACATTGGTGAGAAGTCGATTCAGTTCATGTCGATCGATGTCGAAGGCGCGGAGCTCGGTGTGCTGAAGTCCAACGATTGGAGCCGGTGGCGGCCAGAGGCCGTCCTTATGGAGTGCCACGGCTTCGCTTTCGATGCGCCTTACGCCGAACCGGAAGTGAAATTCCTGGTCGATCAGGGGTACGTGATCCACTCCAAGATCGGGCCGAGCGTGCTCATGGCACGCGGATGAACCGCGAGCGCGTTACCCCTCTTTCAAACGCATCAGAATGACAATTCCACGTCTCAGCTAGCCGGCGGAGTACGTCGGTGCGGTCCTGGATGTACACAGCGTGTAGGTGCAGACGCTGGAATCCATAGGACCCAGGAAAGAAAAATTGCCCTAAACCCCGCGCCGGGCTTCCTTCGGCAAGATGCCGATACAGCAAGTTGAAGAGATAGTTCTTAGAGGGAATCTTGGCGAGCGGGCTGCCCAGCAGGTCGATGCGCGGCTTCCGCTTTTCTATAACGATGGGCATTCGCAGAAACTAAATGACCTGGACCATTCCGGCCTTTGCCCCTGGCATCATAACGTACGACTTGACGCTCATAAGATTCGCTTCGTCAACCGCGTACCAGAAACCATCTACGGATGGGAGCGGGCCAGTACCTCAACCTTAATAGGGGTGTGCCGGGTCTTTTCTCCTGGCAGGACAATGCGGGAGGTCCTATGCGGCCGCTAGGACCGGCTGGGAATCCATCTCCGGCCCTATGTCGATGAGGAACGGCGCATCATGACACGCGGCGGCTGTAGATTGATCGCAGCATCCATAGGTTTATGACAGACGGATCTGCGCTGCCGTTGCGATAACGGGCTGCGTGCACACCGTTTCCGGGGATCAAAGTGCAAGTTTGAAAACGCGACGCTAGCTATTCTACGTTATCAGCTTGACGAAGGTCTGCGTCACAGCGTTGACGAAGTCGCGGCGCACGTGCCGGCCGTCATCCTCAAAGACGCCTTTGGTGCCGGTGAGGGCGCCGAGCTGACCGAGGGCCATTTCGTAGGACGGGTAGTAGGTGACGCTCTGCCGGTATTCGTCGCTGATCTGACCGGCGACGGCGCGCAGGATCGACTTGCTTTCGACATTCGCGGTGCCGACGTCCATGGCGCGGAAGGTCTTCTCAAGACGTACCGGCGAGACGGACAGCACGATGTGCTTGCCGGGAAACCGAGACAGCAGAAGGTCGATCATCGCTTTCGTGTTGTCGTAATTCTGCTGGAATGTGGAGGCGCGGAAGGTCGCCGTCGATGCGTCTCCCCCGCCATACCCGGCGCCGGGAGGCCGGCAGATATATTTGCCGGTCTTGTTGTCTTGCCAGGTTTCGGTCAGTCCCAGCGTGATGACAAAGAGTCGCGCCCGTTCGAGCCCTTCGCGCACAACCTGGTCTATGCGCGCCGAAAGATCGCGCAGACGCGCGGCCGTCGTCGCGTAGGTGAGTTTGCGGAATGGATCCTGAACGGCGGTGGGCGCCTTCAGCATGTCGTTGACCGGCGCGTTCCTGACCTCGAGAAAGCCCGCTTCGCGATCCGTCCAGACACCGAGCGCGGCCTCGATCTCCTGACGCATGGTGAACGTGTCGTAGTGCGCCGGCATCTCGCGTTCGGGAATCTTGTCGAAGATCTCTGCCGCGCGGTCGTAAGCCACCGCTGCGTAGTCGGGATAGGTCGCGAAGCCCGCGGCTTTCAAGGCGCGGCGTACCTCGAGGGCAAAGCAGCTGCCGATCGTGAACACGGCATCGCCCGGGTCGAGCAATTTTTTCGGCGTGACGGCGATCTGCGGCGACCGGAAGAAGTTCGGGAAGTAGGTCAGATCCGGTTGCGACATGGCAATCCTTCAAACGCATGTGATCTTGGCAGTCATCATCGCCTTCCGAGGCCGCGGGTGATGGGGGCAGGCCCGCTGCAGGCGGCGGCCACCCATTGATGCGGACAAAAGCCGTTCCGTCAACGGATTGCTGAGAGGAGTAGGGCCGGGAAAAGGCCGGTTTCCTCGCGCTTACCCGGCGCGCCAGGCGCCCGCGTCCGTTCAGAGTCCGCCGAGTTTGTGCCAGGATCATCATCGCGGTCCACACGCTGGAACCGTCGCTTGCCCAAACGGAAAACCGCGTTGCAGACGACCGGGGGGCACGCTCAGCGGCGTTTGCCGTCCACCATGGCGCAGGAGATCACCGGATCGATGCTGCGGACATCGGCGGCGGCAAATTCCTCGGCGCCGCGCGGATTGAATTGCGCACAGACGATGGCTCGCGGGCTTCGCTGCACCAACCGCTTGAGCAAGGCGCGTCCGTCCGCCGTATGGATGACGACCGTATCGCCGGGCTTCGCCTCGCGCGAAGGGTCGACCTGGAGCATGTAACCAGGCTCGAACGCGGGGGACATCGTGGTGTCGCGCACGCGGACGGCATAGAACGTCCGCGGTAGATGTTGTGTCTTTGGCCTCATCGCAGCCTCCCAGCTTGGCCTTTGTCGATGAATGCCCCATCTGCCGGCTTTTGCGCGGCCCGAACTCCCAAGCCGCAAAGTACCGGCACCTCCCGAGGATTTGAGGTTACACCCGATTCGTTTTGACACGCAACCAACCGATTCGCGGTTTGGGGACAACCCGACTCAATCCATGGTCGCGATGAATCGCTGCGTTTCGGCGACACGATCGTATAGGACTTTCGAATCTTCTCTCTCACTTCAATCAACTCAGGGGTGCCGCGCGCGGGGCGGCTTCCTGCCGGACTCATCCCAACTGATCCGAGGACCACATGACTTATTTGATCTCCGCCAATGGAAAATTCGCCGGGCGGGTTTCCGAGTACTCGGAAGAAAAGGCCTTGGCCATCTGCCTGCGCTACGCCGCCGGCGAAACCATCGGCCAAATTTGCGCCTCGGAAGGCATGCCGGGCAGCGTGACCCTTTATCGCTGGCGCGCGGAGCATCCGGATTTCGCCGCGCTCCTGGCGTGCGCGCGCGAAGATGCCATCGACAAGTTCAGTCAAGAGGTCGTCGAACTCGCCGACAACTGCACAAAGGCAGAGGATGTTCCGGTCGCGAAGCTGCAGATCGAACAACGCAAGTGGCGGGTTCAGATGATGGTGTTCCGCGCCGAGCGCCAAAAGGATGACGCTGATCGGCCGATGCCGCGGGCGATCAACATCAACCTCGGCCCTGCGCCCGAGGCCTGATGCGGCGGGACCCGAGCCATTTCGATCCCCCAGGTCCAACCGTCACCCGCTTTCTCCACTCCACAGCCCGCCGCCGCGTGATCATGGGCCCGTTCGGATCGGGCAAGTCGGTAGCGTGCTGCACCGAAATCATGCGGCGCGCCCGGGAGCAGGCGCCGTCCATGGACGGCGTAAGGCGGACGCGATGGGCCGTGGTGCGCAATACCTACCCGGATCTCAAGAACACGACTGTCAAGACCTGGAGCGATTGGTGGGACGACGAGTTTGGAACGGTGTCCCGCGTAGCGCCCTTCGTGCATCACTTGAAATTCCCTCTGGACGACGGTACGCGCGCGGACTGCGAGGTCATCTTCCTCGCCCTCGACGACGAAGCGGACGCCAAGAAGTTCCTGTCGCTGGAATTGACAGGCATCTACTTCAACGAGCTGCGCGAGTTGAAGCGTGCCGTGGTCGAAGCGGGCGACGGCCGCCTCGGCCGCTATCCGGCCATGAAGGACGGCGGCCCGAGCTGGTACGGCATGATCGCGGATACCAATATGCCGAACGAGGACCACTGGCTCTATGCGCTGGCCGAAGAGAGCGAGGGCAAGGAAGGATGGGCCTTCTTCCGACAGCCCGCAGGGGTGATCAAGGTCGACGGACCGTCCGGTGCGCAGTGGGTGCAAAATCCGCGGGCGGAAAACCTGAAAAATCTCACGCCCGGATATTACACCGGGCAGTTGGCAGGAAAGTCAGACGCCTGGATCGCCGTGCATCTCGCCGCGGAGTACGGCCGGCTTCCGGTGGAAGGCGCGTACTTCGCCGAAGAGCTCACCGCGAGTGAAAGGGCAGGGCGCATCTGCGAGCTGTCGGCCTCGCCCGACCTCCCGGTGCACACCTTCTGGGACATCGGCGTGTCGGACTATATGTCGATCTGGTGCGGCCAAGCCGTGGGCGATGAGTGGAACTTCATCCACTTCTATGAGAACACCGGCCGGGCGATCGATCACTACGTGGCGTACCTGCAGGAGCAGGCGGCCCGCGCACGCTGGACGTTCGGCGACCATGTCTGGCCGCACGACGGCGCGCACCGCGACGTCGGCATTCTCGGCGCTAAGTCGCGGGCCGAGGTCTTTGCGAGCCTCGGCCTGAAAGCCCCGATCATCCTGCCGCGGCGGGCTTCGCCCGGCGACTGGATCGATGCGACGCGGCTTTTTTTACGCAAATGCCGGTTCAACGCCGGCGAATGCCGTACCGGTCTCGTACACTTGCGCAAATACAAGAAGCGCCGCGACGCGGTGCGCAACGTCTATCTCAACGAACCCTTCCACGACGAGCACAGCCATGCCGCCGACGCGTTCCAGGTCGCGGCCATGGGCCGCGGCCGCGTCAGCAACGCAAGCGCGGTGTGGACGGACGAGATCGTGAATTTCAGGATCGAAGGGTTGCCGTGATCGCCACACCCTTCCGCAAGCGGGACGTCCTCAAAATCCAACGATTGCTTCAGCACGAGGCCGTAGGCGCCTCAAAAGGATCATTTTGCAAACCGAACAGCAACACGCGTCGGACCCGCCAGGCCTATCCGACGAAGATGTCGAGCGCTTGATCTCGGCCGAGATGACCGCCGGCCTCGAGCATGTCTTCGGCGCCGACAATATCGCCGCCGAGCGCGACCGCAATTACGACTACTACCGCGGGATCATGAACGACCTGCCCGCGCCGCCGGGGCGCTCGCGCGTGGTGGAGAGCACCGTTGCCAACTACATCGGCCTGATGAAACCGAATCTCCTGCGCATCTTCACCGCCGGGCGCAATGTCGCCGAGTACGTCAGCCCGAAACCAGACCTGCAGCCGTTGGTGCGCCTGGTCACGCGCTTCATCAACGACGTGGTTTTCCGCAAGGACAACCGGGGGGAACTCCTGCTCGGCGACTGGGCGGAAGACGCGCTGGTGCAGAAACTCGGCATCGCGATGTGGTGGTGGGACGAGCATTGGGAAGCGCGCGATGAAATCGTCCAAAACATATCGCCGGAGCAGATGGTGCTTCTGGCCGCGGAGACCGCCGCGCGCGGGGCGGAGATCGTCGAGCACACGCAAAGCCCCCCTGAGCTGCACGCCGTCAAGATCCGCACGCGGGTCAATAAGTCCAAATGCTGCATCGACGTCGTACCTCCGGAGGAGTTTGTCATTTCCCGGGACGCCCGTTCACTGGAGGACGCGGTGCTGAAGGCCCACCGCACAGGGGTGATGGCGGGAGTCCTCGTCCGCGCCGGTTACGACGCCGAAACCGTGAGCGCGCTGCCCGCCTATGACGACCCTTATCCAGACCGCATGCAGAAGTACGGCGGTTCATCGCGCCGCAGCGCGAGCGAAGGAAGCGATCCCATGCTGCGCAAGGTGGCGATTACGCGCGGGATCCTGCGGTGCGATTACGACGGCGCGGGCTTGAAGGACTGGTACTTCGTCGCGGCCGGACCCGAGCACGCGCCGAAGCTGCTCGAGATCGCGCCGTACAATCATCAAATCGGCTTTGCCGATTTCTGCCCCGAGCCAATGCCGCATACCGTGTACGGCCGCTGCCCCGCGGATAGATTGGCTGCGATCCAGAAGATCCAGACGGTCCTGGTCCGGCAGATGAACGACAATCTGTTCCTGTCCAACACGCCGCAAAGAGAGGTGGTTATGGACTGGATCATCAAACCGGACCAACTCATGAACCTGGCCCCCGGCGCGCCGGTGCTGGTGAAACAGCCGGGCGCGATCCGCGAGATCGGCATCCCGTTCGTCGCCGACAAGGCGCTCGCGGCCATGCAGTACTACGACGGCCAGGCGGAGCTGACGACCGGGGTCGGGCGGACGACCGCGGGCCTCGATCCCGCCGCGCTCGCCAACCAGTCCGCCACCGCGGCGGCGAACCAATATTCCGCCATGCTCGGACGCATCGAGATGATCGCGCGCATCTGGGCCCAGGGCGGCATGCGCAAGCTGTTCCGCGGCGTGTTCCGCTGCCTGAAGGCTTATCAGGATTTCGCGCGCATCGTGCAGATCGAAGGCGAGCAGCGCACGGTGGACCCGCGCGACTGGGAGGGGCTGGACGACCTGGACGTCACGATCAACACCGGCCTCGGAACCGGTACACGGGAGCGCGACTTCGCCATGCTGGGCGCGATCGAAGCGGCGCAAAAAGAAATTCTGGAAAAGCTCGGCCCGAACCCCATCGTCGATTTCGCCAAGCTGGTGCGGACGATGCAGCTGAAAGCCGAAGCAGCGGGCGTCGCGACGCCCGAAAATTTCTTCGGCGATCCCGGGAGCTGGACGGGACCTCCGCCGCCGACGCCCGCCCCTCCGCCGCGTCCGTCCCCCGATACGCTGGTTCTTGCCGACGTCGAGCACGCCAGAATCGCCGCCAGGGCGCGGAGCGACGCCGAGGAACTCGCCTTCAAGCGGGCGCAGGCGACGGCGAAGCTGGCCTCCGACGAGCGCCTTGCGCGCGAGAAGATGTATTGGGACCGCGTGCTCGAAGCCGAAAAGCTCGGTATCGACCGCGCCAAGGTCGCCGCCGATGTCGTACAGACCATCGGCGCCCCATGAGCGAGCTCTCCGGAGAAGTCAAGGCGCTGATGAACAACGCCGCCTTTGTCGCGGCCCTGGATGGCGCGCGGCGCCAGGCGATTTCAGCCGCCATGGCCTGTGATCCCAAGGACGACGAAGGCCGCCGGCGCTATCTGGATGCGGCGCGTACGGTGGACCGCGTGGCGGCGCATCTTTCCGCTTTGGTCGCCGCCGACAAAACGGGCGCGGAGCCCGATCCGGCCACCTACTACCAGGACCAGGCGCGGAAGCGTTGGGCGTTCTTGGGCCGATAAGGAACCAAACCATGCCTCATTTCATGAATCTATTCATGCCAAACCGCCCGGATGGCAAAAGGCCAGAGATCGAAAAACTCCCTTATCGGCCCGCGCCGATACGCAATGATCCACTTCTGGGAATTGGCACGTTCGCCCCGGAATTTTGGCGGTTGGTCGCGGAGCCGGTTCCGAAGCCTTTTACCGCCGAAGTGCCGTCGGAACCGACACCGCGAAGTCCGCATCCCGCGTCTCCGCCGAACGAACCGGTAGCCCCGATGGAGGAAATTACGGTCACCGCTAGGCGCCCCGTGCGGCACCTCACCGACGATCAAATCGCAAATATCGTGTTCAACGAAACGGTGTCCCTCACAGGGCCGGACGTTCAGGAAATGCGGCGTCAGATGGCGCAGACCATCATGAATGCCGAGGAGGCTTTTGGCAGGGAGAGGAGAGGCGCAAAAACGGCACCTTTCGAAATCACCCGAGCGATCAGCCCGGTAGAGCAGAAGAGGCTTCAGCAAATCCGAGACGATGTGGTGGCCGCGCGGGCCCGTTTCGAGCGGGGAGAGGA
>JBFWVA010000027.1:0-22333 GCA_050246995.1 Rhodospirillaceae bacterium | reverse complement strand
ACGCCGCCGTTCAGGTCGTGCCGATCGGGGACGCCGGGGGAGCCTGACTCCCGGCGCTGGCGTCCGGTTACGGGAGGGTGCGACTGGGGCCGCCGCTCGATCCGACCTTGACGCCGAAGAAGGTGACGGTCGCCGTCACCACGGAGTCTGCGGCGGCGCTGGTATATGTGTACGAACCGGTGATCGTTGTTCCGGACACGACGGCCTGCCCGTCTGCAATCGTCGTGGCGACGCCGTTCTCGGTCTTCGAGCCGGCGAGCGTCGCGGCGCCCGTGGTGGTGGCCGTCCCGCTGACCGGAATCACGAGCGCGCCAAGGGTGACCGTGCCCTCATGTTCGGTCAGGCTTCCCGAGAACAGCATGCGAATGGTGCCGCCGGCCAGGGCGCTGCAGCCGCCGGCCGCGTTGGCCTCGACGCAGGTCTGGGGCTGCCACTCGCCGCGCCATTCGCCCAGCACGGTGACAGTCGTGGACGGCGCCGCCGGAGCCTTGTCAGCCCCGCACGCCGTGACGAGCAGGAGCGACGCGAGCAGGAGTAAGCGCATCCAGTTGGCCCTTCTTCATTTCACTCGCGATCCGTCAGTGGATTCTTGACCCGCACCGCTCCGTACCTCTGTCCGTCGGCCAGAACCTCGGAGTACAGAATCTCGGCTCCGGCCGCCTGCGCGGCCTGGATCACCAGGGCATCCCAGAACGAGATCTGATATCGCGATTCCAGGTCCAGCGCTTCCAGAATCGAGTCGCCCCCGTTCACGATGACCTGCCACGCGAGGTAATCGGACACGACCTCGCGCGTGGCTTTCGCGTCGAGCGGGTTCCTGGCCTTTCGGCGCAGGTTCACGGCCAGCTCCTGCAGGACCTGAGTACTGACCACGCCCGACCTGTTCTGCCACAGATCCTCGACGAGTGCTTTCGCGCGCGCGTGCTTGGCGCCCGCCGCGGCGTCGTGGGCGTACATGAGGATATTGGTGTCGACGAAGTATCTATCGCTCATGGAGTTCGTCGCGTGACCTGGGCGGCGTCCACTGAAGATCGAGCCCTTCCCGGATGCGGGCAAGGGCACGGCGGCGAGCCTTATCGAAGGCCTTCCGTTCACGCACGATGGCTTCGAGCCGGTCGGTCAACAGGGCGCTGATTGATCGTCCTTCCTCGGCGGCGACCACCCGCGCCTCGCGCAGCAGGTCCGCGTCGAGCTTGAGCGTGACATTTGTTTTCATTTCCCGAACAGGCTAGCACGTTAAAAGCGTGCAGCACAGTATTACGTGCTGAGCGTCGCTGGAGGCGGAGGCGTCGCTCGCGACATCAGCTCGGGGTGCCGGGCAGCGAAGCGGGGCCAGTCGGCGTCCGGATCGAGGGCGAGCCGGCCGGCGATGGCGCTGAAGCAGCGGCGCGTTAGCGCCGCATCGTACTTCTGCGGCGCGCCAAGAGAGGTTGCGTACCGCTGAAGGGCAGTGGAGAAGCGGGCGATCGCGTCCGGCAGGGGGTAGCGGTGCAGGTAGCCCCACGCGGCCTCGACGTGCTGGGCGTGGTGGAAGAGGGAAGCCGGCAGCGTGCAGGCCTCGAATTGCTCGATCAGTTCGTCGGTCGTCATCGAATCACCCGTACAAAAGAACGGCCAGCCCTTGTGAGGCCGGCCGTTTGGTTCCTGGGTTGCGGGGTGGGTTGCCGCAACGCGGCGCCGAAGGCGCCGTGGCTGCGGCAGAGAGGTTCAAATCCCGCCCCCGCAACCAAGAATTGAGGGCCGCGTTGCCACAAGCTGCGCGGCCCTTTTCTTTTGGTTGCGGGGGCGCATGTTGGGCTGTACCGGAAGCTCTGCTGGGTGGCGGCGTAACTCACTAAGACGCCAACACTTAACGGAGGTTCCAGTATGTTTGATCACGATCCACGAACCACCACTGACGATGAACGCCACCGCGAGGACGTGCGCGACCGTGAGCACGTCGATCCGCGCGATGCCTTCGTCAATCAGCTCGAGTTGCCGCGAGCTCGCGAGCGCGAGTTCGTCCACGATCGGAGCCGCGACTATCGCCTGCGCGGCTCTGAATCGCGCGCGCTGAGTCTCGTCGGCGCGTTCCGCGTCATCCCGTCGCAGCACCTGCGCGATCAGAACGGCCGCACCTACGATCCGCACAGCGGCGACCTACGCAATCTGCGCGATCAGGGACTCGTCCGCCATGTGCCCGTTCTCGGCCATCGAGGCGGTGTCGTTGTCCTAACCGAACGCGGCAAGCATCTGCTCGATGCGCGGCACAAGGACAACTTCCGCACACACGGTCGCGACGGCCGGGGCGCCAAGGACGATGGCTCACGGCAGCAGTTCTACGCTGAGTTGAAGAAGCCGCGCGAGGTCGAGCACGACTGTCAGATCTACGCCGCGTACCTCCGCGAGGCCGAACGCCTGGCTGAACGTGGCGCGCGAGTTGAGCGCGTCGTCCTCGATTACGAGCTGAAGCGCGACTACCAGCGATTCCTGCAGGAGCGGAATCGCGGCCGAGCGGACAGCGACGGCCGTCCCGATCGCGACAAGTCGGAGATTGAGGCTTGGGCGGCCGAGCACGATCTTCCGTGCTCGGATGGTCACGTCAGCTTCCCTGACGCACGCATCGAATACCTCGATCAGGACGACCGCCTTGATCATGTCGACATCGAGGTCATCACCGTCCACTATCGCGGCGCGCACGGTGCGTCGGCCGGTCGTTCCGGCTGCTCGACGTTTCGTGGATCGAGTGCTCGGACTGGCGGCTCCGCGTTCGATCCCGACTACGCCTCGGAGATGTTCCGATGACTAACGAGGAGCGCATCCAGGCCATCGTTGACTTCGGGTTCACCGAGCGGCAGGCGCGGTTCCTGGTGACCGTCATGCTGCACTCCGGCGTGTGTCTGCTGCGTCAATACACAGCCTTCGCCGGCGTCGTCCACGGGCAGAAGACAAGGAAGTTCTTCGCCAAGCTCGTCAAACATGGGTACGCCACCGCGTACCCCTGCCGCCACAATCGCGGGCGCGTGTATCACGTGCAGCACAAGCCGCTCTATCGAGCCATCGGCGAGACGGAGAGCAGGTTTCGCCGGCCGATGTCGGCAGCTCTCGTGGTGGATCGACTGACGCTGCTCGATGCGCTTCTCGCCAGTCCGGAAGTCGTGTGGCTGGCGACCGACGACGACAAGCGAGCCCACGTGTCTGCCTTGGCCGGTGTCAGCCCCGATGAGGCATCGCAGTTGGTCAATCAGGCCGGCCGCGGGCGTGCTCGCAGCGCGCGAGATCCGACGCCCGTGGGTGTCGAATTGAGCGGTCGGTGGGTCTTCGTCTATGTCGTCACCGGCGACCAGATCGAGGACTTTCACCGCTACCTCCAACAGCATGCCGACCTGTTCGCCGTGTTGCCGGCGTGGACCGTTCGCGTCGTCTCTCCCCCGCATCTGCAGATGCTCGGCGACCGGTATCTGGAGGTCTTCACGTTTGAGCTCACGCGGGCGCAGCCGCAACTCGTCGAGAGGCTCCGCTGGTACTTCCAGCAGCGTCGCGGGGTGACGATCGAAGGCGCCTCGATCGACGACGAGCAGCGCTACTTCGAGGAGCGGTTCTGCTTCTCTGCACCCCGATTTCAGGTGCTCTACAAACGGTGGCTCAGCGAGGGTGACAGCGCGCTGGACGTGGTGTCATCGGCTGCTACGGCGGACGCCATCAAGAGCGGCGTCGGGCGCATCGAAACGCATGTTCTGCCGTTCGCGTATCGCCATCTCTCACTCCTAGTTGGCAAAGCTCGGCCGACGATGAAGGGGGCCGAGAAGGGGGACGATACCCATGCATCGTCTCGGCCCTGTCTCGTGTCTGCGATCGACACCACTGTCAGCCGCGCTGACTGCGCGTACACGGCGAGCGCATGATGGCCGTAAGCGCCTGCACCGTGAGCGGTTGTCGCGCGCCGGGCGCCATCGCTACAACAACGAAGGGCGGCGTTCTTTGCCGCCCGACAGTTGCCACCCAGGTACATCGATCGGGGCGTGAGCGACCCCGGCGTCCGCGCGCGAAGGCGTCCCAGCGCGGATTGCGGTCGCTCACGCCCCGCCTGCAAGGTCTGTTGATTGGTAGCCAGAACCGTGGACGTTTTCCGGTAAGTTACGCTGTCGAATCCATGGTCGTTCTTCGGTGCACGCAGAAGCTGCTCGTGCGGTTGAAAAAGGCCGACGATTTGCCGCCAGTTGAGTCGACGACGCGGCTCGGTGACTGGTACGGCAACATCCTCCGAATCGGGCGCCGACAGCTCCTGTTGTTCATCAGCGAACGGTCCCGACTTCCCGTCATTCTTCCGATTCAGGCCGCCAGGCATTTACCGGAGGTGTTTCCGGACGCCGTGTGCGAAAGATTGACGATCGTCGGCGTCCCCCCAGCGGACATCGCGGCGGAGCGATTACGGATGCGCGAGATGGCGTTCGGTCGGACCAGAAGTCGCAGCTTGCTCGGCACGATGAACGACTTCGCGTTGATGGGAAAGATCGGGGATGCCAACCGCACCGAACCCGAATCGCCCGAGGAGCTGATGCGGTTCCTGTCGGACACGCCGATTCTCCCGCTCAAGGGCGCGTCTCCGATTGACCTGACACTGGCCCTCTTCAGGCACTGATCCCTCCCGAAACGATCGTTGATTCTGTGCCGACGACGATGAGACTCTCGGATGATGGAGGGCGGGCAGAACGAACGATTCTCGGATGCGGAACTACACGCGTTCTTCGATCGCTTGTTCCCGCACCGCTTCGCCGGTCCAGACGTGCTCGCGGAACTTGCGCCGGACGGCTGGGAACGTTCACTGTTACTCCCTTGTTTCCATCCGTCTGTTGAGCAGAAGTACGTCGAGCGTTTGCAATTCCATGAGGGACTCCAAAGTCTGCGAAACGCGTGGCGATCTCGTCGCGGAACCGCGGACCGCGACGAGGCGCCGTCTGCGCCAGCTACGCTGGAAGATATGCGCCGCGATCATCAGCCGACACCCGTCAATGCGACGGAGGAAGTGACCGAGTTGATCGGTCTATGTCTCTGGGATGTGTTCTCGGACAACCACGAAGTGATCGCGGCCGATAAACGCGCCATCGACATCGGCTCGTTCCGCGGTGCCGGCGCGTTCCTCGATGAACACTTGACGCGCGACGATGATGGTTGGCACCGAGATGATTACATGCGGTTCTATTTGGGAACGATCTGGATCGCCAGGCGCGCCGATCTCACGCCCGTCTACGCGATGATTTTCCGGCGACTGCGAGCACTCGGCGCCGATTGGGTCTATCACTTCCCGGAGATCCATCTGACCGAGCTTCCGACCCGCGAACCAGCGGACGACGTCTCTGCCGCCTACTCGGTGTCGAAGGCAGCCGTCGCCGAGTTGGAGGCGCAGAAGCGCCGCGCGGAAATCGAACAGATGCGGGCACGGTTGGACGCGGCGAACGCCGAGGCGCGCGAGGAGGCATTGGACCGACAGCCACCGGCGACAGTGCGCGCCTACCGGCAGGTTTATGGGCGCGACCCGCGTGGCTGGCCGCCGGCTTAACCACCTAACCAAGACCGGCGCATTTGAATCGTTTCACTATTCATTTCCAAATAGCCACAACTGCGGCTATTTGCGGCTAAAATACGCCAGTCCGACCCTGATATAATCGTTTCATTGTGGGCACAGTTTCAGAGGAACTAAGCCGCGGGGTTCTCGCCGCAGCGGACCTCAGGCAAAGGCTTGGCGTCTCACCGCCTACCCTGATGCGCGCCGTCCGGGAGGCCGGGGCCGATGTCATTCCGATTGGCCGAGGACGCGCCACGCGCTATGGCCTGCGACAAGTCTGGCCATCCTTGAACGCATCGCGCTTTCCCCTCTTTCGAGTCTCCGAAACGGGAGTCGCTCGGCCGGAAGGCGATCTCTTCACGCTCGCAGCGCGGCAGACAGTATGGATGCCCGCCGGAACGGTGTCGGACGGCCTGCCGATCGAGCTCGCCGACGCGCGCCCATCCGGATTCCTCGGTCGACATTTCGCGGCGACACACACCGACCTGCGCCTGCCAGCGCGCCTGATGGATTGGTCCGATCATCACATCCTGCTGGCGATGTCGCGGCGTGGTGAGGACCTTCCTGGCAGTCTCCTGATCGGAGATGAGTCGTTCGCACGCTGGCAGGCCCTCGACGTTCCGGTCAGGACGCGCGACGCGTACCCTGACCTGGCCCGGGAGACCATTGCCGGACATCCACCGGGATCATCCGCAGGCGGCGAACGCCCGAAGTTCGGAGCCTTCGTTGACGGCCATCACGTGCTCGTCAAGTTTGCCGCTCGCGGTGGCACCGGCGATGTCGTTGCCAGGCGGTGGTGCGATCTCCTCGTGCTCGAAGCGCTCGCGCTGAATGTCATCGCAGCTCACGGCGTGCCCGCCGCTGAGACGAGCGTCATCGACACTGACTCGCACTACTTCCTCGAGAGCCGCCGATTTGATCGCGTCGGCTCACGGGGTCGCGTTGCCGTACTGAGCTTGGCAGCCGTTCACGACGATCCCGCGGATTCATGGGCGCGTGCCGCCGTTCGCCTGAAAGAAGCCGGCCGCGTCTCGCGAGACGATGCCCGGCGTCTGCAATGGCTTGATGCGTTCGGCATGTTCATCGCCAACACCGATCGGCACCCGTACAACGTCGTCTTTTTCGCTGACGGACCCACGTTGCGGCTCGCGCCGGCATTTGATCAGACATCGGCGTTGTATTCGCCCACGGATGACGGCCAGGTCTCGCCTCGTGTCTTTACGCGGCCCCACGCGACCGCCGACATGCTCGAAGTGTGGGACGAGGCTCGCGCAGCCGCTCGTGAATATTGGCAACGAGCCGCTGACGATGCGCGCGTTTCTGATGATGTTCGGATGATTTCCGCTGCGAACGCAGCAGCGCTCCGCAGCCGGCAAGCCGAGGCGCCTTGATTCCGATTTCCTCGGAGACACTCGGTTCAGCCCGTTTCCCGCCGTCGCTCCGATCTCGATTGTGCGGGAGCGCTTGGGCGCGTCAAGGCTACCCTCGCTCCGCTCGGCGCTTCGCGGTCTTGACCCGCCCGGCGCGCTCCCGTGATTCGGCAATTACCGGAGCACGTCGGCTGGACTATCCGTGTTATCAGGGGGTCCGCATTTCGGCTAGGATGACGACTTTGTGGAAACAATATGAGCACCGGAGCAACCTACGTCATCTTCGACGGCGACAAGGATCGATATGCCTACGCCTTCATGAAAGGTTGGAAGGTCAACGACCGGGTTGAATGCGACTTTCGTGATGCCCATGATCTGGGCGCGATGACCGGCCGAGCGCAGAACGAGGGATACGTCAAGTCTGAGCTGCGGAAACGGATGGCAGCGTCGGATCACGTCGTGGTACTGGCCGGCGAGAGCACGAAGTATCTTCGCAAGTTTGTTGGCTGAGAAATCGATCTCGCCATTGCACTCGATTTACCGATCATTGTCGTGAATTTGAATGGAGACCGTCGGCTCGATACGGACAGGTGCCCAGTACCTCTGCGAACTGGATACATCGTCCACGTCGCGTACAAGCGCGCGATCATCAAGTACGCCCTTGGCCATTTTCCTGGCGAGTTTGCTCGACGAGATCGGTCGCTGAATGGAGACCGGCATTACGACGACGACCTCTATCACCGCCTCGGAATTGAATGAGCGACCGAGGCCAATCTGTCGTCGGGTGCGGCCAACTGTGCGCCAACCGTACGCATGAAAGGTACCTGCGTGGACCTGCCACTCCTCTATAGCGCAGCCGACGAGAGTTCGACTACTGCTCAGAATCGGTTCTTGTGGGCTACACGAATCCGGCTGTTCGCGCTATTAGGCGCGGCCTTCTTCGGGCTCTTCACGTGGAAGCTCGCACCATCGCCGGTCGACTGGGCCGGTGCCTTGGCAGCCTTCTGCTTCTTCCTGGCGGTCATCATCGAGGCGTACCTGTATCAGGCAAAGCCCGAACGGACGTGGTATGAGGCCAGAGCCACCGCGGAATCCGTCAAGACGCTCAGTTGGCGGTACGCGGTCGGTGGCCGGCCGTTTGACAAGACGACACTATCGGACCACGCCGCAGCAGAACTCTTTCTATCTCAACTGCGCGGCCTTTTCGACGTGATCAAAGACCTGGACCTAGTGCCACCAACGTCAAGCGGCGAGCAAATCTCGCAGGGGATGCGGGACACCAGGGCCATGTCGCTTGGGGAACGGAAAGCGGCGTATGAAGGTGGGCGCGTGGAAGATCAGCAGAAGTGGTACCAGGCGAAGGCTGCGTGGAATAGAGGTCGTGGCGCCAGGTGGGCGCTGGCCATGCTCTCCGTCGAAGCCGTGGGAGTTCTGTTCGGTATCCTAAAAGCAGTCGGGACGATCGAGGGTGACCTGTTGGGTTTCGCTGGCGCGATCGGCGCAGCGATTACTGCGTGGTTGCAGACCAAACAACATCGGGCGTTGGCAACGGCATATACAGTTACAGCCTTAGAACTTGCGTCCGTACGCTCGGGAATTGCTTTGGTGACCGACGAACAGGGGTGGGCAGAATTCGTCAGCGACGCAGAAGAGGCATTCTCACGGGAACACACGCTGTGGAAGGCATCCCGAACCACGACGTGAACTACTAGCGGTGAGATGGCGAGGCATGATCACCGCGACTGCCGACATGCCGCAGGCCTATCCTTTGGATAAGCGTGAATGGAATCCTGTTCCGAAGACTGGTTCGCGAGGAAGCTTTTCGTTGATCCCCCACTTGGGCGGAAAGAACAATTGAACAGGGTCTGTTGATGCTTCAAACCGCGCTTTGATCCGCGTTCGCGCGCTGGTCAATTCCGGCGCCACCTCACGGCAGTACTTGTCCGTTTCGCAAAACAGTCCTTGGCAGTCGATGGCATGCAGGGGGCGCCCCCACAACCCATTGAATGCCAGGCCTAGTTGTGCGAATTCCCTCTCTTGTCTATCCACCATCCAGCAGATGGTCTCGGCAGGCGTATAGTCCCCTAACGACTGAAATACTTTGCGGAGCCCTCTCACGGCGCCAGGTCCAGGCTGCGTGAAGTCATTCTCTGAAAAGTCGACCAGATCGCTGTAATTGATATCGATGGCGACCTGATACGCCATGAAGTCGCCTATCAGAGGGTACTGATGGAGTAGCGCATATACCGCTCCCAGCGACGGCGCGCGGAGGACCGCCACCGGCAACTTGTCGGTCAGACACATGTGCCGAAGAAGTTCTACGTGATTTAGATGCTTCGATGGCTGTCCGTACGGATTGGCAGCGCAGAGGATGAATGCACCGGTATAGAGCCGGCCGTTTCGAAGTCGGGCGAAGTCCAAGGCCTTGGTGAACGCGCCACTCGAGAGATCTCGAAGCGTAGGGTGCCGTCCTAGGTGTTCCCTGATCGTGTCCCACGTGCCGATCTTGCTAAAGAGCCGGAACGCAACGATTTGAAAGAATCTATCCTCGGCAGAGCATGGTTCATCGTGATGTGCCACCTCTCGGATCAGATATTGGGACACACGATCTGCAGCGCGGAAGACATTGCAGAACTTGAATGTCTGCAGAACCCGATCGCTTGTCCACGGCCAAGACTGACCAGCCACGCGACGCTCGAAGATGGCTTGACGCTCGGCAGCAAATCGCCAGTATGTATCGTAGATTTTTCGGCGAGGGACTGGTGGCCGGCGCATCCACGCATTCTACAAACGAACCGGCGAAGTTCAACGCTGTCGGTAGAACACCCCAGTGCCGTGTAGGTTGAAGTAGCGCGGATCGCTCAAGAGCGTCTTGGCCGCGAACCGCTCGCCGAGCGTATACCGGAACCGGTCTACTCCAGTGAAGTGATCGAAGACGATGGTGCCGCCAACAACCGTTCGTTCCCGAACGATCCTGATGGCTGCTGTAGCCGGCGTGTAGTTGTCCGTGTCGATGAATGTAACGACGAGATCTTCATTCGCCAGGCGTTCACACGTCTCCACGATATCCCCTGGAACGATTTCAATATTCCGACCGGAGCAATAACGTTTGACCGCGTCTAGATCTGTAAAGACGCAATCCGGATGGGCATACATGTCGAGCACGCTTCGACGGGGCGGAAACCCTTCGAAGGTATCAAAGCCGATCACTGGCCAATTCATCCCAAGGCGCTCGACAAGTCGAGAGAGAAGAACGGTTGTCCCTCCTTTGAACATGCCGAACTCGGCGACCACCCCCTTCAAGCCAAGCCGCGCAGCATTTGCGAGGCTCTGATACAGATGCACGATCGTGTTTGGGTAGCCATTCGCCAGCGACGGCACGAGTAACTGCGCTAGCTCGTCCTGAAGCAGTGAGTCTTTGAAGGTCAGATGACTGTAGCCAGCGAGAATGACCTTAGGCGTTCCACGAATATGAGGCAACGCGGCTTCGAGCAGAAGTTCTTTGTCCTCGTCTGAGGCAACGACAACTACGTCTACGTCATCAGTCGATAGTGCCGCAAATGGACGAATCGGGATGGTGAGCGCGCCGGCAGAAGCGCCGTCGGCGTACACAACAAATGCTTCTTCGCCCGCTGGCTTGGATGACACATGCGATAGGATTCGCAAAGTGACGGGCGTAAGGCCCAAGATGCCGACAGCGCGCGCGCCATGCGCCAAATCGATTTCGAGGTCCGCGACCAGTTGCACGAAGTCGGATTCCTGCATTGTGTTGACCCTCGGGATATGCGCAGCGGTCTAAAGCGACTTCTTGTAAGTCAGCGTTCGCTTATCAACGTCTGCCAACAAGTAGCCTCCCTTGTTTTCGCCGAGGGCATGCATTGCAGAGAAACCCTGACTGATCGCGCGCCGCCAAGCCCAGCCGGGCAGGTGCCGTGCTTCGAGATTCGCAGTGACTGCCTTCGCGACGCCGATCGAATCCCCATCGACGGCAATTTCACCACTAAAGCCCAGTCGTCTCACAGATAACGCAGCGAGGACGGCAGACAGACCTTCCTCGGCGTACTTAGCCCTGGCCCCGTCTTCAGATTCATTGACGACTGGATTCGAGCGGCGTCTGACGCCGAGGAGACTCCGCATGATCGGTGACCAGCCAAGAACTGCCATGAAACCTAGGTGTACCGCATCGTGATAGCGGTAGTCGTCGGCGCGCCGAGAATTGTCCGTGAGTTCGTCGCCCAATCGCATGCCGATGGCAAAACCGATTTTCTTCTCCTCGCCGTCTTCTAGGATCGTTATCTGCCCCTTTGGAAATGGGTTGGGCTGAGCAGCTATCAATCGCAACTCGGCAATGACTTTTCCGGAACGGCGGGTCTCAGTGAACGCGATCGTTACCTTCCTGGGAAATCGCTCCTGCCCTAAGCATCGCCGGTCGAATACAGGAAGCGCCGCCAAGGCTTTGCGAGTGTCCTTCGGATACCGATCTTTTGTGCGAACCAGGTTGTTGCGCGCTATGGCCTCAAGCCGGAGATCGTAAGCGGTTGCGACAGTGGCGATATACCAAAGGAGATCACCAAGTTCCTCCTTCAGGAATTCACGATTTGCTTTAAGGTCGATCGCATCCCGGAGGTACTTCTTGTAAATGTCCAGAATAGACCCGGTTTCGCTGGCCAAACCCAAGATCGGAGCAATCATGTGCTGAGGGCTGCTGCCGCGCGTGAGTTGACTCGTCTTGTACGCCTCGCGCTGAAAAGCTCCCAGGCTGAGTTGAGCAGTCCTTGCGACACGTTCTTTGGGCTGGCCGCCGGAAGCGAATTTGCGCGGTGTTGCCATCACGCTACCTGCCGCAGACCCCGCCGCTAACTCCAACGGTAGCAATGGCCCGCGTTCGCGGCTCCCATTTCGCGGCACGTTCGATCGCTGACTGAAACGAGTGCGGATCCCAATCGATCACTTCGGCACCACATTCAGACAACGAGTCAGGGGTAGTTACGTTGGGCTCCAAGCGAATGCCCACAACGCCATTGCCTTTCTCCAGGCTCCATTTAACTTCGTCAGTAACCCAGTCGCTGTTGGCCGTATCCTTGCCGATCAAAACTACGGTGACCGAAGTGCCGGAGAGCTGCTCTCGTATTTGCCCTCGAATGTACTTCTCGTTCTTGCTGTCGACAGGATCGAGAAGATGGCGACCTACACACTCGAAGTCTACGTTCTTGTTCCAACGAAGCAGGTTGAAGCCCTTCGCCTTCATTCGATCGTTATGCTGGTACGAGATAAAGATTCGTCTTGCCATCGCCGTTTCTCCTAGTCAGCAGCGGCTCCTACCACTGCGCCAACTTCCTCACACTCTGGGCACCGCTTCAATAGGGCCTTGCTTGTGAAGCGATAACCGCATTGGGTGCATTGCCACGTGTTTGCCAACGTCGGAGTATCCGATGTGCGAACCGCCGCAGGCTTTTTCGGCTTGAGGTATTTCGCCGCCAAATCCCAGTCAAATGATCGCTTCATCTTCCACGCAACGTAGCGATAGCCTGTGCGATGCGCGTTGAATTGCTCTAGGCGATGAATCTCTTCGAGGTACGCTGAGGTGGCGTCACGGCGGGCTCGCAAGGCGCGCACGAGTTCCGCCGCAACATCCGCGTCGACATGCTTGAACGTCCGAAATCGCCGTCCGACTTCACGCCGTGTGCGCCCAGCGGGCAATTCTGAGATTGGAATGGCTGGATGAATGAATCGGAGTTCATCTGCAGCGAGGGCGTAATCGCGCGGGCGACCGGGTTGTGTCAACGGTCCGGGCGCGTACCAACGAACTCGGTAGTAGCCTGCAAGAACTCGCTGATGGTTCTGGCGCGTGAGAAAGAAGAGCCATCGACAGCGCTGCGCGACAAAACTTGCACGCATCCCCTGACAGCAGATTGAGAACAACCCGTACGTGGCTGTCTCCAGATTCGGGTCGCTCTTGTTGTTGCCCGGCAGAGTGACGCCCCTAACGGCAAAGCCACTCAGCTCATCAGGAAGAAAAAAAGAGAGGAATCCACCAGCGCCGTCCAACGGCTGAAGGTCACACCAAGGCCGACTCGGCGGTCTCGCGTCGACGAGACCAAACCTTACATCGCGCGTGTCCGCTGAAGCCGACAAGGCGTGTGATTTCATTTCTGCCTACATTCGGGTCGCCAAGCTATCGATGCAGAATCGCGAGACTAACGACTGGTACCGGAAAGCTCGATGCTCGTGCTGGCCCATGCGAAAGTCAAGCGAAACAATGGCAGCCCCAAGATAACTCGGTCTCTGGCTTCGGTCGCCGCCCATCCCATGTGTTAAGTGATATTAATTTCACTTGACAGAACTGTCAAGTCGTTTAGAATTCGCTTATGAAGGCGCCCAAAGGGGACATCGCAATCATTGGCGGTGGCATCCTCGGCGTCGTCCTTGCCAACGAGGCCATCGAGGCCGGATTCAGGCCAGTAGTCTTTCGGCTGAGCGATCAGCGAGTCCCATTTGCCGACTCCTTCCGAAATCAAGCGTGGCTCCAGAGCGGCCTTCGGTATGTTCGCCACAATCCAGACTTGGCACTTCGGATGTGGACGTATGGACGTCGCCTGCATGAAGTCATCGGCGTTCCGAAGCCCACGGGACGAGGACTGTTCCAGCTTCGAACTGCGGACGACGTCACCGCTTTCTTAGAAGACGCCAAGAAGCTCGGCATCCTCAATGAAGTCGAGCCAGTGAAGCCTGATGAAGCCCGTAAACTACTCGGCCCGCACCATCAATCGGGCGCGTACGTATACTCCTCTCCAGAGTCACCGTTCGATGAAGCGAAGCTGATTCGGAGAGGCCGAGAGCAGGCAGAGCGAAAGGTAGGCGGACGCAACGCCATCTTCTGTCAGATCGCTCAACCCGTCGAGATAGTACCGACACCAGGGAAATCACCTTCCCATCGACTTCTCATTGATGGCGATGAGATGGAGTTCGGAACGACCATTCTCGCCGCGGGAGCCGGGAACATCCCGCTCCTCAAGGCTCTTGGCGACCAGGTTGAGATCAAGATTCAGCAGACGCCCCTGCTGGTGCTTCCCGGAGACCCGACGATTCGAGCGCCGATTCTTGTTGATCGGTTTGATGAAACATCGCAATACAGCGTTGTGGCGCATCCTCCTGGCTCATGCCGGGTTGACGGCTGCATGGTCTTCGCCGCAGACGTCCATGAGCCAATCGGTTCGTATCGCCTTCCATCAGAACGAGAAGTCGATCCGAAGAAGCGACAGGCGTTGCTAGACGCCCTCCCCGCTCCGCTGAAAGGGCGCGCGCATCGGTTCACTGCGGGATGGGAACTTGCCCCCGTCGCTAACGGCACCGCGCTACGTACTACCGAGCCGTTCGTCGATACAGCGCGAGGCCACACGGACATCGTTATCGCGATGCCTGGGCGCGCAACCCTGGCCCTTTATGCCGCCGAGCGCGTCATCGAACGACTAAAGAAACGTCCCGCCCCAGACCGAGACTTCAAGACTGTGCTCAGGACCCAATGGGACTCATCGAGTATTCGCATGCATCACGAGGATTATTATGATCAGCGCCTCAACGACTGACGGCCGTCACTCACGTCAGAGTCGCAGCCCGTTTGCGACCACTCTGAAGGAACTGATTGAGGACACTGAGATCTTCTCCCGCTCAGAATGGGCGACGACGCTCGGCGTGACGAGAGCTGCCATCTCTCAGTGGACGACAGACAAGACTGTTCCTCGGCCACGTACACTTCGTAGCCTCATTGAAGTGGTTCGGCGATATCGAGGCGATGACGACGACCATCTAAAGTCGTTTCTTTCGCTTGTCGATAAACCGGCGCACGAGGTCTCACCCCATGGAGATCGACTAGGGATTACCGTGGGGCGCTATCTCGTTTCTCCTGTTCTCGAGGGACTTCTGAGGCAACTCGACACACTGCCTTACAGTGCGCTAGAGACTGCTCTTGAGAATGCAGTTGCCGAATGTGAGCGACTAAAGGAAGCCTCAGAACAGTCTCAGCATCGTGTGGAACAGCGGGACTTTAGTGTCGTTAACGCCGCTCCAGCAACTGCTGTTCATCCCATGGGCAGTGAGCCTTTCATAGGCAGAGACACCGAATTAGCACAAGTGCGAAACCTGCTTTTTGAAGGCACGCCAGTCGCTCTACTCGGGGCAACCGGCGCCGGAAAAACTGCCTTGGCAGGCGAAGTCGTTCGTCGATTGTTCGGCTCAGCACCATGCCAGGCGATTAGGCGATTCGAATTCAAGAAGTTTCATGATCTGCCTTGGACCGAGCTGCGCCAGTCCCTAGGAGACTCGCAGGAAACGCGGGCAGCACATGCTCGGCAGACTGAGCACCATAGAGCCGGTTGGCCGCACGATCATCAGAGTGTCCTCTTCGTTTTCGACGACGTGGACTTGGCTCGTAGTCAGCAACGAGATGCACTCGCAGCGTTCTTGCGAGAGTGCGCTGATTTCGGCCCCAGGCTAAAGGTAATAGTTACCTACGATTCTGATCGCGGTGCAGACGGCCAGTCGCTGCTAAGCAGCATACGTCATGGCGGCCGATTGTCGACTGTGTACCTGTCACGCCTGAAGGAAGGTGATATCGCGCAGATATGGATCGCATCGCTAGTGAGTCTTTCAAAGAGCTATAGCGAGAACAGTCTCCGCTATGCGACTTGGCTTTCTGCTGGCTCGCCAGGTTATTGTCGTCAGCTTGTGGAACGCGCAAGGGCGTGTACTGCCACTGACTTACCGATCACCGAATATGACGTTGTAGAGGCCTCACGGCTTTTGCTAGGTGACACTGAGGGCGGGTTTTCTGCGCTGGATGCACTCAATGCGGTCTCTCGAAGAGCACAGTCGGTGGCCGTATGGAGCGCAATGCAGGACCTGACCGCCGAAGCCGAAGAAGCCGGCCTGCCACAGTTTTATCGCGCCGTAAACGAGCCGGCCCCAACCGACTCTCGCGATCTGTACGAAGCCATAGAAGAAGCTGAGCGTCACAACCTCATCGAGAGCGTGACTATTGGAGATAAGCCAGCGATCAATCTCAAGAATGAGTCACATCGCCCGCACTTCCGGTCGATGGCGTTAACTCGATTCAAGAACGTACCGCCAGCACTTATCACTGCGGGTGGCAGTTGACGAGGAGTGGCAACTTCGATGAGTGCCTCTAAAAGACGGCACGGCGACCGAGCCCTAGGTACAGTTATCGGGCCAGCCGCACATTGATCAAGGCTTGGCCGCGGCTGCTGGTGCGCTTCGTCTCACAGTCGATCGTGTGAAAGCGAAATCCACGTTTAACACGCTCGATTTCACGGGAGGGCGATGCGCGTTGTCCCAATCGAGATGCCTGTCGAGCTCATCCGAGCTGGAGTCAAAGAGTTCGTCGACGGTCTCAGCGAGAATCGCGTTGGGGCGACGGTCTTCTGCGCGCGTAGTCTTGCCTTTCGTGCGCTCTCGCGCGGAGGACCAAGATGATGCAGATTCCTTCTTCACGGCTATAGTCTGCCTTACGTTCTACGCAGCATTGTAACTTATAGTTTATTGAGCATTTTGCGTGTGGCACGCACCATGTCGCGTGGCCACACGCCGCACGCCCGCACCCCCACCCGCTGCGAAGGCTCTCGCGCAGAAGGTTCGACAGCTCAGAACCAAGAAAGGCTGGTCGCAGGAACGCCTGGCTGAAGAAGCCGGGATTCATCGCGTCTACCTTGCAGGAATCGAGCTGGGACAGCGCAATCCGTCGCTCCGGAACCTTGAGAACCTCGCCCACGCGCTCGGAGTGTCACTTCCGAAGCTATTCGAATAGTTAGTAACTTATATGCTACAATCGGCCCATGCCGGTCAGGCAGGGCCGTGGTGCGCGCTCGTCGGACCGAATCGAGTGCCCAGTCTGTGCTGGTCGCGGAACGATTCGCGGTCGACCATGGAAACCGGGTACGTCGAAGAAATACGAGTGTGGCCTGTGCCTGGGCGATGGCTCGGTGCCACGCGACGCGGTGACGGCGCTCCTCGAATTGCGGCGACAGATGCAGCGTGTTGCAGACGCCATGCAGGCCGGTCGCGAGGATGCAGCAGCCGCTGAAGCTCGCTCCGCTGCGCGGTTGGCCTTTCGCCTGATGGCGTGAGTAATGCGGTTGGGCGCCAGGACGCAGCCTCACAGCGCCGAGCTGGAATACATCTGCTGTTGAGACTCGCTGATATTGTCCCCGCAGCGACTCGTTAGAAATGTCCCCCTAAGCTGGCCGCCTCTGAGGAGGCGGCGTGGGGCGGACGGCGATGAGTACGCGAGAGCTGGAGCGCGCAGGGGTGTTCGCGCGGGTGGTGGCGGGGACGTTAAGCCTGCGATCGGCGGCCACGATGTTGGCGATCAGTTATCGACAGGCGAAGCGCCTGTGCCGGCGCTACCGCACGGAAGGCGCCGGTGGCCTGCGCCATCGCAGTGTAGGCCGGCCATCGAATCGAGCCCGGGAGACGAGCGACCGGACGCGGGCCCTGGCGCTGATTCGGGAGAAATACAGTGGCCCGGCGACCGAGCGCTTCGGGCCGACGCTCGCGGCGGAGCACCTCGCGAGCGAGGACGGGGTGGTCGTGGACCACGAGACCTTACGCCGGTGGATGCTCGCCGCGGGGCTGTGGAGTCGCCGGCGGACGCGGAGCCCGCATCGGCGCCGCCGCGAGCGGATGGCGCACTTCGGCGAGCTGGTCCAGCTCGATGGCAGCTTCCATCCGTGGTTCGAGCGGCGCGGCCCGCAGAGTTGCTTGTTGACGCTGGTCGATGATGCGACGGGACAGAGTCTCGGGCGCTTCGACGCCCAGGAGACGATCTGGGCGGCCGTCGGCGTGCTGCGGCTGTGGATCGAGGCCCATGGCATTCCCCGTGCGCTATACACCGACTGGAAAAACGTCTACGTGCGGAAACCGACGGCGGAGGAGCGCGTGACCGGCGCGGAGCCGCTCACCCAATTCGGCCGGATGTGCGCGACGTTGGGCATCACGATCATTCCCGCGAGTTCGCCGCAGGCCAAAGGGCGGATCGAGCGCCACCACGGCACGCACCAAGATCGGTTGGTCAAGAAGCTGCGCCGCGCGGGCATCGCCTCGCTGGACGCGGCCAATGCGTTTCTCGCGGCCACGTACTGGCCCGAGCACAATCGGCGCTTCGCGCAGCCGCCGGCGTCCTCGGACGACTTTCACCTGGCCGTCCCGCGACGGGTGTCCCTCGACGAGGTGTTTCGGCTCGTCGAGACCCGGACCGTTTCGAATGATTGGGTCGTCCGCTACGCGAATCGCCACCTGCAGATCGAGCGGCAGACGCATCAGCCACCGGCACGCAGCATCGTCCAGATCCTCGAGACGGCGCGTGGGGAGATTGAGCTGCGCTATCGCGGGCGACGCGTCCGGTGGACAGAGATCCCGCCGTCGGCGGCCGCGGTCGCACCGGCGGCCACGCGGCGTGCCGCCCCGACGCTGCCGACGGCGCTCCTCACCAGGCGCCAGGGCCAAGCGGCCGATCATCCGTGGCATCGGGCCGTTGAGACGCATCGCGCCTACTTCGCCTTTCACAAGGATCGTCGCGCATGGGAGCGCGCCCAGCCCGACCTGGAACCGGGGACAGTTGTATCGAGTGAAGACCGGGGACATTTCTAACGAGCTTTGACAGCTGGAATACATCTGCTTGACGAGGGGAGCCCAGGAGCGTAGCTTCGATCCATCACGTGGCCGCAAGCCACGCTCGCCCCACCCGGCTCAGGCCCGGTGGAAGTTGCACACGCCGCAACATCGCCGCGTTGAAGCAAGGGCCCAGGCGAAAAGCGCGGGTATCGTTAGTCAATCAATGTCGTCGGGTGGCAACCCGTTGAACCACAGGTTCAACAGCCACAAGCGGCGACGACAGGACGCCTCAAGCGGTCAACCTCCCAGAGAGCTTGACCGACGAGACGCCGATACCAAGGCGCTGGGTCATTCCGGCCACTGCAGTCGCCATCAGATTGAGCCCGGCTGCACGCCAAGAACGCGTATCCGCGGTTGTGGGCCTACACAACGCGAACCACACAGCGTTCTCGATTCCCTGGAACCCCTCCGCGCGACCGCCGCTTCGCGCGTGAGAGCGGGGGTTCCAATGCCGCCGTTGACGCTGCTCTTCGGACCAGCGCAGTTGGCGGCCCGCAACGCCCCTCGAGCGCGTTGCGAGAGTGGAGTCGCTTCGTCACCAACAACATCGGTCGCCGTCGTGTGACGGCCGGAGTTATTATGCGGAGACGAACGCGACGTACGTCTACGAACGGCGAGCCGCCTGAGTGGCCAGCGACAACCGTCGATGAATCGATCGATGCGGCCACGCAGACGGATGCGCCACTCGACGAAGCCCTGCGCGCCTTGGCGCGACTCCTCGCGCGGCAAGCGGCGCGCGAGATCTTCGAGCGTGAATACGGAGAGGATGTGACATGCTCCGACCGCCAGCAATGAAGGTTGCCATCTACGCCCGCTACTCGTCCGACAATCAGCGGAATGCCTCGATCGAGGATCAATTCCGCGTCTGCCGCGAGTATGCGAAGCGCCAGGGCTGGAAAGTCGTGAAGGAGTATTCCGACGCGGCGATCTCCGGCGCCACGCTGCTGCGCCCTGGCTTCCGGGCGATGATGCAATCGGCGCTGCGGAAAGAAGTCGAAGGAGTTCTCGCCGAGTCGCTCGATCGATTTAGCCGCGACCAGGAAGACACGGCAGGCTTGTTCAAGCGCCTGACCTTCGCCGGCGTCTCCATCGACACGGTAGCCGAAGGCGACATCACGTTCCTCCACATCGGCCTCAAAGGCACGATGAACGCGATGTACCTGAGCGAACTGGCCGACAAGACGCGACGGGGACTTCGCGGACGCGTGGAGAACGGCAAAGCAGGCGGCGGGCTCTGTTACGGCTACAAGGTGGTCAGGCGCTTCGAGAACGGCGAAGTCTCGAAGGGCGACCGCGAGATCGTCGAAGAGGAAGCCGAGGTCGTTCGCCGAATCTTCCGCGACTACGCGGCCGGCGTGTCGCCAAAGCAGATCTGCAAGACGCTGAACAAGGAAGGCGTCCCAGGTCCGCAAGGGGCGCTGTGGGGTCCGAGCACGATCCATGGCAACCCAAAGCGACGGAACGGCATCCTCCACAACGAGATGTACGTCGGACGCCTGGTGTGGAATCGCCAGCGGTTCCTCAAAGACCCTGACACCGGCAAGCGCGTTGCCCGACCGAATCCGGAATCGGCCTGGATCATCAAAGACGTGCCGGCGCTTCGGATCGTGGATGACGAGACATGGAAGACCGTCCGCGACCGCTATGCAGCGGTTCAGCGCAAATGGTCTGCCGAAGCCAAAGCGAGCTTCAATCAATTCCGTCGTCCGAAGTACCTCTTCTCCGGCCTGACGAAATGCGGCCAGTGCGGCGCCGGCTTCATCGTCCATTCGCGAGAGATGCTCGGATGCTTCGGCGCTCGCGATCGCGGGACCTGCACGAACACGCTTCGGATCTCACGGCTCGACGTGGAATCGCGTGTTCTCAGCGCGCTTCAGACGAAGTTGCTACGCAAAGACTTCTTCGAAGAGTTCTGCTGCGAGTTCACGAAAGAGATGAACCGCCTGCGGATGGAGCAACGCGCCGGCCTCAACGCGGCCAAGCGGGAATTGACCAAGGTCGAGACGCGCCGGAAGAAGCTGCTCGACCTGATGCTCGATGACGTTGTGCCGACGGCCGAGGGGAAGGAAGAAATGCTCGGCCTGACAGCGCGGCGAGACGAGCTGCAGCATCAGATCAAAGTTGCGCACGAGCCGCCGCCGCTCCTGCATCCGAGCATGGCCGACCTCTACCGCGAGAAGGTCGAGCAGCTCGCAGCGGCGCTGCAGGCCGACGGCAGCCGCCTGGAAGCGTCAGAGACGCTCCGCGGGCTCATTGATTCAATCGTATTGATTCCGGAGAAGAGCCAGCTCCGAATCGAGCTGAGAGGCAATCTGGCCGCAATGCTGGCCGTCGCCCAGGAAACGAAAAGGTCGCCGGAAACTGGCGACATGGTCGTGCCGGTACAGTTGGTTGCGGGGGCGGGATTTGAACCCGCGACCTTTGGGTTATGAGCCCAACGAGCTACCGGACTGCTCCACCCCGCGACACTGAGCGATCTTCCGCCTGAAGGCGGAAGCCACGAACTTCCACCCGAGGGCGGAAGCTACAGGGCAGACCATCGGTCCCTCCCTGAGCCTCTCAATGTAACACGTGCGGAGCGCTGATCGCAAACGCCGCGATCTCCTGCGCGACCCGCGACGGATCCTCCCAGTGCGGCGCATGGCCGTATCCCTCGTAGACGGCGAGCTGCGCGCCGTGGATGCCGGTCAGCATCCGCTCCTGCTCCTCGCGCGTCATGATGGCCTCGCGGTCGCCCCACACGAGCTGAACGGGCACGCGGATCTCGCCGAGCCGCGCGGCCACGTCGTAGCTGATAGCCCCGAATGCCGCCTTCCACACCCGGGCGGGGAGGCGCAGGCTTTCGGCTACGGCGGTGTCGATCAGCCCGGGCGCGGTCGGCTTGGCGACCGTGCTCACCTGGAACTCGCGCACGAACGCGGGGTCCACGGGGTCGGTCAGTGCCTGCGCCGCAGCCACGACCTCCTTGACGACGGGGTTGGTGGCCGTCGACGGGCTGCCACCAATGAGCATCAACCGTTCGACCCGCGCGGGATGATCCAACGCCACGCGCAGCGCCACGCCGGCGCCCATCGAGTGGCCGACGATGACCGCGCGCTCGATCGAGAGCGCGTCCAGCAACGCCACGACGTCGCCGGCGTGATCCTCCATCCGGTAGCCGGAGTCGGGCTGCGACGAGCCGCCGTGCCCACGCAGCGACACCGCGATGGCCCGCACCGACGCCGGCAGGTGGGGGAGCACCGGCTCGAATGACCGCCAGGAGTCTGTGATGCCGTGCAGGAGGACGACCGGCGTGCCGGTGCGCGGCCCCTGCTCGACGTACTCGAGGGTGATGTTGGTCGAGAGGATGAGTTCCTTCCGCCTGAAGGCGGAAGCCACGATCGACCCCGAGGCGGAAGCCACGATCGACCCCGAGGCGGAAGCCACGATCGACCCCGAGGCGGAAGCCACGATTGACCCTGAGGTGGAAGCCACGATCGGACGGTCATCCGCGATGATCCGGGACGAGGTCAGCGTGATGTCGCTGCGGCTCCACGCCTTCTCGAAGCGGACGCGGACTTCGGCGGTTTCGTCAGCGCGCCCCTGCGCCTCGAGTGCCTGCGCCAGCCCGAACAGCGACCAGCCGTTCTCGCGGAAACGCGCCAGGTCCTCGCGGTAGATGCGCTCGGCATCGCCCGCGCGGCCACCCTCGAGCAGCACCGCGCCCAGCACCTGCCGCGGCGGGTGATGCCAC
>JBFWVA010000026.1:0-23317 GCA_050246995.1 Rhodospirillaceae bacterium | reverse complement strand
CGTGCGCTTCCGCGTGCTGCGATAACTCCGGAACCTCGGAACCTCGGAACTTCGGCACTTCGGGATGTTTGGTGCGGAAGGGGAGACTCGAACTCCCACGCCCTTGCGGGCGCCAGCCCCTCAAGCTGGTGCGTCTGCCAATTCCGCCACTTCCGCGTGGGTCGTATCGCTGACGACGATCCGGACAACACCGGACAACACTTGACTCTGCGCCAGCGACGGCTGAGTCTTGTCAGTATATGGCAAATGGAACGCCTCGCCAACAGCGGACAGAAGTCCTGGCCCGGCTCTACGACGGCAAGCTGAGGCTCGAACGACGCAACGGTGCCCCCCGTATCGTCGCGCGCACCCACCTGCAGGGGCGCTACATCAACAAGAGCACCGGCGAGGTCACCCTGCCGGCCGCAACGCGCGTTGCCACCGACTGGTTCCTCGAACTGCGCGACCGGATGCGCCGGGGTGAGCATCTCCACGGGCGCACGTTCGGCGAGATAGCCGAACTCTTTATCACGCACGCCAACCGCGTTCGTGAAGTGTCAGAAGGTCAGCGTCGGAACTACCGCGAGAAGTGGAATCTCCTCAAATCCCATTTCGACGGCGTCAAGGTCACAGACATCGACACCAACTTTCTGCTGGCCCTCCGGGAAACACGCTCGGAAGCCCAGGCCAAGAATGGCGCGCCGATCAAACCCGCCACGCTGAAGAAAGACATGGACTTCGTCCGCCTCGTCCTTCGGCATGCGAAGTCGATCGAGAAATGCCTGAACGAGATCCCTGAGTTTCCGTCTTTCCGCGGCGGCGCGTGGGAGGTCGTGCCGTCGCCGCGCCCCTTCCTGAACCATGAGCAATGGACGAAGGTCCGCAACCTCGGGAAGGAGCGCATGAACGAGGAGGGGCTGAACCCGCGCACCCGCCGACAACGCCAGGAACTGTATTGGTTCATGTTGATGTGCGTCGGCGCGGCGCTGCGCGTCGGCGAGGCCGCGAGCCTGCGCTGGTGCGACTGCACGCCCATCAGGCTGAATGATCCCGACCGCACGGAAGCCGTTCACATGAAGGTGCTGGGCAAGCACTCACGCGGCGGCGTCCGCGAAGACGCCTACGGGATGTTCGGCGCCGTTTCGGCCTTCAAATCGATGAAGGCTGCCCGGCCCGAGGCCAAACCAACCGACCATCTCTTTCTGGAGAGTCACCGCGAAGGAATCAAGGAACTTCTGATCGCCGCCAACCTGCGCGTGGACGGTGAGGGCAAGACACGCGATGCCAAGAGTCTTCGGCAAACCGGGATATCGCTACGGCTCGACCTGGGGCCGAATCCCGACTATCGCGATATCGCCAAATGGGCGCGCACAAGCCCGGCGATGATCGCCTCGTTCTACGACCAGACGCACCCCCAGCAAAGCGTTGAGCGGATTGCTGGCCTTCGCCGGGTCTCACCGCCCGGCGGCAAACGGCGCACCCCTGCGCCGATGGAGTAGGGGCCGCTCCCGGCCCAACTCCTGGCGGCGTTCCAGCCAGTCCGAATCGCGAGGAACAACACATCCACCGACTAGAGGCTAGAATCACCTTCCGATGGAGTGGAGAGACTGGCGCTCAGCCATAGAAAATGGCGATGCCGTATTTCTGGTGGGCGCTGGTATTTCAGTAGACCCCCCGGCACAGCTTCCCATTGCTTCGCAGTTGTCGCGCGCCCTCGCGGTAGACCTTTCGGATCAGATAGACCTCCCAACTAGGCTCAAGACGCGCGTAGTAGCTGCGATGGCCCGTCTTCGACCGGAGGTACTAGGTGACATTCTCGTCGAACACCTCGGTTCCCGTGCCCTAAGCCAAGTCCCTATCCTCTTAAGTCACGGGGATCCCAACCGATGGCACTCTTTCCTGGCTAGGGCGATCGGCAACGGTTGCTCCGTTGTGACAACGAACTTCGACACCTTGATCGAGGAGGCGTGCGAACGCATCGGCGTCACTCCCATTGTGATCGCGTCGCCTCACGAAGTTCGTGAGGCGAAACGCCTCACAAGTGGAATCCTCCTGAAGGTCCACGGATCCCTGGATCGAGGCGCTCGCATTGGAGAAACCGCTCAACTTGCCTTGGCTATCCGGCAGGTGGGCAGAGGTATCCCTCAAAGAATCGAGGGCCTCCTCCGACTTCTGCTGAAGGAAAAACCTCTCTTCGTCGTCGGCTACGCTGGCCGCGACGACTTCGACATCGCGCCGTGGATGCGCGCGCTGCCTCGAACCGCCCCAGGAACTTGGATTGTCCACGACCATAAGAGGCCGCGCCTCTTGCCGCTTTCTAACTCGGAGCGTCGCTGGGCACCAGCACGCCCCGCGATCGATTGTCAGAAGAGCTGGGGCGTCGATTTCGCTGTCTTCCGAGGGCCAAGTCGGCTGGCCTTGAATGCGCTCACCTCGGGTTTGGAGGAGGGACGAGCGCAACCCGCCAACCCAAAGCGGCCCGCTAGACGGCCCGCTCCGGCGTCCGCTCGATCCCGATCAGGCACGCGAGCCACTCAAGCCCTGTCGTATGCCTTGCTGCAGTCTCGCCGACCAAGCCTAGCGATTGAAGTGATTGCGCTTGCACTGAGGACACACTCGATGTCGCCGTGGGCCCGCGGGCGGCTCCTGCTTGACCTTGCCGTCATGAGGCAAAGCGAGGGGGTGGATCTGCGAGGGGCAGAATCCGCAGCCGACGACGCGATCAAGGCCGCGCAAATGGCCGGCAGCCGCTTGCTTTTGGCCGCCGCTCTTGACCAACGCGGCGTCGTAGCACGACGGCGGGGAAAATACGAAGAGGCCGACGGCTTTTACAAACGTGCGCTACAACTCGCCAAAGGCCACCGGCCCAAATGGTTCGAGGTGCAGGTGCGGGCGCACCGTGCGGTAGCTCTGGGCTACTTGAAAAGGTACGACGCCGCGTTGCGGGAGCACCGCCGTGTCCTGGCTTTCGAACGTTCGGTCTCGGATCTTCGCGGCGTGGCCATGACGCTGAACAACATCGCCATCATTCTGGAGTGGAAGGGCCGATATCGAGAGGCCATCCATTTGTTGAACGACAGTATCGTCCTGAAACGGCAGTTCGGTGACCACCGCGGGATCGCGCAGAGCCTCCACAATCTGGGTCATCTCCGGCACCGAACCAAGGACTATCAGGCCGCTGCCCAGGACTTTGAGCGGAGCCTGAGCATTCGCCTGAAGGTCGATCCTCATGGCGCCGCTCAAGCGCTGATTGGCCTCGGTCGGACGTACCTGAGGCTCGGGCGTCGGAGAGGCCAAGGTCCATGCCTCCGATGCGTTGCGGCGTATGTCCGCGTATGGAGACGCACGCGGCATCAAACAAGCGAGGGATCTCCTCCGGGAATGTCGCGTGACGGCCCGTCAGCGATGATCAGCCATGGGGCGAATGACTAAGGCTCGGTCTTAAGCCCGCTCGACCTCAATGCTCGTACTGATGCCATCGACACTCAGATAGGTCCGCCCGCTTCGTTCGACCACCCGGGCGCGAGGCATGTAGGCGTAATAGTAGTGGTAGTGGTAGCCCCGCTGGCGCCATCTGTTGCTGGAACCGCTGAACGTGAATACTCGATCCGTGTCCTCGAATCCCTCGAATTCTCCGTCAAGCCGTCCTTCTTCGATGATCCTCATCGTGCCCTCCGGGCAATGCCTAGTATTCGATCGACTCTTTCCTCAGCGTAGCCGATGACGATTCCCGACCAAGCCCGAGTGCTCGGACCTCTCCTTCTGCCAGCGTCCGTCGACCGTGCCGTCTCAGTCATGATGTCCGTACTCAATCCACTGTCCCGCATCCTTTTCAGGCCAGGCCCATCAAGCTCAAATCCGCCGTGCTCCGCCCCGTAGAAAGTCTTTGACGACACCTCGCTCTTGGGTCTAAAGTGCCCGCCGACTGTATACCGCTTGGATACGGTCGCCTCGTGGACCTACACAACTTGTACACAGGTATTTTCGAGGACGAATTTGCGAGCAGAATCAAGTGCTTAGCAGTGCGCCCGTAGCTCAATGCCTACGGGCGTATGTCTAACCGATTGACCTTCCACGATTTTTCATCCACAAGAAACCTACACAGGTGCTGCACAGCCCACGCAGCATCAAGGAGTTAACGCGCCAATCTACACAGGACCTACACAGAAAAGCCATCGCAGCATGTCATTTCTCACCGACATCCAGGAGCTCAAATCCGGCCTCATCATCTTCCGCCGCTCCGACGTCCAGCATCAGAACTGGTACTGCCGCGTCCGGGTGCCCGAGAGCCCCCGTTACAAGACCATCGCCCTCCGCACATCCGACATCAACCTCGCCCGTGACCGGGCCTTCGACCACGAGGCCGACATCCGGTTCCGGGTCAAGCATGCCGTCCCCGTCTTCGAGCGCGCCTTTGAGG
Source organism: Rhodospirillaceae bacterium (assembly GCA_050246995.1). Taxonomy (GTDB): domain Bacteria; phylum Pseudomonadota; class Alphaproteobacteria; order Rhodospirillales; family Rhodospirillaceae; genus SHVO01. Next base: position 18,918 of record JBFWVA010000026.1, on the reverse strand, counting down.
CCGTCGCGGACGAATTCCTCGAAGAGCAGAAAACCCTGGTCGCGCTGGGCCAGATCACTGATGCCTGGCACAAGGTGCGCGCTTCCCATATCAAGAGCCACCTAATTCCATATGTCGGCGCCCTGCCGATCGCCGCCGTGGGCATCGATAAATTCCGCGGCTACCCGGCGTGGCGCTCCGAATCCGCCACTGGCCGCCGCATTGAGGGCCGCACGATCAGCGGCTCAACCCTGCGCCACGAAATGAACACCCTGCGAAGCATCCTCGAATTCGCGGCCACCAAGGGCTATATCCGCGACATTCAAATTCCAAAGGACAGGATCAAGTTCGACAAGGGCAGGCGAGAGGCCTTCTCGCCTGAGGAATACCGAAAGCTCCACCGCCATGCCCGCCGGTGGCTGAAGGCCGGCGGCAGCGCGGTGAGCAAGTGGACACGCACGGTCGTCTACAACTACATGCTGATCATGACCAATACCGGCATGCGGACCGTGGAGGCGCGCAATCTGCGCTGGCGCGACATCAGTGTCCGTGCCGACGCGCAGGGCCGCGCGTTCCTCTCCGTCAAGGTCAGGGGCAAGAAGAAACACCGCGAACTCATCGCCCCGCCTAGCGTCGGCGAGTACTTCGAGAGGGTGCGCGCCCTCAGCAAGGCCACCGAACCCGAGGACGCCGTCTTTACCCGGTTCGACGGCGCCCCGGCTACCGAAGGCTACAAGAAGCTCATTAACGATCTTCTCAAATCCGCCGGTCTGGTCATTGGACCTGAAGGCACCGCGCGCAGCGCCTATTCATTCCGTCATACCTATGCCACCTTCCGTCTTATGGAAGGTGTCGATGTGTATTTCCTCGCCAAGCAGATGGGCACATCCGTTCAAATGATCGAGGATCATTACGGCCACGTCACGCCCTCGACGAGCACAGATCAAATCCTCCAGGGCATGCCGGGATGGCAGGCGGTGCCCCAGCCCGTTTCAGACACCCGCAACTCCGAAGGTGAGCATCCACAATCATGAGAATCAAAGCCATCGCAGATCTTTCACAACTGAATGACGAGGCGTTCCTCACAGCGTGTGCCGAGGGGCTCAGCCTGATTCACAAGAATGTTTCGCGCCTGTGGACTGGCGCGCGGGCGCTGCATGAGTCCGGGCAGGTTCAGGCCTCACGCGTACTCAAGGTGCTGGCGGAGGAGGAGGCTGGCAAATTCCTCATCCTGCTCGACGCCGTACGATGTCCGAGGACGCCCAGCGACAGGTTTGCCACCCACCTCAAACGATTCACCTGCCACATTGCGAAAGGGCTGTACGCGCGTGCCGTATCGATGCGCCCCGACACGCCCGCCCGACTTCAGCATTATCTGGACAACTACCGCGATCAGTTCTATCTCGATGGCCCCAATGACGTTGACTGGATATTCCCCAACCAGATCGAATGGGATCGCAACGGCCTTCTCTACGTCAACTATGTCGCGCACGATGACGGTGCCCGATGGGAGGACCCTTGCGCCTTTGAGGACCTCGCCACGTTTCAACCCATTTCAGAGGCGGTCCAACTCGTCAGCGACCTCGCTGCCGTCGGATTCGCTTCGCCAGCGGCTCTGCAAGTCGTGGCAGACGACTGGCGGCCGTTCGAGCCGGGGCCGGAGACGCACTGGTCCGAGATGCCGCATAGGAACCACCGGACGCTCGAACAAATGAACACCCGGAGCATCCTGATCGAGGCGCCGCAAGATACATACGGTCGCATCCAGACCCAGTGGCCTTTTCCGATGTGGGGGCTCGACCTCTCCCTGCGGAAGGTCGACCTCGAAGACCTGCGGACCCGTCAACGCAATTGGACCCCAGACGGGTTCGACTACGGCGGCTGGTAGAGCCCTCACACCACTGGCCCCGCACGCATCCCCCGCGCCGGGTTACAAATCATCCCCGTCACGTCGTCTGCATTCTCCCGGATACCCGTCCGCCCGCTCTGTCGTCTCGCTCCTGCCGTTGCCGGCTGGCCCTCAGGGGTTCCTCGCGCTGTGAAGGAACCGCCATGAGGCGCAGCCCAGGAGGCAACGACATGCTTGAACCGCTCGACACGATCACGCTCCGCGAACTCACCATCCGCTACGAACCCCGCCGCGATTGCGCGGACCTGCCGACCGGCCTTGGTTCACGGCTTGAAAACGCCGAGGCCGCCGGCACGCTCTTCCGTCGCATCCTGCGCGACGAACCCAACGAAGTCGCTGGCATGCTCTGCCTTGACGCTCGTAACCGCGTCATCGCCTATCACGAGATCAGCCGCGGCGCGCTCGACGCCACGCTCATGAACCCGCGCGACGTCTTCAAGGTCGCCCTGCTGGCAAACGCCGCCGCCATCGTCGTGGCGCACAACCACCCCTCGGGCGACCCGACGCCATCGGCCGAGGATTGCCGCCTGACTGCGCGTCTCGTTGCCGGCGGCAAGCTCATCGGCATCTCCGTGATCGACCACCTCATCATCGGCGAAGCGCGCAACTACGGCTTCGCGCAGGCCGGGCTGCTATAGCCCGGCGTTTTCCCGCTTGTCCGGGCCGCCGCGCCACGGCCCTTCCTTGGAATCCTTTTCGCACGACCCCGCCGCTGATGGGCGCAAGTCCTTGCGGACTCCTTCACATCCGTTACGGCCCTGGCGGGTGCGCCCGCGCCGGATGCCGTGCGCTCCCACGTCCAGAAGGGCCGCGACAGGCGCGGCTCCCGAACGTGAAACGAAGGAGTCAACACAATGTCTATCCAATCCGTACCACTGTCATCTCTGCAACCGCCCGCCGCCAACCCGCGCACTGTCTTTGACGATGCCGCGCTGGAGGGGCTGGCCGACAGCATCGCCGCCGACGGCCTGCTGCAGAACCTCGTCGTCGCCCCGGCAAAAAGCGGCTACCGCGTCATCAGCGGCGAACGTCGCTACCGCGCCTTGCGCCTACTGGCCGAGCGGGGCGTGATTGATGCCGACCACGCCGTGCCCGTCGAGATTCGCAAAGGCCTTTCGAAGCAAGACACGCTGCGCATCGCCACGGTCGAGAATCTGCAGCGCGCCGACCTGCCGCCGCTCGATGCCGCCACCGCGCTGGCCGCGCTCATTCGCAAGGGCACCACGCTCGATGACCTCGTCGCCTCAACGGGGCTGAGCGCGACCACCATCCGGCGGCGTCTGGCACTCAACGGCCTGTGTAACGAGGCCCGCACGGCGCTGGGCGAGGGAGCCATCAGCCTCACGCAGGCCGAGGCGCTAACTCTCGCGACGCCCGAGCAGCAGGAGGAATTGCTGCCGCAGCTCACCAACGGGCGCTATGCGATGTCGGCTGATGACATCCGCGAGCAGATCCTCGATGGCCGCCCCTCGGCCGCAATGGCCATCTTCCCGCTGGATCGCTACACCGGCACGCTCACCACTGATCTGTTCCAGTCGCAGGCCGAAACCTACTTCGACGACGCGGACCAGTTCATGACGCTGCAGGCCGAAGCGGTCGAGGCACTCGCGGCGCAGCACGGGGAAAGCGCCGCCTGGGTTGAGGTCACCAACGCCCACCGCATTCCGGACTGGCAGTACGAGGAGGCGGAAGAGGGTGCACCGTCAGGCGTCGTGATCAATCTCTCGCCCTTGGGCCGGGTGGAGGTCCGCACCGCGCTTGCGCAACCGGACCATCTGGACGATGACACAGCCACCGAAACGGCTGACGCCCCGTCGGCCACTATCCGCCGCGCACCTGCCTACGGTACGCCGCTGCGCCGCACCATCGCCTGGCACAAGAGCCTCGCCGTGCAGGAAGTCCTGCTGGCCGCGCCCGACACCGCCCGGCTCATTGCAACCGTGCGACTGTGGCAGGGCATGCGCCTCCATCCCGCGCACCGCAGCCTGCCCGAGGGCGAGCGCCCTGTTGCGGCTTCCGTACTCGAATCCCAAGCCAGCATGGTCTGCCGATCGGTCAACATCGCACCCGACGACGGGGATGACGCCATCGCGGCCCTGTGCGAGGCCAGCCGCAATCTTGACGAAGCTGATCTGTATCGTCGCCTTCGCACGCTCGATCCCGACGCGCGCGACACGGTGCAGGCCTTCTTCGCCCTGCTGTCCTTCGGGCAGGCCGATTGCGACCGTCTGGACACTGCCGACTCGCTCTTCAATGCCGTGGCGATTGACCTCGGTGTTGATATGCGCCACCACTGGCGGCCCGATGCGGCCTTCCTCAACCGCCGCAACCGCACGCAGCTGATCGCCATCGCAACCGAATGCGGCTACGCCGAAGGCGTCAGCGGTCTGCAAGGCTGGAAGAAAGTCGAACTCGTCAACGCGCTGCTGCGCCACTTCGATGCCGCCCGCACTGCCGCCGAGCCAACACCGGCGCAGATGAAGGCACGCAACTGGCTACCGGAGGCGATGTCCTTCCCGGCAGTCGCTCCGGATGTCGCTGCATCGGAGCCGTGCGAAGCAGAGCCGGAGTAGTGGCGCGATTGGTCATAAGTCAAGCCGTCGGCATCGGCGGCTTGACTCCTCCCTGGTGGTTCTTTACTGCTCGAAGAAATCAGGGGGGACAGAATGACCACACCAACAAGGAAGTACGAACTACTGGGCGAAGAACACTCAATCGAGGTCGGCTGGCCGAGCGGCCCCTATACGCTCTACCGGATCAGGGCGCTGGTCGATATTCCACGTTTTGACGTGAAGAAAGGCGACCTGGGGGGCTTCGTCCAAAGCGAAGAAAATCTATCGCACGAGGGCGACTGCTGGGTCGATAGAGATGCGAAAGTATACGAGCAGGCCGTCGTGCGTGATTCTGCTTGGATCTTCTCCCACGCGCACCTGCTCGGAACCGCAGTTCTGTCTGGAACTGATGTCATGAATTACGGCGAGCGCGCGACGACAGATCAGACCAGCGACGAACTCCCACGGGATCAATGGTACTGTCCGCCGCCACCCAAACCCGCCGGTCCGAAACCATGAACCTCGTCCAAGTACTCATTTCGGCCTGAACACGATCTCGACTGACGCCGAGGCGCCCGCACTGGCAAAGCCGACAGACCCTTCCGCCGAAAGCGCCAAGCCGAGCCTCACCTCCGAGACGTCCGCTTTGGTTGCCATCGCCCGCGTCGCAGATTCGACAATCGCCGCAGCTTGCGCAGCTACGACCTCAACTTCCTGGACGATCTCGTCCAATGACCGTTTGATTGTGCCCATCGTACGGCTATGACGCTCTTCACCCGGCGTCATGCCCGCTGTATCGGCCCACTCGCTCCCGATGGCCTGCGGGCCGAGGATTATCGTAACTTCGTGATCTGCCCGACTCGTCATCACACCTCCATTAAGAACAAGATCAAAATTCGAATAGGTCGAGAATCAGTCCGTCGCGTACCTGCTCCAACAGCTGACAAATGCCCTCTGGTGTAAAGCCGCCACGCCCGTCTGGAACGATGACCTTGCCCATATACAATCCGACGCCATTTCGCGTCTGCGTGTCCGTTACAAGCGCGCCGCTGTCCCCGTACTGACCGTGTTGGTCCAAAAACACCCTCATGGGATGACTCATCCCGAAGAACGTCGGGTGCGCCAATGTATGAGTGATCCGGGCGGTCACTGGGCCGCTCGCACGCCCTTCAAACACGACGTCTGCTCCGGCGACGGGGTGGGCATCGACTGAAAGCGCCACCGCCGCCGATGGAATGCAACCGCTCAGACCAACAAGCGCCGCGTCAATCCCGACCGGACCAACGTCGCTTAAACACCACGGTCCACCAACATCCATCGGAACCCGGACCCCGCGGGTCAGGACCCGAAATGCATGAGACACAGTCAATACGCCGTCCCTCGGCGTTCGCATTCCTGGCCTCCGCGAGCGCGCCCAGCACGCGCCCGTACCCGCTGGTGACGGATGCGGCGAGTGTGGCTCGACCGGAACAGCACGAACCACCAGTGGCACAATCTCGTCCCCGACTTCAAGCGAGTCACAGATCACATCAGGCCCCACAGCATCTGGTTCGATCTGGACCGCGATTCCAAAAACGTACGAATCGAAGCTCCGTATGCGGCCCGGTAGTTCCAGCTCTTTCGGAACGGGGACGAAACCGTAGGTGGCCCACTGGAAGCCTGGAAATGCTTGATAGCTACTGTCGGCTTCGAAAGCCGCCTGCATGGCTGTCATCCACGCAAAAGTCTGCCGCAGAGCCGATGTCCGCAGCCCCTCATACCGTCTGGCGATGGCGCTCGCGGTGACTTGTTGAGGCACCACGCCACGAGGAGGTTCAGACGCCGGCAAGAGCTCCTTGATTGCCTGATCGGTGAGAGGCGGCATGTCGTCCCCTGTGGCGATTTGATCGACCTCAGCGCTACTGCAAGTCGTAGCCTACACGAACCGCCACCCATCGCGCCGAATACACCACGCGGTCCGGCAGGGCCGCGGCCGGCGGTGGTTCGTGCCGTCACGCCCCTGCCATTGAAGGACCTGCGTGGCTGGCGCGAGGGCTGGGCGGTTCTTCTGTGCTCCCGGAAACCGTGTGCGGGTTCCTCTGGTCGTGAAGGAACCACACATCACGGTTCCAAGAAGGAGCACAGACAAATGGCTACGACCAAGACAGCGCCGCAGATGATCGTTCGTTTCTCGCCCAACGACAAGGGCAACCCTCCCGGCAAACTCGCCGACGCCGAACTCCACTTCGTCGGCGGCCCGCTCAACGGCCTCAAGCTCATCGGCTTCGCCGTCTGGGAACGCCGCTCCGGTGGCCGCAACGTCACCGTCCCCGCGCGCCAGTACTCCATGAACGGCGAGCGCCGCAGCTACGCCATCCTGCGGCCCATCATGGATGCCGCCCACCAGGACGCGCTGCGCGAGCTCATCCTGGCCGAATACAGCGCTCACGAGGCGCGCACCTCGGCGGCCTGACCGCCTCGCCGGCGGGGCGCCCACAAGGGCGCTCCGCCGGAATTGTCCTATCCTGTTTAACCAGTGGCGAAGGGCTGGGCGAGCAAACACACTTTCAAGAGGATGCGCGGCGAGTTGGGCGCGATGTCTGATCGCGTGTTCGAGCGCGCCGCGTTGCCCTACCTGCGCTTGGCCTTCCCGGGTGTTGTATCGACGCCAAGCCGCAGGCGCTTCGATAGCTCAGGCATCGATCACCTGGTGTGGTCAGACACTCAGCCTCTGCCTCTCGTGGTCCAGTGCAAGGGCTTTGAGGTCAACGAATGGGAAATCGGCGTTGCCCAAGCCAACCAATGCATCGCCTCAATCCGATCTTTTCGCGACAGCAGTCTGTCGGCCTCAACCTACCTTGTCGTCCACAATCGGACCAACAAGGACCCTGAGTTTCGCGCGCTGGTGCAGACCGAGCTACAGGATCTTGTGGCAAGGGGCATCGCAAGCCGCGCGGAATTGTGGGATGCGGACCGGCTTGTGGGGGCAGCACTCGATAGCATGTTTGCCCGGCTACAACGCCTGGCGCACGAAGGAACGCTTTCGGTAGTCAAGGATTACGCGGCTTCAGAGCCTGATCTATGCCCTCCGTTGCTCGAAGTGCCGCTACGTACTAGCCTTATGACTGCGAGTCAGTACAAGCTGGAGACCGAACGCGATGTGCGGGAGATCGACGCCGATCCTGCGCGACTGCTGCTTGAATCTGAAGCCCACTTCACTGTCCTTGTTGGCTATGCCGGCTTCGGAAAGACGACCGCCACGCTTCGGGTTGCTACGTCAACAGGGAACAGAACGTTCTTCTCGCCGGCCGCCCGCATAGACCGGATCACGACCAAGGCCATGCTGGCACGATGCGTCGACCTCGACAGACTCCTCGCAGACACCGCGCCCGAAGACATGCTGGTTGCAGAGCGGGCTGCGACATTGGCCGTCGATCGGTTCTTCAAGCTGGACGATGGCAGTTTCTTGCTCCTTATCGACGCTCTCGACGAGGCTGCTCCTTTGGCACGGCGCGGCGGGTTGCAGGAGTTTTTCAATGGCCTCCGTGAGGTTCGCAGCCGCGTCGCTGTGACCGTGCGGAAAGAGTTCTTCGAGGCGCGCACGTCGGACTTTGCCGCTTCGTTCGGCTTTGTGTCGGACCGTGAGCATCGGGTTCACAATCAGACTATTCAGGTCATTGAACTCCTGCCGTGGAGTGACGAGCACATTCTGCGGCTCGTGCGCCGGTACTCCGAATCGGTCGCGGATGCAGGGTCTCGGGCTCGACTTCAGGAACTCATCGGTGCCGTTGAATCTGGTCGATACATGTCCTTCTACGGCGATATTCCGCGTCGACCTCTGTTTCTGCGTTTCATTTTGGAGACTGTGTCCTCGTCGGGGATCCGGCAAGTCTCTCGCTCGAATCTCTTTCAGGAGTGGGCACGCCTAAAGGTAGTGCGAGACGTGTCGGCGCCCCCCAAAGCAGGCGGGCTACGTGCGCCAATCGCCGATGAAGCCGCTCTCGATGACACCGTCGACTTGGCGTTCGAGGTGATGGCGTCGGCGGCTCGGTCAATGACCGCTATCGTCGACGGGCGCCTTGAACTCCTGTCGGATTGCGTTCTTGCGGACGCACTGACCTCATCGCGCCTTCAGAGCGCCACACTCGAAGGAGTGGTTCTCAACAGCCTGCTCGTCCCCGTCGGCATGCGACAGGCGCCAGACCCGATACGAGTACGCTTCGCGCATCGTGCCTTTCAGGAGTTCTTCTTGGCGCGGTTCATCCACGCGAACCCGCATTTCTTTGCCGGCGTCGCCATTCCAGACGATGTGAGCTCTTGGCTCGGCGGACTTCAGCCCTGAACGCCGAGTCTGGCGGACGGGGTGGGGCGAAAGCGCCGCAGTTCCGGCTCTGGATTCGGCCTTCATGGTCTTGCCGTCATCGCTACGGGCGCGGGCGCGTCGTCTGATGGACGACCGGCGGCGGGCGGCACGGTGCGCGCCAGGGGGAGGGCGTTCCTGATCACGACCGCGCCTTCGAGGCCCGCCGCCTCGCGTCCTTGCCCTGCGCTCATGTCCTCTGGCCCCGGGAACGCGCGAGGTGGTTCCTGTTGAAGGGTGAAGGAACCACACAAACGCGGTTCCGGGAGGACAAAATGGCTGCGACCCTGAACACGACCGAAACCCGAACCGTCACCTACGCGATGCTCGTCATCTTCACTGTCCCGACCGGCGCCGCCGCGCAGATGCAGGACACGCAAGTCATGCGCGACGAAGCCCAGAGTTGGCTCGAAAGCCTCGACGCCACCGTGCATGGCGTCAACATCCGCAAGGCGGACTGACCGACCCGGCGGGGCGTCCGCGAAGGGCGCTCCGCCAAGATGTCCCGCCGCCTGCCACTACATCAAGCACGCCAAATGAATTGGCGAAAGGAGGTCGAAGCAATGACGATGCCGGACGAACCCAACGGAGACAACCAGAATCAACAGTCGGAGGCGCACCCGCGCGCCCTCAGGATCCAGACCATCATCACGCAGTCCAGCGGCGGAATGACCCGCAGCGAACTCGAAGAATACGCCGACGAACTCACCGCCGAAGGACTGATCCAGGACACTGACCTCACCACCTGACCGCGTCGGCCGCCCGTGCTGGGCGGGCGGTGCCGCTAACGTGAACCGCACGACCAAGGGGCCATCCCCTTGGCCGGCGGTTGCGTTCACTTACAAAACTCTCACACTCCATCGCACGCCTGTACGGTATGGTCCCGCCTACGCCACGTAGTCACTCAAGAAGCGTCCGTGTCCCATGAGTAGCCACTACATGGCGGGGGAACAGGAGGCCCCGCATCAGACGCGTGATCGCCGTGTAATTCGATCGTCATCGCCCTGCTCTCGTACTCCAGCCAATCACCCTGTCGGCTGGCAAGCGGAGCGGTTTCCCAGCGCCGTTTCCCGGTAACTCGCCAAAGGAACAGGAAGGTGACACGTGAAAACGAACCTCGAAGACCAGAGCGTCGACCACCTCGACGTTCTTCGTGACCCTCAGGCCGACCAGGTCGAGAAAGAAGCGGCCTTTGCGTCGATGATGTCCCTCAAGATGGGTTGGTGGGGGCGCCGCGGTCTCTATGACTTCGCGGTGGCCTGCGCCTTCGCATGTGCCCGCTACAAGCTCACCCCGCACAACATCTCAGTTGACCGGATCGATTTCGAGAGTCTGGCCAATGAGGCGTTGATGATCCTCTACTACAAGGCCCGGGACATCGGCGAGTCGCCCCGCGGCTGGCTGGCCGGCGTCATCAAGAACCTCGTGAAAGCAGAAATCCGCCGCCGTTGGGCGGAGCTCACCGCCGAGCAGGTGCCCGAAGACCTGCTCGCCCCTGACGAACTGCGCGAGGGTGAAGCCGCATCGCTCGCCCTCGATGACCGCGTGCTCGATGCCATCCGGCGCTTGACGCCGGCGCTGCGGGCAGTCGCGGAACTCCATTTCATCCACCAGGTTCCCCGGCACGAACTGGCGACCTACCTGGAGATCTCCGAGGAGACGCTCCGCAAGCGTCTCACCCGGGTGCGCGATGCCCTGCGCGTGGCCCTCGTTGACGTGCGCGACGAAGCGCGGCAGAGCGCGCGCTAGCCGTATTCGACCGATGCGGGCGCCGGGCTGTTCCCGGCGTCCGCATTTTCATGTACCAGACGCCCCATCCCGACGGTGCGACCTGCTACCGTCGGCCCATGCCCGACACTCTTCCTCTGCACTGCGGCCGGTGTGGCGCCTCACCGCCATGCACCGTGGTCAGCCATACCCCCGGAGCGAAGCCTGTACCGACCGAGATCGAATGCCGGCGCTGCGGCGAAACTCTGCGCTTCACGTTCCCCGGCATCCTTGTGGCGGACGCCGTTCCCGCCCTCGACCCGCTCGCACCGGCGCCTCCCGGGCGGCCGTCTTCAATCTGACGCTCCCAGCCTGACCGGGCGCGCCGGCCTGTCAACGGGCAAGCCGTTTCCCGCCGCAAACCGGCGGTGACAGACCGGCTCCTCCGCCCGGTCGCCTCCATCCGCGTGCATGAACAAACGGCCGCAAAAGGAGGCTCCCTCATGCAATCCGCAACGAATGACCGAAAGTCCGATCGACAATCCATCCACGCCCGCATCACCGCGAGCATCGTCCGCGTCCTCGAGTCCGGAGCGCGCCCCTGGACGCAGCCTTGGAGCGCAGACGATGCAGCCCCGCGTTTCGTCCGCCCGCGCCGCCACAATGGCGAACCCTATCGCGGCATCAATGTCCTCTCCCTCTGGGCCGCCGCGCTGGAGGGCGCGTATGCCAGTCCGTTGTGGATGACCTACCGTCAGGCGCTTGCGCTCGGCGGCCAGGTCCGCAAGGGCGAGAAGGGCACGCCGGTCATCTACACCAACACCGCCACGCGCACCGGCACGGATGATGCGACCGGCGAGGAAAGCGAGAACCGCTACCTCTATGTGCGCGGCTACACCGTCTTCAACGTCGCGCAGATTGACAATCTGCCTGACGCCTACCGCGTGCCGGACGTGCCTGCGCTGCCAGAGCCGACGCGCATCGCCCACGCCGACGCGGCTGTCGCCGCCACCGGCGCGCGGATCCTTCACGGCGGCAACCGCGCCTGCTACCGCCCGTCACGCGACGTCATCCTCATGCCGTCCTTCGACTCGTTTCGCGATGCCCAGAGCTACTACGCCACGCTCAGTCACGAACTCGTCCACTGGACCGGCCACGAGTCACGGCTCGCCCGTGGCCTTGACGGCAACCGCTTCGGCGATGCGGCCTACGCGATGGAGGAACTCGTCGCCGAACTCGGCAGCGCCTTCTTCTGCGCCTATTTGCAGTTGGGGGCGACGCCGGACTCCGCCGATGCCGCCGCCGCGCATATCGACGAACACGCGGGCTATATTGCGTGCTGGCTCAAGGTTCTCAAGAACGACGACCGCGCCATCTTCACCGCCGCCGCGCAGGCCGAGAAGGCCGCCGGGTTCATACTGCCCGCGGCAGCCTCCCAGATCATTGCCGGTATGTCTGCACGGCAGTGTCCAGCCGCCGATGAATGAGCGACAACGTTGTCAGGATGTCGAGCGCGTCCTGCTCGGACACCTGCCAGTGGATCTTGGGTGCATGCGCCGTGGTATTACGGAAGGCGCCAAAGACGCCCTTGATCAGGTTCATGAGACCTCGATGCTCGCTCCGTTCGTTTTCGGTTTGCAGCGTGTTGAAGGCCAGGCGCGGCAGGCCCGACCCCATGCCTAGGGCTTCGTCGACGAGAACGCTGCCGTCGGCAGTCAGTCCTGTCTTCTCGCGCAGCTTCTCTGCGACGCTCTTCGTCGCCTCGAAGACCGCGTGGAAGTAGTTGTCCGCGAGCAGCTCGGCCCTGCAGAACTTCAGCACGTCCCCATGAACCTTGCGCTCGTTTAAAGCCCGGCGGAGAGCCGACGCGGCGGCTTCAGCCTCCGACAGCGTTTCGACAGCCTTGCGACGATGCAACTTGCCCTGATCGGTGAGATGGAGTCCAACGAAGGCAAGGACTTCATTGGTTTCTATCCGTCGCTGATTGAACAGGTCGCTCTTTCCGACGTATCGAACCGGCGTCATCACGTGTTTGACAAAGGCGAGCACGTTGTCGGCGCATCGGTCCTGACGTTGCTTGCTTTGCAGAGCCGCATACAAACGGTGACGCTTGGTTATGCCAGGAGCCACATCCGGGATTCTGCACTCATGCAGGTATTTTCCGATTTCCGTTCCGGTCAGGCCCGACCCCGTTTCACCCAGGACCGCAGCGAGGCGTTCAAGCGTCGCGTCGTCGAATTCAGATACCGCCATTTAACTGTTCCCTCGGTCGCAACATAGCAGGCCGTCGTATGTCTGCCAAACTGGTCTCGTTACCCCTTCCGGTTTCCTCTCTATTGGCCACTCTGGCCGGGCGCGCCGCGCTGTCAACGGCCGGCCCGCGCCAGCCCCTGCCTCTGCTGGCGGGCGGGCAGGGGCCCGTGTTGGCCGTTTCCCGCCCCTTGGAGATCGAGCGGTGACAGACGCGGCTCATCCGCCCGGCCTTGTCGTTCGGCGTTCGAGGAAACCAACCGAAGGAGAAACGCCGATGAATCTGCTGACCAATGAACAACGCGACCGCCTGCTGGCCAATGGCCGCCTGCGCCTGAGTGTCGCGGCCGAAAGGCCCGAGTGTGAGATCGACTTCTTTCCCGTCGTGAAACTCTTCACGCCGGACGCGGGCTGCACCTGGCTGCTGACCGAGCTCGACCCCGAAGACGGTGACACCGCCTTCGGCCTCTGCGATCTCGGCATGGGCTGTCCGGAGCTTGGCTATGTAAGCTTGGGCGAACTCGCCTCCGTGCGCGGCAGGCTCGGCCTGCCGGTCGAGCGCGACCTGCACTTCGCGCCGCGCTACAGCATCGGCGAATACGCCGCGCGCGCCCGCACCGACGGGAGGCTCAGCGCATGAGTACTGATCTCCTTCACGCCATGACGAACGGCGTCACCTGCGGCGATTGCGTCGATGTCATGGCGCACATGCCCGCGGCCTGCGTCGACATGGTGCTGACCGATCCGCCCTACCTCGTCCGATACCGCGACCGACGGGGGCGACGCATCCGCAACGACGACCGCGATGACTGGCTCGCGCCCGCCTTCGCGCAGATGCACCGCGTGCTGCGCGACGACAGTGTCTGCATCTCGTTCTACGGCTGGAACGCCGCCGACCGCTTCCTCTCTGCGGCGCGCTCGGCTGGCTTCCGCGTTGCCGGCCACATCGTCTTCCCAAGGCCTTACGCATCCAATGCCGGGCTCGTCGCGTACCGCCACGAACAGGCCTTCCTGTTCGCCAAGGGGCGGCCGCCACCGCCTGCGCGCCCGCCGCCCGATGTCATTACCGGCTGGCGCTACACCGGCAACTGGTTGCACCCGACGCAAAAGCCGGTTGAGATTCTGCTGCCTCTGATTGATGCCTTCACCGCGCCGGGACAGATTGTCCTCGACCCGTTCTGTGGCTCAGGTTCCACCCTCGTCGCGGCCGAACAACAGGACCGGCGCTTTGTTGGGATTGAGCTGGACCGCGGGCATGGCGAAACCTCTCGCACGCGACTCACTGCTACACCCGCGGCAGATCCCGCAGGTCCGTGATCACCGTGGCTCGCTTCACCAGCCCCGGCCTGTTCACGAGGCCGGCGAAGTGCTTCTCCGCCACGAGAACGTCGCAGTGTGCCGCCGCGGCGCCGAGATAGAACCAGTCATTCCTGTCGTTCGCCCGGCCCTGAAGCCGGGCATTCGCCAACCACTGCCTCCGCAGGTGGATGTTCACCCTCACAGAGGGCATGTCCTCCAGGAACGCCGTAACGCCTTCAATGCCCATCTGTTCGAAGACATTGAAGGGAATGCCGTGACGCTCGCGAATCTCGTTCAACTCATCGAGCATCGTCACCATCACGTTGGCGTAGATGGCTCGTTCCTTCAGATCCTTGTCGTCGGTGTCAAGCCGCTTCCGGAAGTCATACATCTCGGCGAGGAAGTTCTTGTCGTGCTGCGAGAAGTCAGGGCGGCCCCTCGGCTGCGGCGTTGTGTCCCAAGGAAAGCACCCGGTCAGGACTGACTGCTCGAACGAGTCTCGCGCGAGCTTCTGCAGAGCCTCCACCTTCTCTCGCGGTACAAGGCCCGTCGGATCTCGCGCGACGGGTCCAACATCCGGCATCCCAATGGCATGACCGACGCCCTTTCCGAGCAGAGTGAACGCTGCCGGCTGAATCCGGAACGGAAGCGCTCGCATGAACGCCATCTCGATTTCATGCCGGACGATAGACACCGGCGAGGCGATCGTCACGGTCCCGGACAACTCGTACATGAACTGCCCGAGGCGACGAAACCGCTCATTGTCATGCTGCTTGTTCGACTCGATGTAATGCGCGCCGGAAAGCGGAAACACTGCCGCACCCGCCGCTTTGGCCGCCCGCACAAATCCACAACGGGCGAGAATTGATCGCCCGGCCCCGCCGCGCTGCGGGCCAGGTCGATCCATTTGTTTTGATCGAGATAGATGATGCGCGCCGCCATATCGTTACCTTGCGTCCTGATGCTACAGATTGGCAAGGGTCGCTGGGCCATTAACCCCTCCTTAACCCTTCTTTGTCAGAATCAACCCGTAGTAGTGCAACGGCGCGGGGATTCATGGACGAGAGCGCAATAGAGGACGGCGGGCAGCTTCCCGCCGATCCGCAGGCACGGCCTGCCGAGCTGGCGCGCCGCCAGCGCCTGCACGACGTTCGCGACTTCAACGACGAACGGGCAGGGCGCGAGACGGGCCGCCGTCGCCGCTTCTTCACCCGCGACGAAACCTCCGAGGGTCGTTCCGAACGGCGGGCTGACGACCTCTGGTTCTTCCTCGAAGCCGCCGAACTCACCGAACGAATTGCAGCCTTCCGTGAGCGTCTCGACGAACTCGACCGCGCCAGCGCCGAGGCGCTTGTCGCAGCGGAACGCCGTCTCGCGCTGGCTGATGACCGCCTTGACTATCTGCGTGAACGCGCCGCCCGCGATGAATTCGGGCGCCTCGTATTCCGGTCGGCCGACGGGAAACGCGCCTTCTACGAGGACGGCACCGAACTCACGCCCGACGCGATGAAAGCCATCGACTTCAAACCGGGTTCAACCACGATAGATGCATGGACATCGGGGCTGCAGGAACACAAAGACGCCCTCAAAGAACGCGATCAGATCATAGATTTTCGCGACCGGATCAAGGAAGCCCAGGAAACACTCGGCAATGACCCTTCGCCCGAGGATGTCGCTGCGATGGAACGCGAGTTCGCGGCCATGCCGGCGGCCGTACAAGACCGGCTCGATGTGATCTCCCGACGGGAGAGCGCTCTGGCAACGCTGCCTGATCAGGCAGAGAGGGGCGCGGCAGCGCCCCTCTCTAAAGACTTCCTGGAAGCGGGTCTGCCGGACGCCCTGGGAGCCAGACGCTTCGCCGATAGTCGGCCCGCAACGGATCTTGCCGAAGCCGACATCGAACGTGAATTGAATGCCGCTACGGCTTCGC
This sequence comes from Rhodospirillaceae bacterium, assembly GCA_050246995.1. Taxonomy (GTDB): domain Bacteria; phylum Pseudomonadota; class Alphaproteobacteria; order Rhodospirillales; family Rhodospirillaceae; genus SHVO01. The sequence goes on along the minus strand of JBFWVA010000026.1, from coordinate 2,953 downwards.
CGAGCGCGGCCGGCCCGTCCGCGCCGTAACGCGGCGCGGGCGCTCGTGAACGATGCCGGCCAGCATCTCCTCCGGACTTGTCTCCAGCGCAACGGCCAGCGCCACGATCCGGTTCAGTCCCACATTGTGAATCCCGCGCTCGATGCCGGACAGATACGTCCAGTGCATGTCCGTGCGCTCCGCCAGCTCCTCCTGCGTCAGGCCCAGCGCCACGCGCCGCGCCTTGACCCGCTGACCGAACGGTAACCGGACATCTTTCGCCACGGTCCCGATGCTGCCGGGAACGGAGTCGACAAAACATAGTCGATGTCATATGTTTTGTTGCGACGCAGCAATACGGGACTTCCTCGACGGCGCAAGGGCCAGGCATACACGCGCATGCGCGTCCTGTCGCATCCCCCTATCCGCCGGATGGCCGCCGAGACGCGCGGGCAGGGCGGCGGCGCGCGCGCCGGCTGGGCAAGGGAAGGGCGAGATCAGCGCCCGGCCGTCACGCCCCCCGCATAACGCCCCGCCGCGCCGGCGGGTGACCGGCCCGCGTCACGACCGTTTCAGGCGCTTTCATGCGGTTCCTGGACCGGGCGGAGGAACCACATGAAACCGCTTTCACGAAGGAACGACATGGATACGACACGACGCGCTCACAACCGCAATTCCAGCCGCCTGCGGCGCATCGCCGGGGGCGCACTCGCCGCGCTGCTGCTGGCGGCGGCCCCGGCCTATGCCGCCATCACCGCCGGGGATGTGCTCGACAAGATGAACGCCGATCAGCAATACGGCTACATCACCGGCGCCATCGACATGGCCGCCTATCTGGCCTATTCGGTCGAGAAGAACCCGAAGAAGTCCGAATGCATCACGAACTGGTATTACGGCAAAGGCGCACCCGGCCCGCGTGACGTCGTGCGCAATTTCGAGCGCTATCGCACCCAGCCCGCGATTGGCGTCCTGCGGGTTCTGATAGATACGGTCTGTAAGGGAAGCTGATTAACGGTGTCTTTTGCGAATCGCCTACCGCGGTCCCGGTGTAGGCTGAGGCGGCATGGGGCAGGTGCATGTGCACGCAAGGGAGGGGGCCTGACTGAGACGACGCCCTACCGGAGCCAGTGCCCGAGTGCCGTCATTCGGGCAGGCCGGAACACAATGGACATCGCTCAAAGAAGGAACTCTCGCCTCGCGTTTGGTGGCGGCATCGGCGGCTAAATCAAAGGAGATCTGGAACGCCACAATGACCGCACCAGCGAGCACGAGCCCGGGCCAGTCCGAGGGCCGCGCTTGCTTCTGGACGCCCGTGAGGCATTCCGGTGCATTGCGAGTGTTCGGCATCGACTTGGCTCTCCCAAAATGTCCTAACAGCCAAGGCGTAGCACCTGTGTTCGAACACAGTCAAGAATTGAATGATTAGACATAATGTTTCTCGTCCGCGAAACGATTATGAAGAGCCTATTTCGAAGTCAAGTTAGAGGGATTCTGGCAGGGGTCTCGATTCTCGTCCTGGAGGTGATATTCGAATCGCTTCGCGACAGTTCGTTGTCGCCGTCATGGCCACCTGACTGGTTTGTTGGCGCGATCCTCTTCTACTTCATAGCCTTCGTGTGGGATCTTCATCGGATGGTCGCCGATGAGCTCGTCGAAGTCCGAAGGCAACTTCAGCCATTTGCGACCTCGTTGGGCACTACTGATGAGGCGCTCCCACAGATCATCGCGGCGTGCGAGAGGGCTTCCAAGGTCAAGAATACCCTTATCTTTTTCAAGGCCGAACCGTCGTCGCCATCACCGGTCGGCTATGACGTCGAACAGATCGGGCAGATCAAGGACCTGATTAGACGGGTCGTGACGAGGGGGACCATTTGGGAGGAACTCGTGTCCCCTGACACACTTTCCGACAAATCATTGTCTTGGCGTCCGTTTGTCGTTACGGCATCTGAACTCATTCCCCAAAGCGGCGGAAGTTACCGCGCAAAGAGCCTGTTCACTTCGTATCCCGTGATTAACTTCACCCTCGTCTACCGGCCTGGGAAGACAGTCGTCTATTTCGGTTGGGGACATCATTCGGCTCGCCCCAAAGGCCATGTATTTGTGAGCGAGCACATCGAAGTTGTCGCAGCCTTCGAAAATCAGTGGGATGTTCTGGAGAAGGACGCGGGGACCGTGAGCCCAGAGCCGGCCATTCCGACCGAAGCCATCGTAGGAACTTGGATTACAGCTGCCTACTCGTGGGCTGATGCCAGTCTGGTTCGCTACGCGCGGGTCCAACTGTCAGTCGAGAGGCGACGGATCTCCGGGTCCGGTAGCGTCCTCTTTAGAAGCGGTGCGGAGCCAGACACACATTTCGACTTCAAGGTCTCGCTGCTCGACAAGAATCGACTCTGGTTCGTGTCGTACGTTGGTGCCGACGACTCCATTGGCTGGTACGATTTCGAGCTGGATTCACGTACTCAAAGGCCATTGCAGTTGACCGGCGTAATCGATCCGGGATGGAGCCAAGGCAAATTGTGGGTCGTCGGATTCCCCTGCGTCGGATCGCCGCCTGCTGACCGACAAGGCCTCATCTCTCAGTATCAGAAGCAATTTGATGGTGCCAAGGACAAGTGGTGGGCGCAACTCCAGGAATCCGTTGGCGTAGGCTTGTCCGGCGACGGTCCGACTTGACGAGTGGTTCATTGGATAGGAGCCGTTTGTGTTGCCCCGTCAGATCGTACTGACACATTCGAATGCCAGCACCCGACCTGCACGGAGCCTTCCGTAATGGGAGGCCATCACTGCGGCGACTAAATGCCGCAAATACTTCGACCCTGTCGATCTCCCCGACCTGTGCCAAAGCTGAGTCGCTTACGCGAGACGACTACGTGTACATAGCCTGGGTCGAAAAAGCCTTCGGCCTCATCGACCATCCCGAGGCCGATTGGTTTCGGCTAGGATAGGCGCTGTCTTCTGATAACTGGCAATTATC
>JBFWVA010000025.1:0-25088 GCA_050246995.1 Rhodospirillaceae bacterium | reverse complement strand
AGCGGGGGCGAAGATGCGCGCCTTGTCATTACAGGCGCCGCAACCCTGGGCGGCGTGCTCAATATCGACGGCGACGCTTATCATACCGCGACCAGCGGCCACATTTTTAACGATGCTATCACCTGGGGCTCGTCAACCGGGATGTTCAGTGACATCACGGGGCTGGTGTCGACGTCAGGGACCATTGCCCTGGACCCGATCTTCTCGGCGACCGGCATCGATCTCGAAGCCAAAACGATTGCGCAGTCTTCCACCACCGGCGACGATAACTTGACCATTGGTGTGGGAACGGGTGCGGCGCTTTACGGCGACGCCGGAGACGATACACTCACTGGCCATTCCGGCAGCGACGTCCTCATCGGCGGCGACGGCGACGACGTCCTGATGGGCAAAGGCGGTAGTGACCGGCTGATCGGCGGCGACGGGAGCGATACGGCCTCCTATAAACTCGACGCCGGGGCGGTCTCCGTAGACCTCGCCCATTACACCGCCACCGACGGCAGCAGCGCCACCGATACCTTAATCGGCATCGAAAACATCATCGGCAGCGGCTTTGCCGATACGCTGGTTGGCGACGCGAACAACAACGTAATCCAGGGCGGTGGCGGAGCCGATACTTTGACCGGTGGAGCCGGCGCGGACACATTCATCCTCACCGGAGCGGGCGACGGCGGCGATACCATCACGGATTTCGACGTTGGTGAGGACACGGTGCTTCTGCAGGAGACGAATGCGCTCGAATTCGGCCTTGTGAACGGGGCGGTGACCAGTGGCGTCAATTTCTCCAGCATCGCGGGCGATTACGACGGGTCTAATGCCGGAACGAACGCGCAGTGGACCGCCTCGCTTCCTTCGCTGATCTACTCGGAGTCGACCAGCAAGCTGTACTACGATTCGAACGGTCTTCTGAGCGGTGGATATACCGTGCTCGCCACGATTGACGGGGCTGGAGCCACCTTCACGCACAATAACATCGTGATCGACTCTTACCCGTAAGGTCAGGGCAGGCGCAGCGCGTTTACGAAATCCCGCGCCATTCCGGCCGTATCGTAGCGGGCATCGGCGGCGCGTGCGCGCGCCACTGCGTCATCCATGAAATCCTGCTCGCCGTGCAAGCGGTCCAAGGTGGCGATCCACGCCGCGATATCTTCCGTGGATACCTCGGCCATGTGGTCAATGCGTGATTTCTCCGGCACGTCAAATAGAAAGCCGGCGCCGTCCAGCATCTGCGGGATGCCGCCGGTGCGGGACGCGAGCACGGGAATGCCGTTCATATTCGCTTCCAGCGGGATGCGCCCCGCCGGTTCAAACCACAGGGATGGATACAGAATCGCGGCGGTCTGTTCATAGATCCGACGCGGATCAAAGGTGTTGTTGGCGGTAAAGAAATTATCGAGACCGGCAAGTTCGGGGCAGGCCGCCAGCACGCTTTCACGCGTGCCGCGCCCCTCGATGAAGAGGAACTTATAGGGCTTTTTCAGGCGATGACATTCCCGCACTAGCGCGGCAGCGATCTTCAGACCTTTCTCCGGAATCGGATTGACGAACGTGACGTAGGTGGGTCGCCGCTTGGCGCAGAGTGCATCTTCGCGCCGTACGAAGGTGCGTGTGGTGAATACCGGCAACGATGTGACGGCGTTCAGGCGTTCACGCATCGCATGGGAAACGGTGTGAACCATGTTCACATGGTCGAAGGCGTGAGGAAGTCCCGTGAGGTAACTGGGAGACGCGGCGTAGAGCACGGATCTGCGGCCCTTGGCGAGCGCATGTTGGCCGGCGTAGTAGTTGCTGACATAACCGCCGTACGTAAGCAGGACATCGGGTTCGAAGTCGGCGAAAGCATCGAGGAAAAATTGCCGCAGGGCGGTATCCTCCACGGCGCGCAAGCCGCCGGGCGTCCAGCCATTCCCAGCCATTATATGGGCGACGTCGTGGAAGGCCACGCGGCGTATGGGAATGTTCAGGTCGCCGCCTGTCACAGTGATCGCACTAGCCGGAGCGACGCTCAGCGCGCGATCAATCAAAGGATTGGGTGTATCCACCACGGAGCCCGTGACCGCGAGGCAGGAGTGGCCCTGCTTCTTGAGTTCGCCCAGCAACGTTGCGACACATAACGCCGCGCCGCTGGAAGAATCGAAAAGCGTGTGCGGCGAATAGAAGAGGAGCTTCACGGCGTCCGGTTACTTGCTCGTGGCCACATAGACGCCGTCCCAATCGGGCCCCGGGGATTCAACGCGGAATTCGGTGATACGCTCGGCGATGATGTCATAGAAGGCCAGCATTTCGGTTACGAGGCCGGACTGCTGGCGCACGATGGCGCGAGCCGCATCCATGCGGCGTTCGGCTTCGTCCCACTGTTGGGTGCGATAGGCCGCGAGAGCCGCGTCATGCTCACGTTTGAGGTCCGAGAACCATGCCTGCGTTTTTACGGGAATATCACCGACGAGAGTAAAGATGCGCACGGCCTGCTTCTTACCCTTCACCATGATGAGATCGAGTTCCAACAATGGATACATGTCGGACAGCACGGCGCTATTTTGGCCGACGACGATTGTGACACCGTAGGATTTGGACTGGCCCTCCAAGCGTGATGCCAAGTTCACGCTGTCGCCGAGCACCGAATAGTCGAAGCGTTGTTCGCTGCCCATGTTGCCGACGCAGGCTATGCCGGAATTGATGCCGATACCGACATTTAGCACGCGATGCTCGCGGCCCTCGGCTTTCGCCTCGGCCTCCAGCACTTTGTTCACATCCTTCACCGCCTGGACCATACCGAGGGCGGCTTTGCAGGCGCTGGGGCCGTGGTCCTTGACCTCCAGCGGCGCATTCCAGAAGGCCATGACGCAATCGCCCATGTATTTGTCGATGGTGCCGTTGGTCGACAGGATGACATTGGTGAGCGGGGTCAGGAGCCGGTTTATAAGGCGGGTGAGACCTTGGGCGTCGAAAAGCTCGGAGATGGAAGTGAAGCCGCGGATATCGGAGAACATGAATGTCATTTCGCGGTTTTCGCCGCCGAGCGCGAGCTTCGAGGGATCTTCCGCGAGTTTCTGCACGAGGGCCGGCGAGAGGTATTGGCCGAAGGCGCTGCGGACCTGTTTGCGCTGGGATTCCGTGCGCATGTAACCCGCGAAGGCCAAGAAGGCATAGAACAGGAACGAGGACGCGATCGGGAAAGTGGGATCGATCAACTCCAGTTTCGTAGAGAAGGCCTCCCACGAATACCAAGCGAAGCCGCCGGACACCGCTGCGAAGACCGCGAAGCCGGTACCGATCCCGACCATCGGGGTGATGATGATCATGATCAGGCCGATAACCGTGGCGGCGATCAGTTCCGCCGATAGGGCGTAGTTCGGATATTTAAGCTGAGAATCGAACAGGATGTTCTCGAGGATGTTGGCGTGGGCCTCTACCCCCGGCATGACCGGGTCCAGCGGCGAGGCGCGAAGGTCGGCGATGAGGCCCGTCGCCGACATTCCGACGAGGGCATATTTCCCTTTCAGCGAGTCTGGCGGCAGCCGGTTATGGATGACGTCGGTCGCCGATACATATTGCGCGCGCCATGAGGCGCTGGAGCGGAAGTAAGGGCGAAGCTCGCCGTTGCCGTCCGTCTTGATCACATAGGATTCGCGGCTGCGGGGCGGACGCACAAATATCTGCGTCACGCCGAGCAGCGAAGCATCCGTGGAGATTCCGATCGTGCGGGCGCGTAAGCTGACGCGCAGCATTTCCAAGGTCAGGGACGGGTAGAGCGTCTCGTCGTTGGAGACGACAATGGGGACCTGACGCACGATGAGATCCAAGGACTTGTCCGAGAGCGCGAACACGCCGCGACCGGCGGCGACCTGATCGAGTTCGGGCAGCGGGCGAAGGACGCTTTGGCCGCGTGTGAGATAGGGGAACGGGCTGTCGCCCACCACGGCGAAGGATGTGCGCGGCGGAACGCCCTTATAGTCGAGCCGGTCGGATACCGTCGTCTGACCAAGGACGACCTTGCCGCTTTTCTTGATGGCGTCAGCGAGGATAGCGTCGTTGGTGGGCACGCCCATCAGGCGCTGGCGGAGGTCGTCATCGATGAGGCCCTGCGGCACATTCTCGACAATCTTGGCGACCGAGGTTTGATCCGGTTCGGAGAACACGACGTCGAATCCGATGACATTGACGCCAAGCGCGGTCGCGTTGGTGATCATGTCGGCGATCGCCGTGCGTGGCCACGGGAACTGGCCGAGTTCGTCGATACTCTTTTGATCTATATCGATGACGGTGACCGGGCTCTCGGCCGGCACTTCGCGCGGTTTCTGCACCTGATAGAAGTCGAAGATGCGCGCGCGTAGGACTTGAAGCGCAACCGGATCGTCGATGCGCACGAACAGAAGGCCTAAGAGCACGAGGATGGTCGTCAACCGCCCCGACTGCATCATCGAGGTGCGGAACCAGCGGCCCCACCACCTCAAGCTGAGCGCGTTGCGCCATGGGACAGCACGGATTTTCGCGCCGATCCTGCCGGTCGCGCCGGCCTTCGTGTCGTCCGTCGAATGTGTGTCGTCCAGCACTGGAAATCCCCCGATCCCCGAAGAAGCGGAGCTTACCCCAACCTGTTGCGCCCGGTCCAACAACCCAAGGCTAAAACCCTCATTTTTCTACGAAAAATCGGTCACAAGCGGCGGCGGATGGGTTAAATTCCCGGCCCATGCAGATCACGTCCGACTCGCCCGCGCGCGACCCTGTTCCAGCCTGGCTCAGAAGCCTTCTTGAGCCGCTGAAGCCCCTCTTCAAGGAGGTGCTTGCCGTCTCCTTTTTCCTCAATCTGCTCGCCATCGCTGTGCCGGTGTTCGTGCTCCAGGTTTACGACCGGGTGATCTTTCACGCCGGCTTCAGCACGCTTCAGGGGCTGGTCATCGGGATTCTGGTCGTCATCGGGTTCGATTTCGCGCTGCGTAAGGCGCGCTCGCGCATGTTGCAGGCGGTGGCGCTGAAGATCGATGTCGAGATCTCGAGCCGCGTTGTGAACAAGCTGCTCGCATTGCCGCTGCGGACGCTGGAATCCAGGCCCGGGAACTACTGGCATCTGCTGTTCCGGGACGCGGATGTGATTCGTAATGTGTTTTCGGGCCAGACGGCCGTGCTGGCCACGGACCTGATCTTCGGCGGCATCTTCCTGATCATGATCGCGATCATCGCTTGGCCGGTGTTCTGGGTGCTGCTGGCCGTCTTCGCGCTGTTCGTCGCGCTGGCCTGGCATGCGGGCCGTTTTGTGGACGCGGCGTCAGATAAAGAAAAACAGAAGGTCATCACGCGCGATTCGCTCATTTCCGAGATCATCCTGGGACGCACGACCGTGAAGGCGCTCGCTTTGAGCGAGCGTATGAAAGACGAGTGGGAGCGCCGGCAGGAAGACTCCATCGTCGAAGGCATCAATCGCGGTGCGCAGAACGACCTTTATATGTATGCGGGGCAGAGCCTGACCTTGATCGCCACCGTGGCGATGACCACCGTCGGCGCCATCGCGATCCTGAGCCAGAATCTGACCATGGGCGGTCTGATCGCCGCCAACATGCTGTCGAACCGTCTTCTCAGTCCCATGAACCAGCTGGTGGGGACGTGGCGGACGTACACCGCCTTCAAGCAATCGGCCCAACGTTTGGTGCAGGTGTTCGGCGAAACGGAAGATTTGCAGGAGAGCCCAATCCAGATGGAGCGCCCCAAGGGCCGGATCACGCTGGATAACGTCACTTTCCGCTACGCGCCGGAGGCCGCGCCCGCCTTGGAGGCGGTCAAGCTTGAAATTCCGGCTACGGGGATGACGGCGATCATGGGGCCGAATGGCGGGGGCAAGACGACTCTCGCGAAGGTGATCCTTGGCCTTTACACGCCGGGCGAAGGCAAGATGTTGGTTGACGGCGCCGATCTCGCGCAGTTTGCGCGGCGCGATCTGGCGCGCTGGATGGGTTATGTGCCGCAGGATTGCGTTCTGTTCGCTGGCACCATCCGCGAGAACATCGCCTATGCGAAACCGGAAGCAAGCGATGAGGAAATTATCCGCGCGGCGACGGCGGCCCGCGCGCACAATCTGATCATCACCATGCCGAAGGGTTACGGTACGCCGGTCGGCGAGGGCGGTGGGCAGCTGCCGGGCGGTCTGCGGCAACGCATCGCTATCGCGCGCGCGCTTCTGAATGATCCGCCGATCTTGGTCATGGACGAGCCGACGTCGAGCCTGGACCGCGCGGGCGAAGAGGAACTGCGCCAGAGCCTGATGGCGATGGCCAAAGACACGACCATTATTCTCGTCACCCACAGCCCGCCCATGGTGCACGCTTGCCAGAATGTCGTGATCCTGGAGCGCGGCCGCATCAAGACCGCCGGGCCGACGCAGAAAACGCTGGAATCGCTGGGTGCGGGCCGCGCACGCCCGGGCGGTGAAAACACGCCGGCAGTGCGCGTTGTCGAAGGCGGGGCGACATGAAATCCTTTACGCGTCTTGAGAATCTCGTCGCGGTTCACGGCGTGCCGTCATGGCGCCCTGTCTCGTGGACGCTGATGGGATTCATCGGCCTGTTTCTGGTCTGGTCGCTGATCGCGCGCTTCGACGAAGTGTCCGTGGCCACGGGCGAAGTCGTGCCGCAAGGGCGTATCAAGACAATCCAGCACCTCGAGGGTGGGATTATCGAAGATATCTACGTGCGGGACGGCGATATCGTGCGCGTGGATACACCGCTCGTGCAGATCAATCTCGGTCAACTTGCTAATAACCGCGATGAACTCAAGATCCGCCTCGACGGCCTTTTACTTGCGAAGGCGCGCCTTGAAGCCGAAGCGAGCGGCAAAGCTTATGCGGCACCCGCGGAAATCGCGGCGCGTCAGCCAAAACTCGCGCAGGCCGAGGAGGCGACCTACCGCGCCCGCCAGGAAGAGTTCATCGCGACCAGAGCGGTGCTTGAGGGCCAAGTCGTGCAGCGTCAGCGCGACGTGGGCGAAACCAACGCGCGCCTCACGGCCGCGGAGAACGGCCTGACCTTGGCCCGGGAACGCCTGGCGATATCGCAGGACCTGTTGAAAGACAGTTTGACCTCGAAGCTCGAGCACAGCCAGATCCAGAGCCAGGTGGAAAGCCTGATCGGGGAGGCGGCATCGATGCGCGAAGCCGCGCCGCGCGCGCGCGCGGCCCTCGGTGAGGCGCAGGAACGCGTGAAGGAATTGTCATTGAAGTTTAGCCGCGAGGCCCAGGAGTTCCTCGGCGAGACGGAGCTCAATATCGCGCGGACACGGGAACTGCTGACGACCGCCGATGATCAGGAGACCCGCTCGACCATCAAAAGCCCTATTACAGGTATCGTGAAGAATTCCCGCTATCACACTATCGGCGGCGTTGTCCGCCCCGGCGAAGCGATCATGGATATCGTGCCGTCGGAAGACGATCTCGTCGTCGAGGCCAAGCTCAACCCGGTGGATCGCGGCTTTGTGCGCGCGGGCCAGAAGGCGACCGTGAAAATCGACACTTTCGACTACGCGCGTTACGGCGGGATCGAAGGCGAAGTGATCTCGGTGGCCCCGGACTCGACGGTGCCCGAGAACGCGATGCCCTATTTCAAGGTCGTCGTGCGCACCGAAAAGCCCTACCTCGGTGAAGAGCGCGATGGCCTTGCCATCACGCCCGGCATGGGGGCGACTGTGGACATACACACGGGCACGAAGTCCGTGATGTCCTATCTCGTCAAGCCGGTCCTAAAACTGAAGTCCGAAGCTTTCCGCGAGCGCTGATCAGCGCTTCTGCAGCGGAACCTTCGAGAGCAGGTCCGAGGTGATGTCGGAGACTTTCGTGCACCCCGTCAACCGCATGGCGCGCTCGACCTCGCGGTGGAGCAGCGTGAGTGCGCGTTCGACCCCGGGCTGGCCACCCGCCGCGAGGCCGTAGAGATATCCCCTTCCGACCGAGCAGGCGGTTGCCCCCAGGGCAAGGGCCTTGAGCACATGGGTGCCGCGGCGTACGCCGCCGTCGAGGATCAGTTCGAGTTCGGTACCCACGGCTTCGCGCATCGCCGCGATGCAGTGCACCGGCGCCGGCGCGCTATCGAGCTGCCGCCCGCCGTGGTTGGAGATCATCACCGCGGTGGCGCCGACGTCGCGCGCCCGGCGGGCATCGTCGGCGGACTGCAGACCTTTGATCGCGAAGGGGCCGCCCCATTCCTTGATGAGCCAGGCCGCGTCGTCCCAGGTGACGCTGCGCGACAGCTGGCTGTTCACATATTGAATGAGAGACATCGTCCCCTTGCCGAGGGCGTCAATGCGGTGAACGACATTGGCGAGCCTGAAATCGGGATTGCGAACGATGTTGAAGGTCCACTCGAAGTGATAGAGGAAGTTGAGGATGCCTTTGAGGCCGAAGCGCGGAGGCATGATCATGCCGGTACGGAAATCACGCTCGCGATTGCCGGCCACCGGCGCATCAACAGTGAGGCAGATGGCGGCGAACCCGGCTGTCTTGCAGCGTTGAACGAATTCCGCGGTCAGTCCGCGATCTTTATGAACGTAAATCTGGAACATCTTCGGCGCCGTGGACGCTTTTGCGACGTCCTCGATGCTGGTCGTGCCGAGGGTCGACAGCGAGTACATGGTGCCGAATTTCTCGGCGGCGCGCACCACGGCAAGTTCCTTGTCGTGATGGAACAGGCGCGACATGCCGGTCGGAGAACAAAAAACGGGCCACGCCAGGTCCTGGCCCAGCACCTTGGTCCGCATATCGACGGTGTCCACGTCCACCAGGTAGCGCGGCATCAGCTCGTAGTCGTCGAACGCGGTCGTCGCGCCGCGTAGCGAGACTTCGTCGTCCGCGCCGCCGTCAATGTAGTGGAACATCGGCGCTGGCAGCTTCTTCCGCGCCAGCGTCCGCAGGTCATCGATATTGTGACATTGGGAAAGTTTCATCCCGCCCAGCCCCCCTCAGGCTGATGACGTCGCTCGGGAATTGTATGGATACTTAAACGGTTCGGCGCAACATAAGTGCTCGGACGGGCGGAACTCAATTATAGCGAGAGAATCTTACCTGCAGCCCAACGTATAGCCTATACCCCTACGGGTGAAATACGCCGCTTGATATGCGCGGCATATAGATACAGACCTGTATAATAAGCGAAATGTATGCGCAATTTTCTGACTCTCGAGTGCCCGAGGGAGCCAACCGCCGTCGCGTAATTGTCTCTCAATCGCGCAAACTGGAAGCTACGACAACACTGCCAATAGTTGAGCAGCATGCGCTAATATGTGAGTCGTTTGACGTTCATCAAGGGACGCACGAGCGCAGCCCTCTAATAAGTCCCGGCATGACGGGGAATGCGCAGTGGCCAAGATTCTATTGATTGAGGACGATGCGCTGGTCGCGGATGCTGTTCAGACCGTGTTGAGAAAGGCCGGTTACACGGTTGTGACCATCCCGAACGGGGCGGTCGCCCTCGCCAAGCTCGAAGGCGAGCGCCCTGATCTTATCCTCACGGATATCCTCATGCCGGAAAAAGAAGGCATTGAGACGATCCGAGATATCCGCGCGCGGGATCAACAGGTGCCAATCGTCGTCTATTCCGGCGGCGGGATGATGAAAAATTTCGAGTTCCTCAACATGGCCGTGAAGCTGGGCGCGAACGACGCGCTACGCAAGCCGTTTGCAAATGAAGAGCTGTTGGCGGTCGTGAAAAGGGCTCTGGAAAACAGAATTGCTTAAGACATTCCCGGGACAGTGGTAAGAATGGAGTCGAAACGTTTTAGAGGTAGCCGTTATCGTGGATGAACTGGTGCATGACAGGAGCGCACATGCGCGCGCAGAGCAGAAATTCAAGGATCTGCTCGAAGCTGCGCCTGATGCGATTGTCATCGTTAACCGGGAAGGTCGGATCGTTCTCGTCAATACGCAGACCGAAAATCTTTTTGGATATGATCGCTCGGAACTGCTGAACCAAAAAATCGAAATGCTGCTGCCGGCGCGTTACCGCGACAAGCACCCCGGCCACCGGGAGGGATTCTTCTCCAACTCACGTTTGCGCCCGATGGGTGCTGGTTTGGAGTTGCATGGCCAGCGCAAAAGCGGCGAAGAATTCCCCGTCGAAATCAGCTTGAGTCCTCTGGAAACGGAAGAAGGAACGCTGGTTTCAAGCGCTATTCGCGATATTACCGATCGGAAGCTGGTCGAGCGCGCGCTGCAGGAAAAGAACGCCGAACTGGCGGCCGCGAACCGCGCAAAGGACACCTTTCTCGCCACGATGAGCCACGAATTGCGCACACCGCTCAATTCGATCATCGGATTCACCGGCACGTTGTTGATGAAGCTGCCGGGTCCACTGAACGCCGATCAGGAAAAGCAACTCCGCACAGTCCAGGGCAGCGCCCGCCATCTGCTAGCGCTCATCAACGATTTGCTCGACCTTGCGAAGATCGAGGCGGGTAAGCTTGAGCTTCTGTTAACCGAAATCGATTGCCGCGCCGTGCTGGAAGAGGTGGCGGCGTCCTTACGTCCGCAAGCCCAAGCAAAAGGGCTTGCCATGAACGTAGCTTTGCCACCCGAGGCCCTCCTGATCAGGGCCGACAAGCGCGCGCTCAGCCAGATCGTGCTCAACCTTGTGGGCAACGCAATCAAGTTTACGGACGCCGGCAGCGTAGAGATCACCCTGCTGAAACCCACTGCGCGGGACTTCGCCGAAATCCGTGTCTCCGATACGGGCATTGGCATTCCTGAGGAAGCCCAAGGACGGATCTTCGGCGCTTTCACGCAGGTCGACCCCACCAGCAAGCGCGCCTATGAGGGGACCGGGCTCGGCCTTCATCTCAGTCAGAGACTCGCGGCCCTTCTGGGCGGGCGCATCTCTTTCACGAGTAAGGTGAACCAGGGAAGCACCTTCAGCATGACGTTGCCGGCGAAATCATGAGTGGCACCATCCTGATCGTTGAAGACGATCCCAACAGCCGCGATCTATTTGAGTATCTGTTGAGGGGAGCCGGCCATTTCGTCGTCACCGCCGTCAACGGAGCCGATGGCGTGCGCGCGGCCAAGGAGGCGGCCTTCGATCTTGTTCTCTGTGACCTCCAGATGCCGGTGTGCGACGGATACGCATTTCTAAGGGAGATCCGCCAGTTGGCGCCTTTCGCAGAGGTTCCTGTAATCGCCATCACTGCCTTCTCCATGCTCGGCGACCGTGAGCACGTGCTTGCCGCCGGCTTCAACGGATATTTCTCCAAACCTGTGGAGCCCGAGACCTTTCTGGCCGACATCGAGCGGTTTTTGCCGCAGCGGCTGCGGTCATCCTTAGGTAAGAGCGTTTAGAGACCGAGATGGCTAAGATCCTCGTTGTAGATGACAGGCCCGCCAATCGTCAGTTCCTGATGACGCTGCTGGGTTACGCGGGTCACGCGCTCCGCGAGGCGCATGACGGCCAAGCCGCGCTCGACGCCGCCCATGCCGACTGTCCTGATTTGGTGATCACAGATGTCCTGATGCCCGGCGTGGACGGCTTCGAACTGGCACGGCGGCTGCGTGCGGGTGTTGCGACAAAGCATATCCCAATCATCTTCTATACATCGACATACCGAACGCCCGAAGCGCTTGCGCTTGCTGAAGCGAGTGGCGCGAACACGGTCTTGCGCAAACCCAGCGAACCCGAAGTCATACTTCAGACCGTCAACGATCTTCTTGGGTTGCAGGCGGAACCGCTCATTCCGCTCGCGCTGCCGCATGCACGCCTGCAACGCCCATTGATGGGTGAACCCGAGGAGATGCGGATCGACAGTTGGGCCCGCTTGAACGCCCGCTTGACGGCGCTGATTGAGACGACTTTCGAGGTCGATCCGCAGCAGGGTGCGCAGCACGTCGTTGAGATGTTCTTCGATACCGCGCGCAAAATGTTCGCGGCGGATTTTGCGGCCGTTATGGTCGATCCAGGCGAGGGAAAGGCGCCCGCCGTCCTCTACACCCGCGGGCTGAAACCGGAGTCCTTGCGCGCCGCCTGGGGCGACGGATATCTCGCTGAGATTCTTCAAGGCGAGGCAGCCCTATGCACCGCCGATCCCGCCGTACTGACGCGCCTCGGGCACGACGGCGTCTCCGGCGATATAATGGTGGCCGAGATCGTGTCGAAACAGCAGCGTTATGGCTGGCTGTTTATCGGCGGCTCAGCGACCGGCGGTTATTTGCCCGAGGACAAGCGCGCGCTGCAGACCGTCGCGGGCGCGTTGGCGGTGTTTTACGAGGCCGCGGAGGTCCACGAGCAATTGCAACGCCATGCGACGAAACTTCAAATCGAGAGCGCTGCGCGGGAACGCGCCGAGGCGGAGCTGCGTAAACGCTATCGTGAACAGGCCGCAGTGGCTGAATTCGGTGTGGCCGCCCTTAGTTCCGAGCAGTTCACTGTCCAGGTTGAGCGGTCGGCGGAGATCGTCTGCCGCGCTCTCGATGTTGAAACTTGTGTTGTCGTGGCGGTGAACGTAACGCGCGATACCATTGAGGTATTGAGTTCAGCCGGCTGGACCGGACCAGCACCGACGCAAAAATTCAGCGAGATACCGAAGACATCGCTCCTGCACGTGGCGCTGACAAAAGGGGGCGTACGCTTCGCCGACATCCGTGGCCCGCTGCCTTTCGTGCCGAGCGCCCGTCTGGTCGAGGAGGGCGTTCAGAGCGGGATGATCGAGCGTAGCGCTTACGGCGACAATGCGCGCATCCTGATCTACACCTACAGCCGTACGCCCCGAGCTTTCACGCCCGCGGAGGCGGACTTTCTGCGGACGATCGGCAATGCCATCGCCATTCTCCAGGACCGCAAAGCGACGCTGGAGCGCCTGACATTGCGTGAACGCGCTTTGGAGGCGATCTCGCAAGGGATTTGGATTAACGACGAGACCGCGATGTCGCCGGCAATCATCTATAGCAATCCGGCGCTGCAGCGCATGACGGGCTTTACAGAGGCGGAATTCCTGCAAAAGTCATCGCGTTCTTTGCTTGCCGACGATTCCGACGAAATCTTGATCGCACAGCTGGCATTGGCCCGCACGAAGCGGCGTTCGATCCGCTTCGAAACGAAGATCCGCCGGAAAGACGGCGCGACCTTCATTGGCCAAGTCGCTGGATCCCCCATCGTTGCGGCCGACGGCTCACTGTCTCATAGCGTCGTTGTCATCGACGACGTCACCGAGGCACGCCGGCGAGACGAGCAGATCCATGAGTCGCAACGCATGGAGGCGGTTGGCCAACTCACCGGCGGTATTGCCCACGATTTCAACAATCTTTTGACCGTGATCAAGGCCAACGCGGAAGACCTTCTGATGGATTCGAAGGCCGACAGGGCGAAGGCGCGTCAGGTGGAAATGCTATTGCAGGCCGCCAATCGGGGGGCGGACCTCGTCCAACAACTGATGGCTTTCGCGCGCAAGCAGGAGCTGGCGCCAACGGCGATAGATATCAATGAGATGCTGTCCGGCTTCAGCCGCCTTCTTACCCGCACGCTGCCGGAAAATATCCGCCTCTCGGTCAAACGTGCGCCGAATTTTCTCAGTGTGCTTGCCGACCCCAGCCGATTGGAGAACGCTCTTCTCAACCTTTGCCTCAATGCGCGTGATGCGATGGTTAACGGCGGCGGGCTGACGATCGAAACGCAAGTTGCGACGCTCGATCACGCTTATGCGGCGGAGAATGCAGGCATTAATCCAGGCCAGTATGTGATGATCGCCGTCACGGACGAGGGCCACGGCATGCCGAAAGACGTCGTGGAACGGGCGTTCCAGCCGTTCTTCACTACGAAGGAGATCGGTAAAGGCACCGGCCTCGGCCTCAGCATGGTCTACGGCTTCGTGAAGCAGAGTGGTGGCCATGCCAAGATTTATAGCGAAGTCGGCTACGGAACGACGATCAAGCTGTACCTGCCATTTGCTGAGCTGGTCGGGAAGCACGTGGAATCCGCGGCCGACGCGATTGCACCCGAAGTGAATGCGACCGGTTATACGATCCTGCTTGTCGAAGACGACGATCTCGTCAGAGAGAGCGTCACATACAAGATGGAACGCATGGGATTGTACGTCACACCCGCCGGGTCGGCGGCCGAGGCCTTGGAGATTCTGGAAAACAAGCTTTCATTCGATCTCGTCTTCACCGACATCATCATGCCGGGGAGCATGAGCGGCGCGGACCTTGCGCTTGAGGTTATCGGCCGCTGGCCCGGAACGAGGGTCATCATGACGTCCGGCTATACCGAAGCGAGCGCCATGGGCAAGGTGCGAATCCCGGACGGCATCCGCCTGCTCTCTAAGCCCTATGCGAACGCGGACCTGATCCGCACCATCCAGGAAGTCATGGCGGCGCCGCCGCCTACATAGCGCCGCTGAGGCGAACGATACTGCGGGCCGGTAAAAGATCTTCCGCGGCGCAGCTCTTAAGAAAATCGTACTCGCGCGTCCGCGCCTCCATCCACGCCACCGTGTCGCCGGCCATGCCCGGGTGGCAGAGGATCAACGGACGCGGCCCCATGTTCTTGAGGAAGTGAGGGAAACAGGCGGCGTAGTCCCCGCGAGCAAAATCATAAAAGCCGCTAAAGCCATCATTGGTGACGAAGCCGTGCGCGTTTGCTTCACGCGTGAAGCGCCGCCCCAAGGCGTCGAGCACGGCGGCTTTGAAACCGAACGGGCGCGAAAAAACGGATCGGTCTGTCGTCGTCCGCAACCAAGGCCGTGGTGTCATACGCGCGGCGGCGGCGAGCACGAGACCGCGAATACCTGGAAGAACATGCGTATGCAGATGTCCGTCGATATGCGCGGGCGGGCGTCCCATCACCGTCACAAAGGCGGTGACTTGCGCTTCGATTTCCGCCGCGACCTCGGCAAGCGGCACCATGCGCAGATAGCTCCTGGCGATCAATTGCCCGATGGAAGGTAACCGTCCGGCGGCCGCGAGGCGCGGCATCCGGGTGAGGGCCGTTTCATCGACGAGCGTCAGATGAAGGCCAATATCCACTTTATCGGCGAGGGCCTTCAACGCGGGCCCTAATTCCGGCCACAGCGGAGAGGCGGTCATGCAACTTACGGCGGAGATGCGCCCCCGGCGCGCGAGGTCGAGAATGGCTTCGCTGACGCGCGGCGTGAGCGCGTAGTCGTCCGCGCAGATCGCCACCTGATGAGGGGACAATGTCAGACCAGATTCTTGAGATGGCGTACGGTCGCGGCCCGGTCGGCGCCAGCATTGGCGCCTTCGCGCAGGACCATTTCGCGCACGAGATAGAGCGGGCGCGCCTTCACTTCGTCGTAGATGCGGCCGAGATACAGGCCGGTCACGCCGATCTGCAGCATGGTAAAGCCCGAGAGCGCGAGGGTGGACACGATGATGGACGCGTAGCCGGGGACGTCGATGCCGTAGATCACCGTGCGTACGAGATAGAAGGAGCCGAGCGTGATCGCGAGAAGCGCGATGATGGCGCCGACGTACATGGCTAACCGCAACGGCGCGGTCGAGAACGACAGGATTCCGTCGAACGCAAGCGCGAAGAGCCGGAACGGCGAGAAAGAGCTGCGGCCGTGGGCGCGCTCCTCGACGTCGAAGGGAATGGTGGCGTTCTTAAATCCGACCCAACCGTAAATGCCCTTCATGAAACGCGCGCGCTCGCGCATGCGGCGTATGGCGTGGACCACTTTGCGGTCGAGCAGGCGGAAGTCGCCGGCGTCCGGTGTGATGGGCGTGGGCGAGAGCGCGTTGAAGGCGCGGTAAAACATCTTCGAGAAGGCGCGGCGCGCGAAGCCATCGGTCGCGCGGTCGCGGCGAACGCCGGTGACCACGTCGAAGCCTTCTTTCCACTTCCCGAGCATCTCCGCGATGACTTCCGGCGGATGCTGAAGATCGGAATCCATGATGACCGTGCAATCGCCCTCGGCGGCGTCGAGGCCCGCGGTGATGGCGATTTCCTTCCCGAAATTGCGGGAAAGGCTGATGAGCGTGATGGTTTCGCTTTTTTCGCGCCATGCCGACAGCTGAAGCCAGGTTTCATCCCGGCTGCCGTCGTCGACGCAAATAAGCTCATAAGGGACCGGCTGGTGCTCGAGTACGTCGAGGAGACGCATCATAAGCGCGTCCACGGATGCCGCTTCGTTATAGAAGGGCAAGACGATCGAGAGCAGAGAGGGCGCTTGCCGGTTTGTGGCAGGCATTGTTTTTCCTTGGTTCCCTGCTTTGAATTTCGCCCGAACACGGCTTTAGCGCCAGTCACAAATTGGCGGGAAACGCCTAAATTATAACAAAAAGTTGGGTATTCTGGGGGCTTCTCGGAATAAGGGCGCGGCCATGCCGGAAACTTCCACGGATGTTACACACGCGGTTGGAGTCAGGCGCCTTGCCGTGGGTCTTGGGCAGGGCCTGGTCCTTTACCTCATGTTCCAAGCCAAGGAGCACCGCGTTTGGCCATCGACCGATCTTGCGATGTTTCAGGCTTTGCTGCTTCCGGCGCTGTTCGCGCCTCTCGCGGCCATGCACGCTTACGCTCATTTGCCCTTGCGCCGTTTAGCCGGGTGGCTGGCGCTGATCGTGACTGTCTGCGCGGTGGTCGGTTTCTGCGACGGCTACAAGAATGGCGGTGGGCTCGACGTAGCGCGATGGGAGCCGGGCCTTCTTCTGATCGCGACCGGGGTCGGGCTGTTCATCGCGCAAGCCCTGGTCTTAGCCGCCAATACGGATGGCCAGCGCATCGCGCGTTACGCAACGTACTTCGATGCGGCGTGGAAGCACGGCGTTCAGGCGGCCGCAGGCATAGGTTTCGCGGGCGCGCTGTGGCTTCTGCTGTTTCTGGGCGCGAGCTTGTTCAAGCTCATCAAGCTCACCTTCCTCTCGGATTTGATGCAAGAGGCGTGGTTCGGGATACCGATCACCACCATGGCGTTGGCGATCGCGATTCATCTGACCGACGTGCGCGCGTCACTGGTGCGCGGCATTCGCACGCTCGCCCTGACGCTTTTGTCTTGGTTGTTGCCGCTGCTAGTCGTGATCGTCGCGGGTTTCGTCGTCAGTCTGCCGTTCACGGGTCTGCAGCCTCTGTGGGACACTAATTTCGCGGCGGGGTTGC
Organism: Rhodospirillaceae bacterium; assembly: GCA_050246995.1. GTDB lineage: Bacteria > Pseudomonadota > Alphaproteobacteria > Rhodospirillales > Rhodospirillaceae > SHVO01. The sequence goes on along the minus strand of JBFWVA010000025.1, from coordinate 8,013 downwards.
TGCTCGCGGTGTCGGCGGCGCTTATCGTGTTGATCAACGCGGCTTACCAAGACGGCCTACCGGACACCCGCGCGCACTCGGTTCTGCGGTGGACAATGACGGTTGCGGCTGTTTTGCCGGCGCCCCTCATTGCCATTGCCGCTTACGCCCTTGCTTTGCGCGTTCAGCAGTACGGATGGACTGGCGATCGTGTTTACGCGCTTGCCTGCGTCGCGGTCGGCGCGTGTTACGCCGTCGGCTATATCGCGGCGGCGGCGCAAAGAGCGGCGCCTTTGAAGGCGGTGGAAAAGGCCAATATCGTCACGTCTTTCGTGGCCATCGGCATTCTTGTTCTTCTCTTTACACCTATCGCGGACCCCGCCCGGATCGCGGTCGCAAGCCAGGTCGCGCGGTTGGAGAAGGGGCTCATTTCGCCGGAAAATTTCGACTACAGATACCTTCGCTTTGCGGGCGGGCGCTACGGCGTGCGGGCGCTGGAGCGCATGAAAGCCGGCGTAGTCCAAGTCGCAGGCGTCAACGATCGCGCGGCACAAGCGCTGGCGCTTGAGGCGCCGCATCAAAACGCGCAAGTCGACAGGGCGGGCTTGGCGCTCAATGTGACGGCGGCCGCCGGGCACACGCTTCCCCCAAGTTTTCTGGAGCAGGACTGGACGGCGCCCCTCAAGACCGACGCCGCGCCGTGGCCAAGCGCATCTTTCATGACCCCGCCGTGCCTGCACGAGCCGGGCGAAAGGTGTGAGGCCGTCGTGCGGGACCTCGATGGCAATGGGACCGACGATGTGATTCTGCTTTCAAGCCTGACGGGGATGCCCCCGCTCATCTTCAGTTACGACAACGGGATATGGGCGCCAGCCGGACAACTGCCGGCTCGCTTTGGCTGCGCGGATATGCGGGCCGTGCTGCGCTCCGGCGATTTCAAGACGGTCCCATCGCGCTGGCCGGATCTCGAGATCAGCGGTGTGCGTGCGGGGATCGCCGAGCGGAGCGAGTATATGCCAGCGGATTGCCCTAAAACCGAGTAGATCCAAGCGATTCGCACCATTGTGAGCCCGGCTTTTATTGGGTAAAAGCCGGGTTCCTCATTTTCCGTTCTCAGGACACCCGCCCGCATGGCCAGCTACCAATACATTTATGTGATGAAAGTATTTTACTAAGTATTTGACAAAACACAATAATACTTTATAAAATCGCCTACACGGCACCTACACGATATAGGCAAATCAAGGACTTAGCGCCGCCGACCTACACGAAACCTACACGATTGAGGTGATTTATGGCCTTCATCACCGACAAGGAAGAGCTGAAACCGGGCCTCGTGATCTTCCGTCGGGGCGATCTCGACAAACGCCACTGGTATTGCCGCGTGCGGCTCACCCAGGACGACAAATACAAGACCGTTTGCCTTAAAACGGGCGACATCAACCAAGCCCGCACGATGGCGTTCGACCAGGATGCGGAACTCCGGTTCAAGCTCAAACACGAAGTGCCGGTGTTCCAGCGCACCTTCGCCCAGGTCGCGAAGGAATATCTGGCATTCCAAGAGGAGCGCAAGGACACCGGCCAGATCACGCGCCATGCCTGGCGCGTACTGGATTCACACGTTCGCGCCCGGCTCAACCCTTATGTGGGAAACACTCAAGTTCCGCTCGTTACTCAAGATAAGTGGGATAAGTATCCCATATGGCGTCACAAGAACGGCAAGGGGCGCTCCGGCGGTCGCGTCAGCGACGCGACGGTGCGTTCCGAAATGGGTACGTTCCGTTCCATCATGGCCTTCGCAGCCAAGAAACAGTACATCCGCGAAAGCCAAGTCTTCGCCGGCAAGCTGCCGGTCAGCAAAGCCAAACGAGAAGAATTTACGCCTGAAGAATATCGCGCGCTTCACACGTATGCGCGCGGCTGGATCAAAAAAGCGCGCAATAAGCGCGGCACTTGGGCGCGCACCATTGCCTACAACTTCATGCTGATAATGGCGAACACGGGTATGCGCCCGTCCGAAGCCAGAAACCTTCTCTGGCGGGACGTGAATGTTCACACGGATCGCGAAGGGCGCAAATTCGTCCGCCTCAGTGTGCGCGGCAAAGGCAAGCACCGCAATCTCGTCGCCGCTAGCAGCGTTGCAAGTTACTTCGAGCGCGTGCGCGAAATCAGTAAAGCGACTGAATCAGACAATCACGTTTTTACGACGGAGAAGGGCAGCATTGCTCGCACGCTATATCACTCTCTAATCGAAAGCTTGCTGACAAAATCAAAACTCATGCACGGCGCGTCGGGTAGCCGACGCAGTACCTATTGCTTCCGTCATACCTATGCGACTTTCCGCTTGACCGAAGGCGTCGATGTTTACTTCCTTGCCAAGCAAATGGGCACGTCAGTACAAATGATCGAGCAGCACTACGGCCATATCAACCCGGTCAAAAATCCTGAACGTATTCTCCAAGGAATGCCTGGCTGGGAACCGGCTGGGGTCGAGACCCCCAATGCAGCCGAGGGCGGAGAGAAGGGAACGAAGAAAAAAGGAAAAAGTAAGAAAACGCGCGATCCCAAAGCCCCCCACTGATCCGCCGGACTGCCGATCAGCGCAGGGTGCCACCCGAAGCCGGCAACTTGCTTCGGCGGATCGAAAGCCCGCCCGCCGCGGCGGACTCTTGCGGGCGTCTTAGAAATGCCAGCGGCCGGGAAAACGCATCGAGTTCGATGCGCCGGCCACTTGCTGGCACCGAGCACGCGCCGCTGTAGCGATCTTAGCGCGTGCGACTTCCACATTCTTTACACAGTGCCATTTCTTGGTGAGAAATCTATAACCAGGCTATACAGATAAACTTGTGCTCCGGCTGCCAACCCCGAGCCAAGCCCGAGCAGTCGGGAAGGTGTAGAGACTTAACGGCAGCCACCTAACGGCCTTCCGGCCCATGGTGAAGATAAAGTCCAGACCACAAAAGTGCCGAGGCGTTCCGACGCGGAGGCGAGCGTGGCGAAAGCCATAGTGGTATGCAAAATCTGGTTTCCTTACGGAAGTGGGGGTTCGATTCCCTCTACCCGCACCAATTTCGACGACGGGGGCAAGCTCCGAGAACGACAATGACGGCATACACGCGCGACGAAGGGAATGACCATTCTTGCGCCGAGCAAGAAAGTGACTTTCAGCGCCGTGAACCTTCCAAAGGCGGCAAAGATGCCGAAGGCGAAGCCGGCGGAGCCATCGCGTCAGTTTGAGCTATTTTGAGCGATCATGAATCGTTCGAGATAGCGGTAGTCCAAGGCTTTATGGAAGCGGCCAGCGATGGTCGTCAGCTTGGCGGTGCGCGTCGCACCAACAGTTTGTCGATCTTCCTGTCGTCCATATCGATGACCTCGAAAATCCAGCCTTCGTAGCGGCAAGTATCCGCAAGTTTCGGCACCCGCTTGAGTTCGAACAAGATGAAGCCCGCAGCCGTGTGGTACTTGCGATCCGCCGGCAGCGCCAGGCCGAGCTTTTCGACCATCTCGTCGATTGCCACCGCGCCGTCGAGCAACCATGAACCATCGTCTCGTTGCAGGATTTCGCGGCAGACTGGACCTTCCTGGTCGGCGAAATCGCGGGCGATGGCGTCCAGAATATCCATCTTGGTCACCACGCCAACGAATACCCCGTACTCATCGATCACCAATAGGAGTTGGCTACTCTTTTCCTTCATGACCCGGAAGACATCCAACACCGTCATGTGCTCGTGAACGAAAGGGGCTTCCTCAACGAGGCCGGAAAGGTTCAGTTTTGTCCCGTCAATGAAACTGTCTAGAACGTTTTTGGCGTAGATCACTCCGGCGATGTGATTGGTGTCGCTGATGGCGGCGACGATGCGGGAGTGGGCCGTATCGCGGATAATACGTAGGGCGTCCTTCTCGTCCGCCGCGATATCTAGCCATACCACTTCGGGTCTTGGCGTCATTACGCCGCTGACAGGGCGTTCCCCCAGCGCCATGACGCTCGACATCATGCGCCGTTCGGCGGGCTCGACGATGCCGGCGCTTTCGGCCTCAGCGATCAGAAGCCGCAATTCCTGCTCCGATACCTCTGGCTCGGCGGCGCCTTTTTGTCCGGTAATGGCAAGAACAAAGCGTGATGAAAAATCGAGAACCGCAACGATCGGTCGCATGATGTAGCCGATGACGATCATCGGCCGTGCGACCCGAGAGGCGACTTGTTCGGAGTCGGCGAGCGCGATCTGCTTCGGCACCAGCTCGCCGAGGATCAGGGTGACATAAGTAATGATGACGACCACGATGGCAAAGGATACGCTTTCGGCTGCGATGGCGGAGAGGCCGCCGGCTTCAAGCCAGTCGGCCATGCGCTCGGCAATGGTCGCGCCGCTGAAGGCACCCGTGAGGACACCAACCAGCGTAATTCCGACCTGTACCGTCGAGAGGAAGCGGCCGGAGTTTTGGCTGAGGTTCAATGCCGTTTGCGCTCCCTTACTGCCGCCTTGCGCCAGCGCCTGAAGGCGGGTGGGGCGTGACGAAACCACCGCCATTTCCGCCATAGAGAGAAAACCGTTCGCCAGGATTAGTACCAGGACGAGCAGCATTTCGTATGCGATCGACATCGTACGAAGAACCTCCCAAAGCCAAAACGGCAAGACCGGGAACCGCCTTGGTGCGGTGGCTCCCGGTCCAGCGTCAGAACAAATTTCGTGCGTTTCCGCGCAAAACGTATGCGCGTCGCGGTCGCCGCCAGCCTATCGCGGAAGACCCCGAGCGGTAAACCCCAGGTCTCGGTGGTTGCCCGGCCGTTGTCCTCTAGTGATGGTGTTGGTGGTGAATGTCGGGATAGTGCGCGTGGGTATGTGCGAGCGGCGCGTGCGTGTGCTCGTGCGTATGCGGCTCGCGCGTCTCTTCGCCCGGTTTGTGGTCGTGTTGGTGGTGCTCGTCATGTGCGTGCGCGTGAGTGTGAGTCAGCAGAACATGCCCATGTGAATGCGCATGGTGTTCGGTCAAGTGCAGCCAGACTCCCGCGCCCATGAGGATCGTCGCGACTGCGAACTGCGGCGTGAGGGGATCGCCATTGAGGGGGAACGCCAGTGCTGCCCCAAAGAACGGCGCCAACGAAAAGTAGGCGCCTGTGCGCGCCGCGCCGAGATGACGTAACGCCAGAACAAACAACGTCAGACTCAGGCCATAGCCCAGAAATCCCACAGCGCCAGCGGCGGCAACGGTTTCACCGGAGGGAATCTTATTGGCTAGCAACAGCGCAAGGGCGATGTTCACCGCCCCGGCTGCAAGCCCCTTGAGGCAGGCGATCACGAGGGCGTCGTTCGCGGAAACCTTGCGCGTGAGATTATTGTCAATCGCCCAGCACAAGCACGCTCCAACAATAAAGAGCGACGATGCGGAAAAATGCCGGTCGCTTCCGCCGCTCCAACTCAAAGCGATGCCGCCGGCAAGGATCAAGGCCATGCCAAGGGCAATCCGGCGATCAAAGTTCTCCTTGAACACAAACCACGCGAGAGTCGCGGTAAAGACGGCCTCGAAGTTTAAGAGCAAGGACGCTACCGAGGAGCTGCCCTCCTGTAGCCCAAACATCAACAAGGCGGGTCCAACGACCCCGCCGAAGAGAATGGCTCCGCCGAGCCACGCAAGGTCATAGCGTCGCGGCCAAGCCGTCTCCGATCCGCGGCGTAAAGCGCGCAAGCCGACGATGACCGCGAGGCCAATGCCCGAACCAGCGTAGAGCAGTCCCGCCAGCAAAACAGGATGGACGCCATGGACAAGCAGTTTGGCAAAGGGCGTGCTGCATCCGAATAACAGCGCCGCGCCGGCGGCGTAGAGAATGGCGTTAGTCGGACGGTTTGCCGTTGTCATAGGATTTGAAGAGAAAATGTCAGGCCCAATCGCACTTCATGACTCTGCGCGGTGTCCGTCCAGCCGTGGCGATATCCAAGATCGAGGGCAAGATTATCCCGGATTTGCCAGATGGCGCCAATGAGTCCCGACACTTCATGACCACTGCCGAAATCGCGCTCATAAAAAACTTCCGCGACCGGCCGTATTTTCCAGGTGGAGGGGCCTTCCAGAATCGCGCCGAAGAAGAGTTCGGCGTCATGGTCGCGGGTCAAGGCAAGTTTGGAGTTAAAATGCACCGTCCCCCAGCTAAAACGCTGCGAAACGATGGCGGCGCCGCTGATGCCGGCGGCCGGTGTGCCGTGAGCCTCGGGCAAGAGGACGGAGAGTTCGGTTGCGATGCTCGGCCCTGGTTCCTCCTGGAGGCTGCCGCGCCGCAAAATGCCTTTGATGGAGACCTGATCGTCCACGAAGCGCGACTGAGACGGTCCGGCCCCGACAGATGCGAGGCGCCGGCCCTCCATCACCACTTCCCAATCTCGCGCAAAACCGAAGTTGGCGACGAACGCGGGCGCGATAAGCTGACGGTCCCGTTTTTCCCAGAAGTAGCCGACGGGAGCCAATTCAAGTTCGAACTCGCCCGGTGCCGCTACGTCGGCGTCGGTCGAATCAAAGGGCCGGTAGGCCAAGGCCGGTTCCCCACAACACATGAGGGTCATGCACGTTGCAAGAAGACGACCGGCAACTCTAGACATTAGCCGCCAACTTGTCGGAGCGTATGCTGCGTTCGAGAAAGACCGTGCGCGTGCCGATATCCTGCGCTTCGTCGCGGCTGTGTGTGACGGAAACAAGGGTGAATCCGATTTCGGTATGCAGGCGCAAGATTTCGGCGCGCAGCCTGCGGCTTAGAGCTTCATCGAGACTGGAGAGGGCTTCGTCCATCAAAAGAATTCTCGGCCTCAACACGAGCGCGCGCGCGAGCGCCACCCGCTGCTGCTCGCCGCCGGACAGTTCTCCGGGATGGGCACTGAGATAGTCGCCAAGCCCTACTAGGTTGACGATTTCCTGCACTCTCTCTTTCTGTTCATTCGCTGCAACTCGTCTCGCGCTCAATCCGAACGCTATATTTTGCGCGACCGTCATATGGGGCCAGAGCGCGAGGTCTTGAAACACCATGCCTACCTCGCGTTCATGCGGAGACAGCAGGTTTCGCCCTGAAAGGGCAGCCGTCTTACCGTCAATGAGGATTTTCCCTTGGTCCGGCACATGCAGTCCCGCGATCAAAAATAGAATCGTTGATTTGCCGCTCCCTGACGGTCCGAATAGGACTAGGCGCTCGCCGCGTTCCACCTTGAGCGAGAAATCATCAACGACGATTCGTTTGCCAAGGACTTTGGTGACTCCCTGTAATTCAATCATTTCATGATCCCCGCGGGCCGCTGAAGCCAAAGGGAGACTAAACCAACGGGAAGCAATGTGCTCACGATCAGAATCGCGCAAAGTCCGGCGATCAAACTTGGGGCGCCATTCGCCATCAACGTGAAAATCCGCACGGGCAAAGGGTCGGCCCCCGGAGGATAGACGGCCATGGTGATGCCAAGGTCGCGCAGGCAGAACACATAACTCACAATCCAGGCCAAGAGGATTCCGCGGCCGGCCCTGGGTACAATAATTCGCCGCAGGGTCATGAACCATCCCGCACCGGACAAGCGTGCGGCCTGCTCCAGGGATAGGGGAATACGTTCGAGGTTTGCGGCGATTATTCGAATAGGAAGAACGGTGTACTGCGCCAGATAACCGAGAATGATGATCGCGGGCGAAGCATAAATCAGGGTTGTCATCGGATGGTTCCAGAGGGAGATCAGGCCGATGCCGAGGACGGTTCCAGGCAAGGTGAAGAATAGCAACGCAAGCCCATCGACAGCGCGCCAAACCGGCAATGTGCGTCGATCAACGAGGTAGCCGCAGAAAAAGCCGACTGTGGTCAGCAAAGATGCGCCAGCGATGGCAAATGCGATTCCGCGAAATGTGCTGTCCCGCGCCCGGTCAAACGCCTCAATGAACGCTCCTGGCGCAAACGCTTGGATAACGAGGACGGTAAATGGAAGCGCCACAACAACCGCAGCCAGTACGACCAGCACGAAGAATACGGGCAGCCGCCAGGCGCCCAGTTCAATCTCCCGTGTCTTCATCACG
>JBFWVA010000024.1:0-25998 GCA_050246995.1 Rhodospirillaceae bacterium | reverse complement strand
CTTTGAGCTTGGAGTAGGGCGTGATCCAGTCGAGCCGGCGGCCGGCTTCGCGCCAGAAGGTCAAGGGATCGTTGCTCGATTCCGCGCGCAGCTCCTTATAGCGGCGCTCGTCGATGGTGGCGTTCTTCGCGAACTCCGGCGGCACATCGATGATGATTTCGTCCAACCCCTCCTCCCGCGCATACATCAGTGCCACCCCACTTAAACGGCCGTGTCGTCGAAACCTGCCATCAGCGCGGCATTGCCACCGGCAGCCGTGGTATCGACCGACAACGCTCGCTCGGTTGCGAAACGTGAAAGGTAACGAGGCCCGCCGGCCTTCGGACCTGTGCCGGATAAGCCCTCACCGCCAAACGGCTGCGACCCAACGACAGCGCCGATCATTGACCGATTAACGTAAAGATTGCCGACACGCGCTTTACGCTTCGCGACCTCTACGTTGGCAGAGATGCGCGAATGGAGACCCAAGGTCAGACCGTAGCCGGAGCGATTGACGTCATCGAACACGGCTTCAAGCGAGCCGGACTTCCAGCGTTTAACATGAACGACGGGACCAAAAACTTCACGGTCGAGTTCTGTTTCCGCGACGCGGAGGAGGTGCGGCGCGAAGAACGTGCCCGCAGCGTGGCGCTCCTCCAAGCTGCGCTTATGAATCACAGGATACTTTCCCGTATTGACGTGATGGGACAACCGGTCCCGCGCGGCGGCGTCGATCACCGGCCCGACGTCGGTCGCGATATCGGCGGGATCGCCGATGGTGAGTTCGTCCATGGCGCCGATCAACATATCGATCACGTAATCCGCGGTATCTTCCTGCAGATAGAGCAGACGTAGCGCGGAGCAGCGTTGCCCCGCGCTCTGGAAGCCGGACGTGATCACGTCCGCCACCAATTGCTCAGCCAAGGCCGAACTATCAGCAATCATCACGTTGATGCCGCCGGTTTCGGCGATAAACGGGGTTATGGCGCTATTCGGCCGGGAAATCAGACTTGTCTGGATATGGCGTGCCGCTTCGGTGGACCCAGTGAAAGCGACGCCCGACGTCAACGGGCTATCAACAAGGTGGCGTCCAATGTCGGCGCCTCCGAGCAGCAATTGCAGCGCGTTCGCAGGCACGCCTGCTTCGTGGAACAGTTGCACGGCACGGAATGCGATGAGCGGCGTTTGAGGCGCCGGTTTCGCGATGACGGCATTGCCGGCAACAACCGCAGCAGCGACCTGCCCGGTGAAAATCGCGAGCGGAAAATTCCAAGGACTAATGCAGACGAACAGGCCGCGGCCGGCAAGCGAGAGTTCATTCCGCTCTCCGGTCGGGCCGGGAAGACTGATGGCCTGAAACTCCTTCTCGGCGCATGCAGCGTAATACCGACAGAAATCCACTGCCTCGCGAATCTCGGCCAGCGCATCGGGAATGGTCTTACCTGCTTCCCGGATGCAGAGCGCCATGAGTTCGATCCGGTTCTTCTCGATCAGATCGGCCATTTTATTGAGACAGCGAGCGCGCTCACCGACCGGAACGTTCGACCAACCTCCAAACCCGCGCTCCGCCTCTGACAACGCGGAGGCGACGTCGTTCATGGATGCGAGACTGGCGGCGCCGACAATGCGTGTGTTATTGGCAGGATCCTTAACCTCGACAACAGCGCCTTCACGACGCCGGCCCGCCACGAGTGAATGCGCTTTCCAACCCGCACGCCAATAACGGTCAAACCCGACGTTCAGATCGCTAATCGTCTGCACATCGGACAAGTCAACGCCCATAGAATTACTCCGCTTAGGCCCGAAAAGATTAATAGGAAGTGGAATGGCGGGATGCCGCGTGAGCTTTAGGCTTTCAACTTGCGCGACGGGGTCGGCGAGAGCTTCCGCCTCATTGCCCTCAATAGCTTGTTTCAGAAAAGACGTGTTCGCGCCGTTTTCAAGCAGCCTGCGCACAAGGTAGGACAGCAATTCCTTTTGCGGACCGACCGGCGCGTAGAGGCGGCAGTTGTAGCTGGGATCGGTCTCCCACAGCGTTTCGTAAAGGCCGTCGCCCATTCCTTGGAGCCTTTGGAACTCGAAGGTGCGGCGTCTGCCGGCCAGCTGAACAATGCTCGCCACGGTGCGTGCATTGTGTGTGGCGAAGGCTGGATAGATATGATCCGACTGGAGCATCTGCCGGGCGCACGAAAGATACGAAACGTCGGTCGCCGCCTTACGTGTGAACACCGGATAGTCGGTGAGCCCACGCTCCTGGCAACGTTTGATCTCGGCGTCCCAGTAGGCCCCCTTGACGAGACGCACCGCGAAGCGGGAATTGACCTGCTCGCCCAATTCCTCGAGCCACCCGATGACGGCAGACGCGCGCTTTTGATAACCTTGCACCGCAAGCCCCAGACCTTCCCAGCCTGCAGCGGCAGGATCTTTCGCCAGCTTCCTGAACAGGCGCAGCGAGAGTTCCAGGCGATCCGCCTCCTCGGCGTCAACGCAAATCGGCACCTGAACGCTCTTTGCAAGGCGTAACAACTCTATGAGCCGGTTAAGAAGCTCGGTTTCGACGCGGCGCTCCTGGCTCACTTCGTAGCGAGGGTGCAAAGCTGAGAGCTTAATCGAGATCGTGGACGGCAACGGCGTTTGCGAGCGCCATTTGCCGACGGACTCGATCGCCTCCGCGTACGAGTCAAAGTAGCGTCGCGCATCGGCCGCGGTGCGCGCGGATTCCCCAAGCATGTCGAACGAATGACTGTAGGTATTGGACCGCGCCGCTCTTTTCACGGCGACATCGATCGTCTCGGCGAATACATATCGTTGCCCCATTAGACTTAACGACAACTGAAGGACATGCTTTGCGACAGGGGTGCCCATCTTGGCAATGGCGGCGCTTAGACCGTTCGGCTGGTCGATGGCGGCGTTCAGGATGTTGCTGAATTTCTCGAGTGAAAACGTCGCGACATTGACAAGAGAAGACGCCGAATGACCCCGGTGGCTGCCCCAGTCGCTATCCGAAATATTATCGCGGACCAACGCATAGGCCGTGCTGCTGTCGGGAATGCGCAATAGCGCTTCGGCGAGACGCATCAATGCGACGCCTTCCCGGCTCGAAAGCTGATACTCGTGCTGGAACCGTTCGAGCAAATCCCCGCGCAATGCCGCATCGCGAAGGCCTCCCATCAGGACCGCGGCGCACGATTTCACCGCCTCTTGTTCGCTCGGCGTAAAGCGGGCGCCCGGCAACAGGCGCGACAGAACGTCCGTCTCATCGGCACGGTACAATGAGCGCAAAGGGGAAAACTGCTGTTCGACGATATCGATGTTCACGCGGTTTCTTTCTAAAATTCGGCACATGGCTCGCCCGCATGCGGGGCGGCCGTTACTAGTGGCTGTATTGCCGCAGGTTCACTGGCGCCGCGCGCGTTTGGGTGCCTTCTGCACGGCCGGAATATCCTCCGCGGGTGACTTTTCGCTCAGCTCCCCCGCCAACCATTGGCTGAAGGCACGGACAGGTGCGCTGTTCCGAAGCTCGTTTTTGCATACGATGTAAAACGACGACTGACTTGGGATGGTCCGCGCGAAGGGGGTCATAAGACGACCGTCCTCAATAAGGCTTGCCACGGTCATCACCTCGCACAAGGCGATGCCATGGCCATGGATGGCAGCCTCGATGGCCAAATGGGTGTTGGACAAATTGAAATGACGCTTGCCCGTTGTGGTGGGCATGTGCGCCGCACTTAGCCACCGGTGCCATTCGCCGCCCGCGTCGCTGTGAATGATCGTGTGATTTGCGAGATGCTGAGGGGCGCGCAGCGGATTCGCGTTCAAGATGGTCGGGCTACACACCGGCACTACCACGGTATGCGTCCATAGCCGCGTGTAAAACTGCGGCCAATTTCCATCGCCGAAGGAAATCGTGAGATCGCTCGAGTCCGGTGCGACACTGGTGTCATCGCCGACGGCGCTGAGTTTCAAACGAATGCTGGGATAGAATTTCGTGAAATTGTTGAGACGCGGAAGCAGCCAGTAGGACGCTAAAGCCTGGCCGCAATTAAGGGAAAGGTCGCCGCCCGTCTTCTGGCGCGAGACGAAGGCCGATGCTTCCGCGATCGAATCGAAAGCCGCCGAGATCGACGGTTGGAGGGCGAGCCCGTGAGCGGTCAGCTTCAATTGGCCTGGGCTGCGCTCAAACAGCATCACATTCAGCTCATCCTCCAGGACGCGGATCTGATGACTAACAGCCCCGGGGGTGACGTTCAGCTCGCTCGCGGCGCGAGAAATTGACAGGTAACGCGCCGTCGCCTCAAAGGCGCGCAGTGGATTCAAGGGCAGTAATCGCTTCCGCATGAAGGCCTGACACTCCATTGGATCCCTGTTCTCCCCGGTTCTCATGGTTCCTGCGATCCAAGCGCAACCGGCTTATTATGTTTATTTCCTTTCTAAATGTACTTTCGTTTTTTGCCAGTACTTCACAAATACCGTATTTATATGGCTGTCTTGGTCAATTATTATTCTACATATCAGGATATATTCTGAAGGATATTAATCATGACTTTGGACGCTATTGACCTAAAACTGCTGAATGCGCTTCAGCGAAACGGCCGCGCGACGAACCCAGAACTATCGGCAATCGTGAATTTGAGTCCGACGGCGTGCTTCCATCGCGTGCGGCAACTTCAGGAAAATGGATACATCATCGGTTACACGGCCGTTTTGGATCCGGCTAAACTTGGCAGCGCGATGCTGGTCTTCGTGGAGATCGTCCTAGACAGAACCACGCCGGCCGTGTTCGAGGAATTCGCGAACGCCGTTCGCAAACGCACCGAAATCATGGAGTGCCACATGGTGGCCGGCGGGTTCGATTACCTGATTAAAGCTCGGGTCGCCGATATGGACTCCTACCGGCGCTTCCTGGGCGAGACCCTGACCCGCCTGCCGGGCGTGCGCGAAACACATACCTACGCGGTTATCGAGGAAGTTAAAGTCGAGATCGCTTTTCCCCTTCCCGGGGCCGGCTCATCCAAGAAGTCCGAACCAAGCCTCGCCGATGATGAGAGAACGCGGAAAAGGACCGGCAAACGCCGTACGGGACGAGGCGGCCGCTAAACGATCCTTCGAGCCGAACGGCGAATTGGAAAATTGCTTGTTTATTATGCCGCCGACTTTGGAGAATGTTTCGCAGGCGGGCGCATCTATACAATCGCTTTTTCAAGACCGTAGGATATCGTGACGGTCATTTTTATAAGTGGGGCCAGTATGAGAACTATCAGCGCGAAGGAGATTGCGGCTGGATTGACGCCCTCCAAGGTGGCGGACGTTTTGGAAGCCGCTTTCCGCGCCGAGATCAACACACCGATCCGGCATCATCACACGATCGAGCGTCCGGATAGCGAGCGAGCGACCTTGCTGTTGATGCCAGCATGGCACGAAGGTAGCGCGACCGGGACCCCGACCTATATCGGAATTAAGATCGTGTCGGTTTTCCCGCACAATGCCCGGCGGTCCGCGCCTACCATTATGGGCACTTATTTGCTTCTGTCCGGCACAACCGGCGAAGTAAAGGCAACATTGGATGGGCCGACCATCACGTCGTGGCGTACAGCCGCAGCCTCGGCCCTAGCCTCACGCTTTCTTTCGCGCAAGGACTCGAAAAAGCTGACCATGATCGGCGCGGGTTCCTTGGCACCGTATCTTGTCAAAGCTCACGTCGCGGAGCGACCGATCACGGAAATCACGATCTGGAATCGCGAGCCGGATATGGCCACAAATATGGCTGAACACCTGCGCGCGTTTTACAAGGACGAAAAAACGGTCGCCGCGACCACCGATCTTGAGCAGGCGGTGCGCGGCGCCGACATCGTCAGTTCCGCAACCCTCGCGCAAGAACCGCTCGTGAAGGGCGAGTGGCTGAAGGACGGCGCACATGTCGACCTCGTGGGCGGTTTTACACCGCAGATGCGCGAGGCCGATGATACCGCGATCCGCCGCGCGGCGGTGTTTGTCGATACCCGCGGCGGCGCCTGTCACGAAGCGGGCGATATCGTGCAACCCTTGAAAAATGGGGTTATCCAGATGAGCGATATCAGGGCGGACCTATTCGATCTGTGTCGCGGCAAGCACGCCGGCCGCGCCGCGGCGAACGACATTACGCTTTTCAAATCGGTCGGAACGGCGCTCGAGGATTTGGCGCTCGCTGCTTACGTCGCTGACAATCTCAAAGCTTAACAGTTTTACGTTGTTACGGACCCATAGCTCATGCGCGCTTTTTTCCATGCCGACCAACAGCTGCATAATCCGCTGCAGTTCATGCGGGCCGGACGCATCACAAACCCAACCGACCTCCCCGCGCGCACGGATGCGCTTCTCAAGGCGCTAGATGAGAAGCGGATCACGGTCGAAACGCCGCCGGACTTTGGGTTGGGGCCACTACTAAAGGTGCATACGCAGGGTTATCTCTCCTTTCTCGAAACAGCATTCGACAAGTGGCAATCCATTCCCAATGCGGGGCCGGAGGTTCTGCCCAATACATTCCCTTATTGGAGCGCTACACCGGGAATTCTGGCGCGAGATGAATGCCGGTCGCAGAATATGATCGCGCGCACCGGTTTCTATCTGGGTGATTTGGCGGTCCCCGTCGGGCTGAATACCTGGCGGTCGTGCCTTACGTCCACTCACTCCGCCATCGCGGCGGCGGATGCGATCCTTGAGGGCGATACACTGTCCTATGCGTTGTGCCGGCCATCGGGCCATCATGCCCGCTCAGACCGGGCCAGCGGCTTCTGCTACCTGAACAATTCAGCAATCGCCGCCGAACGCCTACGCACCAAGTACCGCCGCGTAGTGGTGCTGGACGTTGACGCTCATCACGGCGACGGCACCCAGGCGATCTTCTATGGGCGCTCCGACGTCATGACCGTGTCGATCCACGCGGACCCGAATGCGTATTATCCGTTCTTCACGGGGTATGAGGATGAGCGCGGTATCGGCGACGGTGTCGGGGCAAATCTCAATATCGTGCTGCAACCCGGAGCGGGAGACGAGGCGTTCGCCGCCGCCATGAAGGCCGCGACGTCCGCCATCCAAACCTTCCGCGCCGGCGCGCTAGTTCTGGCGCTCGGATTCGACGGGCATGCCAATGACCCCATTGGAGTCCTGCGCGTCAGTGAAAAGGGCTTTCGGATGGTGGGTGAAGGCGTGAAAGCACTCAAGCTCCCCACAGTCGCCGTGCAAGAGGGCGGCTATGCCATCGCCGACATCGGTGGGTGCCTGAGCGAATTCCTGACCGGCGCGCAGTAGCGCCCGCGTTGAAAAGGAGCCCACACACCTATCCGGGTGTGTGGCCTTTCAATTGGGCGCAGGTCTCTATGCTGCGCGCTGCGCGGCCAGCGTGGCGGTTTCGCGCGTCAATAGCGACACCACGATCATGACGATAAACGCGGACGGCGCCGACACAATCGTCGGCTGGCTGAGCGGGAAGATCGGCGCTGTGTGGCCGAGAATCTGCACCCAAACGCTCGGACCCGCGATGATAAGTCCCACCGACAGTATCAGGCCTGTAAATCCACCGGCAACCGCCCCTGCCGTCGTGAGGCGCGACCAGAACATGGCCATCACCAGGATCGGGAAACAGGCGCTGGCCGCGATGGCGAACACGAGACCGGTAAGGAAGAGAATATTTTGCCCCTCGAAGGCAATACCAAGCGCTATGCCGATGGCGCCAATCACGACGCTCGACACGCGAAAGATCATGCGCTCACGCTTTTCAGACGGGTTGTCGCGGGCGATCACCTTTGAATAGAGATCGTGTGAAATCGACGACGCCGCGGCGACGGTGAGCCCCGCCACCACGGCGAGGATCGTCGCGAAGGCGGCCGCAGCCATGATCCCAAGCAGCGCGTCGCCGCCGAGATAACGGGCCAAGTGCAATGCCACCATGTTCGAACCGCCGGGCACGCCACCGCCAGGCGCCATGAAGTCCGGATTATTAGTCAGGAAGGCCACGCCCGACGGAGCAATGATGAAGAACACAAGGTAGTAGACCACGCCCACCACCGACATCCCGATGACCAGCGAACGGCGAGCCGCCGTGGCGTCCGGCACAGTGAAGAAGCGCATCAGGATATGAGGCATGCCGGGAATGCCCAGAACGAACGCCAGAAGCAGCGAGGTCGCCTCGATCGAGGATAGCTTCATGCCGCCGGGCAGGAAAAGTGATGCGCCCAAGGCGTGCACCTCGCCGGCGCGCGCATAAAGGGTATCCATGCTGAAACCGGTTTGCGCCAGGCACAGGAAGGAAACGAACATCATGCCACCGGTGAGGATGAATGCCTTGATAAGCTGGACCCATGTCGTGGCCAGCATGCCGCCGAACGCGACATAGATCACCATCAGCGCGCCGATGATGATCACGGAAATATTGTACGGTATTCCGAACAGGATCTCGATCAAGCCGCCGGCGCCGAGCATCTGACCGATCAAATACATAAGCGTGACAGCCAAGGCGCTGACCGCACCCACGATGCGGATAGGAACCGGCGACAGGCGTGTCGCGGCCGCGTCAACGAACGTGAAGCGGCCTAGACGGCGCATGGGGCCCGCGATGTACGCGAGCATGATCACGAAGCCAATGAGCGGGCCGAAGGTATAGATCGTGGAATCGTATCCGGCTGAGAAAAACATGCCGGCACCGCCCAGGAACGTCGAAGCCGATAAGAGATCGCCTGCGATGGCCCAACCGTTTTGCCATGGCTTGATCTTTCCCCCCGCGGCATAGAGTTCGGCGGTCGACTTGCTGCGTTTCTGCGCCCAATACGTGATTGCTAGTGTCGCGGCGATCACTAGGAAAAACAGTACGATAGCGATGTTACCTGTAGGATGGTTCATCTGCGTGCTCGCTACTGATTAATGTTGTGATGTTTCGTAAGTCTCATCGGCGCCCACAGGTTTGTCTGCGGCGGCGATGAACCACGCAACAAGCACCGGGATGAAGATCGAGAGTGTCCCGAGCAGAAAAGCGACGGTGAGAGCCGCGCCCGGCCACAGCGGCTTTTCAAGCACGCCGGGGGTAAGTTACCAAATGGGGAGGTATTTAAACCCCGACGCAATCGCGATTTTCGAAAGATAGTTATTTCGCGGGCGTTTCTCGTTGTTGACCGACAACCGGCGCTCCCCCCCCCCCCCAGTATAACCGTGAAAATATACGCCGGATGCTCCATCCGCACCAAGCGTGCGTAACAAAAACTTTCCGGGGCGGCACGCCAAGCATGCCGCCCCGTCGCAAAAGAAAGCTCAAATGTCAGCTTACATCTTGAAGCGGATACCCGCACGGAACACGCGGCCGTTCTGGTCGTAGTTCAGCGGATTTGACACCGTCACGTCGGCGGCGAAGTTGCCGATGTAACCAATGACCACCGGATCGGAGTTCATCAAATTGCGGATGTTCAGGAACGCCTCCGCTTCCGTGGAATCGTCGTCGGCCTTCAGGAACTTATAGCTCATCGCAAGATCGAAGAACGTGGCGCCTGCGATGCTGTTGTTGTTAATGGTTTGGGCCGCAACAGTGGACGTCGGACATCCCGAGGTACACTCGATAAACGTCGTATCGTACTTACCGGCGCTCACGCCGCGAGCAAGGAAGTTGATGCTGATCGGATCGTTGGTGTAACCGACCGACGCGGACCACCGCCACTTCGGCGGACCACCAGCCGCATTGTTCCCGACGGTATCAACCGGGGGCGTCAAAGTGTTGTTTGAGCGATTCTTGATATAGCGGGTCGCCAATGCACGGATCGACAGATCACCGGCCCAATCTTCCGCAATAGCGGCGAGCGGCATTTGATAACCAGCTTCAAAGTCGATACCTCTTACGAGCTGCTGCGCGAGGTTGAACGGCTGAATGAAAATCTGGTTGTCAAAGGCGGAGCCAGTAGAAACGAGCGGCCGGCCTCCATTGATCGCTTGGCAGAAAGCTTGATTGCCTTGGAAGCACAGATCAACGGTTTGCTGTGCGGATACGGTCGTGATCGAATCCTGCAGCTCAATGTTCCAGTAGTCGACGGATGCACTAAAGCCGGCGAGGAAAGTGGGCTGCAATACCACCCCCAGTCCCGTGGTATCGGCCTTTTCCGGAGTAAGCGCGACATTGCCTTGGTTCGTCGAACGGTACTGCACCGACAGTCCCGTTCTCGGATCAATAGCGTTATTTGTGGTCGTATTACCCGCGGCGAACAGGTCCGCGATATTCGGAGCGCGAATATCTCTCGAGCGCGTTGCTCGGAAGGTCAGATCGCTGATGGGCGAGTAAGTGAGGCCCAATTTCCAGGTCGTGACGTAACCCGAGGTGCTGTAATCAGTGCCGCGGATAGCGCCATTGAATTCTAGACTCCGAGCCCAGCTTTCATCCTTCGCCAACGGCACGACGGTCTCAACGAACGCCTCAGAGACGTTATACTTGCCGAGCGTCGGCCGGTAGTTGCCGGCATACCAAGGGTTCGTAAGATTATCCGCACTGACAAAACCTGTTGATTCTTCACGGCGATGTTCGGCGCCGGTGGCAATCGAAACCGGTCCCGCCCACGTTTCAAACGGGTCTCCGCTGATGCTTACCGCGAAGACGTCTTGCGTGAATCGTTGATACCTGTACGGCGTACCCAGGACATAGTTAAGCGCTGCTTGTGAATTTACGCCGATCCCGAAGGGATTGTACGGCACGCAATCCGGCGCATTGTTATTTGGATCAGCATCCACATTGACTCTGCACGCGATAGCTCCGGTGGTCGGATTGCGAACCGAATCCACGGCGAGGGCATAACGCGCAGCATTACGGCTATTGGTTACGCGATTGGAGTTACGCGACGTGCCGGTCTGATAGTAGGCATTCCAGGTCCAGTCGGTGTCCACGGCCTCAAACGAACCATCAATGCCGACAACGTGGCGCACAGTGTGACGCGAGTCCTTGAGACCGTTTCGTCCCATGTCAGCATAACTGTGGCCCAAGGTGATCTGGGTCAGGCCGAGAGCTGCAGCCTGCGCGGCGACTTCGGCGGGAAGATAGGGATTGCTAGTGGACGTTGGCAGCCCGCCGAAAAAGAGATTTCCGTAGGCGTAGCTCAAACTGGAAAGATGCTGCCAGCTCGACTGTGCAAATACTTGGACATTGTCGCCAAGCTGATAGCTAAGACGCGTAAACACGTTCTGCCGGGAAAGACGCGGCTCGAGCGCGGCGCCCAAATCGATATGCACATCCTGTGCCCACCATTCACCGCCTTGCATGAGGGCGCTGGAGACAACAGGGCCATAGGAAAATTGATAAGGTCTGCCGCCTTCACCGAATGCGATCCCCTTGAGCGGGCCGGATACGATGATGCCACCCTTCGACATCGTGGCGGGCCCAACATTTTCAAGCTGGAGATGCTGCGGCTGCCCGTTCGTAGCCGTATAGTTGGGGTTCGTCATGATCTGATTACCGCGCATATTCCAATCGCGATATGCGAGAAGAATACCGCGGTTGGCGTTAGCGCTGCCGCTGATCGTAAAGTGGCCACGATCGTTGGCAAATGGCGTCCCGGCCGTGAGCGCGACCTTCCAATTCGCATCGTCGCCATAAGTCGTGATCCCGCCAGCGACTTCGCCTTTGACCCCGGTGAAATTCTTATCGAGTACGAAATTGACAACACCCGCGACTGCGTCAGACCCATACGCTGAGGATGCCCCACCCGTGACGATATCGACGCGCGAGATGAGGTGTTCCGGCACCGTCGAAACATCGACAATCCCGGACGGGTTGGAACCGACAGAACGCTGTCCGTCGATCAGCACCAGAGTTCTTGTAGTCCCGAGGTTGCGCAAGTTCACCGAAGCCGTTCCGGGGGTGCCGGAGCTGCTTCTGGTGCTGCTGGCGGGAGATACGTTGCCCGCGAACGTAGGAACAGTGTTGAGGTATTCGATCAGGGAGGGCGCCGCCTGTTGTTCCAGTGCTTCGGCACCAACGACCGTCGTCGGCGTCGGAGCTTCGTAGCCGTCGCGTACGACACGCGTGCCGGTCACAACGATCTCTTCAGCCTCGGCCGGCTCCGCAGCCGTCTGCTGCGCGAACGCCCCACCGCCCGCCATGGACGAGAGGACAATAGCGAGCATAGATGTGGAAGCCGTGATGCGGCTTCTAAGACGCGAACCGCCCCTTGCGGCGTTGGCGGCATCGCGTGTCGTGATGGTCTTGGTCATTATTTCCCCTCTTTTGCTTACTACTTTTACCGATCCAGCGGCGCAAGCCGTTTGGCGATGCCCCACAGGACCATCTTCCCTTTTATCTTGAGATCTTAGACGTTACGCCCCTACCCCGCCCCTCTGATTACTGCTGAGCGCTGCGGACAAGGCGGCTGGCGGGAGTTCCCTCCGCAACGGGCTTTTCCTCGTCACGCACGATAAAGATTTGTGTGAACTTTGCTAACAAGGACGTCGATATTCCACGATTTTTTCCTGTCTCCGGATCTTTTCCGCCATCGGCGAGACGCGCCATCGCGCGATAGACCGACGGCGATGCGAGACGGCCGTAACTCTGGTGGTGCGTCGAATCCGATTTCATGTTGCGCCAGTGGAAGCTGTCGTAGTCGAGATATCCTCCCAGCTCACCGGCGGCGCCGTCGGCGGACAAATCAAGTTTCATGCGCATGTCGTACATCACGATGTCAGTCGGCACACCAAACGTATTCCAGGGCAGCACGAGATCGGCGGCCTGCGTCGTCAGCACGTGATCGACGATCTTACCCTTGAAGGTTTGAATGTACTTTTTTCCCCACTTCATATCGATCCGCTGCGAGCCGCCCGGGATACCGTTAAAGCCGATAGTGTTGCCGGCAGCGTCGCTCAAGAGGCGATCGGTGCCGCGATAGAGCGTCACCGTCACGTCATCATCATTCTCGAGGCTGTCCAGTCCAGTCAATTCTACGAGGGTACGGTTATAACGATCGGTGATGATATGCTTCGTGTCGTAGAAGTTGTTGTAGGCGTCCGGACCGCGGAAGCTTTCAATGCAACCGAGTACGCGGAACAATTCATTATCGATACCCTTCTCGCCGGCAGGGCTCGTGAAGTCATTGGTATCGACCTTGCCATCGAGGTTCATCCCGAGGCCGACAGGGCCAGCGGCTTCGCGAAAGGGAAACGGCTCGGGAATTTCACCCGGAAACCAGCCATCGATCTCGCGCTTCAGCGCCGTATCGACAACCGTGCGCTTCGTACCGTCCGGAAACATCGCCTTGAAGTGCTCGCGCGGCCCATCATTGAAGCCTTGCGGACACTCGGTCGCTTCTTTCGTGAAAAGAAGCGCGTAGTTCAAAAAGGACAGTGCGTAAGCATACGACCTGTCCTTCAGGAGGACCGGCGCAGCATCACTCGCAAAACTACTTGCGCTATTTGTAACGACCAACACCAGGCCGAAGCAACCGCCGCGCAGCGCGCCCGAAATAGATGCCAGTCTATATAAAAGCACATTTTTCATGACCCGCTCCCGGTGTTAGTCCGTGTTGCCCAAGAAGTCGTCCCGCAGCATGAAAGCGCGGAAACCGTTGCGGCCGCCACGCCATTCGCCGCGTCCGTCGCCGTTGACGTCGCCCGGCTGCTTATCGCCTGCGAATGTGTAGACGGGACGCTCGCGAAATGCCCATACATACATTGCATCCGCTTGATCCGCTGTCGCGCGCTTGCCGGTCTTCGGGTCAATGGCGACAACGCTCCAGACCTGGCTCCCGCTTTTGGCGTTCGGGTCGGCGGGAATCATCGGCCAGGTTTTGAGACAGCGCGCAGGATCGCCCGCTCCGCACATCGCCATACGGTAGGCTTGCGTCGTGTCCGGATGATCGCAGCGGAGCTGATCGAAGGAATCGTCTCCGCAATTGTAGATATAGATAGACCGGCCGCGGCTGTCCGCGAGCACGTAACCCACAGTCGTGGTCTGCACCGTAAAGCCGGGCGGTGGCTCGGGCGCCTTCTGCGTATAGAAATTGTGCCAACCAGCCTCATCACCGCCTTCAACACTGCCGCGATAGGTATCGAGCGAGTGACGGTACACGGGCTTGCCCCGGAAGACCCACTGTTTCACACCCGGCGTACGCTCCATAATGGTCCATTGACCCTGGGGCTGGGCCACGTCCGGCGCGAGGATTGGGGCCCATTTCTCGGCACATGCGCCTTTGCAAAGCGACGCCTTGGCGGAATCACGATCCGAGAAATACACCGAGTAACCTTCGTTGGTGGTCAGAATCCGGCCTGAGGTTTGCGTGATAACGGAGAACCCCGGCGGCACATTTGGCGGTGGGCCGATGGGACGGCGCGCAGCAGGCGAATCCCCGCCCCCTCGCCGCGAGGTGTCGCCAAGCACATCGCCAGGACGTCGATCGAAGTTGGAGGTGTAGAGCGCCTGCTCGTTGTAGGACCACTGCTTTGTTCCGTCTGAACGCGTGATGAAGCTCCAATCGCCAACGGGCTGGTCATTCGCCCCCGCGAGGACGGGGATCCACATATCGGTACACGCCGGCCGCATATCGAGGTCAGGGAGTTCAAGCCCAGGGGGATACGGACTCATGAGCCCAGCGGTTTCGATATAGGGCTTATCGCCGCAGGCGGTCTTGCCCTTCGCATCGCCCGTAAGACCGTTCCGCATGCGCCGGAAAGGCCACACGTAGAGGGTTTTGCCCTGCCCGTTCGCAAAAACCGGACCGTCCATTTCCGTGGGTTCAACGTGAAAGTCGGGCGGCATCGCAACGCGTACATAGTCTTCGGTCATGCGCCGGTCCGCCGCGACAGCGGCATTGACGCCGCAAGCAGCGATCACGAGCAGAGTCGAAAGACGCAAGGCCGGAAGCATTTTCATATTCCTAAACCAAGATTTCGCCGATTTCCTTCGACGTCGTGTTGCTGAGCGTGCCCCACGACGGAATATCGAGGCCCATCACCTTCATCAAGGTATAGCCGAGACGCGTTCCGGCCTCGCCGTTGCCCTGCACATGCAGCCCGGTCTTGATGCGTCCGCCGGCCGTGCCGGCGGTGAACATCGGGATGTTGTCGAGCGAATGGATCTTTGCATAGGAAATATCCGACATCGCGTAGACGAGCGTATTATCGAGCAACGTCCCATCGCCTTCCTTCACCGCCGCCATGGCGGCGACAAATTCCGCCCACGCTTCCATCGCCCGGCGCGTGAACCAGGACACTTCAATCTGGTAGCCCAACCTTGCATCCGTAGGCTCTTCATGTGTGGCGGTGTGGTGCGGCTTCTCGTAGCCAGCCTTCGTAGTAGCCGCGGTTTCGCCCGCGTATGCCATATTGAAAACGCGGGTCTGATCGCAAGCGACCGCC
Source organism: Rhodospirillaceae bacterium (assembly GCA_050246995.1). Lineage (GTDB taxonomy): Bacteria > Pseudomonadota > Alphaproteobacteria > Rhodospirillales > Rhodospirillaceae > SHVO01. Next base: position 10,674 of record JBFWVA010000024.1, on the reverse strand, counting down.
ATCGTCATGAGCTTCGTCATCATCGTATGACGCTGACCAACGCGCACCGTATCGAGCCCGGCTGTTGGCTCGTCGCTGAACGCATTTACGCGGCCGCAGGCGGCGAGCGGGCGGGGTTTGGTGAGCTGCAAATCGAACTGCTTTTCCAGATCGCGCAGGCTCGTGAAATACTGATCCAGCCGCGCGCGGTCCTCAGCGCCGGCTTCGTGCAGAAGCGTTTTGGTCTCATCGATCACGCTGGTGAGCACGCTCTTGCGGACCATGGCGCGCGGATTGGGACGGAACTCTGCCGCATTCGGGTCTTGGTACTCGGCGCCAAAGAGGTTCTGATAGAAGCGGATTGGCGAATACTCCGGCGCATTCACCGAATTCGCGCTCTCGTAGCTGTACGAATCTCGCACATCACCCGTAGCCGTCGCGCTTAATGCCTGGAACCGCGTCGCATTGCCAATTTTCTTCGCTACCGTGACGTCGATGGTTTCGCCGGGCCGGACATTGGCCGTCGTGGGAGCCATGCCGGTGCGCAAAATGACCCAACCGGTGTGGTGACACATCAACGGCGCGCTGTCCTTGAAGGTATTGAAGCGCGTGAACAGATTGATGTGCTTCTGGATCGGCGCAAGCGACCTGATCTCTTCGGGCAAATCGAAGTTCGCCCCGGTCTTCTTCGGCGTGAAGATCGCGTCGTTCATTCCGAGACCCCAAATCCAAGTACCGAAGCGCACAGGCATGGGCTCGCCGTTCGCAAGCGCATTGCCATTCCCATTGAGGAACAGATTCAAAAGGGGCAAGCCAACGCCAACAGCGGTGCCATTCAGGACGCCGCGAAGGACGCGACGACGACCGATATTTTTCATCTGTCTGTCTCTCATACCTAATTCAGCGATGCTGATCTTTGGTCAGGCGCTGCGGCCGCCGTCACATCGTAGAAAGCCGGACTGAGAACGATCGAGCGCAGCAAGCTCGGAAATTTGTAGTGTTGGTTGGCGAATTCTGTAGCGAAGAAATCGACCAAGGGTTTATCGGAATTCTTCAGCACCGTACCCGCGCCGTAGCTATAAACGCGCTTGACCAGGCAGGACGCGAGCGCCGAATGATTGCGCACCGCCTCCGCAAGACCCGTGACATCCTGGAATGCCTTGCCATCTAGATTGCCGCTAGCGTCAATCACCGCACCCTTTTCGGTTGCCCTAAACTGACCGGCGCCATCAAAATTCTCGAGCGCTAGGCCCATGGGATCGGTAATGCGATGGCACCCCGCGCACACGGGGTTTTCGAGATGAGCGCCCACACGTTCCCGCGCCGTGCGAAATGTCGCCTTCGGATCTTCGACCGCCGAAAAATCCACATTGGGCGGCGGCAGCGGTACCGGCTGACAGAGGAGCAATTCACGCAGGGCTTTGCCGCGGCGCGTCGCGGAGCTGCGGCCCGGGTGTGCATGCAGTGCGAGAAAGCTTACTTGCGTCAGGAGGCCCACACGCGGGCTGTCTTGCGGAAATTCGTAACGGACCCAGCCTTGCGGGGTGGGGACGCGGTAGATTGCGCCGAGTTCCGGCGACATGAAAGTCCGGCGCGTAGTGAAGAGGTCTCGATAGTCTTCATTGCGGACCACGAGATGATCGTAAATCGTGCGCAATGTCTGTTCGCGCGCATCGCTGAGCGTCGCGCCGGTTTCCGCAGGATATGCCGAAGGGTCCTTCGCCAGATTGCCGAAGGAATCGAAGCCCAACATATCGTCGAAGAAGGCCCTCACGCCCGCCTCGATGCGGGGACTGGCAAGCATCATGTCGACGATGCGCTCGCGGCCTTTTTCGTTACCGAAATCGCCCTTCTCCGCCGCCGTCAACAAGGCATCGTCGGGGGCCGCATTCCAGAGGAAGAAACTGAGACGCGAGGCGTAGGAATAGCCATCAAGGCGCTGGCGACCCGGCCGCTCGGGATCCGGTTCCGACCGGTCGTAGATGAAGATCACTTCGGGACTGATCAATATGCCTTCGAGAACAGTCGCCAAGCCCGCATAGAAATCGCCGAGCTGATCAGCGGATTTTCCCGCCTCACTCACGAAGATCGCGAGTTTGGCTTCAGGTATTTCCTTGCGATACAAGAGCCGTCCAATCTTGCGTAGGAAGATCTCCGCACACTTGGTATCGGCCTTGTTGGCGGCAGCAGGTTTGCAGGGTATGAGTGAATCCCGTCGCGACGGCAGTCCGAGATCGAGATTCTTGTCGCCAACGATTTGCGCGGCGACGAGCGCAGCCGCGCGTTGAAACTTCTGCATCTCCCCGAACGGCACGCCCGCTTTCGCCGCACCGAGAGCAAGCAAACCATCGGTGCGCTGCATTGGCGCGAACTGAGCTTGGACGGCGACGTCCTGGCCGAAAATATAGGTAATCGTGTTTTCGTATTGCGCGACGCTCATTAGCCGCCGCAGCGGCAAAGTACTGGTGTTCTCGAGACCGGCCGGAAGCGCGGTCACGGGCGCACCTTCAACCGGTTTTGCCGTCTCGCCGGAACAGGAGGAGAGCGCCACTGAGAAGGCAATGCCCGCGACAAAACGACAGAAGGAAATTTGCCTCATGGCCAAAATTCAGAGCCCTATACCAGTCGTCGATTATGAAAAGAGTGTGAAGTTCACGTGTGAGGCCAGCAACCGAGTTTATTTTACCCCTCTATGAGAAATTCTCGCGCGGTTTTCTCAAATATTCTAAAGGGTTAGTTAGGTATCAGAAGTCACACGGGGTTACAGGTGGAACATGGAAAAAAGTGTAGCAGGCGGTCGAGGCCGCAACGACCATGTCCGTGATCCCGTTTGATTATTTTGACGCGGCCCGAAGAAACGCAGGTATGTCCCTCACGATGCTTCAAACTTGCTGTGCGGCTTCGCTGCGTCGCCGTGAGCGCAGGCTGCAATACCGTTCGAACTCAGCATCGCGACACAGTAGGTGAGCGCCACGAGTTTATAAACACCGGTGTTCATGCAGTGCCGTTAGAACCTTCGAGTTGCGTTTCGCGTGCTGCACTGAGAATTTCTGTGGTCCGGATGAGAAACGCTCCCTAGCATCATAGAAGACACAATTGTAATCAGATTATCGCATGGGCCGAGCGAACTTCGAGCCCTACAATATTTCACAGTTCTTCTAACGAGATCTGCGTAAAACCCGCCGGTGAGGACATCATGCTTCAATCTTCCAATCTTCGCGCCAACCTCGATCGCTTTCTCACGACAATGGAAGCGTCAGCACAGATCGGTATTGGCCGAGAAAACGGCCTGCGCCGCCTAGCCTTGTCTGAAGCCGATCGCGACATGCGTGACCTGTTCGTCAGATGGTGCAAAGAAAGCGGCCTTAAAGTTTCGGTCGATGGCATCGGAAATATCTTTGGGCGCCGGGAAGGCACCGAGGACCTGCCTCCCATTCTGATCGGCAGCCACCTCGATACGCAGGAAAACGGCGGCCGGTTCGACGGCATCGTCGGAGTCCTCGCTGGCCTTGAAGTACTGCGTCGCCTGAACGACCTCAACATCACCACCCGCCGCCCCATCGAAGTCGTCGATTGGACGAACGAAGAAGGCGCCCGCTTTTCACCGCCGATGGTTGCCTCCGGCTGCTTTGTCGGCGATCACGATCTCGACTGGGCGCTCAACATCAAGGACGACGACGGCGTCAGCATCGGCGAGGCCTTGGACAGCATCGGTTATCGCGGCGCGACGCCGGTCGGCAAACGCGCGGTCGATGCCTACTTCGAACTTCATATCGAACAAGGAGACGAACTCGACCGCAACAATCGCGAAGTCGGCGTCGTCACCCACGGCTACAAGTCGCACGGGGTCCTCGTCGAATACCGCGGTGAAACCGCTCATACCGGCCCCTGGCCGATGGAAAGGCGCCGCAATGCGCTCGTGGCCGGCGCGCGCCTGCTGACCGCAGTGGATGACATCGGTTGGGAGTATGCCAATACCAGCGGGAAAGCGACGGCCGCGCGTCTGATCGCTGCACCCAACAAGCCCGGCATCTTGTCCGATTGGGCCGAAGCCGTGTGCGACGTACGGCACAATGACCCCGCCGTTGCCGATGAGATGCGCGCCAAGATGATGGCGGCCATCGACGAGGCCGCGACACGCACCGGTTGCCAGACCAAAGTGCTGAACACTTGGACGTGGGGCGGCGATATCTTCGACAAACAAATGGTGAAGACGGTGCGCGACGCCGTCGGAAACCTCGGCTACAACAGCTGGGATCTTCCGAGCCAAGCTGGGCACGACGCTTACTTCCTTGCGCGCCATTTCCCCACGGCGATGATCTTCACGCCCTGTAAGGACGGCATCACGCACAATAACAATGAGCTTGCGACGGCAGCCATGATGGAGCCAGGCCTCAATGTCCTGCTTCACGCTGTGCTAGCGCGTGCAGATCGCCCGTAAACTAGCGCCGGGGATTAAAGGCCGGATGCTTGCGGCCCTCTCTCAATTGCTCTGCCGCCCACGCTAGGAAGGTGCGCGGCAGAGCCTTTGGGGACAGTTCGCCCTCGCTCGTGATGTACATTTGAAACGGGGAAAAAACGCTCTGCTTAAATGGCGCGACGAGCTTACCCGCGGTCAATAAATGCGACACGGTGATATGGCTGGCCAGCGCGACGCCCTGGCCGTGGAGCGCGGCCTGGACCGCGAGCGACGCGTTTGGAAGCTTCAAATTACCGTAGCTATCTAGCGAATCGCCCCGGGCGACCCGTAGCCACTTTCGCCATTCCTCGCCCCGATCGCAGTGCAAAAGCGAAAAGCGCCGCAGATCTCCGATCGAGTTAAAGGGCTTGCTACTGACCACGGACGGACTGCAGACCGGGAAAAGCTCGATGCTCACCGACAGATGGACCACACGGTCCTTGGGGCGCGTCTTGGATAAGATGAGCTGCAAATCGCCAGCAGGTTTGCCGTTATCCGTTTCCGGTACAAAGGAGAGATGGATATCCGGCCACTGACGCTCGAACTGTTTAAGGCGGGGAATTAACCACAAGGCCCCTAACGTAGGGCCCGCGGCGATCGATATGCGGCCCCTGGTGCGTTGCTTCGGCACTACGCCGGTAACGCGCCGCAGGTCGGCAAATATCTCGGTCAGTTGACCGAAATACATACGACCGACTTCGGTCAATGCGATGGGCGCCTCGTTGCCGGCGAAGAGAACAGCGCTCAGATCCCGCTGAAGCACTTCCAGCCTCTGGTGAAGCTTCTTCGTGGTGATCCCGAGTTCCACCGCCGCATCCGCGAAGGACATATGGCGGGACGCGACTTCAAAAAGCGCGAGAGTCTCAGCGCTTGGCAGTCGACGACGGCGAAGGACTGGGACGTTGATGGACTCCGGTCTACTCACTCTGCCGCCTCTCCGCTGCAGGCGCCAACAGCACGGAATGTCACTGGAAGCTCGGTGGAATATTTGCACCGCGATGTACTGATAGCCGACGATATCTTCGCGATCCCAGGCTGCGAGAGTATTTTCTGTTCTATGACGCGGCCATAGGCGGATAGGTCACGCACCAGAATACGGAGCAAGAAGTTGTACTCGCCTGAAATCATGTAACACTCCACGATCTCGGGTACCGCACGCATGCTGTCGCAGAATTGCTTTTGTGTATTGATGTCGTTTATCGCGATCGCAACTTGCACGAACGCTTCAACCGATAAACCTAACCTATATCTGTCGAGCTGCGCGACCACACCCTGAATAACTCCCGTCTGACGCAGCCGGTCGACTTTTCGCCAGCATTGTCCCTGCGAGATACCGAGAGTTCGCGCCATGTCGCCTAAAGTCTGCGACGCGTCACTCTGCAAAAGCTGAAGAATCGCGCGATCTAGTCCGTCAAGAGTCACCGGCGCGAGGGCGGCGACGGATGCGTCGCCGCCGCCAGTCCTATTTACCGGATGTACTCGCTTGTGCAATGCAGTGGTTCTCAGAATTTTGAGCGTTCAAAATTCTTAATTCCAAGGCCAGCATGTGCAACCGAGTTTGTCTGATAGGCCCCTTAGAATTCCTCAACCACTCGCACTAACCGGGACTACGGGGCAGAAAAAACCTTTCACCGACCATGCGAGTATTGTCGCCACCTTTTTTAGGGGTGAGCTTTTGAGCGCGGTTGTTGTTGCCGTCGACGACAAACAAGTTGCCGGCGCCGTCGACATCGAAGTTGTGAAGATTGTCGAACTCCCCCGGATTGGGTCCGATGGCGCCCCAGTAGGTGATCAGCGTGCCGTTCAGATCGAACTTCGCCATCCGTTCATAGTCTGCATCTGACATCCAAAGATACTGATCCTTGGTAATGATCAGGTTCGTAGGGCTGCCGACATTTTTCCACTCTTCTATGAACTTGCCGTCTGACTCAAAGACCTGGATGCGATGATTGCGGCGGTCGGCAGCATAAATGCGCCCCTTGGCATCGATGGCAATGGAGTGCACGAGATCGAACTGCCCCGGTCCGCTGCCCTTAGAGCCGAACTCCGAGATATATTTTCCGTCCCTGTTAAACTTGGCAATACGGCCGTTTACATAGCCGTCCGCGACCAGAAACGAGCCATCGGGCAGGAACGCGAGCGATGACGGCATGTTAAAGTGTGTTTTATCCCAGCCCGGCACGCCCTTTTCGCCGAGCTTCATAACGACCTTTTTTCCATCATTAGTCAGCTTGACGATCTGATGCCCCAGATCGGCGATCCAGATGTGCCGTTCCGGGTCGTACGGACTGATGAACGCGTTGTGAGGCATCACGAAGAGGTCGTTCCATTGCGCCCAATCCTCGATCACCTTCCCGTCCGCATTCAGGACCAGGATTTGATGCAGGTGAGGCAAGGTTTCTCGGTCAAGCTTCGAGAGATCCGACTTCTCAGGCAGGACCTTGCCGTCGGCGCTCAGGATCGGGCTGATGGGCGCGGCACGGCGCTGGTCCGCGGTCGTGACAATGATGCGATTGGACGTGTCGATCAGGATGCTTGTGGGCGGCTGCGCCCAACGATCGACGCCCGGCTTGAACCATCCCGCCACCGCTTCATAGGGGCCCGTTTGATCGAGGCCACCTTTTTCCGCCGCATCGACGTGCGTTACGGCCGAGAGCAACGCCCCCACCGCGCATGCCAGTGAAATAGCCGCCCGCGCCATGTAACATTTTCCAGCCTGCATCATCACTTGTTCCCTCGCATCGATTTCCCAACAGAACGCCATCGTGCGAAGAGGCTGCGCGCCGGACACCGTTCCATCAAACGAGATAATTTGAAGAGGGGCGCAGATTTGCTCGCGTTGCGGCGCATACGGCTTCGCGCGGGCGGCGTTACCCCCCCCCACGCGCTCTTAACGCCAATTCTTTGAAATTCGCGCGCGGCGCCGAACCCAACCGCCCGGATGACGGCTTATCTTCCCAGAGCCGGAATCTCCGCACCCGGCACATCCCGATCATCGCCGCGAGCAACGCGTTTCGGCGGATGAACGAGGTATACCTGAGCGAACTGCACATCGATCGCCGCCGAGATACCGGTCATCGTGCCGGTCTTCGCGTCGGGAACGCCATCGGCGAGACGGCGGATCGCGCGCGAGAGGGACGGCGAAGAGGTTTGCCCGTAGCTCTGGTGATGCGTGGACCATGTCGTGTTGAGATGCGTTCTGAAAGCATCAATGTCGACATAGGCGCCAATCACGCCCTGAGCTTCCTTTTGGCCCACACGAAGCTCGAATTTCGCGCCTCTCAAGACCTGGATGGAATTCGTGTCGAACACGCCCGACCACGGCAATACCAGGTCCTTTGCTTCGGTCGTCAGCACGCCGTCGACAATCTTACCCCTAAAGGTTTGCTCAAAATCCTTCGCGAAGCGTCCGTCGACCCGCTGCGTACCGCCGGGGAAAATCGCGCCGGAGGCATCGTTGAGCAAACTGTCCAATCCCCGATACGTCTTTAACGTGACGTCTGGGTCGTTAACCAAGTCGTCGACGTCGGTCAGTTCAATCAGTGTACGATTGAAATTCAAGCCGCGAAGGTCTTGAAGCTCAAACATATAGAATGAGCCGTCCGGCGCCCGATAGTTCGCAATACACCCAATGGCGCGGTGAAGCTGATTGTCGACACCCTTCACACCGTCGGGGCTTGTGAAGTCATCCGCATCGACGCGGCCATCGAGATTCAGACCCTTGGATATCTTGCCGCCGGCTTCATGAAACACAAAACCGTCCGAACTGGCCCCTGGAAACCACTGGTCCCCTTCCCGGCGCAATCGGGTCTCCATCTCAGTGCGCTTAGACCCATCGTCGGGGAACTGAATTTTGAATTGTTCCCGATTGCCGTCATTGAGGCCATTGGGACATTCCGACTTTTCCGGCGTCTGCTGCACCGCCCAGGCTCGATAAGTCATCACGAAAGCGATCGAGCGGTTTTGCAGGGGGGGCACCTCCGCAGCCTTTGCCCACGACATTGTTCCCACCGCCAAACACAGCCCAGCACAACAAGCTGCAGCCTTCAGCGCGCGAGTATTCATACGCATCTCCCTACGAGTACGGACGACCTGGGTCATCCACCAGGATGCGCTGCTGGGTCTTACCAGGACAACCGAATTTATTTGATAGGCACTACAATTTTGCTCGCCTAGTTACAAAAGCTGATGTGAGTTAAGGCCTATTGTCGCCGGCCCCAATCTGGAAATCCCCGCTAGCCCCCGAGATAAGGACCTACGGATGCGGGCCGCGTGTCGCGGCAACGGCCGGGCAACGCAGCGTCCCAAAGGACGAGATCCTTAGTTCACTGGCAACCAAGGGCTGTTCCCTAGGCGCAATAGCAATCGTCCCACTCCCGATCGGCACCTCATTCCCGTTGTCTCGGGCGGGCGGGACCCAGCAGCAGCATTTCCATGGTATCGCCGACGCCTTTTGCTCGCACACTCCATACAACCTTCGAATTGCTCCTGACCTGCACCCCTGAAACGCCCCCGCTTTTGGGTTAGGGTTCTGTTCTCCATGAAGGAGACGGACGATGCGTAAGAGCAGGTTCACGGAAGAGCAGATCATCGGGATCTTGAAGGAGCACCAGGCCGGAGTGTCGGCTGGTGATCTTTGCCGCAAACACGGCGTCAGCGACGCCACCTTCTACAAGTGGCGATCTAAGTTCGGCGGGATGGAGGTGTCCGATGCCCGCAAGCTGAAGGGTCTCGAGGACGAGAACCGGAAGCTGAAGAAACTCCTGGCTGAGTCGATGGTGGACAACGCCACGCTCAAGGAGATGCTCACAAAAAACTTCTAACGCCCAGGTTACGGAGAGCGGCTGTGAGCTGGGCGATCCGGGAGAAGGACTACTCTCAACGCAGGGCGTGTGCCTTGGTGGGCATGGAACCGAAGACGTTCCGCCACACCTCGACACGGCCTGACGATGAGCCGATCCGTTGCCGGCTGCGGGAGCTTGCGTCCCAACGCCGGCGCTTCAGGGTGGCGCGGGAATTGGACCGGATCGCCGAGTTCCGCGGCCGCCCCTGTATGGTCGTCAGCGACAACGGCACCGAGCTGACCTCGCACGCCATCCTAGCTTGGCAAGAGGAGCGTCACGTGGAATGGCACTACATCGCACCGGGCAAGCCGATGCAGAACGGCTTCGTTGAATCATTCAATGGTCGGCTGCGCGATGAGTGCTTGAACGAACACCTGTTCGCCAATCTGCTGGAGGCCCGCCGGCTGATCGAAGACTGGAGGATCGACTACAACACCAACAGACCGCACACGAGCCTCGGAGGGCTCACACCGATCGAGTTCGCAACCCGCCCCAATCAGGGGCATAACCAGAACAGAACCTTCTCATAAACGAGGGCATCACGGGGGGCAGGTCAAGGTCACCACGGTCTTACTGCCGCACAGTCACATCAAAACAAAAGCCCGCTAAGTCATTGACCTAGCGGGCTTATTTGGTTGCGGGGGCTGGATTTGAACCAACGACCTTCAGGTTATGAGCCTGACGAGCTACCAGACTGCTCCACCCCGCGTAAAAGCGTTCGGCGGGTCTTGCTGAAGACCCGCGGCGCACCGGCGTAACGATGTTCGAGATTTATGCCGGCGTCCGCCGAATTGACATACATGACAGGTTGATTTGCTTTTCTCTCTGATCTCAGAAGACCTGGCAGCGACCTACTCTCCCGCGTCTTAAGACGAAGTACCATTGGCGCAGAGGCTTTTCACGGCCGAGTTCGGGATGGGATCGGGTGTTACATCCTCGCCATAACCACCAGGTCATCTGAAATCAGAGAAGAACTCTCGCGAGTTCTAAAAAAGCGATAACCAAGATCTTTTAGTTCCGATGGGTTTTGTATCATCGGCGCCTGAGCATACGGGCTCTTAAGCCGATCGAACAATTAGTACTGGTTAGCTCCACATCTCACGATGCTTCCACACCCAGCCTATCAACGTGGTGGTCTACCACGGTTCTCAAGGGAAACCTGGTTTTGAGGTGGGTTTCCCGCTTAGATGCCTTCAGCGGTTATCCCGTCCGTACATAGCTACCCAGCGATGCTCCTGGCGGAACAACTGGTACACCAGAGGTACGTTCATCCCGGTCCTCTCGTACTAGGGACAAATCCTCTCAAGTTTCCTACACCCACGGCAGATAGGGACCGAACTGTCTCACGACGTTCTAAACCCAGCTCACGTACCACTTTAAATGGCGAACAGC
>JBFWVA010000023.1:0-26858 GCA_050246995.1 Rhodospirillaceae bacterium | reverse complement strand
GGATGTCCCTTAATCGATACACTTTCGGTGGAGCCTAGCTAAGCCGAGAGCCCAGTGACCGACCGGATGGTCGCCTGAGGCAGATCCTGTGCTTGACACTGGCGATCCGATTACAGAAGGGGGCGAAGCCGAAGGGCCGAGACCGCGCCTTCGCGGGCTCGGTTCACGAGCACCCGGCGCGCGGGGCAATGCCCCGCGCGGGCGCCCTGGAAACGGCCATTTCCGCTAAAAGTTGAGCGAATTCTCTATAAGTATCTATGAGATAGAGTTTATTTCGACTCGCACAGGTGTATGCGTCGATTTATACTATTTATGGCTGTGGTCGGTAAAAGCTGCGCCCGTTCCAGCGCGTGGCGCGAGAACGACAAGCCGACCCTAACGCTGGCTCCTGAAAGCCTGTCGCTGCGGCAAGCGTGGTTGAGCTCATCAACCTGGAACTTGTCACCGGTCTCATAAGAATGTGGAGGCAGCGGTGGGAAGAAGACCTGTTGACCGAGACAGGCCGCCGACCGACGCGGCCTTATTGCGTATGTGCCGCTCCGGTTGGGCGTGGGAGTGGCTACGGCATAATCGCAAGTATCGCGAAAGCCCAGGCTTTGGCGTGGACGTTCACCGGCGCGTCGAGCGCAAACGGCCTTTGCTGACGGTGATCGAGGCCGGTCGCGCATCCGAGGACGCATGGGGTTTGTGCTTCACCGAAGACGCCGGTCGCCCTTTTCATCGCGCTGCCGTTTTCTGGGATGGCGCGGTTGACGCGTCGGTATGTCCCGTCGCGGCGGTGCCATCGCGGAACAACGGAGATCCCCGCTTATTCGATCCGTCGCACTTGAGAGTCGCGGCCACGATATTGGTGCGGCATGAGGGTGATCAACATCTGCAGCTTTGCGACGGCGTGAATGCCCTTCAGCTCCATATCGTTGAAGGAACGCTGCTTAACGGGCCCGTCCGGCTTGCCTATGTGCTCGAGGACTTTGGCAGACTCAATCATCACACCGTAACGCTCGAACGACTTGGCGCCGTGCTCGAGCGCGGGCGGTTTCCCGCGTCGCTCTTTCCTTCCGACCCACAGGCCGACCGATGGCTTCTCACCCTAAAAGCCATCGAATTGGAAGCGGCGGGCTTGAGCCATGCCGACATCGCCGCGCAGCTCTATGAGAGCGGTAGCCGCGGCAGCTTTGCGACGGATTGGCGGCGCAGCCGCGTTCGGCGCCTGCTTGAGGCGGGGCACTCGTTGATCGACGGCGATTATCTCAAGATTTTATCTCGTCCCACGAAAGTTCGTTCTAAAGCGGCTTAGGAGACTGCTTGTCCTCAAGCGCGCCAATCTTGTTGTCCTCGGCCTGATGCTGTAGCGCACGTGATTGCACGAGCAAAAAGACAACCGGGATCACGATGAGAGTTAAGATGGCGGAGGAGAGCATTCCTCCGATCATCGGCACGGCGATCCGGCTCATAACCTCCGCGCCGGTCCCGCTAGACCAGAGGATGGGCAGCAGGCCGGCAATGATGGCGGTGACGGTCATCATCTTCGGCCGCACGCGATCAACCGCTCCGGCCATGATGGCCGCGTGCAGATCGCTCAGCGTCAACCCGCGCCGTTCTGCTTCGCAGCGGACACGGGCCTCATCCAACGCACGGTCGAGGTAAAGCAGCATCACGACGCCGGTCTGCGCTGCGACGCCCGCCAGCGCAATAAATCCAACGGCGGCGGCGACGCTCATGTTGTAACCAAGGACAAACATCAACCACAGGCCACCGACCAGCGCGAACGGAACCGAGAGCATCACAATCACGGTTTCGGCAACGCGTCCAAAGTTGAGGTAAAGGAGCAAGAAGATCACCGCGAGCGTCACCGGCACAATGACCTGAAGCCTTGCCTGCGCACGCTCCAGATATTCGAACTGCCCGCTCCACTGGATATAGACACCAGATGGAAACGTGACTTCGGAGGAAACGGCACGCGCCGCGCGGCGGACATATCCACCCAAATCGCCCTCGCGGGTATCCACAAAGATATACGCGGCGAGTTGGGCATTCTCTGTGCGGATGACGGGCGGACCTTGTTCCATGGCAATCCGCGCGACTTCGCCCAGCGGTACGACGCCACCCGCCGGCAGCGGTACGCGCACTTCAGCGGCGATAGCCTGGGGATCGCTGCGGAAGTCGCGAGGATAACGGATGTTCACGGTATAGCGTTCGCGCCCCTGAACTACAGTCGTGACGGGTTCGCCGCCGATGGCGATGGCGACCGTGTCCTGCAGGTCCTTCACCCGCAAGCCCAGCCGCGCGAGCGCGCCGCGGTCTGGATCGATGACGAGGTAGAATCCGCCCGTTGTGCGTTCGGCAAACGCACTCGCTGTGCCGGGAACTTTGTCGATGACACGCTCGATGTCCGAGGCGGCTTTTTGGATATCGGCGAGGTTTGCGCCATAGACCTTCACGCCAACCGGCGTCCGAATGCCAGTCGAGAGCATATCGATGCGCGCCTTGATGGGCTGCGTCCAGGCGTTCGTGACGCCAGGGAACTGCAGCGCTTGATCCATCTCGGCGATGAGCTTGTCGATTGTCATCCCAGCGCGCCATTGGTCGCGCGGTTTGAGATTAATCACCGTCTCGGTCATTTCCGTAGGCGCGGGATCGGTCGCGGTCGCCGCACGGCCCGCCTTACCGAATACCGACGCAACTTCGGGGAAGCCACGGATGATGCGGTCCTGGGTCTGCAAAAGATCGGCGGCTTTCGTCACTGAAAGACCCGGCAAGCTGACAGGCATGTAGAACAGCGTGCCTTCGTTGAGCGTCGGCATGAATTCAGTTCCGATCTTCACAGCGGGGATCGCGGTCACGGCAAACACGGCGACGGCGGCGGCAATAACCAGCCATCGGGCTTTAAGCGCAGCGGCTATCACCGGTCGATATATCGCCATGAGGAAGCGATTAACGGGGTTGTCGGCCTCGGGACGGATCTTGCCTCGTATAAAGAGAACCATGAGGGCCGGCACAAGCGTCACCGAGAGAAACGCTCCGGCCGCCATGGCAAATGTTTTTGTGTAGGCCAGCGGCTTGAACAGACGCCCTTCTTGATCTTCGAGGGTGAAGATCGGCAGGAAGGACACAGTGATAATAAGCAGGCTGAAAAACAGCGATGGTCCGACTTCAACTGCGGCCGCAACTATCGCGTCGCGGCGAGAAGTGCCTTCGGCCCGCTCCAGGTGTTTGTGGGCATTCTCGATCATCACAATGGCGGCATCCACCATGGCGCCGATAGCGATGGCGATGCCGCCCAGGCTCATGATGTTAGAGCTAATGCCGAGCACTTCCATGGGAATGAAGGCCATCAATACGCCGACAGGCAGCATGACAATGGCTGCGAGTGCGCTGCGCAGATGAAAGAGAAACAAGAGACTGACCAGGGCCACGATCACACTTTCCTCGATCAGGACCCGTTTGAGCGTATCGATCGCGCGCCCGATCAACTCCGACCGGTCGTAGACGGGAACGATCTGCACGTCTTTCGGCAGGCTCGGTGCGAGCTCCGCGATGCTGGCTTTGATGTTGGCTATGACATCGAGCGCGTCAGCGCCGTAGCGTTGCAGCGCGATGCCGCCGACAGCTTCCCCTTCGCCGTTGAATTCGGTGATACCTCGGCGTTCCTCTGGTCCCATAACGACCTGAGCCACGTCGCGGAGAAGCAAAGGCGTACCACCACTGGCCCGCACGACGACCTGTTCAAGGTCTGCCGGCGAGGCCACATAACCGCGCCCGCGGATCATGTACTCGGTGCTTGCCATCTCGATAACGCGCGCGCCGACTTCGCCGCTGCTCGCGCGAACGGCGTTCTCTACATCCGCAAGCGTGATGCCGTAGGTCTGAAGGCGCCGAGGATCAACGATCACCTGGTATTGTTTGACGAATCCGCCAACGCTAGCGACTTCGGCGACACCGGGCGCCTTTGCCAGCGCGTAGCGCACATACCAATCTTGCAGCGTCCGAAGTTCAGCAAGGCTTTGCTGCGCGCCGATCACAGCATATTGGTAAACCCAACCGACGCCGCTGGCGTCCGGCCCGAGCGCGGGGGCGATGCCCGCCGGCAATCGTTGAGCCGCGGTATTGAGGTATTCGAGCGTTCGACTACGCGCCCAATAGATATCGACCCCATCCTCGAAAATCACATAGACGAAGGAAACGCCGAAGAACGAAAGGCCGCGCACGGCCTTAGTGCGCGGGACACTGAGGAGCGCCGACGTCAGGGGATATGTCACCTGATCTTCGACGACCTGGGGCGCCTGCCCAGGGTATTCCGTATAGATGATGACCTGCGTGTCCGAGAGGTCTGGGATCGCATCGAGAGGAATACGGTTGACGGCATAGAGACCGGCGGCCGCCAGCGTGACGGCTAACAAGGCAGCCAGCACAACATGGCGTGCCGACCAGCGGATGACGTTTCCGATCATGGCTTGGCCCCCGCCGGCTGAGGCGCGAACGACTGCAGCGCCGCGCGCAGATTGCTTTCGGCATCGATGAGGAAGGCGGCCTCGACGACGACGTCTTCGCCCTCCTTAAGGCCCTCGCGAATGGCGGTGTAACCCGCGCTTCGTGCGCCGGGCGTGACTTGCCGGGGTTCGAAGCGGCCGTCGCCTTTGGCGACCAAAACAACCTGGCGTGTGCCGCTGTCGATAATCGCCGACGTCGGTATGGCGATCTCGGCCTTCGCTTCGGAAGTCGGGATAGTAACCGCCGCAAACATATCGGCGCGCAGTGCCCCGTCCGGGTTGGCGACGCTGATGCGCACATCGGCCGTACGCGTTTCGGGGCTGATCTGCGGGGCGATGAACGAAACTTTTCCGTCAAAGCGGCGATCCGGCAAAGCGGTAACGGAAATACCAACGGTGCTGCCGATTTTCAGGGCGGGCAGGTCATGTTCAAAGACTTTGGCGACGATCCAGACTTGGCTCATATCGGCAATCTCATAGAGCTGGTCGCCGGGCATAAAGCGCTGGCCGAGGACCGCGGACTTTTTAACGACGATGCCTGAAATCGGGGCGCTCACCGTTAAGCTTCGGCGCGCATTGCCTCCGGCGATATCGCGAATTTGCGCTACCGAAATACCCAGATTGCGAAGCCGCGTAAGCGCACCTTCGGCGAGGGTATTAGCGGTCTCACCGCCGGCACTTTTAGCGAGGCGGTATTCGTCCTGAAGCTGGACGAGCTCGGGGCTGTAGACGTCCACAAGCGGAGCTCCGGCTTGGACGGCAAGGCCTGAGGCGCCAACATGAACGCGCTCGATCCAACCTTCCATGCGGGGCGCGACAACGGCGTACCGGCTTTCGTCTAACGCCACGACGCCCGCCGCTTGGATTTCGCTAGCGACCTGCCGCGACATGGCCGCTTCGGTGCGAACGCCGGCGCGCTGTAGACGTCCGGCGTCGATCTGCACAGTACCGGGGGACGCCACGTCTTTTTCATAAACGGGGATGTAATCCATCCCCATCGAGTCTTTCTTAGGCGTGGGCGACGTGTCGGACAGCCCCATCGGATTGCGGTAGTAGAGCACCTTGCCTTTGCCGGTGTCTGACGCCGCGGGTTTCTGAGCCTCCGCCGCATAGACCGGCAAGTAGTCCATACCCATGGAGTCTTTCTTCGGCACTGGAGATGTGTCTGAGCCGCCCATAGGGTCTTTGTAGTACAGGACTTTGCGCGCCTCGGGCGCTGGTGCCTCGTGATCGCGGAAGCCAAACCAGTAGATGCCACCGGCGAGGATCGCGACGAAGCCGAGTGCTATTATGTTGCGCATCATAGGGTGCCTCCCACCAGTTTCTCGATTTGGGCCAAGGCGCGATTCTGATTGACCAGAAATGTCAGGTGCTCGAGCCGATTTTGGAGCGCGCGCCGCTGCGCCTCCAAGAGCGTGAGGAAGTCGATGCGGTTCTGCTGGTAAGCCGTTGCTGCGGACTTCATCGCGAGTTCGGTTTGCGGGATGTGGGTTTCATGGAGGATGACAGCGATGCGCGACGCTTCCTCGAAATCCCAATAAGCAGCTTCAAGCTGTTCACGCGAACGAGCCAAGAGGCCTTCGCGGCGATTGCGCGCGGCCGCGAGTTCTGAAGTTGCGGCACTGATCTCCGCGCGCCGTAAAGTCCCGTTAAGGGGGATCTTCACGGACACCATCGCTTCGTAGCCTTGCCAGCGGCGGTTTTGGTCCACCACCGACAATCCAACCGCAACATCCGGATACCAGCTCTTTCGTGCAAGCGACTGCGTGCCCGACGCTGCAGCAATAGCCGCGTCCTGTGCCTTGAGCATCGGATTGGCGCTCTCCAAACGTGAAACCAAAGCGGGGAGCACGAGGGTTTCGGCTGGCGGCGGCGCGGGAAGCAAGCCCGGAGCCGCGAAAGAAGAATTGATAGGACGATTAAGCAGCGCATTAAGACGTGCGGCTGCGCGCCGCTGGTCCGTCTCACGTCGCAGAAGTTCGGTTTGCAGATGGGCCGCCTCGACGTTGGCGAGAATGGCGTCTTGCTGCGACCCAAGTCCCTGTTCGTAACGCTGCTGCGCCACCTGCGCCATCAAATCGAGTGTCTGCTTGATTTCGGTGGTAATGCGGCTGGCTTCATAGGCGCCGTAATAGTCGCCGTAAGCGGCTTTTACGGCAGCGACGAGCTCAAGTTCGGTCTGGTCGCGGCTGGCAACGATCTGGGCAGCGTTGGCGCCAGCCACGGAGTGCGCCAGACCGCGTTTGCCCCAGAGCGGAAATTCTTGCTCGACGGTGTAGTCGATGCGGTTAACCCGTGTGGGTTCCACGCTCGCGCGCGCGCGGTCAATATCCTTAAGCTGCAGCCGGAAGGTCGGATCGGGGAGCGTTCCGGCGCCTTGGGCGCGCGCCAGTGCCGCTTCGGCCTGCAGTGCCGCCGCGCCAAGGTCCGGGCTAAGTCGGCGCGCTTCGGCAACAAGGCCGTCAACGTCAGTGCCGAGTGCCGCATCTTGCGCACGCGCGGAGGAAATAAGGGGCAGTATCAGCAGTAGTCCAAACCAGACGCTGCGAAGCAATAATAATGAGGTCATGACCGCCATCCATAAATGCGAAGCGCCGACGCATGCCTTGGGGGCATACGACCGAAAGCTCCAATGCCTACTCAACAGCGCGTTTAAACACCGCTGCTGAATGACAGTGACTAAGTGCTTATGGATTTAAGCGGTGGGAGGGGGAAGCGGCGGTGGCCGGGTCAAGCCACCCGCGAAGACAATCGGCGCTCGAGCGTAGTCTTGGGGCTGGGCAAACCGCGCGATGACCGACACCAGGTCGATGGTGAAAAAGTGCAAACACCCGGCGATACAGGCGCTCACGTCCTGACACGGCGTTTCGTCCGGGCAGTTGGCTTTATCGGGACACGGGCAGTCCATGCCGGCGTGCGGGGTTTCGTGATTTAGGGACATGCCTGCGAAAGCGTTGGCTACGCCAATGCTGAGCATCAGCATCACCGCCAGCATCACGACCGAAACGAGTTTGGACCGCACGCGCATGGCCTCAGTCTAGCACTCCCAACCCAACAGAGGAAATCCACTATTGGCGGGCAAGGATCGCCTTCATCTGGTCGATTTCCGCCTGCTGGGACTTCATGATTGTCTGACACAGGCTCTGAATCTCAAGGTCGGTAATGTTGGCCTCTCGGCACATGAGAATGGCCCCTGAGTGATGGGGGATCATCGCGCGCAGGAACTGACTATCACCGACGGCCGCTTGCGTTCGCATGCCGATGAAACCAAGAATGACCAGAGCCGCCGCCACGGCATGCAGAATAAGATTGAGCTTCTTGTCGGTGAACATGGATTTCATATCGATGAGCATGATGATCACCATCGGTGCGGCCATCATGAGCACCATATAGATTTGGTTGATGTTATTATAAAAGTCCGGGAGCCCGGCGATCATCGTGTACATCACGACGTACATGATGACGGCGTTGATCAGCGTTGTGACGATGAGATGCGTGTAGTGGTGTTGCTTCATATCGTGGTCGTGCTTCATGGCGCTCTCTCCACAGGTTCACCCCCACAACAGACTTTGACTTAAAAGAACAGACGCACCCCGGCGACAAAACTTGTCGAACTGACGTGCTCCCCTGCGGCACGTGCCAAGTCCGCCGTCTGACCGACCTTCCGCTCGAAACTGACGCCGATGTATGGCGCGAATTCTCGGCGGATCTCGTATCGCAGCCGCAACTCGGCCTCCACGTTGGAAATGCCCGCGCCGGTGTTAAGTTCCGGCACGTCCTGCGCCGCGATATCGATTTCCGCGCGCGGCTGAAGGACCAACCGTTGCGTCACGTTCAAGTCGTAGTAACCTTCGACGCGGGCATGGACATCGCCCTTATTGGATACGAACAGCGAACCGCCGACCTCGAACCAGTACGGCGCAAGTCCTTCAACGCCGATCACCCCGTAGCCGCGCGACGGATTTGGCTCGATGTCGTACCGAAGACCCGCCTGCAGATTGAAATACGGACCGATGGGCTTGGCGTAGAGCGCCTGAACTTCCGCTTCACCGAGGTTGCCCTGAAACTCACCTTCGCCCTTGAATTTCACGACGGCGCGATGGGAGTCACCGCCGTACCAGGCTTCACCTTCCCAGCGATAGCCTTCGTTACCTTTCCGGGCTTGAAGCTCAAAAATATTAAGGGAGAAGAGAGACACGGGCGCGCCGCCGTGTTCTTGTTTTAGAAGCGCGCGTGCGTCGGCCATCACGTTGCGGTCATAGAATTTGTCTGCCGCATGATCTGTGATAGTGGGCGGGACATCACTTTCATAGACAGGAATATAGTCCATGCCCATGGAATCCTTCTTGGGCACCGGAGACGTGTCCGGCTCGCCCATCGGATTCTTATAGTAGAGCACGCGCCCCTTATCCTGAGGCGCAGGCGCATCACTCTCGTACACAGGGATGTAGTCCATCCCCATGGAGTCCTTCTTGGGGACCGGCGATGTGTCCGGTTCACCCATAGGATTCTTATAGTAAAGGATGCGACCCTTGCTTTGCGCTGCTGCGGCAGGCGCCGCTGAGTGATCTGCATGGTCATGTTGGTCAGTGACCGCAGGTGATTTAGCCGCCGGCTTGGCGTGGTCCGCGTGATCGTGAGCCGGCGCGGCTTGTGCGGACTTCGCCGCGGGAGCTGCGCTGTGATCATGGTCCTGCGCAGAAGCCGCGTGAGCAACCGTTAGCGCCGCGATGAAAGCAATCGTTCTCACAGGGCTTCTCCTGCGAGCGGGCGAATGCTGACCACCTGAAACATGCCCGCGTGCATGTGGTAAAGCAAATGACAGTGGAAGGCCCAATCACCCGGCGCATCCGCAGTCAGGTCGAAGGTCGCTTTCCCACCGGGCGCAACATTCACCGTGTGCTTGCGGGGATGATGTCCCGGGTTACCGGTGACCAATTCGAAAAAGTGCCCGTGAAGATGAATGGGGTGCGCCATCATGGTGTCATTCACGAGCGTCACGCGGACGCGCTCGTTCGTCCGGAAGGCAATCGGAGCCTTCACCTCGCTGAACTTCTCACCGTCAAAGGCCCACATGAAGCGTTCCATGTTCCCTGTGAGATGGATTTCCATACTCCGCGTCGGTGCGCGCGTGTCGGGATTGGGATGAAGCGCAACGAGATCGGTGTAGACGAGAACCTTGTGCCCTACGTTCTCCAGACCGATACCGGGCTCGCCGAGGCGGTCCTTAGGCATCGGCGCGATCGTCTGCACACCCGGCCCCATCTTGACTTGTGGGGCATTTTTCGGATCGCGCATGTCCATTTCGCTGTGATCCATCCCGCTCATCGCCGAATGGTCCATTCCGGACATTGCGCCGTGATCCATCTTGGAATGATCCATTGGCGCAGCGTCGCCGTGGCCCATGGCGGCGTGATCCATACCGCTCATGCCCCCATGATCAATGCCGGGCATCGAGCCGCCACCCATATCCATCCCCATGTCTTTCATGGTGAGGATCGGCCGTTCGCGGAGCGGCGGGACTGCGGCAGTCATTCCCTCGCGCGACGCGAGCGTGGCGACGCCCATGCCCGAGCGATCCACCGCTTCAGAGACGAGCGTGTAAGCCTGATCGGCCGGACGCACGACAACGTCATACGTTTCGGCAACACCGATTTGGAATTCCTGGACGTCCACGGGACGCACATTTTCACCATCGGCTTGCACGACCGTCATGGTCAGCCCAGGGATGCGCACATTGAAATTCGTCATCGCTGCGGCATTGATGAACCGCAGACGCACACGCTCTCCCGGTTTGAAAAGCGCCGTCCAGTTGTCTTCGGGAGCGTGGCCGTTGATGAGATAGGTGTATGCGGCGCCTGTAACGTCGGAGATGTCCGTAGGGTCCATCCGCATCTGCGCCCACATTAGTCTGTCTTTGAGTGGAAGATCCTTTGCCGCAAGCAGACTGGCGAGAGTCTGTTTCTGAAAATTGAAAACGCCCGGCTGCTGCTTCAGCCGTTTGAAGATTGTGTGGGGATGCATGAAGCTGAAATCCGCCAGTACGATCACATGTTCGCGGTCGTATGCGATGGGATCGGCGTCTGCGGGGTCGAGGATTAAAGGGCCGTAGTGACCCATCTGCTCCTGAAGTCCGGAATGGCTGTGATACCAAAACGTACCGGAGTGCTTGATCGGGAATTCATAAACGAAGGTTTCACCGGGCTTGATGCCCGGAAAGCTGACGCCCGGAACGCCGTCCATTTGGAACGGCAACAACACGCCATGCCAGTGGATCGACGTCTCTTCGTCCAACCGATTGGTGACGGAAAGGCGCACATTGGTGCCCTGACGCAACCGCAGGAGCGGACCCGGGATCGTGCCGTTAATGGTGACGGCATGGGCGGAACGTTTACCGATGGGCCACGACGTATGGCCAATGGTGAGATCAACGTTCGGTCCGCTGAGCGATGGCAGGACACGTGCTGTGCCGCGATTGTTGGTTTGCGCCCACGCCGGGAGGAGCCCAGAGCCTAGCGCCGCAGCACTTAATGCGAGCACGCCGCGACGATTCATGTTTTTCATATCGGCATCCACATTAACATTTGAGGCAAAACGTCGGCGGCCGGCGCCCACGTCTTGCAGGCCCATTACCTTAAATACGCAGCTCGCGGGCGAACCCCTCGCGCGCAAAGCGTTTTATGGATCTATTGAATCCCGTCGCTTCGCAGAAGTTCCTCGAGGCGCTGTTTGGCGCGCCTGACCTTCAATTCCACCGATTTCACGGTGGTCCCCAGTTGTGCGGCGGCCTCTTGCTGGCTGAGGCCGGCGAAAGCAGTCAGCACAATCACTTCTTTCTGGGCGGCGGGAAGAGATGCGACCGCGCGGTCGAGCGCCTGGAGCCGTTGATTGTCGGTTTGAGCGTTCTCGGCAATCACATCTGCGCTGGGCTCCGTGCGCTCGCGAACATCCAGCAGCCCGAACAACCGCGTTACATTGCGCCGTACCGCCTGACGACGTCCAAAATCGCGGCACTTGTTAAGTGCGATCGTGCGCAGCCAAGCGCCGAAATCCCGTCCGCTATCGTAACTTCCGACCGCGAGCCAAGCCGCAACGAAGGTGTCTTGCACGATATCCAGAGCGTCGGCGCCGTTACCAATGTAATGGCGGGCAATGCGGTAGATTTGCGCCTTGTGGCGAATGACAAGCTGGTCGAATGCCCGCCTGTTGCCGTTCTGAGCGTCACTTGCCAGAACCGCATCAGGCTGATCCGTCGCCGACATTAGGGCGGGTCCGCGGAGAGCGCCTCACGGACGGTCTTATCAAACGTATTGGCCTGGTCCGGGCTCAGCACGGCGCGCATTTCAAGAATATGCACGACGGTCAGCTCCTGGAGCCTTGCCATCGCAGCATGGAAATGGGAAATGGCCGTCTTTGCGGCGTCGCCGTAGGCCCGCTCGGCCTCTAAAGCCCGCGCAAGTTCGAGATTCGCGGCGCGCATTTGTACGTCGAGGTCTTTGCGGTCCAAGGCAAACTTTGCCTCGATTGCTTCGATTTTCTTTTCCTGCTCCGGCGAAAGGCCGAGCTGCGTGTGCAGGATGGTGTGAACGTCTGCCGCCCCATGTTGGTGTGGTTGCTCGATCCGCGTTCCGACCCAGATGCCGGCCGCCATAGCCACGACAGTAAGGACAACGACGGCAATGGCCGTCCTGGCCGTATTCATTGATGGCTACCAAGCAGGAGCGTGGACGGCGCAGGTAAAGATCGCAGCGAAAAGGCGTCGAAGCCCATTGACGCTTGGGCGTTGCGTGGCGCCACACCGCTTAAAGCGATACCGCCGGCAACGACCATAGCGACGACACTTGCCTGACAGGTTAGGACGATCTTCCGAAGCCGCGCCGCTTCCTGGTCGGCCGCGACCTTCTGCCAAATACCAGCTTCCAGGCCTTCAAGGCCCGGGGCGGCAAGGGAATTTCTCAGGTTTTCTAGGTCGTTTTCCAGCATGGCGATCTACGGTTGGTTTCAGATTAAGTACGCAGCTCCCGGCCGGACCCCTCGCGAGGGGTCCGCCAGCGGCCTGCGTACTCCTTATATCACGGAACCCGACTTGACCCTGAATAAGGACCTTTCCCATGCAAAAGTACACCGCCGCTGTCGTGGCTGTCCTCGCCGCCATAAGTACCGCACCGACCTTCGCGGCCGACCGACCCATGACTGGTCTGATCCAAGTTGCGGCTGACCACGATCACGACCATGGCGCCCAGAGTGCAATGGGCACGAAAGGCCGCGGGGTGGTCAATTCCGTGGACGCCGCCGGTCACAAACTGAACATCTCCCATGAGCCGATCCCGAGCCTGAAATGGCCCGCGATGAAGATGGACTTCGCTGTGGCGCCCTCGGTGGACCTGAAGGCGGTTCAAGCCGGTGCTCAGATTGAGTTCGTGGTCAGTATGAATAAGGACGGTTTGCCGGAAATCCAGACGATCCAGCCGGTGAAGAAGTAGTCCCATGAAAAAACACTTTGGACTGACGGTTCTTGCCCTCACGCTCGCGCCGGCACTGGCCTTCGCGCACGCCGAGCTGGTGAAGTCGGACCCCGCCAATGACGGCACCCTTGCCGCTGCCGCGAAAGAAATCACGCTGACCTTCGATGAAGCTGTTCAGCCTGCGACATGCAAGCTCACCATGGCCGATGGAATGGACGTTGCGAGTATTGGCAAACCGCACGCGGATGGAATGGTTCTCCATATCCCAATCGCAAAGCCACTTTCACCGGGCCGGTATAGCTTGGGCTGCCGCGTCGTGGGACCGGACAGCCATCCTATCAATAGCGCCATTTCCTTCACCGCCGCGAAGTAAACAGAACCGGAAACAGGGAGATTCCATGATTCGCTCGCTCAAGCTGCCCTGCGCAGCTCTCTTCGCCACGTTCGTTGTTGCTATCCCTATGGCGTTTGCCCACGTCACCGTGCGACCGGCGGAAGCGCCTCCCGGAACCGAGACTACCTATACTGTGCGCGTGCCCACCGAAGGTCAGTCCGCGACGACGTCTGTTGAACTTGAAATCCCTGCGGGCGTAGTGATCGTGTCAGTGAACGGTGCCGCGGACACTTACGAGATGAAGAAAGCGGGCGATCGCGTGACATCCATTGTATGGAAAACATCGATCCCGCCGGAACAGCGCGCCGAGCTCACGTTTGTCGCTCAAAATCCCGCGTCGGGAGCGGAGATCACGTGGAAAGCGCATCAATTTTTCGCTGACGGCACGCGCGCCGACTGGGTCGAAGCGAAGGGCAGTAAGCGCCCAGCCTCCGTTACGGCGCTCAAAGCACCGTAGTAATCTTCTCCTTTTAGCGAGGCCGGTCCGTGGACTCCGATCTGTCATATTGGACCGTCCTTGCCGCCGCTAACCGCTGGGCGCTTTACGCGCTCATGCTCATTGCCAGCGGTTCAGCGCTGTTTGTTGTGCTTACGCCACTTCCGCAAAGGCTGCGTGATGCAGCCAGCGCAGTGGGACAGCCAACTTCACTGCTGGCAGCTTTCTCCTTCGTTGCGTCCGTCGGCCTCGGCGGCGCTGAGATGATGTCGGGCGGCCCGGAAACCCTCTGGTCGCCGGATACGTGGTCGCTCGCCGCCACCACCTCCTTGGGCCATAGCGCCGCGCTCGGCGTGCCGGCGATGCTCATCCTTTGGGGCGGACACAGATGGCAACTGCGACCGCTGTGGCTTCTTGGCGCACTCGGCGGAATTGCGAGTTTTTTGCTGACGGGCCATGCGGCAACGACAAATCCCACTTGGCTTGCAGCTGCCGCCGTCGCGGTTCATCTCGCCGGGGCGGCGTATTGGATTGGCGCGCTCTATCCACTGCATAAAGGCCTGCGCGACCTTGATCTAGCAAGCAATGCGTCCGCTATCGCCGCTTTTTCTTATCGCGCCGTCGTGTTCGTCAGCGCGATTGTTGTCAGCGGTATCGTGATTAGCTGGATTCAGCTCGCAACACCGCAAGCTCTCACGTCGACAGCGTACGGATA
This sequence comes from Rhodospirillaceae bacterium, assembly GCA_050246995.1. GTDB lineage: Bacteria > Pseudomonadota > Alphaproteobacteria > Rhodospirillales > Rhodospirillaceae > SHVO01. The sequence goes on along the minus strand of JBFWVA010000023.1, from coordinate 12,358 downwards.
TCGGCTAATTGCAAAGGTTGGCCTATTTGCCCTCCTTATAGCCTTGGCCGCTTACAACAAACTTGTCCTTACGTCCCGTATTGAACGTGGTGCGCCAGACGCTGCCCGGGATCTTCGACAGGTGATCAGAATAGAGTATGCATTGATCGTTCTGATCCTTGGCGCAGCGGTCTCTCTGACGTTGGTTGAGCCGCCGCGGGCGCTGACGCACGTCCTCAGCGCCTACGGCGACTCCTACGAGATTCTCTAGAGCTTGATCATTCGCAATCGCAGCGAATTGGCGATGACGCTGACAGACGATAGTGCCATCGCAGCGGCGGCAATGATGGGCGAGAGTAAGAGCCCAAACATGGGATAGAGCGCGCCAGCCGCAATCGGCACGCCGGCAGCGTTGTAGAAAAACGCAAAGAAAAGGTTTTGACGGATGTTCCGCATGGTCGCTTGCGATAAGCGGCGCGCGCGAACAATCCCCGTGAGATCACCTTTGACCAACGTGACGCCAGCGCTTTCCATGGCCACGTCTGTACCGGTGCCCATGGCTATACCAACGTCGGCAGCCGCAAGAGCCGGCGCATCGTTTACGCCGTCGCCGGCCATGGCAACGGTACGACCTTGCGCTTTCAAGCGTTGCACGATGGTGCTTTTCTGATCAGGCAGAACTTGAGCTTCTACCTCGGTGATCCCGAGGCGGCGCGCGACGGCTTCGGCCGTGGTCCGGTGGTCGCCCGTCAGCATCACGACGTGGACGCCCTCCTGTTTCAGAGCATCCAAGGCTTCCGCCGTGGTTGCCTTGATAGGATCGGCGATAGCGAGAATACCTGCCGCCTGACCGTCCACACCGACATAGACCACTGTGGCACCGTCCGCGCGCAGCTCGTCCGCACGCCCACGAAGGGCCGACACGTCCATTCCAAGGCTTGTCAAAAAGGCGTCTTGGCCAATGACAATCCGCCGGGATTCAACGACGCCGACAGCACCTTTTCCGGTCGGCGAGTCAAAGTCGGCGACGGCGGGAATGGTAATCCCCCGCTTTTCGGCGGCCGCCACGATAGCAAGCGCCAACGGATGTTCGCTTGCCCGTTCGACACCAGCCGCCAGTCGCAATAGATCATTCTCCGTGTGACCTTGCGCGGTAATTATCGAGGTCACGCTCGGTTTGCCTTCCGTCAGCGTCCCGGTCTTATCGACCACGAGCGTGTCGATCTTTTCCATACGCTCAAGGGCCTCGGCGTTTTTTATCAAGACGCCGTGCTGCGCCCCTTTGCCAACGCCCACCATAATGGACATCGGCGTGGCCAAACCCAGGGCACACGGACAGGCGATAATGAGCACGGCAACCGCCGCGACTAACCCATAGCTGAATTGCGGTTCCGGCCCAAAGAGCATCCAGGCGATGAAGGCTGCCGCAGCCACGAAGATAACGAGCGGTACAAACCACGCAGACACTTGATCGGCCATACGTTGGATGGGCGCCCGGCTGCGTTGCGCATCGGCAACCATCTGTACGATCCGCGCAAGCATGGTCTCGCTGCCAACTTTCTCTGCAACGATTACAAGACTGCCAGATTGATTGATCGTGCCGCCGATAACTCCCGAACCGATTTCCTTGGTCACAGGCATTGATTCGCCCGTGACCATGCTTTCATCAACAGCGGACCGACCTTCAACGACTTTGCCGTCGACCGGCACTTTGTCGCCCGGACGGACGCGCAAGCGATCCTGAATTTGCACATGATCGAGGTCGATTTCCTCTTCGCTCCCGTCGGCGCGCACGCGTCGCGCAACCTTCGGAGCAAGGTTCAGAAGGGCTTTAATGGCCCCCGAAGTTTGTTCGCGTGCGCGGAGTTCGAGAACTTGGCCTAAAAGAACGAGGACAGTAATGACCGCCGCGGCCTCAAAATAGACCGCAACAGTGCCTTCGGCGGAACGGAACGCGTCCGGAAACAAGTTGGGCGCAATAGTCGCAACTACGCTGTAGATCCACGCAACACCTGTACCCATAGCGATGAGCGTGAACATATTGAGCTTGAGCGTACGAAGCGATTGCCAGCCGCGCACGAAGAACGGCCACCCGGCCCACAACACAACAGGCGTGGCGAGTGCAAACTGTAGCCAGGTCGAAAGCTGTGCGGAGATAATGTGATGCAAGTCAGTGAGGTGGGCCCCCATCTCCAACGCTACGACGGGGAGCGCCATGACCAATCCAATCCAAAAGCGCTTCGTCATATCGGCGAGTTCGTGATTGGGACCACTATCGGCTGTCACCGCCAACGGCTCTAAGGCCATGCCGCAGATCGGGCATGATCCAGGGCCGACCTGACGCACTTCCGGGTGCATCGGGCAGGTATAGATCGCGCCATCATCCGCAACCGGAGCCTTTTGCTTGGGCGGGGCGAGATATTTACCGGGGTCGTTCTCAAACTTCGTACGGCAGCCGGCTGAACAGAAGTAATAGCTCGTGCCGGCGTGATCCGTTTTGTGCTTGGCCGTTGAGGGATCAACATCCATCCCACACACCGGGTCCTTTACGGTATGTGCATCGGCCGCGGGTTTCGCGTGGTGAGCGCAACACGCGGACTTAGCCTGCGCGGGCGGCGCATGGTGCTCATGGCTGTGAGAGTGGTGGTCATGCCTATGGTGATCATGCCCATGGTGTGCATGCCCGCTGCGATCGTGATCCGTGTGATTTCCAGCCATTGGTCGACTCCGTTCATATACCCCCATGGGGTATGTTTACCCTTGCCAGATATACCCCCATAGGGTATATGTCAAGGATGCAAAAACAAACCAAAGCCTCCTGTCTCAAACGCCTCAACCGCATCGAGGGCCAAGTTCGAGGTCTCTCCGGCATGGTCGAGGAAGACCGCTATTGCATCGACATCGTAACGCAGATTGCAGCGGTCCGCGCCGCTCTGCGCAGGGTCGAAGAGGAAGTATTGCGTGATCACGTCGGCCATTGCGTTCAACACGCCATTGATTCTGGCAATAGCACTGAACAAAAGAAGAAGATCGCTGAACTCGTCGATGTTCTGAGCCGAACTAGCCGATAGCATCACTCATTTTTGCGATGACTTTCCCGCGCGAAGCTGCGGAAGAACCTCCCTGACAGTGATTACGGCGCGCCATACGGCGAACGGTAAAATGATTCCTGCGGCTACCGCATCCGGCCAACTCGCGTGCGTAACGTCAACGCCGATGGCGGCAGTTATCACAGCCACATTGCCTAAGATGCTGTTGCGTGTGCACTGCCACGCCGCCTTTAAGCTCGCGTTCCCAGCGCGGTCGCGGCGCAGCAATACCAGCACTACCAAATTGGCAACGAGGGCGACCGTGCCGACAGCCAGCATCGTCGTCGTATTAGGTAGGCGGTCATAGCGAAGATTTTGATAGGCGGTAAAACACGCCCACATGCAAATGAGCGAAACGAACCCTACGCCTGTGAGCGTAACGATGGCTTCGTGTCGAGGTTTGAAACGATTTTCAAGAATAGGTCGACCGGCGGCCATGGTGTCGCCGGTTTCCAACGCATCGACTTGGAGTGATGCCGATCCCGAAACCAAACCCGTCACGAGCTCGACAAGAAAGAGCGAGTCTGCAACCAGAAACGCGATCCAAGACCGGTTCTTCTGTCGCGCGCGGGCGAGCTGCCATTGCTTGGCGCGCGCTTTACCCACGTTCTCCACCGGCATAAGCGAGCAAACGAAGGGCATTCGCGACGACAATCAGCGTGGAGCCTTCGTGGAGTAGAACGGCCATGCCAATCTGAAGGCCAAAGACGGTCGCCGGGATCAAAATGGCAACCATACCCAGGCTAACCCAAAGATTCTGTCGGATAACGCGTCGAGTACTGCGGCTGAGTCCGACCGCAAACGGGAGCTTGGTGAGATCATCGGCCATCAAAGCAACATCGGCGGTCTCAAGTGCGACATCGGACCCGGCCGCCCCCATTGCGATTCCGACGTCAGCGGTTGCCAGCGCCGGTGCATCATTGACGCCATCGCCCACCATCGCGACTTTCTGTTCGGCACGCAGCTTCTTAATCGTTTCGACTTTGTCTTCGGGCATGAGATTGCCGAAGGCCTCATTTAAGCCCACGTCAGTCGAAACGGCCTCCGCGACGAGATTATTGTCGCCAGACAGCATAACCATCCGATTGATCCCGAGGGATCGGAGCTGTTGAATCACGGCGCGGGCTGCGCCTCGCGGCTTGTCCATTAAGCCGATGACACCGAGGTATCGCTCGCCTTTGCGCACGATCATTGTCGTGCGTCCCTGCAGTTCAAGGCTCTGCACGATATTTCTAATGTCACCGGGGATCGCAATTTGGAGGCTCTGGAGAAACAGATCCTTTTTCCCGATGTGTACTTGTTCCGTCCCGATGATTGCCGATACACCACGACCGGTAATGCCGGTGACGCCGCTTGCGACGGGAAGATCGGTAAGTCCGCCAAGACGCGTTTCGGCGTCTTTCACAACGGCAGCCGCCAGCGGGTGGTCGCTCTGGCGTTCCACCGCCGCGGCGATTTTGATCAATTCCTTTTGATCGACGCCGTGCGCCGCAACAACGTCGGTGACTTGCGGCTTGCCTTCCGTAAGCGTTCCGGTCTTGTCGAAAGCGATAGCGGTCAAAGCGCCGAGATTTTCTAACGGCGCACCGCCTTTTACGAGAACGCCTCCGCGTGCAGCACGAGCGACCCCGGAGAGCACGGCGCTCGGCGTTGCGATGGCAAGTGCACAGGGACTTGCGGCCACCAGCACGGCCATGGCGCGGTAGAAGCTATCTCTGAAAGGTTCGTCGACGACAACCCACGCAAAAAGCAACATCCCGACGAAGAAAAGAATAACTGGGACAAAAATGCGTTCGAAGCGATCGGTGAGCCGTTGCGTGGGAGACTTTTGTGTCTCCGCTTCGCTGACCATTTTGACAACGCGCGCCAAAGTATTGTCTGCGGCCGTGCGGGTTACATAAATTTCGAGCGCGCCCGTGCCGTTGATAGTGCCGGCAAAAACCCGGTGTTGCGGCGGAATACTATCGGGGCGTTCCGCTGCTCGAGCCGTCTCGCCCACGGGCTCTTTGTCGACCGGGACACTTTCACCGGTGATTGGCGCCTGATTGACGCTGCTGCGCCCCTTCATGACAAAGCCGTCAGCGGGGATGCGGTTGTTTGGACGGGCGACGACGGTATCGCCGACGGTCAGCTCCTCGACCGGGATCTCAAGGACACGCCCGTCCCGAACGACTTCGGCCGTTTGAGGAGCAAGGCTCGCGAGAGCTTCAATGGCGCGTCTCGCCCGGCCCATCGCAAAGCCTTCAAGGGCATGCCCGATGCTGAACAGAAACAGAAGAAGTGCGCCTTCGGCCCATTCACCCAGGCCGGCCGCGCCTGCGGCTGCGACCAGCATGAGCGTATCGATTTCGAACCGTCTTAGGCGGAGGTTTTCAATGGCTTCACGGAGGGTGTAGTAACCGCCGAATCCGTAAGCGGCCACGTACAACGCTAGGCTTGTCCAAGACGGCACCGACGTCAGCTTTTCGAGTAGAAAGCCGGCGCCAAGGCAGAGGCCGCAAAATAGGGCAAAATAGAGTTCCGAATTTGCGCCGAAGATTCCGCCGTGGTCGTGATCATGCGCGCCTCTGCCATGATCGTGGTCCTGATCATGGTCGTGGTCGCCCGCGTGTTCATGCGCTTCTTGCGTATCGTGTTTGTGCGCATCACGGCGCTTATTTGCCGTAGGAACATCCGCGTCCATGACCCGGTTTATCCGAAGTCCTCCCCGCCGAAGGGTTTCTGCCAAAGCCTTGTCGGAGGTTTCGCGGCGGTCGAATTCCACCCTCACGAGCCCGCCCAACGCGGCTTCGGCTTCGAGAACGCCGGGCTGGGTCCTGAGCCGTGCGGCAATCCGCTCTGCTTGTCGTTGATGAAGCAAGCCGGACACTTTCCATACGAAGTGACCGTATTGTTCGGTGATGCGTGCGCCCGTGCTTTGCACGAGTTCGCGGACGCGCCCCAGACTCAGTATGGTGGGGTCATAATGCAGGCAGACTTGCGCTGTCTGACTATTCGCTCCCGGAACGATATGTGCTTGCTCAATCCCGTTATGATTTGACAGCTCATCGAGAAGACGCTGCACACACGCGTCCATCTCTCCGGGAGCATCAGGGAGTACGACGGGAAGATCGATTTGGAGCGCTGAGCCGGGATTGTGCACGCAGTCTGACCCAATAAGTATTGCTTGAAGGTGGGGTGGGAGATCTCGAATCGGGCTGGGAAAATTTTGGGGGTGATCCGAGACCTCCCAGCCTGTCCGCGCTTTCTGCGAACAGGCTTAGCTGGGGTTTGGCTGCGGCCCACCAATCGGAATCATCCGCTCAACCGGACTGACGTATATCCACCCGGAGATATGCGAACCGATGCGAGCGCTGGTTTCAATGATACGGGTAACCGTATCGACTTCTGCATCTTCGCAGACGAGAGATAAGCGGGCTTCGGAGATAACAACGCTATTGGTGTCCCGCGAATACTCCGTTTCATCTGGCGAAAGCGGCTTCAACATGCCCTTCACATCCTGAAGGGTGACATTGCGAAAGCCGGCATCTCCTAAGGCCGCGACCACCTTGGGTGCGCGGACGTGATGGAGAAACGCTTTAATCAATTTCATATCCGACTCCTTTCGGGGCGACCCGCGATAATTCTCCGTTGGGAGTCGCCACAGTGATGCCGCTTTAGGTGAATGAACTTTGCGTTACCGGGCTTTCAGCTTGAGCTTCACGCTCGGGGCGATAGGCCATGCGATAGAGGCCGGGCAACACCAGCAGAGTCAAAAGCGTGGAGGAAATGATCCCGCCGATGACGACCGTCGCCAAAGGGCGCTGGACCTCAGCGCCCGTTCCTGTGTTCAAGGCCATCGGCAGGAAGCCGAGAGCCGCCACCAGTGCGACCATGAGCACGGGGCGAAGGCGCAACATCGCACCTTGGCGGATCGCGTCTTCGAGGCTGTCACCTTGTTCCAGTCGTTCGCGGAAGGCTGAAACCATGACCACGCCAGTCAGCACCGCGACGCCCGAGAGCGTTATGAAGCCAACGCCAGCAGTGATGGAGAGCGGGATGCCGCGCAATACCAGGGAGATCACGCCTCCGGTCAGCGCCAAGGGTACGCCGCTAAATACGAGCAAAGCGTCCTTTGCCGAGCCGAAGGTCATCATGAGCAATGCAAATATCATTGCGAGGGTGACCGGGACCAAGAGTGTTAGGCGCTGAGACGCTGACTCGAGCTGTTCGAAGGTGCCGCCGTAGGCCAGGAAATAACCCGTTGGCAGCTTAACCTCGTTGTCGATGCGCTGGCGCACCTCGGCAACGAATCCTCCTAAGTCGCGTCCGCGTACATTCGCCGACACGACAAGCCGGCGCTTTCCGTTCTCACGACTGATTTGGTTTGGGCCCGGGGCTAATTTCAATGTAGCCACTTCACCGAGAGGCACGTACCCACCTTGCGCCATGGGAACGGGTAGCCGTTCCAACGTGCGCAGGTCGGATCGCAGGTTCTCCGGTAGACGGACGACCAACGCAAAGCGGCGGTCACCTTCAAAGACCTGCCCGGCTTCCTCGCCGCCCGTTGCGGCAGCAAGGACTTCCTGCACGTCCGAAATATTGAGGCCGAGCCGGTAGAGCGCGGCACGGTTGGGTTCGACCGACAGGACTGGCAGACCTGCCACTTGCTCGACCTTCACGCCTTCGGCGCCCTCGACGCTACTGAGGACCTTTGCGATGGCATTGCCGCTAGCAAGCAATTGATCAAGATCGTCGCCATAAACCTTGATCCCAAGATCGGAACGCACGCCGGAGATCAGTTCGTTGAAGCGCAACTGGATCGGTTGACTGACCTCGTAGGCGTTTCCGGTAACGCTCTCTAAGCGTTCCTCCAGCTCCTCCATGACTTCCGCCTTGGTCTTGCTGGGGTCGGGCCACTCCTCCTTTTCCTTGAGCATGACATAGCCATCGGAAATGTTCGGCGGCATAGGATCGGTCGCCACTTCGGCAGTCCCAACGCGGGAGAAGAAGGTTTTGACCTCGGGCATCGATTTAACGGCGTGCTCAAGCTGAAACTGCATGTCGAGCGATTGCGTCAGGCTGGTGCCGGGAATGCGGAGCGCCTGCACAGCGACGTCTCCTTCATCGAGGCTCGGGATAAACTCCGAGCCCATGCGCGAGGCAATGAAGCCGCAGAAGACAACAAAAAGGACCGCGCCGACGGCAAAGAGAACGCGCAAGCGCAATGCAGCCTCCAAGACCGGCGCGTAGATGGTCTTCGCCGACCTGACAATGAAATTGTCTTTCTCTTCGATTTTACCGCTGAGGAAGATTGCAACGGCCGCTGGAACGAACGTCAGAGACAACAACAGTGCGGCCAGGAGCGCCATGATCACCGTGAGCGCCATCGGGCGGAACATTTTGCCTTCGACGCCGGTCAACGCCAGAATCGGCAGATTGACCAAGATAACGACGAGAACGCTCACAAGGCTCGGCGTGAACACCTGCCGCGTAGCCGCATAGACTGTTTGAAAGCGCTCCTCCAAAGTCAGCAAGCGCCCTTCATGGTGCTGGCGGGTCGCCAGTGCCAGAATGCAGTTTTCGACAATGATAACGGCGCCGTCGACAATCAGGCCGAAATCCAACGCTCCAAGGCTCATCAGGTTTGCGCTGACTTTCGTCTCCACCATGCTCGTCATGAGCATCAGCATCGACAAGGGAATGACCATCGCCGTGAGCAGTGCGGCGCGGACATTGCCAAGCATCAGAAGCAGGACGACGACGACGAGAATCGCGCCCTCCAAAAGGTTCTTCTGGACGGTGGCGATTGTTTTCTCGACGAGGACCGTTCGGTCGTAGACCGGGTCCGCGGTCACGCCTTCCGGCAGTGATTTATTGATCTCCTGGAGTTTCGCGGCCACGGCACTGGACACAGTCCGGCTATTCGCTCCGATAAGCATGACGGCTGTACCAAGAACGGTTTCTTCTCCGTCGCGTGTCGCGGCACCTGTGCGAAGTTGCTTTCCAAATGCCACCTCCGCCACGTCGCGGATGGTGATAGGCACGCCCTCGCGGTGCGTGACAATGATGCGTTCGATGGCTTCAATATCGGCCACCTGACCAGGCGAGCGGATAAGGTATTGCTCGCCGTTCCGTTCGATATAGCCCGCGCCGATATTGGCGTTATTCTTCTCAATTGCATTCACGATGTTGTCGAACGTCAGACCGTAGGCGAGCATGCGCGGCGGATCGGGCGTGACGTGGAACTGTTTTTCGTATCCGCCAATTGTGTTTACTTCCGTGACACCGACGACCTGGCGAAGTTGCGGGCGTATGACCCAGTCTTGGAGCGTACGCAGCGCTGTCGCATCGTACTTTTGCCCGTCCGGTTGACGGGCGTTTTCATCCGCATGAACTGTGTAAAGGAAGATTTCACCAAGGCCTGTTGCGATCGGACCCATTTCGGGCTCGATTCCTTGCGGCAATTGGCTCTTCGCCTGCTGAAGACGCTCATTGATCAGATTGCGCGCAAAGAAGATGTCGGTTCCGTCGAAGAAAACGACCGTGACTTGCGAGAGCCCGTACCGAGACAGTGAGCGCGTGTATTCGACACCCGGAAGGCCGGAGATGGCGGTTTCCACCGCATAGGTGATGCGCTGCTCAACTTCGAGCGGCGAGTACCCTTGCGCTTGCGTATTGATCTGCACCTGAACATTGGTGATGTCCGGCACCGCGTCGATGGGGAGGCGTTGATAGCTCCACACACCCGCGACGGCAGCGCCAAGGACGAGAAACATCACGATCCAGCGGCGCGCTATGGAGAATTTCAAAAGGGCATCAATCATGACTACATTTCCTGAAATAGATATTTCGGTGGCGAGTGAGCGGCCTCAGTGTCCGTGCTCGGTCTCGCCTTTGCCCAATTCCGCCTTAAGCACGTAGCTATTCGTGGTCGCGTAGTTCTCGCCCGCTTTAATGCCCCCCAGCACTTCGCTGTAGTCGCCGTCGCTGCGTCCGAGCTTTAAGGCGCGTGCGATAAATCCATCGGACGTACGCACGAAGACACTCTCCCCACCTTCAAGGTTTTGGATTGCGGCATTGCGAACAGCCAAAGCGACTTGGTGCTCGCCTAAAACGACCTCGGCCGTCACATAGAGGCCGGGCGCCCATTGGCCATCGGCGTTGTCGAGAAGGACGCGCGCGACACGCGTTTGGCTCGCGGTCGTGCCGACCGGTGCGATGTAGACAATCGAACCGTCCCCCGTAGTACTGCCGTCGGCCGTCTTCACCCGGACGGACTGACCAACCCGGACTTTGGAAGCGTCGCGCGGAAAGAGAGAGAGTTCCACCCAAACGGCCGACAGGTCTGCGACTGAGAACAGAACCTTCTCTCCAGTTTGCTCACCCGGATTCGCATTTCGGACCGTCAGAACGCCGCTGAGCGGTGCCGCAATGGCATATGCTTGGAGGCTTTCATTGCTTTCGACGGTGGCGAGCGTTTCGCCCTGTCTTACGGTGTCGCCGATTTTCTTCGCCACGCTGCGAATGGTGCCCGGAAACCTTGCCGACACGTCGCGAACGCGCTCCGCATTTGGGGTGACCGTTCCATAAAGGGGCAGCACCTCGCGGATCGTGATCGGTCCAGAGATCTCGGTCTTGATGCCGGCCTGCGCGATCTTCTCAGGCGTGAGATCAATCGATCCTTCTTCGTCCTTGTGCTCCTCTTCCTTGGCGGCCTGAGGCGCTACGGGTCGATCTCCCTTTCCGGAAAACACCGCATAGCCGATCCCGGCTACGGCAAGAACGACTATGGCTGCGGCGATGAGATTACGGTTCATGGCTTACCTGCATTGGAAGATGGGTCACGATCGGCGGCTGACCTGCCGGTAAGGCGCTCGATCTCTAAGAGGGATTCGTGAAAAGCAGCCGCGGCGTCGATGGCTTGCCGCTGCAAATCGGCAAGTTGTTGTTGGGCCGTGATTAGCTCGAGCAAGGAAAAGCGGCCGACGCGATAGCCGTCTTCCGCGAGCTTCTGAGCTTCGTCAGCCTGAGGAACCGCAACAGACAGAAGCTGTTCCACTTCCTTTCGGCTTTGCCCGAGCTGTTCCCAGGCGACAAAAAGGGTAGCAGTCAACTCGGCGCGAGCAGCTTGCTCGCGGTATTGCAGCCCATCGCGAAGATTCATCGCTTCGGTCACATAGGGGGCCGCGCGCGAAGCTGAGCCGAGAGGGACAGACGCCGAGAGGATAAACGCATTGCTGCGGTCACCCTGCAGACGGCGAATGCCGGCGGAGACCGACACATCTGGTGTTCGCAGCGACTGCGCAAGACGCAGGCGTGCATCTTGGATCCGGCGTTCGGATGCAAAGCGCAGGATGTCGGGATTTTGCTCCAGCATCGACGTGAGAGCGTTGAACTCCCCCACATTCGGCATGGCAAAGAGATCGGCTGTCACGCGTCCGGGGTAAGAGGTGTCACCGCCCCACAGCGCTGCCAACTGCGCCCAACCTTGCCGCAAAGCACTCTCCGCCTGGCGGTGCTCAATCTCTGCACGAGTCGCCGCGATGACCGCATTGCGCCCTTCTAACTGCGGTGAGCGCGCGGCCGTAACACGCTGATTGACGTTTTCGCGCGTGCGGCTGGCGAGATCGAGACGGCGTGCCGCAAGGTCCAATTCTTCCTGCAGCATCGCGACACGAATAAAGCGGCGCGCCACTTCCGACATAATATCGAGTCGTTGTGCGTCACTTTCCGTGAGGAGCAAATCACGTTCGGACCGCGCGGAATCGATCCGTCGCGCGCGTTTTTCGCCAAGCTCCAGGACGGTTCCGAGACTGAGAGAGACTTCCGCATCATCAAATGTTGAAAGACGGTTCGTCCCAAGAATGTTTTCGACGTCGACCCCGATTTCCAAGGGTGGACGCAAGGCCGCCTGACCGATACGCGCCTCGGCTGCGTTCAGATTGAAGCGCTGCCCCCTCAGATTCGGATTGGCTTCAAGCGCACGGGTTAAAGCGTCTCGCAGCGTGGTAACAGGCTGCGGCGTCGCGGTTTGTGCGTAACAACTAAAGGCAAAGACTTGGACAAACAGGCCCACAGCAATGGGCAAGCGTCGTCCGAAAGATCGGATAGAACAAAGCATGCAAGAACCATCTCAAAGATAGAGAGACTGGCCGGACGCAGTGATAGCGGCGTCAGGACACGATAGGCGTTAGCCTGGTCTTGCTTAGATTTTGGGAGGGCGTGCCGGAGGAATCGGCGAGAGGGACGTAAACTCCGCGACAAACTGCGGCGGTCCCACAATATGCTCCATCGGAGCGAGTTCGAGA
>JBFWVA010000022.1:0-35088 GCA_050246995.1 Rhodospirillaceae bacterium | reverse complement strand
TGGCGTCCCCGGCGCGATTTGAACGCACGACCCCCAGATTAGGAATCTGGTGCTCTATCCAGCTGAGCTACGGGGACCCGGGCGCAGTTCTATCATAGCCGCGCCGTGCTCCCAACCGCTCAAGACGGCGCCGAAAGGCTTTCCGCCTTCCTCAAAACGCCCGCGTAGAAACAGATGTAGTAACTCGCCATCACGAAGTAGAGGCCGAGGGTGATCGGGTTGGCCGCGATCCCGGCGAACATCCCGGCGGGACTCGCCGCATCCGGCGTAAATCCGGGCAGAAGCAGGCGATAGGCAATGCGTCCGATGAATAGCGCCACCACACCGAGACTGATGTAGGGATGCGGCGTGTAAAATTTCCCCTCTTCGGTCACCTCTAACTGCGTGTGCTTGAGCGCATAGAGGCCGACCGCAATCCCGACAATCGCGCCCGCGATCTCCGCGCCGATGCTCACGGTCGTCGGATGGAGAAAAGTGAACGCCGCGCACACCAGCGCGAGCAGGCCGATGCGCAAGCCCATGCGGCGCGGCGCGAGCTTCTGCCGCCCAATGCTCCGCCGGATACGGCGGTAGAGGATGAAGACGATCAGCGCGCCGCTCGCCACGACCGGCGCCAGCGCAGGCAGGTGAATATTCATAAGCATCCTCGCGAAGCCCCGCCGGCGCTTTTAGCACACCGCCATCGCGCAAACAAAAAGGGCGCCGCTTACAATGCGGCGCCCTCGTCGTGGTGTGTCGTGTATCTTTAGTGGACGCGTGCGGGTTCCATATCGTGCTGGCGCACGGCGCCCCAGGCTTGATCGAAAGTCTGCGCGGCGCCAATCGGCTCGCCCGAGGCGTTGAAGATCGCCCAAACTTCTTCGTCATTCACGATCGCTTGGCGGATGTACGCGATCTCATTGAGTCCGAGGCGCGCAAGGTCGATCGGGGTCGCGCCCGCGGTCGCAAGGCTTTCGGTCTCAGAGGAATTCGTGGCGGCCGGAACGAGGGTCTCGTCGGCTTTCGCTTTGATGTCTTTCTCGAACATATGATCCTCCTTTCGAGCGATCATGAAAGGCGGCATCCCTCAAGGCGATACCGCCGGTGGAGTATTTCTAACCTAAGCAACCAATGTGGCTATTTTCGGGTGTCGGTGCGGTCGCTTTGCGATCCGGCGTGCGGATCGACATCGATGGTCTTCGGCGCAATTTTCTTCTTGGTCGCGCTCTTGATCTCGACGTGAGTCACTTTGGGTTGCGGCACGGGCCTTTCAAGGTCCACATGCAAAAGTCCGTTCACCATCTCCGCGCCGCGCACTTCGATTCCCTCGGCGAGAACGAAGCTGCGTGTGAACTGGCGGGCGGCGATGCCGCGGTGAAGATAGACGCGGTTGGCGCTGTCGTCCTGCTGCTTGCCGCGCACGACAAGCTGATTGTCTTCCACCGCAACCGAGAGATCGTCGTCGGCGAAACCGGCGACAGCGAGCGTGATCCGCAGACGGTGCTCCCCGGTCTGTTCGATATTGAACGGCGGATAGCCTTCGCCGGCGGTTTTCGCCACACGGTCGAGCACACGTTCAATGTGATCGAAGCCAAGCAGATGCGGGCTTGAGAAGAGATTTACTCTGGTCATTCGTACTCCGAGCCCGCCTCGCGGCGCCCAAAAGCCCCGCCCAGGATTGGCGCAGCGGCATCCCTTATTTTGGGTGTTTGGGGGCTCCCGTCAAGGGCGGTAAGCCCTTGGTGCCACGTGTTATTCGGGACGCTTGCGGGCAAAGGCGATCAGGGCGAGGCCGCCGGCCGCCAGGACGGCCGCAACCAGATAGGGAAGCGTTATCGCGGCGGCGAACAGCGCGCCTGACACCGAAGGTCCCACCACGCGGCCCAAGGCGGTGGCTGACTGGTAGGCGCCCATCACCGCGCCCCGCTCGCCGCTCGCGGCTTCTTTCGACACGAGGCTGGTCACCGATGGATTGAACAGCGCCGAGGCAAAGGCGAGCACGGCGCAGGATAAGATGAGCGTGGGCAGTGACGCGCTCACCGCGACGGCGAGATAGCCCGAGATGAACAGGATCCCGCCCACGAGCGCGAGCTGTTTCTCACCGAAGCGGCGTGTGAGCGTTCCCATGAGCGCGCCTTGCACCAGCACGTTCACCGCGCCCATGAAGCCGAACACAAAACCGATCTCGCGCGGGCCGAACGCGAACATCTCGTGGACCCACAGCGCGAACACGGTCTCGAACTGCGCCCAGGCGGTGATGATCAGGAATCCCGTCACCACGAGAACAAGCAGTGTCTGGCGGCCAAGCGCGACGCGCAGCTTGTCGCCGACGGTCGCGCGCTTTTCCATGTGCGAGCGCGCCTCGGGCGACAGACTTTCTTTCAGCAAAAACGCGGCGCCCGCGGCGGCGATGAAACTCAAGGTCATCGCGGCGAGCGCCGGCGCACGGTAGTCCGCGCCTTCAACACTTACGCCCGCGAACAGCCCGCCGATGCTCGGTCCGAAGATCAAGCCGAGCCCGAAGGCCGCGCCAAGGATGCCCATGCCCTTCGCGCGCGTTTCCGGCGAGGTGACATCCGCGATATAGGCCTGCGCGGCGGCGATGTTGCCCGCCATCAGGCCGCCGACGATACGGCTCAGAACGACAAGCGCGAGTGAATCGGCGAATGCCAGCACAAGGTAGGAAAGCCCGAGCCCGACGCAGGTGGTGACGAGGATCGGCTTGCGCCCGTAACGGTCGCTGAGTCGCCCCCAGAAAGGCGCCGCGATCACCTGGGCGAGGGAGTACAGGCCCAATACGGCCGTAATGACTTCAGGCCCCGCGCCAATTCGCTGCACATAGAAGGGCAGCAGCGGCAGCAGGAGGCCGAAGCCAAGGATATCGATAAAGACGATGAGAAACAGAACGGGCATAAGGTCTCGTGGGCAGCCGGACCCGCGGGAACGAGGGCGGCGAAAAGCGCGCGGCACGATAAAATCGACCTCGCGAAAAGTCGATATCGGCGCGGGCGCGCTATATACTGGGATCCGGAGCCCCGCGCACATAAGGAAATAGGCCCATCGCCGCGTTAGAAAATACCGGTCTTGAGAGCACGGGACGCGCGCTTTTGAAGGGCGGCGATGAACGGCCGTTGTTTCCGCCGTTGGATAGCTACGCCTCCGGCATGCTTGATGTGGGCGCTCCCCATCGCATTTATTGGGAGCAGTCGGGGAATCCCAAGGGTCTTCCCGTTGTGTTCGTGCACGGCGGCCCAGGCGCCGGCACCGCGCCTGCCTACCGGCGCTTCTTCGATCCCGCGCGCTATCGCATCATCCTTTTCGATCAGCGCGGCGCCGGCCGCTCGCTGCCCGAAGCCGAGCTCACGGACAACACCACCGCGCATCTTGTCGCCGATATGGAGGTGTTGCGCCGCCACTTGCGGGTCGAACGCTGGGTGGTGTTCGGGGGCTCGTGGGGTTCGACCTTGGCCCTCGCCTATGGTCAGGCGCATCCCGAACACTGTGTCGCTTTCGTGCTGCGCGGGATTTTCCTGTTCACCGACGATGAGGTGTCGTGGTTTATCGGCCACAGTCACGGCGAGGCGGTACCGGCGGCCACCGGCATGGGCCGCTTCTTCCCGGAGGCGCACCGTGCGTTCCGCTCCTTTATCCCGGCGGGCGAGCAGACGGATCTGCTCATGGCCTATTACAAGCGTCTGATCGATCCGAGCCCGCTGATCCACCGGCCCGCGGCGGCCGCGTGGTGCGCCTATGAGAATGCCTGCTCACGGCTGATACCCGCCGCGGGGCGCGGCGGCGACAGCGACCAGTACTACACAGGTGCGCTCGCCATGGCGCGCATCGAGGCCCACTACATGGTCAACCACGGATTCCTCGCGTCCGATCAGCTCATCAATCAAATGCATGTTCTCAGCCGCCATCCGGCGGTCCTCGTCCAGGGGCGGTACGATATGGTTTGCCCGATCGCGGCTGCGGATCGATTGGCCCGGGCGTGGCCCGGCGCCCAGTACCGTGTCGTCCCGGATGCCGGTCATTCGTCGATGGAACCGGGGATTCGCGCGGCCCTCGTGAAGGCCACAGAGGACTTTAAACACCTCTGTTAAGGCCTTAACGCCGCGCGGCTGTGGAAAACCCCGCCCGACCTGTCAGAACAGACAGGCCGTTTTGCCTCCGACCTGTCAGAGTTCGCAGGTCCTTGAATCCGCTCACTCTGTCAGAAAAAGGGTGTGCCGCAATCCGGAGCGACGGGCGGCGGCATAACTGCTGACAAGTTCCATTACCCTAACTTCCCACCCCGCCTTTTAGGCGGGGTGTTTTTTTTCCCGGCGAGTATGCCGAAAAAGACCCTTTTGGGCGTTTTACGAACGTGCGCGGGCACCGCAGGTAAAATTTAACCGTTAAAAACGACGGATGGGGGCCTTGCTCACGTTCCTGTCACTGGGCGGGGCCTATAAAAACCGCCATATATTGAAAAACCGAGGTTTACCCGGGTGTTACCAATGGTTACATCCGCCGCCATGGCTTCGTAAGGAGCCTCTGGTATAAACCTTAAACGGCGATAACCCGGGGTAAGGCGAGGGGCCCTCAAGGGTCGCGCTTGCTGCCACCACGTTGTACGGGTTCCACTTACATGGCTTTGCCACAGCTGCCGCGTCACCTGATCATCATCGGTCTCATTGCTGTCGTCGCCGTCGGCGGCTGGGCGATGTTCATGCGCGGCGGCAGTTCCGACGGCCCGCGCCGTGGGCAGATGGGCCCGCGTCCCGTGAACGTCGTTGCGGTCACGCGCGAGACCTTCTCGGACCGCATCGAGGCTCTCGGTACGGTGATGGCCCAGGAGTCCGTTAACGTTACGGCCAAGGTGCAAGGCATCATCCGTTCCATCTACTTCGACGACGGCGCGACGGTCGAGAAAGGCCGTGAAATCGCCGCCATCGATGCCGGCGAACAGACCGCCCAGCTCAACGTCGAACTCGCCAACCTCGAACAGCAGCGCAGCGAACTCGAGCGCACGCTTGTCCTGGCCAAGAACAACCATATCTCCCAGGCGCGCGTCGATGAACAGACCGCTGCACTGAAGAAAGCCGAAGCCAACGTCGCGGCCGCGCGCGTGCGCGCGGGCGACCGTCTCATCACCGCTCCGTTCTCGGGCATCGTCGGCACGCGCAGGATTAGCGTTGGTGCGCTGGTGAGCCCGGGGACCGTCGTCACTACCCTCGACGACATTTCAAAAGTGAAGCTCGACTTCGCGGTGCCCGAAACCTTCCTCGCCTCGCTGAAGCCCGGCCTTCCCATCGAAGGCACCACCGCCGCCTATAACGACGCGACTTTCAAGGGCACGGTGATCGCCGTCGACAGCCGCGTCGATCCCACCACCCGTTCGGTCAGCGTGCGCGCGGAGATCGACAACAAGGATATGCGCCTGCGCCCCGGCATGCTCATGGTCGTCGAGCTGATCAAGGATCAGCGTGAATCGCTCATGATCCCGGAGGCCGCGCTTGATCCGGCGAACGACAAGCAGTACGTCGTCATCGCCAACCTCGACACCAACACCGCGCATCGCGTGGAAGTGAAAATCGGCCGCCGCCGTCTGGGTTTCGTTGAAATCCTCGCGGGCCTGAAGGAAGGCGACATGGTCGTCCGTGAAGGTCTCCAGGATCTCAACGAAGGCGCCAAAATCGAGATCATGAACCGGGCCGAAACGGCCGATCAGCACGCCTCGCGCATCGTCGAGCCGAGCTGAACCACGCGCAGTCCGCCGCAGTAGGCGGGAGGGCTAACTATGGTTTTATCTGACATCTCCATCCGGCGTCCGGTCGTTGCGATCGTGATCAGCCTGCTTCTGGTCGTATTCGGAGCGTTCGCGGGAATGCGCCTTCCGGTGCGCGAGACCCCGGATATCGATACCCCCACGATCTTCGTGAACGTGCAGTATCCCGGCGCGTCGGCCGAAGTCGTTGAGACCAAGGTCACCAAGATCGTCGAGCAGCAGATCGGCTCGATCACAGGCCTCAAGACCATTCGCTCCTTTGCCCGCGATGGCTTCGCCGGCTTTAACCTCGAATTCGTCATCGGCCACAACCTCGACGAGGCCGCCAACGACATCCGCGACCAGCTGAGCCGCATCATCAATCGTCTGCCGGTCGACGCGCAGCCGCCCGTGCTCCAGAAGATGGACGCCGACGACGAGCCCATCGTGACCATCGCCGTCTACTCCGATAAGCGTTCTCAGCTCGAAGTCGCCGACTACCTCAACATCAACGTCCTTCCGCAGCTTGCGACAATCCCGGGCGTTGCCGCGGCCGAACTGCGCAACGCGCGTCAGAAGTCCTTGCGCGTATGGCTCGACCGCCGCGCCATGGCGGCCCGCGAGATCACCGCCTCGGACGTCGAAGCCGCGCTCCGCCGCGAGAATGTCGAACTCGGGGCCGGCATGCTGGAATCGGCCGAACGCAATTACACCATGCGTACGATGCGCACGTTCCGTACCCCGGAAGACTTCGCTAACCTCGTCATTACGCGCAGCGCGACGAACAACTATCTCATCAGGCTCGGTGAAATCGCGAAGATCGAGATTGGCTCGGTCGACGACAGGTCTCTGTTCCGCCAGGACGGTTCTCTTGGAACTGCGATCGGTGTCACCAAACAGCCCGGTGCGTCGACTCTGGACGTGAGCGAGGCGATCATGGCTCACGTTGAACGGCTGCAGCAGACCATGCCGTCCGATTTCACCGTCGTCGCTAGCAATGACCAAGCGGATTTCATTCAGCGCGCGCTCCATGAAGTGATGATCGCTTTCATCGTCGCGGGTATTCTTGTCGTTGGCGTGATCTATCTCTTTCTCGGAACTATCCGCGCGGCGCTAATTCCGGCTGTAACCGTCCCGATTTCGCTGATCGGCACGGCGATCGTACTGGCGCCGCTTGGGTTCTCGATCAACATCCTCACGCTCTTGGCAATGGTGCTCGCCATTGGCCTCGTGGTCGACGACGCCATTATCATGCTCGAGAACATCCACCGGCGCATGAAGATCATGCAGGAACCGCCGCTTCTCGCCGCGTTCCGCGGCGCCAAGCAGGTCGGTACCGCCATTCTTTCGACCACCATGGTGCTATGCGCGGCGTTCGTGCCGGTCATGTTGATGCCGGGCACCATCGGCAAGCTATTCTTCGAATTCGCGGTCACGATGGCCGTGGCGGTCGCGTTCTCGATGTTCGTTTCGCTGACCCTGACACCGGTGATGTGCAGCAAGATCCTCACGCCCGATTTGGACGACAGCAAGGTCGCCCATAAGGCCGAAGAGGTGTTCGAGCGTCTGAAAAACGCCTACGCGCGCACCCTCGATAAGGTTCTCGACAAGCCGCGCATTGTCTTCGCCGCGTTCGGCTTTGTCACCTTGGCGGTTATTGTTCTGTTTAATGTTCTGCCGCAGGAGTTTCAGCCAAAGGAAGACCGAGGCGCCATCGATGTGCAGATCCGCTCGCCCGAAGGCGCCACGCTCGCCTATACGCAGAAGATAGTGGAGCAGGTCGCCGCCGCGATTAAACCGATCGCCGAGAAAGGCGAAATCATGCGGATGATCGAGCGCGTGCAGAGCCCGGGGAATGAGGGCGGCGTCTCCCTGCGTCTAGTTGATTGGGACGAGCGACGCTCCGCGCAAGACATTATTTCGGAAATTGCGCCAGCCATCGCCAAGATTCCCGGCGCGCAGATTTCTCCACAGTTGCGTGGCCGTTCGGGCCGCGGCGGCGGCGGCGGCAACTTCATCAGCTTCTCCGTGTCAGGGCAAACTTTCGAGGAACTGCGCGACTGGCGCGACAAGTTGATGCCGGCGCTGCAGAAGAGCCCGATGATCGCCCAGGTCCGCAATAACTTCATTGAAGCCAAGCCGCAGGTGCGCATCCGTATCGACCAGGAACGCGCCGCCGATCTCGGCGTGTCCGTGGGCGCCATCGGCAATACGTTGGCTTCCATGATGGGCTCACGCCGCGTCACCACCTTCGTGGACAACGGCGAAGAGTATGACGTGCTCCTCCAGGGCTCCCTCGAGGACCGCCGCACGCCGACCGATGTGTCCAATATCTATGTGCGTTCGGACACAACCAAGGAACTCATCCCGCTCGCGAGCGTCGTGAAGCTTGAAGAAGGCACTTACGCCGAGAACCTCTCGCGTATCGACCGCAAGCGCGCGATTCAGTTCTTCGTCAATCCGCGTATCGACGTGAAGCTGTCGGAGCTCGTCAAAGAAGTCGAAGCGATCGCGGAGCCGATCCTCCCGCAGACCGCCGAGCTGGTCTGGCGCGGCGAGGCGCAGGACTTCAAGGAAACCGGCTATCTCATCTACATCAGCTTCGGTCTCGCGCTGATCGTCGTGTTCCTGGTGCTGGCGGCGCAGTTCGAAAGCTTCATCCACCCGCTGGTGATCATGATGACCGTGCCGCTTGCCGTGTTCGGCGCGCTGCTGGGCCTCGCCCTATTCGGGCAGAGCATCAATATCTACTCGCAGGTCGGGATCATCGTGCTCGTGGGGCTTGCCGCGAAGAACGGAATTCTGATCGTCGAATTCGCCAACCAGCTGCGTGACGCGGGCCGTTCGTTCCGTGAAGCGCTGGTGGAAGGCGCCATGACCCGTCTGCGTCCGATCATCATGACCGCGCTCGCGACCGTCATGGGCGCGGTGCCGCTCATGATCTCCACCGGCGCCGGTTCGGAAGGCCGCCGCCCGCTCGGCGTCACGATCTTCACCGGCGTGTCCTTCGCGGCCTTCGTGACGCTTTTCGTCATCCCGGCCTTCTACATGCTCATCGCCCGCAACACCGGCTCGCCGGGCCGCGTCGCCGCCGAACTCAAGGATTTCGAGCGCCGTCATCCTCTGAAGGGCGAGGAAGCCGACGAGCTCGGCCACCAGCCGGCCGAATAACCGACGCCAAGCCGAGCGGTTTTGTAAGCCGCTCGGCTGGACACCTCCCCGCCAAAACTCCTATACCAGTTGTGTAACGGGCGAGCTTTGCTCGCGGCGGGGAGCGGCCGTTTGAAAGAGAAAGAGCTTCGTTTTGCGTTGGTCTGTTACGGCGGCGTCTCATTGGCCGTCTATATGCACGGGATCACAAAAGAGATCCTGAAGCTGGTCCGCGCGTCGCGCGACTTCCATACCTATACCAATAAGGCGGAACCCGGTGTGGCCTACGCCGCCGTCGCGCAGCCGCGCAAGGATCCGGTCGATACCGAAGCGGTCTACTTCGAGCTCCTGCGTCAGATCGGCAAGACCCTGGACTTGCGCATCGTCGTCGACATCATCGCCGGCGCGTCCGCCGGCGGGATCAACGGTGTCATCCTCGCGCGTGCGATGGCTCACGATCTCGAAATCGATCCCCTGCGCGACTTCTGGCTGAAGCATTCCGATGTCGCCGAACTAATGCCCAGCCATGTGAAGGCTGGGCCCTGGCGCAAGTGGTACTTCCGGCCCTTCGTGTGGATGTTCCTGCGGAAGTTCCGCGAGGATCTTGGCGACAATGCCGAACTCAAGGCGAAGCTGTCGATGTTCCTGCGCTCGCGGTGGTTCAAGCCGCCGTTCGACGGCTACAACCTGACGAAAGTGTTGTTTGACGGATTCGGCGCCATGGGCGACCCGCATGAGCACGGCAGTTCGCTCATACCCGCGGGTCTCCAGCTCGATCTCTTTGTCACCGTCACCGATTTCCGGGGCTACGTCACCGATACGCCGATCCACAATCCGCCTGTGATCCGTGACCGCGAGCATCGTCAGGTCCTGCGTTACTCCTATCGCCACTGGCCGCGCGGCCACGAAACCAGCGCCTTCGATCGCGACGGGTTGCCCGGGCTGGTGTTCGGCGCGCGCGCGACGTCCTCATTCCCCGGCGCCTTCCCGCCGATGCAATTGCGCGAGATCGATACCCTCATCACGGAACGCGGCGTATCGTGGAACAGCCGTGTGGATTTCCTGTACCGGAATTTCCGCCCTTACTTCCTCGCCAATCTTAATCCCGGTGAAGCCGCGTTCATCGACGGCAGCGTGCTGAACAACAAGCCCTTCGCGCAGGCCATAGAGTCCATTCGCGGCCGTCCCGCCTATCGGCATGTCGACCGGCGCCTCCTGTATGTCGACCCGCATCCCGAGACCACCAAGGACCGCTCGTCCATGCATGTGCCAGGGTGGTTCACCACGCTGAAGGGCGCGCTGTCGGATATTCCGCGCAACGAGCCTATCCACGACGACCTCTCGTGGGTGAATACCTACAACGCCGAAGTGCGCCGCCTGCAAATGGTGGTCGACGGCGCGCGCTCGCATATCAGCGCCATCGCCGAGGCCATCGCCGGCGAAGGGCTCGGCCCCAACATCACGGGTGAGGAAATCGGCCGCTACCGCGAGCTCGCCAATAATCGCGCTCGCGCCGAAACCGGCTTTGCTTATGAAGGCTATTTGCGCCTCAAGCTTACCGCTGTGATCGAAGACGTCGCCGCCATGGTCGCTGAGGTGTGCGGCTACGGCCGCGAAACTGCCGAGGCGGCGCGCGTCATTACCATTATCGAACGCTGGGCGACTCTCACGGGCGTTTTCCCGTCACCCGAAACCTTGAAGCGCCCGCCGCAACCCGGCGAGCCTCCCGCCTGGGTGAAATTCCTGCTGCGGTTCGACGTGAAGTACCGTCAGCGCCGGGTGCGTTTCGTCGTGCGCGCGGTTAACCACCTCTACACACGCCTGTCCGATCCCGCGCTCGAAGGGCTCAAGACCGACCGTTTGGACTATGTGAAAGCCGGTCTCTATGACGCGCTCGCGCTGCTCCAACCCATGACGGCGCGCGCGGCGGCTACCGACGGCAAACATGGCCTTTCGCGCCGCACCGCCGAGGCGGTGAAGGCTGTCGTGCGCGACATCGTTAGGGCCATGGAAACCGACCCGCTGCTTGCGGTGAATTCCACCGCCGTCGCGCAGAAGTTCGAGCCCCGGATCACCGAAACGCTGGCCTCCCTTGCTGACGAGATGGCGCTGGAGGCCGACAATGCCCGCACCGACGCTCTGCTTGCGACGCTCGTGCGCGGTGCTGGCGCGATCCCGGCGCTTCCGGCCGCCGCCGCCCGTGAACTCCTCGAGCACTACGTCGGCTTCGCGGTGTGGGACGTGCTCACCTTCTCCATCACCAACTGGCGTGACCTGGACGAGTTCGACGAAATCCGCGTCGATCGTCTCAGCCCCGACGACTCGCAGACGTTGCGCAAGGGCGATGCCTCCGCCACCCTCAAGGGCATCCAGTTCCATCACTTCGGCGCCTTCTTCTGCCTCGCCTACAGGCAGAACGATTATCTGTGGGGGCGCCTGCACGCTGCTGAACGCCTCATCGACATCGTGCTCGATGCGGCTAAGATCGAAGGCGCAGGCGAGGATATCGACGTGCTCGCGCTCAAGGCCTCCGCCTTCGAGGCTGTCTTGCGCGCAGAGGCTAATGTGCTCAGCGAGTGCGGTGACCTGATCTCTACCCTCAGCGCCGACGTCGCGAAACTGCGCCAAAAAAAGTAATGCGTAAGATATACTCCCCGCGCATGCGTTTCAGGCGTCTCTCCCTCATTATCGGCTTTGGTGTCTGCCAGGTCTCACCTGTGCTGGCGCAAGACACGTTCGCCGACGCCTTCTGGCGCTTCAAGGCGACCACCGGTTTCGATTTTAGCTCCGGCAATTACGGCGCGGATAAACCCACCGAGGTCCTTTATGTGCCGCTGACGGTTCAGGCGACAAAGGGTCCTTGGACCGTCAAGGGCGATGTCTCGTGGTTGCGGGTGTCCGGTCCGGCGCTTCTGCTCGATGGCTCGTCCGTCAGCACCGTGCCCATTCGCACATCGGGGTCCGCCTCCGGTCCTGGCGATATCAATCTTTACGGACGGTATTCGGTCGAGAGTTTGTACGCCCACAACGTCTTCATCGACCTGACTGCGCGCGTGAAAATCCCCACTGCGAGTTTTGCGGACGGCCTTGGCACTGGTGAATGGGACCAGTCGGTTCAGATGGATATCGCCACGGCTTTAGGAAAGGTCGTGCCCTTCGCCGCGATTGGCTACCGCTTCACAGGTCAGCCGGCGGGCTTCACGTTGCGCGACGTGGTCTATGGAACGGCGGGCGTGCAGTACAGCTGGACACCCAGCATCTCGACCGGCGTCTATTATGACGTGCGCCAGTCCTCGATCCCGAGCGCGGCCGCGCCGCAAGAAGGCACGGTCTACGCCAACTTCAAGCTCAGCGACCGCGTGTCGATGAACATCTATGGCGTCCTTGGATTCTCCAAGAACAGCCCCGATGCCGGCGGCGGCACCTTCCTCACATATCAGTGGTAAGAGCGCGTCTTATTAAGACGTAGGCCCTATATCCTGCGGGCGCTCGATCTGCGGACGCTCAGGCACCGTCGGCTTCGGCGTATCGAACGATTGCGGACGGTCGATCGGCGGACGCTCCGGCGGCGCCACGCGGTCAGGACGCTGGCGTGTCTCGGGACGCATCGCGGCCGGACGTAGCGAGCCGTTCGCCTTGTTGATCGTCACAACAGTACGGACTTTTGTAATGGCCGTCGCTGCAACCGTATTGTCGCCGGCGATATGGCCGGTGACGACGATGCGGTCACCCGCGGCCGTGCCGGCCGGCAGCGCGCCTTGCACCGTTATGCCTTGGATCGACAGCGGATTCGCGTTGGCGGGGGCATAGCCTTCCAGCGAAACGTCGCGCACGTCCTTGCCGAAAGGCAGCGCCTTCGCGCCCGAAACCACATCGGCGACGAACTGGCCGTTGATCATCCGGCCCGCGACGAACACCTGTCCGCCATTCATCGGTTGAGACACGACCGCGTCGGCGCTCGGCGTGACGGTCAGCTCGCCCACGCGCACACTCGCGCCATTCACGTTCGCCATACCGCGCAGCAGCACACGGCCGTCGTCTTTCGACTGTTCGTCGACGCGGCTCGCGACAATGGTGCCGTCGTCAAGGCGCAGACCCGAGACGCTGACCATGTCGCCTGCTTGCAAGGTGCGGAAGGCGTCGATGGCGGTTTTGTCGCCGGCGAGGTTCAGTTTCACTTTCTGGCCCAGCACGGTCATGGTCTCGCCGGTATGGTCGATCGCGCCGATCGGGCCGGTCACCGCGTGCTGGATCTCCAGTGTGTCGAGGAAATACTTGTCGCCGCGCAGGCGCGCGACGGCCTGGATCACTTGGCCCACCTTCAGCTCTTCCAGGGTTGAAGGCTTACCGTCGGATTCCACGGCGGTGTGACGGTCGAACTCCCACGCCACGCCGTTGACGATCACCGAGCTGAAGCCGGAGATGGTGCCGAGGATGCCGGTGCCGCCGATGCCGTCGCCATTCTTCTTGCCGTCGGCCGCGGCCATCACTGTGTTGGGCGAGCCGGTGCCGCCGATGCCGTCGCCGTTACGGCGCTCGGTCACCTGTGACGGCGCGGAGCCGCTCGTCGAACACGCTCCGACCAGGCAAAGCACGGCCGCGACCGCAAGACGATGCAGTCTCTGTTCCCACAGCCGCAGGGTATTAACCCCAGTCATTGCCCCAGCTCGACGTCCTTCGCGGGTTGGCATTCAGTCAACCCGGCTTAAGAGTCCGACTCTTTGTCCGATACATGCTCGCCCGGCGCATCGGAATCCGGGCGTAAGTTATTGAAATTTGCAGCGCCATCAAAGAAATACAAGCCGAAATTAATGCGCCGTGTCGCGGTTGCGCGCCCCTCATCTTTCTCTTTGAGTTCCAGCGCGAGGCGGTTCATTTCAAGCAAAGCTTTCATACCCGTGCGCTCGGCGGCTTCAGCGAGCTCTGCGGCGGACTCATCCGTAAGCCCCGTGTAATGAACGCTGCGCTCGAGTTTCGGGTTGCCCTCTTCCAAGAGGTTGTGGGCCGTCGCGGCCAAATGGTCATGGATATTGCGTCCAAAGTAGAACGCCTTCTCCTCGAAGCCTTTTTCCGGGACGAAGGCCAGCCGGTTCAGGACCACGCGGCCTTCCTCGTCCAGGCGCGCGACTCCAAGGCGCAGCCATTCATCCAGAAGCGCGCGCGGCCGCATATCCTTGGAAACACCGGAAACCAGCGAGTCGAAGGACGGCCCGCGCGACTCGGTCTTGCGGGGCAGAGGCAGTGGCTGGCCCTTCTTATCGGTGGTTTCCTTGGAGCCCAGCCAGCGCGAAACGATCTGCGCGCCAAGCCCGATCGAGCGCGGCACCGCCATCTTTTCGGTCGGCCTTTCGCGCAGTCTTTTCACGTCTTTCCGGTGCACGCCGGTCAGAAGACTGACGCGGCTGTCGGTCTGTTTCTTCCCATCGACAGGAAATTCATTGAGGGCGACATCGACGTAAGCCTCCTTCAGCAGTTCCATTAGCGCGGCCAAGCCCACGCCCTTGGCGATCAGCAGCCGCACCAACGGGCGCAGCAGCCGGCGAAGGGCTGAAATCAATGGCTTAGGCAAGCCGGCGACAGGTTCTTGGGGAGGCATTCGAAGCGGGGTCTTATTCGTGAGCGGTGATGTCGGGACTCTTCTATACACGGTCGTGGGAATTTTTCCCACTTTTTATTTGACTCCACCCCCGGTGCGGGAGTACGCTTCGTCCTGTTCGTGGGAATTTTTCCCACACCATTTAGAGGAGCGTAGCAACTCTACAGATACAAGCCAACCTCGAGACCGTGTTCAGGAAGACTTTGTGATCCGGCCTCGAACGTCATCGCCACGAGTCAGATCCTACCCCGATGACCTTCTGAGGCTTTTATCTTCTCTCGTCCGTTTTCGGGCCTGACCCAAAGCGGGCGGGAGAAGATCTTTCTGAAGAGAGTTGCGAAACGGCGCCCCCGAGGAAATTGAGGTCAGGGTCGAGGTTAAACTCGACCCATCAATAACCGCCCGTCCGCGTAGATGGACCCTAGTTCATCTCGGCCCTGACCTGAGTTTCCTCCTCAAGTTTCTTGAGGCCTCTACCCAATACCGCGACGCGCGGGATACCCCCCGCTACTCACCCACCCCGCGTGTCGCGGCCCCACTCCCAAAAATTTCCGCAAAAATTTTTCGCGCCGTTAGATTTCGCGACGCTTCAGCTCGCGCACCAGAAAGCGCGCGGGATGCAGCGCCGTTGCGATATCGCGTTCCATCGGCCAGGGCTCGCCCGTGATGTGGCAGGCCAGAAGCTCGGCTGCGAGCGGCGCCGACACGGCGCCCCGCGCCCCCAACCCCGTCAGAACATAAAGACCGGGCTGATAACGCGCGTCCGGATAGCGAGCCCAGGGATGACCATGGCGAAGGCTCGCGAAGTCCTCGAGATAGGCCCCATATTCCGGCAGCGGTCCGACCATCGGCAGATGATCGGGCGACATGCAGCGGACCGCGGCGAAACCGCCGAGATCGGCATTCGGCGTAAACAGGCCCGGCGCGACGCGCGCGAGATCGTCAAGGTTCCGCAGGTGATCGCCCGCGCGCAGGTCCGTGCCTGTTTCCATGTCGAATGTCGCGCCGAGTTCATGCACGCCGTGATGCGCGGGCGTCAGGAAGCCGCCGTATAGTAAAACCGTCCGCAGCGATTCGGCGCGCGCATTCGTCGGGGCCAATGTCAGTTGTCCGCGCCGGGCCTCAAGCGGCAGCCACGCCGCTTCACGGAACTGTTTCAAACCAAGCGCGTTGGCGAGGATCACGACGTCGGCTTCGATAATGACGCGTCCTTCGGCGTCATCGACCCGCCACCGTCCGCCGGTATGCGTCAGCGCGGCTGCCGCCGCGCCAAGCCGCATCTCCGTCTCCGCCGTCAACGCGGCACATATCTTGCGTGGTTCTTGCCATCCGCCTTGCGGGAAATACAACCCACCCTGCTTCAACGTCAGTCCGGCGATATCGGACGCCTCCGCGGCGTCGACATGACTGACGTAAGCTCCAGGAAGGACGGCTGAGGCGACTATTTCTTCGAAGCGCGGCGCGTCGCCGCCGCCATCAAGCTGCAGGCTTCCGGCGTGAGCGTAGGCGTCGCCGCGCTTCGCCAGCGCGTATCGCCACGCAGCGGCGTAAAACCGTCCATCAAGCGCCGGCGCCGCGGTCAGCCGCGGCGCCATCACGGCGCGCGGAACCCCCGAGGCTTCGCAGGCGAGTTCATCGTGCCGGTCGATGACAGTGGTGCGCCACCCGCGTTTTGTAAGCGCCGCCGCCGCATGCGCGCCGGCAAGTCCTGCACCGATGATCGCGGCATGGCCGGGCGACGATGCATGCGGCGCGTGCGCGAACCATGGCTGTAACGCGGGGGGTTGTGCCACGCCGCGAAACCGCGCTTTCAACATTTCGCGCTTGGCGCCAAAGCCGGCCGTGCGCGTGATGTCAAAGCCGGCGTTATCGAGGCCGTGCCGGACCGTGCCGGCGACGCTGTAAGTCGCCGCGCGCGCGCCGTCCCTCGACAGGCGCGCGACGTGCGAGAAGACCTCTTGGCTCCACATGTCCGGATTCTTGTCCGGCGCGAAGCCATCCAGGAACCACGCGTCGACACGCGCTTCCAATTGCTCCAGCATCTCCTCCGCATCGCCGTACAGAAGCGTAAGTGCCACCGCGCCGTCTTCGTCGTGGTCCACGGACGGAAAAACGCGGTGGAATCCGCGCTGCGGCTCCGGGTAGATGCTGACCAATGCGCGCGCCAGCGTCTTCACTTCATCCCACGGCGCGAGACACTCGCGAAGTTCCGCGCCGGTGAGCGGGAACCCTTCCACGGCGACGTAGTGCAGGCGGCTCCCCGGGGTGCGGGTGCGCCGCCATAGATCCCACGCGGCAAGGAAATTGAGCCCCGTGCCGAAGCCCAATTCGGCGATACAGAAACAGGGTTTATGCAACCACGCCTGCGGTAACTCGTTGCCGGCGAGAAAGACATGCCGGCTTTCGGCGAGTCCGCCGTCGCGGCTGTAATAAATGTCCCCGAATCTTCGGGCTATGGGGGTGTGCCCCGGCTCCCACGAGAGCTCGGGGGCAGGCAGGGGCCGTCCGCGCCTGTTTGCGTCACCGGTCATGGTCGTCCAAGGTTCCAAGAATTGCTGTGCGTACGCATCATATTTTCGCCGTACTATAACAAGAAATTCACCCCGGGCTTTCAGCGAGACGTCGTTTCACACTTGTGGGTGCAAAGACCTTTGCCGCACAAGGACGCGGGAGACGACCTGGAAGAGTGATGAGGATGAAGCGGGCGGCTCTGACCCTATTTGCGTTTTTGGCGACCGTGACGCTGGCCGTTGTTCCGGCCATCGATCCCGCATACGCGCAAGCGCAGGTGCGCCCGCCGGCCGAAGTCGCGCCCGCGTTCGAACTCGGGACCGTGACTACCAACGACGGCGTGACTCTGCCCATCGTCATGACTTATCCCGCAAGCGGTGTGAACACCGGCGGCGCGGCCATCCTGCATCTCCCCGACGGACCCGGTATCAGCGCCGTCCAACCCACTGTCACTTCACGTTATGTCGCCAGCGGCCTTGCGCGCCTGGGTTATACAAGCCTGAGTTTGGAACCGCGCTACGCCCAGTCATACGCCTTCAGCCGTTTTGACGACGCCATCAACGATGTACGTGCGGCGGTCGATCTTCTGCAGGTGCGCGGTTTCTCGAACATCGTACTGGCCGGCCATGGCCTAGGTTCGCTGCTCGCCGCGCGCTACATGGCCGAAACCGCCGATGGGCGCATCAAGGCCGTTGCGTCTTTCGCGCCCAGCACCGACCTTGCGGAAGCCTGGCGCGCCTCGATGGGCGAGGAGAAATACTGGGCCACGGTGGAATCCGCCTCGAAAGCCGCCAGCACGGGCGGGCGCGGTGAATTCATCGATCTTGGCGACGGGCTTATTTTCACGCCGGCCAGTTTCCTCGATTGGTATGGCCCGACCGCGAAAACCTCGCTGACCGCGAACATGGCGGGCGTCGACAAGCCGATGTTTCTCGCCGCCGGCGATCGCGACGCCGCCGTGCCCAAAGGACGGCTTGAACGTTTGAAAGCCGTCGCCTTTCTCTCGAAGCAGATCGATCTCAAATACTATCCCGGCGCCGGTCATGACCTCACGGCGGCGCGCGATCCGCTGATCGCCGATGTCGGCGCCTGGCTCGTGAAGCTCAACCTCGCTCCGCCGCCGCGCGCGGTGATGACCATTGTCGACGCCGCCGCCAAGGACGGTACGCAACTCGCCGGCGTGCTTTATGCGCCCGCCGCCGGGGCCGACCGCACGCGGCCGGCGATTCTCATCGCGCACGGCTGGACCAGCGACATCATGCGCGGCGCGCCGCATTGGTTGGGTCAGCGTCTTGCGCAGCGTGGCTACACGGTGCTCGCGTTCCAGACCCGCGCGTCCGGGTTCCGCGGCGTCGTGAAAGGAAAGCTCGAGGACATCCCACAAGATATCGCCGCGTGGGTAAATTTCATGAGCGCGCGGGGTCATACCAATCTTGTGGCCGCGGGCCATTCCACGGGCGCTTTATGGTTCAGCTACTATCTCAATGAGACCAAGGACGCGCGCTTGAAGGCCGCCGTTTATCTGGCGCCGATGCGCGACATGCCGAGCCACGCGCGTACCGCCATGGGCGAGGACCGCTACGCCCGCGCCGTGCTTGAAGCGGGCGAAGCGGTGCGCGACGGCATGGGCTCCAGCCGTCTGATCAATACGCCGTTCCCGCAGGCCACCTACGAAGACGACCCGCGCCAGCCCATGGTCCTCTCGGTGCCGGGGTCCGGCTTCACTTATTATTATGCCGACAGCTTCCTCAGCTATTGGGGGCCGAACTCGAAAGCCGTGCATACGCGTCTCGTCGCGGGCTCACCCATCCCGATCCTTGCTGTCGGCGGCTCACGCGACCCTCTTATGCAGGGTGCATATTTGATTCAATTCACGCAGGCGGCCGGCGCGAAGAGTACTTATATCTTCTACGGTGGCGCCACCGGCGCCACCAATTCCTTCGACGGTTACGAAACGCGTGTGACCGACGACATCATCAGCTGGTTGCGAAAGACACTGTAAGGCTATGTTCCCGAAAAGTGCGGCGCGGTTTTCCGATAAGAACAGGCCCAACAAAAAAGAACCCGCGCACCTGTAGAACCATTTTGCTAGGACAGCGCTAAAGTATGACTGCTATCGCCGATATCGCCGCGCGATTTGCGGCCGTGGCCCCGGCGTGCGACGCCTGGTCCATCCGCGTCATGCGCAGCCGCAGCGAATCCTTGTCCGTTACGCGTGGGATCGTGGACCCCGTCAGTCTCGGTGACGATCTTGGCGCCATGATCACTGTGCAGGCAAAGGGCGGCGTTGGTTATGCCGCGACGTCGGACGTCAGTCTTGCCGGGCTCAAAGTCGCGGGCCGTCGTGCGCTGGCGTGGGCCGAACGCGTCGCGGGCCGCATGGTCGCCGCGGTCGAGCGCAAGAAAACCGCATCCGTTAAATTTGATCACGAAGATCGTCCGCGCCAGGCGTGGGACGCGCTCAGCCGCGCCGCGAAGATCGAACATCTCAAGGCCGCCGCTGATGCCTTGAAGCGTGACGACAAGATCGTCGACTGGGCGGCCTATGTCTCCTTCGCCGACGAAGACGTGGTCTTTGCGACGTCCGACGGCGATTTCATCCGCCAGCGCCGCGGGCTTGTCGTTCCAGGCCTTTCTGCGAGCGCCTCCGACGGCGCGGAAACGCAAACGCGGACCTTGGCCCGGGGTGGCGTGATGCGCCAAGGCGGCTGGGAGGTGCTCGAGGATGTGGGTTTCTGGCAGGCCCCGGAACGCATCGCCGCCGAAGCGCTTGAGCTGCTCGCGGCGCCGGACTGTCCGACGGGCGCGATGGATCTCCTGTTGATGCCGGACCAGATGTACATCCAGATCCACGAGTCCATTGGTCATCCCCTCGAACTCGACCGCATCCTTGGCGACGAACGCAATTACGCCGGCACCAGCTTCGTGACGCCGGATATGTTCGGTACATATCGCTACGGCTCGGAGCTTCTCAACGTCACCTTCGATCCCGGCGTTGTCGGTGAAACCGCAACTTACGCTTTTGACGATGATGGTACGCCGGCGACCAAACAATTCCTGATCCGCGGAGGCCTGCTCGAGCGCGGCCTTGGCGGGACGACGAGCCAGGCGCGCATCAATATCCCCGGCGTCGCGAACTCGCGCGCCTGCAATTGGAACCGCCCCACCATCGACCGCATGGCTAACCTAAACATTGAAGCGGGAGAATCCTCCCTCGAAGACCTCATCGCCCAGGTTAACGAGGGCATTCTGATGGAGACCAACACGTCCTGGTCGATCGACGACAGCCGCAATAAATTCCAGTTCGGCTGCGAGCGCGCACGTCTCATTAAAAACGGCAAGGTCGGTCAGGTCATGAAGAACCCGAACTATCGCGGGATCTCGGCTACCTTCTGGCGCAATCTTAAAGGCCTCGGCAACGCTGCGACGGTCAGCGTCCACGGCACGCCGACCTGCGGCAAAGGCGAGCCGAACCAGGCGATCCGCGTTGGTCATGCGACGCCCGCCGGCCTGTTCGCCAATGTGCAAGTCTTCGGCGGCGGCTGATCACCCATGCAACAGCAGTTTTCCGAGATCGCCAACCTCATTCAGTCTGCCTTGCGGGGCGAAGAAGGCTTCCTCGCTAATTTCTCCGGTGAGAACTCCGAGTTCGTGCGCTTCAACCGCTCGGCCGTGCGCCAGGCGGGCGCCGTTGAACAGCGCTACCTGTCGCTGGAGCTCTTCAACGGCAAGCGCCACGCCTCGCAATCCATCACGCTGATGGGCGCCGACGACAAGGATGTGGTGCTGGCGGCGGTCGCTGCTTTGCGCGGGGTGCTCGCGGACACGCCGGAAGATCCGCACTTCCTCATCAATGAAACGCCGTCCTCGTCGGCGCGTGTTTTGCCCAATCACCTGCCCAGCGCAGATGAAGCGGTCTCGGCGATCATCGAGGCTGGCAGGGACCACGACCTTGTTGGTCTCTACGCCTCCGGTCCGATCCATCGGGGTTTCGCAAACAGCTTCGGCCAACGCAATTGGGATACAGCGCACGCCTTCGCCGCCGATCTCAGTCTCTATCTGCAAAGCGATAAGGCGGTGAAAGTCGATCACGCCGGCACGGCCTGGGATGCGTCGGTGTTCAAAGCGAAGATGGACGGAGCGAAGATTCGTCTCCAAGCCCTCGCGCGTGCGCCCAAAACCATTTCACCCGGCAGCTACCGCGTCTTCCTCGCGCCGGCCGCGCTCGAGGAGTTGTTCGGTCTTTTGTCGTGGGGCGGGTTCAGCCTGGCGTCGGAGAAGACCGCGACGACGCCTTTCATCCGCATGATCGCCGAAGGCGCGAAACTCGATCCACGTGTGACGCTGGCGGAGAACACGGCTGACGGCCTGGCGCCGGGCTTCCAAGAGGAAGGCTTCGTCAAACCGGCGCGCGTGCCGCTGATCACGGCCGGCGCTTACACCAGTGCGCTCGCTTCCCCGCGCTCGGCGGCGGAGTTCGGCGTACCGCAGAACGGCGCCGACGGCAGTGAATCGCCGGTGGCCCTCGATATGGCGGCCGGGGATCTCGCCGAGGCCGACGTGCTGAAGACGCTTGGGACCGGCATCTATGTGGGCAACCTCTGGTACACGAACTACTCGGACCGGAACGCCTGCCGCCTGACCGGTATGACCCGTTTCGCGACCTTTTGGGTCGAAAACGGGGAAATCGTCGCGCCCTTGAACGTCATGCGGTTCGACGACACGCTCTACAACATCCTGGGCGCTAACTTGGTCGGCCTGACCGCACAGCGGGATCTGCGGTTATCGACCAGCACTTACGAGTCGCGCTCGACCCAGTCCATGCGCCTGCCGGGCGCGGTGGTTTCCAATCTGGCCATGACGCTATAGGCCTTCTAAACCCCACCTGAAGCATAAGCGTCATCCGTAAGTCGCCTGACTCGCGTCGGTAAAGCCTGCTAAAATAGGCGCTCATCTCCCATCCCCTAGGAGGCCCCCATGACTGTCTCGTTCCAACTGAACGGCGCCGCGGTCGCGCTGGACGTTGACCCGGAAATGCCGCTGCTGTGGGCGATCCGCGAAAAGGCCGGGCTCACCGGCACTAAGTTCGGCTGCGGCATCGCCAGCTGCGGCGCCTGCACCGTTCATGTAGACGGCGTGGCGATGCGCTCCTGCACAACGCCGGTGTCGTCCGTCGAAGGCATGAAGGTCACCACGATTGAAGGCCTTGAAGGCAAGGCCGCCGACGCGGTCCAGGCGTCGTGGCAGAAGCTCAACGTCGTGCAGTGCGGGTACTGCCAGTCCGGTCAGATCATGTCGGCCGTGGCGTTGCTCACGCAAAACGCCAAACCCTCCGACTCTGATATCAACGACGCCATGAGCGGCAACATCTGCCGCTGCGCCACCTACCACCGCATCCGCGCCGCGATCCATGACGCGGCCCGCACGATGGAGGGTTAAGTCATGAACAAACCCATTTTCGCGCTTCCGCACGGCAACACCGTCTCCGAACCTAGCCGCCGCGACGTGCTCGGCGCCGGCGCCGCCGGCCTCTTGCTGGCGTTTGTTTGGACACCAGGCTCGCGTCTTGCGCAGGCCGCGGCGCCCGCGGTGCTCGCACCCAACGCCTTTGTGCGTGTCGCGCCCGATAACACCGTTACCGTCATCATCAAGCATCTCGAAATGGGCCAAGGCGTTTACACCGGCCTCTCGGCGATTGTCGCCGAGGAGCTTGATGCCGACTGGTCCCAGATGCGCGCGGAGTCTGCACCCGCCGATGTGAAGCTCTACGCCAACCTGGCCTTCGGCATGCAAGGCACCGGCGGCAGCACGGCGGTCGCCAACTCCTGGGAGCAGCTGCGCAAAGCCGGCGCGACCGCCCGCGCCATGCTGGTGAACGCCGCCGCGCAAATGTGGAACGTTCCCGTGAATGAGATCGCGGTGAAGAACGGCGTTGTCAGCCATGCGATCTCCGGCAAGAGCGCGACCTTCGGCGCGCTTGCGCAAAGGGCCGCTGCGCTGAAGCCGCCCGCCGACGTTCAACTCAAGGACCCGCGCGCCTTCACGTTGCTGGGCCGCGAACTGCCGCGCCTCGACAATGAAGGCAAGACCACCGGCACGGCGATCTTCGCGCTCGATGTCGTGCAGCCCGGTATGGTCTATGCCGCCGTCGCTCATCCGCCGCGGTTTGGCGGCGTGGTGAAGAGCGTTGACGACAAAATCGCCAAAGGCCTCAAGGGCGTCGTTGCCGTGACCAAGATCTCAAGTGGTGTCGCGGTTGTGGCCGATTCCTTTTGGACGGCCATGAAAGCGCGCGACACGCTGCAAATCGAGTGGGACGACAGCAAAGCCGAGAAGCGCTCGACCCAGCAGATTTTCGCCGAATATCGCAAACTCGCCGAAAATCCGGGCGACTCTGCGCGTAAAGAAGGCGACGTCGCCGCCGCGCTGAAAGGCGCCGCGAAGACCGTCACGACGGATTTCGAATTCCCCTATCTCGCGCACGCGCCGATGGAGCCGCTCGACGCCGTCGCGCGCATCAATGCCGATGGTGTGGAAGTGTGGGCCGGCTGCCAGTTCCAGACGGTTGATCAAGGCAACGCGGCGAAGGCCGCGGGCGTCGCACCCGAGAAGGTGCGTATTTATACGTTGCTGGCGGGCGGAAGTTTCGGCCGGCGGGCCAACTTCGCTTCCGACTTCATTGTCGAGGCGGTGGAAGTCGCCAAGGCGCTGCCGCAGGGTACGCCGGTGAAGCTCATTTGGACGCGTGAAGACGACATCAAGGGCGGCCGCTATCGCCCGATGTATCTGCACCGTTTCGCGGCGGGGCTTGATACCAAGGGCGAACTCGTTGCGTGGCAGCACCGCATCGTCGGTCAATCCATTATGAAGGGAACGCCGTTCGCCGGTCCGGGCGTGGATGCGACGACCGTGGAAGGCGCGTCGAACCTTCCCTACGCCGTCGCCAATCTTTCCGTCGAAGCGCATACGACCGATGTGGGCGTTCCGGTGTTGTGGTGGCGCTCCGTCGGCAGTACGCACACCGCCTATGCGACCGAGGTGTTCTTCGACATGGTGGCGCGCGCCGCCGGCAAGGATCCCTTGGAAGCGCGCCGCGCGATGCTGAAAGATCACCCGCGCCACCGCGCTGTGCTTGACCTCGCGGCGGAGAAGGCGGGCTGGGGAACGAAGCTCCCCGAAGGCAAGGCGCGCGGGATCGCCGTCGCCGAATCCTTCGGCAGTTACGTCGCCCAGGTCGCCGAGATCAGCCGCACCGCGAACGGCGGCATTAAGATCGACCGCGTCGTCTGCGCGGTGGACTGCGGGATCGCCGTCACCCCGGACGTCATCCGGGCTCAGATGGAAGGGGGCATCGGGTATGGCCTCAGCGCCATCTTGAAGGGTGAAGTCACCCTGAAGGACGGTATCGTCGAGCAGGGCAACTTCAACAGCTATGACGTCCTTCGCATCAATGAGATGCCGAAGGTCGAAGTGCACATCGTCCCATCCGCCGAGAAACCGACCGGCGTCGGTGAGCCGGGCGTGCCGCCCGTGGGGCCGGCCATCGCGAATGCGATCCTGTCGCTGACCGGGAAGGCGCCCACAAAACTTCCGCTGACCGCCTCTGGCGTCTCGGTCTAAGGCCCCACATATGAAACGGCCCGGCACGCGCCGGGCCGTTTTGCTTTTTGGAGGGGCGAATCGCGGCGGCGTGACCGCCAAATTGTCTAATTTAATATAATAAAATCAATTCATTAGCACTCTGGCTCGGACTCTGCTAACAGTCCTGGC
Source organism: Rhodospirillaceae bacterium (assembly GCA_050246995.1). Classification (GTDB taxonomy): domain Bacteria; phylum Pseudomonadota; class Alphaproteobacteria; order Rhodospirillales; family Rhodospirillaceae; genus SHVO01. Next base: position 10,333 of record JBFWVA010000022.1, on the reverse strand, counting down.
CGAATCTGGAAACTGCCGCCTGAAGGCAGGCGAAAAACTGGAGCGAAAGAACATGGCTGCTAAAGACGTAAAATTCTCCCGTGACGCCCGCGAGCGCATGCTGCGTGGTGTCGACATCCTCGCCAACGCGGTGAAAGTCACCCTCGGTCCCAAGGGCCGCAACGTGGTGTTGGAAAAGACTTTCGGCGCGCCGCGCATCACCAAGGATGGCGTGACCGTCGCGAAGGAAATCGATCTCGCCGACAAGTTCGAGAACATGGGCGCTCAGATGGTGAAGGAGGTCGCCTCCAAGACCAACGATCTCGCTGGTGACGGCACCACCACCGCGACCGTGCTCGCCCAAGCCATCGTGCGCGAAGGCGCCAAGGCTGTAGCCGCCGGCATCAACCCGATGGATCTCAAGCGCGGAATCGACAAGGCGGTCGCGGCCGTCATCGCCGACGTCCAGAAGCGTTCCAATCCGGTGAAGACCAATAAGGAAATCGCGCAGGTCGGCACCATCTCGGCCAACGGCCAGTCCGAGATCGGCGACATCATCGCCAAAGCCATGGACAAGGTCGGCAAGGAAGGCGTCATCAGCGTTGAAGAAGCGCGTGGCATCGAAACCGAGCTGGACGTCGTCGAAGGCATGCAGTTCGACCGCGGCTACACCTCGCCGTACTTCATCACCAATCCGGACAAGATGATCGTCGAGTTGGAAAGCCCGTACATCCTCATCCACGAAAAGAAGCTCTCGAGCCTTGCGCCGATGGTGCCGATCCTCGAAGCGGTCGTGCAGTCCAACAAGACGCTCCTGATCGTCGCGGAAGACCTGGAAGGCGAAGCGCTCGCCGCCCTCGTCGTCAACAAGCTGCGCGGCGGCCTCAAGATCGCCGCCGTGAAGGCGCCTGGCTTCGGCGACCGCCGTAAGGCCATGCTGCAGGACATCGCGACCCTCACGGGCGGCGAAGTCATCAGCGAAGACGTGGGCATTAAATTGGAGCAGGTCACGCTCAAGATGCTCGGCCGCGCCCGCTCGGTGCGCATCGACAAGGACAACACCGTCATCGTCGACGGCGCCGGTAAGAAAGCCGAGATCACGGCGCGCTGCGATCAAATCCGCCGCGAGATCTCCGAATCCGATTCCGACTACGACAAGGAAAAGCTGCACGAACGTCTGGCCAAGATGGCCGGCGGCGTCGCGGTGATCAAAGTCGGCGGTTCGTCAGAGCTCGAAGTGAAGGAAAAGAAGGACCGCGTGGACGACTCGCTGCACGCCACGCGCGCCGCGGTTGCTGAAGGTATCGTGCCGGGCGGCGGCGTCGCGCTGCTGTACGCCACGCGCGCCCTCAAGAACCTGAAAGTCGAAAACGACGACCAGAAGGTCGGCGTGGATATCATCCGCCGCGCCCTCGAAGCGCCGGTCCGTCAGATCGCCGCCAACGCGGGGTATGACGGCGCGGTCGTCGCCGGCAAGATCCTCGAAGGTAAGGACACCGACTTCGGCTTCGACGCCCAGGAAGGCGAATATAAGAACATGGTGAAGGCTGGCATCATCGACCCCACCAAGGTCGTACGCGTCGCCCTGCAGGACGCCGCCTCGGTGGCCGGCCTGCTCATCACCACGGAAGCCATGATCGCGGACGCCCCGGTGAAGCCGCGTGCGGCCGGCGGTGGCGGCGGCGGCGGTATGCCCGGCCAGAACTACGGCGAAGGCATGCACGACGACGACCACGACCATCACCACTAAGGCGCACCCGGGGTTTCCGGGACGCGAAAGGGCCGCCCCTGAAGGGCGGCCCTTTTTATTTGCCCTTATGTCGGAAAATTTTACAGGGGCCCGGGAGTCCGCTTCGCCTCGTGCGCCGTTAAGCCCTGTGTCAGTGCGCTTTCCTGCGAAGTCCTTGGGTTGGCATGGACGTTGCACAATGTAACGGGCTGGCGTCGAGAAATAAGAAAATGGGAACGGCCGCGTGATCTCCTGCCGACAGCTTGAGCGTTCTGACCGCGCGCAATGGGACCAGTTCGTGCGCGCCCACCCTTCGGGCAGTCCGTTCCATCTCATGGCTTGGCACGACACGTTGTGCGCGATCTTCGGCTACCGGCCGGAGTATCGCTTGGCGGTGGAGAACGGCGAAATCGTCGGCGTGCTGCCGATGTTCGTCGTCGACAACTTCGTGACGGGCAAAGTCCTGATCTCGACGCCCTTCGCGGTGTACGGCGGCATCCTCGCCAGTCACGAAGGCGCGCAGGAAGCGCTGCGCGAGAATTTGAAATCGCTCGCGCGGCAGGAAAATGTAGAGCACGCCGAACTGCGCAACAGCTTTTCGCACCAAGTCTCGGGGTTCGACGGCGTGGATCGCTACGTCACGTTCACACGCGACGTGAAGCCGTCCACGCAGGACGAACTGCTCGGCGCTTTGCCGCAGAAGACACGCAACATGGTGCGCAAATCCCTGAAGCAGGGTTTCACCAGCCGCAAGGCGAAGGATCTCGACGCGTTCTATGGCCTTTTGCTTGAGACCTACCGCCGCCATGGCACTCCCGTTTTCCCGAAGCATTTCTTCACCACCATTGCCGAGAAGTTCGGCGCCGAGGTCGACGTGCGTGAAGTGCTGCTCGACGGCAAGGTGATCGCCGCCAGTCTTAACTTCCTCTATCAGCGGCAAATGCACACCTACTATGCCGCGTCATCGCGCGAGTGCTGGAAGTTGAACTGCAACGACTTCATGTATTTCGATCATATTATGTGGGCCGGCCAGAACGGCATCGACACATTCGACTTTGGCCGCAGCAAGGTCGGCACCGGCCCCTTTGAATTCAAGAAACATTGGGGCGCGACCATGCGCCCGCTGCCCTACGAAGTGATGCTCGTGAAACGCCGCGAGCTTCCGAACTTCAGCCAAACCAATCCGAAGTTCGATATGGCTGTGCGCGTGTGGCAACGCCTGCCGCTCGCGCTCACGCGTCTCGTCGGGCCACGCTTGATCGCGCTGTTTCCCTAGAAGCGTCTCTAGAACCAATAGTCTTTGACGCACCGCCCGTCGCGCGGAAGATCGTCGAAGGTATCGAGCCCGTCGAAGTGATCGATGGGGATGTCGGCGATGAGCGCCGGATCCGTCATCCGCAGATTGACCGCGATCCGCCGGCGGCCACGGTCGTCGACGCTCTGGGCTCGCCAGTAGGCCACACAGCCGCACTTCGGACAGAAATGGAATTCCACGGCTTCGCCGCGCACGTACATTTTCGTGCGGCCCGAGACCTCGATGCCTTCTTCCTCGTAGCCGTACGCCCACAGGGTGCCGTAACGGCGGCAGGCGGTGCAGTTGCAGGCCGTGGCTCCCTCCGGCGTCCCTTCGAAGCTCCATTTCACGGTGCTGCAGAGGCACGAACCGTGGATCATTTCAGTCTATTCCCGTGGGTTAAAAGCGATTGCGGGGCCAGGGGCGCTCGGTTAGGTTCTGCGCCTTCTTTCGACCGAGTCGCGCCGGAGGGATGGCCGAGTGGTTGAAGGCGCACGCCTGGAAAGTGTGTATACCCCAAAAGGGTATCGTGGGTTCGAATCCCACTCCCTCCGCCAGCCTACGCTCGCGTGCCGAGCGAAGGCTGTCATACCGAAGCCGAAAGGCCAACGTGAGCGCTGCGGTCATTCCGCTTCGCCGCTCTGCAGGAATGGATAGCCTGCTGCGCGAAGTGGGTACCCGAATCGTCCAATAGCCGCCCGAGTCGCACCCGACTCGACTATTGCGAGATGGTATTTTTGCCAGGAATCGCGTTTTGGTCGGGTTTTGAGCCGCGATTTAGACGGGATTGAAACACCTAAAGTTGTCCCCGTTATCCACAGCCTGGGGACCGCTATCTGCCCACCCACTATAAGTTGATTGTTTGCCCTCAAAACCAAGCCAAAAAGCCCTGTAATTCAAGCGTGTTATGGGGTATACCTCATAACCGGGGTAAGTTCTGAGCGTGGGTGTGGGGTTCCTGTGTTGTTCGGACGCGTAAGCGGCTGGATTTTCATGGTTTTAGCCATTCTGATGGCCTCTGCAGAGGCTGTGATGGCATTGGGCATGGGCGCGTATGACAGCCTGGCCACCGTGGATCTGTGGACACTTTTGGTCGGCCAAAGTCCGTCGTTCGACGCGGCTGATGGTTCGGCTGAAGTCATCGCAACGGCTGGTGCAGGCATCATGCAAATGCCCGCGTGGGTAGTAATCGGGGTGATCGGCTTCGCCCTCACTCACTTCTGCCGCAAGCGCCGCGCGCGGCGCCGCGTTTTCCAGCGCGGCTAAGACTGCTCACCCAACGAAAAAGAATAGGCGGCTATCTCTAGCCGCCTTTTTTATTTGGTTCATCCCAAGCGCTGCGCGTTCGGCGGCGAAGGCGGCCGAACAAGAGACATCTCTATTCGTCGTTCATGCGCAGCGCCGCGATAAACGCAGACTGCGGAATGTCGACGCTGCCGAACTGGCGCATGCGCTTCTTACCTTCCTTCTGCTTATCGAGAAGTTTGCGCTTACGCGAGGCGTCGCCGCCGTAGCACTTCGCCGTCACGTCTTTGCGCAGCGCGTTGATGGTTTCGCGCGCGATCACCTTGCCGCCGATCGCCGCTTGGATCGGAATCTTGAACAGGTGACGCGGGATCAGGTCCTTCAAGCGCTCGCAGATCTGACGGCCGCGGCCTTCCGCTTGGCTGCGGTGCGCCATGAACGACAGCGCATCGACCAGCTCGTTGTTCACCAGGATGCTGACCTTCACGAGGTCGGACTCACGGTATTCGGAAACTTCGTAATCGAAGCTGGCGTAGCCGCGTGAAATCGACTTTAGGCGGTCATAGAAGTCGAACACGATTTCATTCAGCGGCAGATGATAAACCACCATCGCGCGGTTGCCGACGTAGGTCAGGTCGATCTGCTCGCCGCGCCGGTCGGTGCAAAGCTTCAGTACCGGGCCGAGATGCTCGTCGGGCACCATGATCGTCGCTTTCACCCAGGGCTCTTCGATCATGCGGATACGCGTCACATCCGGCATGTCGGCCGGATTGTGCATCTCGTGTGATTCGCCGTCGGTGGTGTGAATGCGATAAACGACGCTCGGCGCCGTGGTGATGAGGTCGAGGTTGAACTCGCGTTCCAGACGCTCCTGGATGATCTCCATGTGCAGGAGGCCGAGGAACCCGCAGCGGAAGCCGAAGCCCAGCGCCGCGCTGCTCTCCATCGCGAAATGGAAGCTGGCGTCATTGAGGCGAAGTTTGCCGAGGCTCTCGCGCAGCACTTCGAACTGCGCCGCGTCGGTCGGGAACAGGCCGCACCACACTACGGGAACGCTGGGTTTGAAGCCGGGTAGCGCTTCGGCCGCCGGATTATTTTCGTCGATGATCGTGTCGCCCACGTTCGCGTCCGCGACCGCCTTGATGCTCGCGGTCAGGAAGCCGAGCTCACCGGGGTTCAATTCCGGGATCTCCAGGCGCTTCGGCGTGAACACACCCACGCGCTCCACCTGATAAGAGGTGCCCGTCGACATGAACTGGATCTTGGTGCCGCGCCTAATCACACCGTCTTTCACGCGCACCAGGATGACGACGCCCAGGTACGGGTCGTACCAGGAGTCCACCAGCAGGGCTTTCAGCGGCTGCGCCTTTTCGCCCTTCGGCGGCGGCAGGCGCGTGGCGATGGCTTCCAACACGTCCTGGATGCCGATCCCGGTCTTGGCCGAAGCCAGCACGGCGTTCGAGGCGTCGAGGCCGATCACGTCCTCGATCTGCTGACGGATGCGCTCAGGATCCGCCGCCGGCAGGTCGATCTTGTTAAGGACCGGCACGATCTCGTGGTTGGCGTTGATGGCCTGATAGACGTTGGCGAGGGTTTGCGCTTCCACGCCCTGACTCGCATCGACCACCAGGATCGAGCCTTCGCACGCGGCCAGCGAACGGCTGACTTCGTAGGCAAAGTCCACGTGACCTGGGGTGTCGACGAGGTTGAGTTGATAGGTTTCGCCGTTCTTGGCCTTGTACATCAGGCGCACGGTCTGCGCCTTGATGGTGATGCCGCGCTCTTTCTCGATGTCCATGTTGTCGAGGACCTGTTCGGTCATCTCGCGCTCAGTCAGGCCGCCGCAGTATTGGATCAGGCGGTCGGCGAGCGTCGACTTCCCATGGTCGATATGGGCGATGATCGAGAAGTTACGGATGTGCGCAAGATCGGTCATGACAACTATATTTTCCTAGGCGCGCAGCTTCGCGCCGCACGTCTTCTCGGCGGCGGCGACGATCTTCTTGCCAACCGCGTCAATCTGCTCGTCGGTTAAGGTGGTATCCTTCGGCTGCAGCGTGACGGCGACGGCCAGGGACTTCTTGCCTTCGCCCACGTGCGGGCCTTCGTAGACGTCGAACAGGCCGACATCGGTGATCAATTCGCGCTCGGCGCCGCGCACCGCGCGGACCAGCGATTCGGCGGAAACCGCCGCATCGACCACGAACGCGAAGTCGCGTTCCACCGGCTGGAAGTTCGAGGCCTTCAGAAGCGGACGCGCCGCGCCCACGCCTTTTTTCTTCACGGGCGGGATGCGTTCCAGGAACACTTCGCACGCCACGATCGGGCCCTTCACATCGAGGGCCGTCAGGATCGCCGGATGCAGTTCCCCGAAGGCGGCGAGGATTTGGTTGCCCAGCTTGAGCACGCCCGCGCGGCCCGGGTGATACCACGCCGGCACGCCGCTGCCGTTGCCCGCATAGGTCTGCAGGCCCGCAACGCCGGCGCCCGCCGCTTCCAAGGCGGCGAAGGCATCGGCTTTGGCATCCATGGCGTCGACGGGGCGGCGTGTGCCGTCCCAGTGACGCGCGGTGGTGTGGCCCGCACGTAAGGCACAAGCGACCAGCGTCTGCTGGCCTGGCTTCATGCCTTCGAACCGCGGACCGACTTCGAACAGGCCGACATCGGCCATGCCGCGCGCGGCATTTCGTCCGGCCGCTGCCGCGAGATTTGGGATCAATGACGGACGCATGGCGTCCAGGTCCGAGCTGATCGGATTAGCGAGCAGCACAAGCGCGAGATCGCCGAGAAATTTCTCGGCATGCGCGCGCGGGAGGAACGCCCAGGTCACGGTTTCATTCAAGCCCCGCGCCGCAAGAGTGCGGCGCGCGACTTCCCAGCGCTTTTGATCGGTCGACAGAACCTGCTTCGGCATAGGCGCGCGTGGCATCGGCACCGGCGGGATGTTGTCGTAGCCATAGATGCGCAAGATCTCTTCCACGAGGTCTTGCCAACTTTCCACGTCCGTACGCCACGACGGCGGCACGACCTGCCAGTCCGTCCCGGAGCCGGACACGGTGAAGCCCAGGCGCATCAGGATCGATTTCATTTCCACTTCGGCAAGTTCGACCCCGCCCAGGGATTTCACGCGCGCTGGATTGAAGGCGATGGCGCGGTTCCAATCGGGCGCCTTGCCACCCTCGACAATCTCCGCGGGCTCGCCGCCGCACAGATCGAGGATCATGTGCGTGGCGACTTCGATGCCCATATGCGCCGACGCGGGATCAACGCCGCGCTCGAAGGCGTAACGCGCGTCGGTATTGAGGAGGAGCTTGCGGCCCGTCTCGGCGATGTTCTTGGCATCGAACAAAGCCGATTCCAGGAAGATCGCGGTGGTCCCTTCGGTGACACTGGACGGCTCACCGCCCATGATGCCGCCGATGCCGAGGCCTGCGGCCTGGTCGGCGATCACCACCATGTTCTCATCAAGGGTGTAGCTCTTGCCGTTCAACGCGGCGATCTCTTCGCCGGTTTTGGCAAGGCGCGGGCCGATATCGCCCGACAACTTGGCGTCGTCGAAGGCGTGCAACGGACGGCCGAGGTCGATGGTCAGATACTGCGTGATGTCGACGATCACGGACACCGGGCGCAGGCCAATGGCTTGCAAACGGTCCTTGAGCCACGCGGGGCTTTCGCCGTTCTTCACGCCGCGGATGGTGCGGCCGACGAACTGCGGGCACTTGTGTTCATGACCCGCGGCAAGACCCATCTTGATCTTGCGCGAGCTCGCGCCTTTGCCCGGCGCCGGGGCCGACTTGAGCGGCTTCAGCGTGCCGAGACCGGCGGCGGCCAGGTCGCGCGCGATGCCGTAAACGCCAAGGGCGTCCACGCGGTTCGGCGTCAGGTTGATTTCGATGACGGGGTCGAACTTCAGTACTTCGGTGACCGGCGCGCCGATGGGCGCCTCTTCCGGCAGCTCGATGATGCCGGCGTGGTCCTCGCCCAGCTTCAGTTCGCGGTAGGAGCACATCATGCCCTGGCTTTCCACGTCCCGGATCTTGCCCTTCTTGAGGACTTCACCGCTGATGGGGATGACGGCGCCGGGACGGGCCAGCACGACCTTTAGGCCCGTGCGCGCGTTGGGCGCACCGCAAACGACTTGCAGCGTCTCCGTGCCGGCGTTCACCGTGCACAGGCGCAGGCGGTCCGCATTCGGATGCTGTTTGGCTTCCATGACATGCGCGACGACGAACTGCTCGAGACCCTTGCCGGGGTCTTCGACGCTTTCCACTTCAAGGCCGACGGCCGTGAGCTTGGTGGTGATTTCAGCAAGGCTCGCGGTGGTGTCCAGATGGTCCTTGAGCCACGAAAGGGTGAACTTCACGGCGCCATCCTCCGGTATTCAAGACGTTCGATCACGCGGAAGTACTGGCACAGCAGCAGCATGTCCGGCGCGAAGTAGCCTTCGCGGGTGAAGAACTCCTCGTGTGTCTTGCGCCAATAGGCTAGCGAGCGGTCGCCTTCGCCCTCGTCGAAAGCAAACTTCGCATCGACTTCCTTGAAGACGGCCGGCTCGACCTCGGTGAACTCGATCACGCAGCGCGGGCGGCCTTCGCCGTCCAGGATGACGGCCTTATCGCCCGGCTCCGGCGGTTCCTCGTCCTCGAAATGATAGAGCGCCGCGCTGGTCGCGACCTTCTTTCCATCGAGAACCAACGCGCACAGTTCGTCGGCTTCTTTCTTGGTGTGACCGAAGGCCCATTGCGGCAGATGCGCGTAGACCTTGGGGACATTCGGCTTGTTGGTCGGGGTCTGGCTCATCGCGCCAGCCCTCCCGTCACGCTCGGCACATCGAGTGCGCCGAAACCATAGTGACGGAGCCAGCGCAGATCGGATTCAAAGAAGGTGCGCAGATCGGGAATGCCGTACTTCAGCATGGCGATACGCTCGATGCCCATGCCGGCGGCGAAGCCCTGATAGACGTTCGGATCGAGGCCGCAGGCCTTGATCACATTCGGATGGACCATGCCGCAGCCAAGGATCTCCAGCCAATCGCCGTAGTTACCGAGCTTGAGTTCGCCGCCCTGGCGCGAGCAGCCGATATCCATTTCCGCCGACGGTTCGGTGAAAGGGAAGAAGGACGGGCGGAAGCGCGTGGTCAGATCGTCGATGCCGAAGAATGTCCGCACGAACTCCTGCAGGCAGCCGCGCAGGTGAGACATGTTGGTCTCGGTGTCGATCACCAGAAGCTCCACCTGATGGAACATCGGCGTGTGGGTCATGTCGTAGTCGCAGCGGTAGGTGCGCCCCGGGATGATCACGCGGATGGGTGGCTTCTTGCTCATCATGGTGCGGATCTGCACCGGTGAGGTATGCGTGCGCAGGAGATAGCGCTGGCCGTCCGAATCGGGCGGCAGGAAGAAGGTGTCGTGCATCTCGCGCGCCGGATGCCCGGGCGGGAAATTCAACGCCGTGAAATTGTGGAAGTCGTCCTCGATATCGGGACCGTCGGCCACTTCGAAGCCCATCTCGCCGAAGATCGCCGCGATTTCCGCGGTGGTCTGGCTGATGGGGTGCAGCGAGCCCTTCGCCTCGGGGCGGATCGGCAGGCTCACGTCCATGCTCTCGCTGGCCAGGCGCGCGTTCAGCGCGGCGGATTCGAACGCCGCCTTCTTCGCGTCGAGCGCGGCGGCCACTTCGTCCTTCAGCACGTTCAGGCGCTGGCCCGCGGCTTTGCGTTCCTCGGGCGCCATGGCGCCGAGTTCCTTCATCATGCCCGTGATGCGGCCCTTCTTGCCAAGGGCGGCCACGCGCACGTCTTCCAGGGTCGAAAGTGCGGAGGCGTCGCTAACAGCGGTCAGCAGTTCGGTACGCAGTTTCTCGATCGTGTCGGTCATTGAACTTTCTCAGACATACAAAAAGGAAAGGGGCTGCCCGATGAAGGCCGCCCCTTTACCGACTTCGTCTCGACGAGAATTTAAGCGAGCGCGGCTTGGGCCTGCTTCACCAGACCTTCGATGGCGGCGGGCTCACGGACGGCCATATCGGCGAGGACCTTACGATCCAACTCGATGCCGGCCTTCTTGAGCCCGTTGATAAATCGAGAG
>JBFWVA010000021.1:0-35153 GCA_050246995.1 Rhodospirillaceae bacterium | reverse complement strand
CGAAGAACTGCCTTGATGAGCTGGAGGTCTATGTTCCGGACCTCGCCACGCAGAATCTTATCGTCGAAATCGACTCTTTATCGCGCCGCGAGTGCGCCCTCATGCACCAACTCGCGGAAAAGAAACTCGCGCTTACAAGTTTCGCCCTGCTCCGGCAGGTGCGAAATGCCCAGCCCCACGGCAATGGAGCTGGGCAATCGGTCGCCCGTCGTCCGCAAGAACAGTCGGGCAAATCAGAACGGACAAACTCATGAGGTTAAGCATGTCCATCCAAATCGGAAACTACCACGCCGATGGTCCCTTCGGCAACGTCAGCGGCCTGCTGGCGCGTTCGGGTGTCTATGTGATTCTCGGACGCACAGGCCAGACAAACTGGAACGTCGTCGATATCGGCGAGTCCGGCAATATCACGAACGCGTCAGCTGCCACGACCGGCAACCGGCCTGGCAGCGTCAAGGTCACGCACAACTCGCGGTCGCCGCCATCTATGCCGATGAACGCAACCGGTCGCTGATCGAGCGCGAGTTGCGTCTCCAGTTTAACCCGCCCTGCGGAGTGGTCTGATTGAAGCCTTCGGGGCGGGCCGCAATACCCGCCCCGTAGCAAAGCGATTTAAGGATAAAAACAATGAACGATAAAATTACCCAACAAGAGATCAATCAGGCCGCATGGGCCGCATGCGACACCTTCCGCGGCGTCGTCGATGCGGGGCAGTACAAGGACTACATCCTTGTGATGCTCTTCCTGAAATACATTTCCGATCTCTGGAACGACCATTTCGAATCATACAAGAAGCAGTTCAGCGGCGATGACGTTCGAATCCGCCGCCGCATGGAGCGTGAACGCTTCTACCTGCCGGACGGCGCGAGCTTCTACAGCCTCTATGAGAAGCGCAACGAAGCCAATATCGGCGAGCTGATCAATATTGCGCTCGAAAAAATCGAGGACGCGAACCGCGCCAAGCTGGAAGGCGTGTTCCGCAACATCGACTTCAATTCCGAATCAAATCTCGGCCGCGCCAAGGACCGTAACCGCCGCCTCAAGAACATGCTGGAGGACTTCAACAAGCCCGCCCTTGACCTGCGCCCCACCCGCGTCACGGAAGACATCATCGGCGAGTGCTATATTTACCTGATTTCCCGGTTTGCGTCGGATGCCGGCAAGAAGGCCGGCGAGTTCTATACGCCAGCCGCCGTTTCAAGGCTGCTTGCCCAGCTCGCCAGCCCCAAGCCCGGCAATACGATCTGCGACCCTGCCTGCGGGTCCGGCTCCCTGCTCATCCGTGCCGCCGAGGAAGTCGGCTCAGACAACTTCGCGCTCTATGGGCAGGAGGTCAACGGCGCGACCTGGGCGCTCGCGCGCATGAACATGTTCCTGCACTCCAAGGACGCCGCACGCATCGAATGGTGCGACACACTGAACAGCCCTGGCCTCATCGAGGGCGACCACCTTATGAAGTTTGACGTTGTGGTCGCCAATCCCCCCTTCTCCCTCGACAAGTGGGGCGCGGAGCATGCCGACACCGACCAGTACAATCGCTTCTGGCGCGGTATCCCGCCAAAGTCCAAGGGTGACTACGCCTTCATTACCCACATGATCGAGATCGCCAAGCGCGAGACCGGTCGCGTGGCCGTCATCGTCCCGCACGGCGTGCTATTCCGCGGCGGCGCAGAGGGCAAAATTCGCAAGGCCCTCATCGAGGAGAACCTGCTCGACGCCGTTATCGGCCTGCCCGCTAACCTCTTCACCACAACCGGCATTCCGGTTGCCATTTTGGTCTTCGACCGCTCGCGCGAACAGGGCGGCGTAAATGAACAGCGCAAGGAAGTGCTCTTCATCGACGCAAGCACGGACTTCAATGCGAGCAAAACACAAACCGTCCTCGAAGAGAAACACATCGCAAAAATCATCGACACCTATCGCGGGCGAAAGGAGGTCGATAAGTTCTCACACCGTGCAAGTCTAAAAGAAATCAGGGAGAACGAGTTCAACCTCAACATCCCGCGCTACGTCGATACGTTCGAGCCGGAAGAGGAAATCGACATATCGGTTGTCCAGAAGGAGATTGATACCATTGAGGCCGAGTTGGCCGATGTCCGCAAGCGCATGGACGGCTATCTAAAGGAGCTTAGCGTCAATGGCTGATCGACGTTCAAGCTTTACCAAATCTTTGTTCGACAAAGAGTTGCCGGCGGACTGGACTCTCGTCCCGGCACGCGCCGTGGTTGATCGTACTCAGTATGGACTTAACGAGCCCGGCGCCAGTAATGGGGGCACTCCTATTGTCGGTATGAAGGACATTGCTAATGGGGCCGTCAACCTCAGCAATCTTGGAACAATCGATGGCGATGCAAACGCATGGACAGCATATGTGTTGCGCCGCGACGACATTCTTCTCAATCGAACGAATAGCCCGGACTTGGTCGGCAAAGTGGGAATTGTTCGTGAGGATTCGCAGGCGGTTTTTGCGTCGTATCTTGTACGTTTACATGTAAATAAGGAGCGCGGCGATCCCGCCTTTCTGAATTACTGGTTCAATGGCTCTATTGCTCAGCGAGCGCTAAAGCGCTTGTCAACACGGGGAGTGAGCCAGGCTAACATCAATCCCACAGAGTTTCTGAAGCATTGTCCGGTTCCATTGCCACCCTTGCCAGAGCAGCACAAGATTGGCGAAATTCTACGAACTTGGGATGACGCCATTCAGAAGCTAACAGCTCTTGGCGCTGCTAAGAGCCGCGACTTTCAAGCTCTTGCACGTCAGTTCTTCGGCCCTTGTCACCCTTCACACCAACGTTCCAACGGCACTTGGAATCGATTTGAGTTAGGCGATGTTTTCCAGGAGCGCAGCGAATGCGGCTCTGATGGGGAAGTATTGCTGAGCATCACGATGTCGGACGGAGTGATTGATCGTGAGGATGTTGGTCGGAAAGACACATCGAACGAAGACAAATCTCGCTACAAGCTCATTCTTCCCGGCGATATTGGCTACAACACAATGCGCATGTGGCAAGGCGTATCCGGACTATCGTCTCTCCGTGGTATCGTCAGCCCCGCCTACACGATTGTCACGCCAGACAATAAAAACATTTCTGCGAGATACGCGGCACATCTGTTCAAGTCGCGCAGAATGGTATTCGACTTTCAGCGTTATTCTCAGGGAATGACGAGCGACACCTGGGGCCTCAAGTTTCCCGCGTTTTCCAAGATTGCGGTCTTTCTCCCGCCTATCGATCTTCAGCGAAAGCAAGCCGACTTGCTTGATGCAATGACAGCTGAAATCGCTGCTCTCGACAAGCAGCGGCTTGCGGTCGAACGCCAGAAGCGTGGTCTGATGCAAAAACTCCTGACCGGCGAGTGGCGCATAAATACCGTCGCGAGCGACCTCAGAAAGCCGGAGGCCGCAGCGAATGGTTAGCCTCATTAGTTTTGATGCTGCGATTGCTGAGTCCGCAAACTTTAAGAAGCGGCACCTGTTGCTGGGGAATGGATTCAGCATCGCCTGCCGTCCGAAAATTTTCACTTATGGCTCCCTTTTCGAGCAGGCTGATTTCTCGAAGCTGCCTGAAATACCGAAACTCTTTGAAGCTCTCAAAACGACCGATTTCGAGCGGGTGATTAAGGCACTGGAAGAGGCTTCCAAGACCTTGCCGGTTTACGACCCCTCACAGAGTTCTCTCGCGGCAAAAATGGGTAAGGACGCAGAAAGCCTGAAGGACCTGCTCATCAGCACCGTGGGCAACAATCACCCCGGCATACCTAATGAAATCGACGACTCTCAATTCTGGGCCTGCCGGCGGTTCCTTGCGCACTTCCTTGGTCCCGGCAATGACAGCGGCAAGGTCTACACCTTGAACTATGACTTGCTGCTTTATTGGGCGCTTATGCATGACGACAACCCTTTCGACACGCCCCTCGCCCTTGAGAGCAATGACGGGTTTGGACGTGATGAAGATACCGAGCCGGAATACGTCAACTGGCTGGGTGAGAGCGGTGCCGATGGGCAGCGCGTACATTATCTGCATGGCGCCTTGCATCTATTCGATGCCGGCGCGGAGTTGCAGAAATACACATGGGTTAATACCGGCGTGCCCCTGCTGAAGCAGGCCCGAGCAGCGATGAGCGCCGGTATGTTTCCCTTGTTTGTCGCCGAGGGCAAGAGCCAGCAGAAGCTCGCCAAGATCAAGCACAGTGCCTATCTGCATCATTCTTACAAAAGTTTCGCGCGTCAGATGCAACAACGAAATGACGCCATTTTTATCTATGGGCACTCACTCGCGGAGAATGACGAGCACATTCTCAAGAAAATTGGCCGCGGCAAGATTGCCAAGGCGTACATCGGAATTTATGGGGACCCAAACAGCGACGGGAACAAGCAAATCGTCGCTGCCGCCGAGCACATGGTGGCACAAAGACATCAGAGCGCTTCCTTGTCCATCACCTATTTCGACGCAGCATCGGCAAAAGTCTGGGAGTCGAAGTGATGGGCGAACAAGGATTCAACGCCGCCGAAAAGTATCAATCACAAATCCCGGCGATCCAGACGCTGATCGCGCTTGGCTTCAAGCCGCTGGCGCAATCGGAGGCCGACCGGATGCGCGGCAAGCCGCGTAATGTCGTCCTCGATGACATACTCATTGACCAACTAATCAGGATCAACCGCTTTACCTATCGCGGCAAGGAATACCCGTTCGATCTGGAGGACGCTCACGAGGCTCTGCGCCGCTTGAAGCCTACGCCTGATAAGCTCAAGGGCCTGCGTGGCACAAATCAGGATATCTATGACCAGCTTATCCTGGGAACCACGATTACCAAGTCAATCGAGGGTGACAGCAAGAGCTATTCGCTGCGCTATATCGATTGGGAAACGTGGGAAAACAATGTCTTTCACGTTACGGCGGAGATGTGCATCGAGCGCACCGCCAGCATACAAACGCGGCGCTGCGACATTGTGTGCTTTGTAAACGGCATCCCACTCGTTGTGATCGAGAACAAGCGGCCGACGCAGTCTCTTAAGAAAGCGGATAGCCAGCTAATCGGCTATCAGGGCGAGGATAATATCCCGCAGCTTTTCCACTATGCGCAGCTGCTCTTGTCCATGAAGAGGCAGGAGGCGCGCTACGCGACCGTCGGTACACAGCGCAAGTTCTGGCAACTTTGGCGGGATGAAGAGGACCGGGACGAGGATATTCTGCGCGTCATCAATCGTCCCCTCACGACCGCCGAAAAGGCGACTGTGTTTTCCGGTGATTTCACCGAAGCAAGGGTGTTCTTTGACGAGCTGGCCGCGGCCGGTGACCGCGCGATTTCAGCACAGGATAGGCTAGTGCATGCACTCTGCCGGCCGGAGCGACTGCTGGACATGATCCGACGCTTTACCGTGTTTGACGGGGGCATCAGAAAGATCGCCCGCCACCAGCAATTTTTCGGAATACGGCGAGCAGTCGAGCGCGTTAAGCAGTTTGACTCGGATGGACGCCGCAAGAGCGGTGTAATCTGGCATACGCAAGGTTCGGGCAAGTCACTGACGATGGTGATGTTGGGGCGCGCGCTGGCGCTCGACCAGGAAATTAAGAATCCGCGCCTTATAATCGTCACTG
This sequence comes from Rhodospirillaceae bacterium, assembly GCA_050246995.1. Classification (GTDB taxonomy): domain Bacteria; phylum Pseudomonadota; class Alphaproteobacteria; order Rhodospirillales; family Rhodospirillaceae; genus SHVO01. Next base: position 29,556 of record JBFWVA010000021.1, on the reverse strand, counting down.
ACCGCGACGATCTCGATAAGCAGATCAAGGGAACGTTCAAGTCCTGCGAAATGGAGCCGGTGCGCGCCGCTACGGGGTCGCACCTGATCGAACTCATTTCGAATAAGACCCCTCTCATCACGACCATAATCAACAAGTTTGATACTGCGATGAAGGCGTCCGATCACCGGGACGACGATATCAACCTGTTCATTCTGGTTGATGAAAGCCATCGCAGCCAGACCGGGCGTCATGGTGGTCATGGCAAGTTCGCCATGAAGATGCGCCGCATTCTGCCGCAGGCCTGTTATCTTGGGTTCACAGGGACACCCCTGCTGAAAAAAGAAAAGAATACGTTCGCCACCTTTGGCGATCTGATCCACCAGTACACCATCGACGAGGCGGTTGCCGATGAAGCCGTTGTACCGCTGCTTTACGAAGGCCGGATGGTCGAGCAGCAGATCAGCGGCGAGGTTATCGACACCTGGTTCGAGAAGATCAGTGAAGGGCTTACGGACAAGCAGAAGGCTGATCTCAAGCGCAAATTCTCAAGAATGGATGCCCTGTCGAAGACGGGACAGGCTATCCGCGCCAAGGGATACGACATTTCCGAGCACTATCGCCGCTTCTGGCAAGGCACCGGATTCAAGGCGCAGCTCGTCGCGCCTTCCAAGGCCGCCGCCATCCGGTTTAAGGACGTGCTCGATGACATCGGCCATGTGACTTGCGAAATTGTGATCTCCGCTCCTGACGACCATGAAGGCAACGAGGAAATCGATAAAGAGTCGACGGATTTGGTCCGTAAATTCTGGGACCAGATGATGGCAAGGTACGGCAGCGAGGCCGAATACACTCGCCAAATCATCGAGGCTTTCAAGGGTCCCGATGATCCGGAAATTCTGATCGTCGTATCAAAGCTCCTGACCGGGTTTGACGCACCCCGCAACACTGTCCTCTATGTGTGCAAGCAGCTTAAAGAGCACAATCTTTTGCAGGCCGTTGCCCGCGTAAACCGCCTCTTCGAAGAGGACGGCAAGGAAAAGCAGTTTGGCTTCATCCTCGACTATGAGGGGCTGCTTGGAGAACTCGACCGCGCGCTTACGGCCTATAGCGCGTTTCAGGGCTATGAGCAGGACGACATCGTCGGTGCGCTGCATGACATTAGAGAAGAAATCCGCAAGCTGCCGCAACTCCATAACCAGCTCTGGGACCTGTTCAAATCGATCCGCAACAAGAAAGACATGGAGCAGTTCGAACAACTGCTCGCCGACGAGGCCAAACGCCAGGATTTCTATGGGCGCCTGCGTGCTTTCGGCAGGTGTCTGCACATCGCGTTGTCGTCCGAAAAACTCTACGACGTTTTTGATGATGAGAGAATTGAGTCCTTCAAGCGCGAGTGGAAGCAATTCAGCGAGCTAAGGCGCTCGGTCCAGCTTCGTTACCAGGAAGTGGTCGATCTCAAGGAATTTGAGCCGAAGATTCAGCGGCTGCTCGATGATCATGTCACAGCTAAGCCTGCGGAGACCATCATCGAGGTCATCAACATCAATGATCCGGCCGCGCTAAGGGCCGTCATAAAGGAAGAAGGCACGTCCGATGCCTCGAAGGCCGACCGGATTGCTAGCGCCGCTCGTCGGACTATTACGGAAAAAATGGAGGAGGACCCCTCCTTCTACAAGCAATTCTCCGAATTGCTGGAGGAAACCATTCGCGATTACCGTGCGAAGCGGATTTCCGAGAAAGATTATCTGAACAATGTCGTCGATCTGGCAAGCCGCATGGCACGCAAGGATCACGGCCGCCAGGTACCGGAGACCATCAAGGGGAACGAAGACGCCCTGGCCGTCTTCGGGATTGTCCAGCCGGCGATCAAGGCGGCAGGAAATGGCAAATTAAATGACGACGACGTGGCCGAAGTTGCGCTTATTATCGTTGATATCATCAGAAAGCACCACATTGTCGATGTTTGGACAAACGAAGTTGCCCAGAACAAGATGCGCAATGCCATTGATGACTACTTCTTCGATGTGGTGCGGGACGTAAAGGGTATCGAGATTCCCGTGGCACAGCTGGACGAGCTGGAACTCCAGATAATGGACGTTGCCAGAGCGAGGTTTCCGGGATGAACATGGAAACCGTCCACCTCCCCTATGGCAATGAGCAAATCGTATTTCGATTGCAGCGGCGGGACCGCAAGACACTTTCCATTACGGTTGACCCTGATTCCGCGGTGCAAGTTGTCGCACCTATGGATACGACAACGGAAAAGATTCTGGAGCGGGTTCGCAAGCGCGCGCCCTGGATACAGAGGCAGCAACGCTTTTTCTCGCAATTCCAGCCGCGAACGCCGGAGCGGCAGTTCATTGCCGGCGAGACACATCTCTATCTCGGCCGTCAGTACAGGCTGAAGGTTGTTCTCGATGTGCAACAACAGGTAAAACTCTACCGGGGCCGTCTTGTCGTGCAGTCCTTCCGGCCAAAACGGCAGGAAATAACAAAAGCGCTTGTCGAGGACTGGTACAGGTCCCGTGCCCACCTAAAGTTTCGCGAACGCCTGGCCTTGTGCCAGCAGCGTTTCCCTGTGCCTGAGGATTTCGCGCCCGCCGGCTTGGTTATTCGCCAGCTTAGGCAGCGTTGGGGGTCTATGACCCCCGGTCGCAAGTTAATACTCAATGATTCTTTGATTCGGGCTTCAGTGGACGCAATTGAGTACGTCATCACGCACGAGCTTTGCCATATTGCCCACGATCATCACGGCCCGAAATTCTACCAGCTGCTCAATCGCGTCATGCCCGATTGGGAGAAACGCAAGCTCAAGCTGGAACGCCAGCTCGCGTAATGCTGATGTCTGCGATTAAAGCGGCCTACCGCTCCAAGGGGGCGATTTCGGGCTTGCCGTGCTTCTGAAACAAGTCGTTCAGGGCTTCGCCCAGCAAGGCCTGGACAGTCGTGCGGCGCTCCGCCGCCAGTTCCCGAAGCTGCCATGAGACTTCGGCCGGAAAGTGCGCCGCGATTTGCTTGGTGCCGGCCGCCCGTGTGCTCACGCGCGGCGATGACCGTTCCGGTTTGGGGTCGCCAGTTTCTAAAGAATGCGATTCCGGCTCCGTTGTGCGGCGGGTGCTGCCGGCCGCTGCTGTAATATCGGCCAAATTAGGCCGTTGCTTGCTCATGTCCCTCCCCTTTCTGCGTTTTCTCCTTATCCAGTGTCGTCATGTCGAGGATTCGACAGATCGACTTGTAGACATGTCGGATTTCAGACGCGGCCTTGCCCTCAGGTTCATATTCGGCGGCCGACTGACCAAGCTGCGCCGCATATTCAAAAGCGACGCGCTGACCGATTGTCGCCGGGCATACCGCGATGCCCATTGCGCGGATGGCCTGCGCCGCCTGCTCGCACCGCGCTCCTTGCGCGGGCACGGCATTAAGAACGGCCACGGGCGGGCGCAGCGCCCTCCCCTGTATCAGGTCGAGCGTTGTCTGCAAGGTTTCCAGGTCATGAATTGAAGGCTTGCACGGCACGATGACCAGGTCCGCCGCCTTGGCGGCCTCGGCAGCGGCCTGCTCAACGCGCGCGGGCGTATCTATGATGACGAGTTCAACGCCGGCTTCTGCAGCGCGCTGCAACGCGCTTGCTAGGCGGGCGGGCTGCGCATCGATTATTGCCGGTGCGTCTGCACTGCGCCGGTCGCCCCACTTGCACATGGAGGCCTGCGGGTCGAGGTCAATGACGAGTGTTACCTTGCCTTCGGCTTCAGCCGCGACGGCGAGCGAAAGCGCAAGTGTTGTTTTTCCGGTGCCTCCCTTTTGGGCGATGAGTGCGATTGTCTGCATGTCTATGTGTCGAGTTGTCGTTGGTTAGAGTTGTAGACAGCTCTGCCTTTCGATTTATCGACATGTCGCAATATCGACACTTCGACTTATCGAATCAGCGAGAAGCTGACACTTCGACACTGCCAACAATTTTTTTGATGGTGAAGATGTGGAGCTGTGCTTATCCACACCTTTGTATTCTGCGTGCGCGATTAACGGGGCAAAGTGAACAAAAAAAGCAGACTGACTTGAGGAATCAAATTTATTGAGTCACACTTTTTATGTAAGGGACCGATTCTGGTCCGTCCGACGTTCACGACGATTTCACGTCAACATATCGGGAGATATTTATGAGCTAGAAAAAAGAAAACCCGCCAGAGGCGGGTGTTAGAAAATTTGATATCTGTGATTTTATTCTATCCAAAATAATTATCGCAGATTTTGATTCGCCTTGCAAGAGTCCCTTGCAACGATTTTTTAGTGCCTGATTTTTTCTGCGCGGGTTTTCTCCAACAGATAAGGAGAAAACACAGATGACGACATCTCAGTTGCCGAGTGAATCGGAATTGATGAAGCAAGCCTGGCGTTCGCTTCAACGCGTGCCAAAAAGCGAAACACTTCAGCGCGCAAGAAACACTGAGGATGAGCGCGTATCCGACGATGCGCGCGATGCACGCCGCAATCGTTCACTAAAAAGCTGTCACAGGCCAGGTTTGATGGAGCGCCCGCGCTACGATCCTCCGCGCGAGAGCGGCTCTTATGTACCGGAACTCTCAGCGCGCCTTGATGATGACCGTAATCTTACGGATGGCGCGCGACGCTGCGCCCGTAAAATCGCGGAGCTTACCTACAGGAGCAACCGCGAAGGGCGCACGCTTGATGTGACCGTCACTTATCTCGTCAAGGCATTGGGCCGGTGCCGCCGCTCCGTGCAGCGCTATCTGCGGCTGCTGGAGGAGGGCGGCTACATCACGGCCGATGTGGTGAAGGGCACGCGCTCGCGGATGTGCGTCGGCCTCCTTATCACGCTCTGCGCGCCACTCTTTCCCCGTCACCACAAGGAGAAGTGGCCGGGACGCGTAAAGAAGCCAGGGGCGACACAAGAGTCACAGAATCAGAGAGTCATAGATTCCTTTAAGGCAAAAGGCAGGGTGATTTCCCGTCACGACTGGACGCGGGCCTGCATGGATGGCGTGTTTCGCTCTCTTATGAAAACCCTACCGTCCTTTGATCTCGTCATTCCCACACCGCAATAGCGGCTTCTTTTTCGTAATCACACCAAAACGTCGCCGTCACCGCGGCACGGCAAAGACGGTAATTGGACTCGCAGGAGAAGGTGCTGCGTATTCATTTCAAAAGAGAACGATCATCCCACCAACGGTTGATATGGCCGCCAGGACGATTCCGATCCATGTCAGCACGAGATTCCGTTTCCACCATGGTTCCTGCGTGGTGTCGCTACTCGGCGCTGGCGGTGTGACTTGTGGCCCGTGGCTTAGGAGGGCGTGGGTCGCGCAATTAAGGTAGTGAAGCGGCTCGCAAACTGCCCAGGTGAAGTAGGGGGACCTTTTTATGCCACGCAGCTCCAGGGAGCGATGTGCTGCGGCCTGGTCGATCTCATCGGCGTGCGGAGAAAGGTCGCTTACGAATAGACCAAAGCGATCACCGAGCGTTTCCGGACAGAACTTGAAAAAGGATGTCCGCTCACCTGAATTGACAATGGAGGGCTGGTCCTCGGCTGTCATCGGGACTGCGTCGGACTGCTTCCATTTTTCCATCAATCGGGCGTCTTCATCTGGCGGGATGCGCGTGCTGCCGTGTTCGCCAAGCAATGAGCGGCTATAGAAATAATGCGGGCACCGCCTGACATGCGCGAACGGGCACCTTGAAGCAACGCCGCGGTCATGGCTTTGGGCAAGATACCAGTCTCGATCCGGATAAGTTGTGTCTGTTGCCAACTATGCGATCCGTTTCATTTTTCCGTTTGGGCGGCTGTCGGAACCTCGCGTTCCCAGCCGGGCAGGCCTTTAAGAATCTGGTCGGCGCTTTTGACCGGGGTGATATGGCCGTAGTGATCTTCGATCATCTTCACGGATGTTCCCATTTGCTTGGCCAGGAAATACACGTCCACGCCTTCGGTCAGGCGGAACGTCGCGTAAGTGTGCCGGAAACAATAAGTGCTCCGCCGACTGCCCGACGAACTCTTGAGCAGCTTTGACTCTGTCAGAAGGCTCTCGATCAGCGAATGATACAGCGTTCTGGCCGTCTTGCCTTCAAACGTCGTGAAGACGTGGTGGTCTGGCTTGGTGGCATGGCTGATTGACTTGATGCGCTCCAGGTAGGTCGCGACATTGCCGGCGGCGACGAGCGTGCGGAACTTCGCCTTACCGCGCACACTGAGCCTGACTACGGTGCGCTCCTGCTTGTCGGTGACGATTTCCACATCGCGCCACCGCAGGTTTTTTGCCTCGGAAGGGCGCATGCCGGTATTGGTCATGACCAGCACGAAATTATAGGCCATCTGGCGGTACCAGCGATTTGTCTCGCGGTCCGCCTCCTTGACCCACTTACGGGCGAAGGTATGGAGCCCGCGGTATTCGGTGGGGGTAAATTCCTCGCGGCGGGCATGGGCGACGGGCAGTTTGTCGCGGAAGACCTGGCTGTCGCGGATATAGGTTTTGGATGCTGCGTAATTCATGACAGAGCGAAAGGTCGTCATTTCATCGCGGATTGTGCCGTTGCTGACATGGCCGCCGGAGCGGCCCTTGCCGTTTTTCTGACGCCAGACCGGGTAGGCGCTCCAGCGGTCTGGCGCGATTTGCGTGATCTGCACGTTGCCGACATAGCGGTTTAGCTGGGTGCGGATGTGGGAGTCCATGACACGCCAGCGATGGTGCGTGATCTGGCCTATTTCAGAGCGTTCTTTCTGGAAGTCCGAGAACTCCTTGGCCACTTGGGCGAAGGTGCGGTCAAAGACCGGCATCTCGTGCTTGATGCGGAAGCGGATTTCCGCGTCCTGGTCGAAGGCCTGATTGCGGGCTGCGGTTTCGTCGACGGTTTTCAGCGCGATGGTCTTGTAGCGGTCAACATCGGGCAGTCGCACGCGGCAGTACCAGCGGCGGTGTTTCACGTCGCCGCGGCGGAAAATCTTGAGGCCCGGTTTTAGCTCCTGCGTGTCGATCATGAAGCTCATGTCGTCGCGCCTTTATCGCAATTTCTGTGCAGAAACTGTGTAGGTCGGATCGGCTAAGAGCTTGAATTATCTATAGCTGTGTAGGACCTGTAAATGTCAAAATATGAATTAATATTGTTATATATCAATTAGTTAGTGTAGTCTAAGTATCACGTAGACGTTTCGACCCAGTTCCAGGACGCGGCCGTGTAGACGGTACTGCAACACGAGGAGAGCTAACGTAACCAGGAGCAAGGGGATGGCTGCCACCGTGGCGGCGGCGAAGTCATAGAAGGCGGCGAACTGGGTAAGTGTCTCAGACGCATAGACCGGATACCGTAGAAAGGCAGGCACTCCCACTTCGCCCAGCGTCAAGAGAAAGATAAGAATCGCCGCGAACAGAATTGCCGGCGCGATCAACGGCAAGGTGATCCGGCTGAGAATGCGCGACCAGCCGCAGATAAGCCGTCCAGCGTCTTCCAAGCGTGGACTTACAGTGCGCAGATAGACGATGGTTAAGAGCATAGCGAGGGGCATGAGCGTTATCGTGAGCACCCAGATGCAGCCCGGAAGTCCAAAATACGCGGCTGAAACCACGTCTCTAATTGGGCGCGGCAAGGATTGCGAGACCACGTTGTTTCCCGCGAACACTTGAAACCAAGCGACAGCAGAAACGAACGGCGGGAGCAACAGAGGCGCCGTGAAGACGATTGTGAGAACTCCCCGAAAGGGCAAGTTCGACTTGCCCAGCAATACGCCGAGCGGCACCCCAATGACCGTCGCAAATCCCGCTGTCAGAGCCGACAGCAATAGTGTGTGCTCCATGAGAACCGTGAAGGAACCGGCAGAGCCGACGAGCCTCTGATATGGCTCCAAGCTCAGGTGCCCATCTACGTAGAATGTTTGCGCGAGCATCGCGGTGATAGGAGAAAGCCCAATCGCCGCCAAAAAAAGAGCGGCACATGTGAGCGTCCAACGCTCTGCCACGATTACGGCCCGACCCAGCTTTTCAGGAAGGGCTGAATCTCCTGAAGCTTTGCGGCGATTTCAGCATAGTTTACGCGCATGGTCTTGATCGACGAAAGCGGCCGCAATTCCGGCGGTGTCTCGACGCCGTCGTGTAGCGGAATTTGGGCGGCATCCGAAGCGGCAAGCTTTCGTTCGGTTTCCTTCGACAATAGGTAGTCGATGAGCCGGTGCGCGGCGTCAGGATGCCGCGCACCGGCAATCAAAACCGCGGCATTGGGAACGATGAAGCATCCCACATCATCCGGTCCTTGATCCGGGTAGATCAATTCCACGGGTTGATGTTGCCGCATGCGGTTGATTACATCGTCGCTGTCAACAAGGCTAAAAGCGGATTCTCCGCGCGCGACGAAATCGGCGCTGTCGCCGTTACTCGGCGACACTTTGACGCCGTTGGCGCGGAGTTCCTGCATGAACGCGCGAGCGCGGTCATCGCCCCACAGGACGAAGAGCGCGGCGATTTGGGTTGTGGTTGTCCCGAAGAGCGGATTCGCGATTACAGCTTTGGCGCGCCACTGCGGATCGTTGTAGGCCGTGATCGACTGGGGTTTCGGGTCGGCATCGCGATTCGCAATCAGAACGCGTGCTCTCGCCGCGAAGCCGGTCCAATAGCCATTGGGATCTTTGAAAATATCGGGAATACCGGCGGCGTTCGGAGAAACATAGGGCGCGGCGATTCCCTGTTGCCGCAAGACCTCCGCCCGGATTGGCTCATTGGCCCAATAGACATCGGCTTGGGGATTGTTCTTTTCGGCGATGAGGCGATTCATCGCGCCGGTACTCTTGGACTCCTCGGTATCGTAGACCGCACGTACCTTGATGCCGCTCTCCGTCTCGAAATCTTTGAGAATCGGTTCCGAAAAAACCTGATCGTGGCTGACATAGACAACCACCGTGGCAACAGGCGATTTGGGAAGGAAGAACCAGACAGCCGCGCCCGCCGCCGCCAATAATACAATGCCAATTAGGAAAAATCGCTGCATGTCGGACCTCCCTTATTCCGCTGTGCGAGGCGGCAGGCACGCGCACAGCGGACGGCCGAATCTCCAACGGCGCGCGTCTACTGTCCACCCCATGAGAGGTCGTCAAACTCGGTAATACTGTCAGCCTTCGTCCAAACGCCGATCGCGCCAGCACCCGCGATATGATCGTCATCCAGACCGATATACTGCTTGCCGTCCAGCATCACCTTGATTGCCTTGCCCGAAAATTCTACGCGCAACGTGTGCCACTGCTTGAGGGCAACGGGAGCATCGACATATTTGATTGTGACGCGACGGCCCTTTTGTGTGTAATAGAGAGAGATATTGTTTTCGAGCGCATTAGCCCGCGCGACATAGTAGTTGTCGCCGTCCTTCCACCGCCAGACCACGCCGCCAGCAGCGTCCTCCTTCCCGTCAATCGGCTTGAATTTTACTTCGACAAATCCGTCGCTGATCGCAATATCCTTGCGGGCGCACCACGGGAACGCGCCGCTGCCTGATTGTTTGAGAACATTGGGCGGGCTTGGTGCGGTGGCATCGGCTTCCACCGTCCACTTGGGCGAGCCGCTCCCCGTCACGCCACATTTCCACTCCGATGGCGGGGCGCCGACGCCAGCCTTGTCGAATGATTCTACATCAGCGAGCGCCGCCGTAGATATGAGAGTTGCCGCGATTGCAATGAAAGTCATCCTCATGGAGTCCTCCTCTTAGTTGAAGCGGGTTCGATATGTCATTTCGCGGTCTTGATTTTGTCCAGCGCGCCGCGCAGACCGGCGGCCAGCTTGCCGGCATCGTCGTTGCCCCAGAAGTGCATGAAGAACAGGCGCGGCTCGTCATTGAGCATATGGTTGTGCAGCGCTGTGACTTCGATGCCTGCCTTTTGCAGCGCATCGATCACCGGGTTCACTTCGGCCGCGATCAGCACAAAGTCGCCGGTTGTCACGGCCTTGCCGCCGTCCGTCGGCTGAATATTAATGGCGGTGCCGGCACCGAGCGAACCCGAGAGCGTCATGCCTCCTTCTTTTAATTCCTCAGCGCGCGGGAAGGAGTATTGATAGACACCGTTGTTGTTTTTGCCTTGGGCTTTTAACACGGCATCGAGGTCCGCGATTTTGACGGCGCTGGGAGCCGGCGCGGCCGCGACGGGCGCCGGACCGATGGGCGTTTTGCTTTCGGCGAGGCCGGCCCGGAAGGTTTTCGCCAGCGCGAGAGCGTCGCCATGGGCGCCGACATGCATGTACATGGTGAAAGGTGTGGCGCGCAGCAGGTGATTGTGCAGCGCCGTGACCTCGACACCGCCGCTCTTGAGCTTGCGCATCACCGGATTGACCTCCTCGCCGGTGAGGACGAGATCGCCCATGACCATGACGCCATTACCCATGGGCAGAAAGGCGAGCCATGAACCGAGGGCCAAGGCTGGTTTGATCTGGACGCCATCGACGGTGACGGTGAGATCGCGGCGCGGAAAGTTGTAGCGGTGCGCGCCATCGGCCTGCGGCACGCCTTCGACGCCAAAAGCCTGGTCCACGGCTTTCCAATCCGGCTCGGCGGCATAGGCCGAAAAGGTCACGGCGGCGGTGAGGACGAGTCCGGCAAGAACGGTGCGGGTCATATATGTCTCCCTGGCTGGTTAAGTATGGTGTCAATGAATTCCAAAGTTGACGAGGTGAATCAGGATGCCAATGGCGGCGGCAAGCACGAACGTCCACAGCATTCCGATGCGGACAACAAAGAGCGCGATCATGGCGCCGAGCGAGAGCAGAAGCGAGAGCAAGCGGACGGACGCCGGATCGGGAATTTGCAACGTGAGAATGGAGACGTGTGTTTCCGTCACCGTACCGAAAATCGTGTGCAGGGCGAACCAGACCGCAAGGTTCAAGACAACGCCGACAACAGCCGCCGTGATGGCCGAAAGCGCCGCACTCAAGGCGGCGTTCTCGCGCAGGCGCTCCACATAGGGCGCGCCCAAGAAGATCCACAGGAAACACGGCACGAAGGTTGTCCAAGTGGCGAGGATACCGCCCAGGGTGCCCGCCATCATGGGATCGAGGCCGACGGCGTTGCGGAAGGCGCCCATGAAACCCACGAACTGAAGCACGATAATCAGCGGTCCCGGCGTGGTCTCAGCCATGCCGAGACCGTCCAGCATTTCGCCGGGGTTCAGCCAGCCGTAATATTCGACGGCTTGTTGGGCGACGTATGAGAGGACTGCGTAGGCGCCGCCGAAAGTGACGACGGCCATTTTGCTGAAAAACGTACCGATCTGCGTGAACACGTTGTCGGGACCGGCAACGGCATACAGCGCTGCGACCGGCCCCAACCATAGCACGCCGAAGATCACGAGTAGCGCGAGAGCGCGGCGAGTTGACGGCAGGACGTGTGGCGGCACATGGCGCAGGAACGCACGGTCGATCGCAGCCGTATGATCGTCTCCGGTGGTCTTTGCTTGGTGGCCGCCACCGCCTTTGAATACGCGCGTACCCAGAACGTGTCCGAGAAATCCGACGAGACCCGCGGCAATGATGATCGCCGGAAAAGGCACGCCCAGGAAGAAGATGGCGACGAAGGCGACACCGGCCATGACCGTCAGCACGCGGTTCTTGAGCGCGCGCTTGCCAATGCGGATGACCGCTTCGAGGACCACGGCGAGGACAGCGGCTTTCAGCCCGACAAAGAGCGCTTCAACGGCCGGCAGCTTGCCGTAAGCGGCATAAAGCCAGCTCAGGATCATGAGCGCCACAAAGCCGGGAAAAATGAAAAGCGTTCCGGCCATCAGGCCGCCGCGCATCCGATGCAGCAGCCATCCGATGTAAACGGCGAGCTGTTGCGCCTCCGGGCCGGGCAGCAACATGCAGAAATTGAGCGCGTGCAGGAATCGCGTTTCGCCGATCCAGCGTTTTTCCTCGACGAGGATGCGGTGCATGACGGCGATCTGTCCGGCAGGTCCGCCAAAGCTCAAGGCCGCGATGCGCGCCCACACCCAAAACGCTTCCCGGAAGGAAATGCCATGACCCCAATCGTCGGAGACGGGGGCCGCGACAGTTGTTGCGTCAGATTGCGCCATGTTCATGCCGCCGCCGGAGGCCAGTTGTGGGCTTCGTGTTGCGCGCTGCCGCACCACGCATAGAGGGCGTCGTACATGACGAGACCGTGTTTGAGCATTTCGTGATCGTCGGCAAAGGTCGCTGACAGGCCGAGCGAAATGGCGAGCAGGCCGGCGGCTTGTGGCGCGAGATCAAGGCGCGCGGTGTCCGCGCCGCGCACGATCACGGCCAGGCGCTCAAGCGCTGCGTTGTGGAGACTGTATTTCTTGAGGAAGGCATCGAAGCTGCATAGCGCGCCGATGTGAGAGAGTTCCACATCGGGCACGTCGTAGGGGATTGCGCCCGCGGCGGCGGCGCGGGGAAGAACGTCGGCCGGGGGGACAAAGAGAAAGGTCGGGTCTTTATCGATGAACCGGGCGATTAGCCAGGGACATGCGATCCGGTCGATCTTGGGACGTTCGCGCGTGATCCATTTCATTTCGTAACCCACCTGCTCTCAAGCTGCGAGGCGAAGAGGGTCGAATTCTGACCGCCGCGGTGATATGATACAAGTGTATTACTGCGAAGGCATAATTGATGCAGTTGTGATATGGCCCCTGAATTTAACACCGAGCCCACGCGGTGGCTGCTTCTGATTCATCGCTTGCCTGCCAAGCCGGCCTATCTGCGCGTTCGCATCGGCCGCAAGCTTCAATCACTGGGAGCGGTGGCGATCAAGAATGCTGTCTACGCGCTGCCGAACTCGTCCGCGGCGACCGGCGCATTTCGAGACCTTCTTTCGGAGATTACGCGGGGCGGCGGCGAGGGCTTCCTTTGCGAGGCGAATCTCATCGATGGGTTAACGGATATCGCGGTGCGCGGACTCTTCGATGCCGTGCGCGATGCCGACTATGAGGCATTGGCACGCGACGGACGACATCTTCTGGACCGAAAGCAGATCAGCCGTGCCGAAGTCGAAAAATTGCGCCGGCGCCACGAGGAAATTGTCAGAGCCGATTACTTTGGAGCGCACGGTCGCCAGACCGCGGACGACGTGCTGAGCGAGCTGGAGCGTCGCATGACTCGGCACGCGGATGTCCGGCGAATCGCCGGCGCGCCGCGATTTTCGCCAGCCGACCTGAAGAATCGAGTCTGGGTGACTCGACGCCATATACATGTGGATCGCATAGCATCCGCCTGGTTGATTCGTCGGTTCATTGATCCCGCCGCCGTCTTCAAATTCGTCGATGCGAAGAAGTATAAGCCACGCCGCGATCACCTGCGTTTCGACATGGCCGACGCGGAATTTACGCACGAGGGGAAAGATTGCACCTTTGAGACGCTGCTCCGTTACGCCAACCTCCGCGCTGACCCGGCGCTGTGCGCGATTGGGGAAATTATTCATGATCTTGATGTCGAGGACCGCAAATTTGGTCGGCTGGAGGCTGCGGGTGTTGGCGCGCTGGTGGCTGGCATTTGCGCAAGCGCCGCCAGCGACGAAGATCGCCTGACGCTCGGCAGCGTCAGCTTCGATCAGCTTTATGCCCACTTCGGGAGGACTTGACCCTGCGTCGTCATTGCCGAGCGCGCCGGATTCTCATGTCACATGTGTATCACACTGCAATTCGAGGAGTTTTCCTGGGGCATTGATGCCGGTCAATGTGCGGTTTGACGCTCTGAGCGAACTTCGAGCTTCCGGCGAGACGAGTCGCCGCCATCGCAGCTTCGGAGGAGCATACATGATCCGCAAAAAACACCCGCTATCGGTCGTGTGCATTGTTTCGCTTGCTTCACTATTTCTCGGAAGCCTGCCCTCCTATGGAGCCGGTCCCGAAGGGACTGAAGGCAAGCTGTATGTGACGTCTTGGTTTGGCGGAGTCATCGACGTCATCGATGTTGCCACCCGACGGGTCATCACCAGCGTTCCCGTCGGGATCCAAAATCACAATGTCAATCTCAATCCCGACCAGTCGATGGCATGGGTCACCAATAACAACGCGGGCACCGTTTCGATCATCGACAGCAAAACGGACAAAGTCGTTAAGACAATCACCGTCGGCGCCGGCCCGCGGCATACATTCTTCAGCCCTGATGGACGCGAAGCCTATGTGACTAACGAATTCGACGACTCGGTTTCGCTGATCGATCCAACAGCCCTGTCCGTAAGCCACACAATCAAAGTCGGCATGATGCCGCACTTTGCGATTGTCGTCGGAGAGCGGGTGTTCGTCACGGATTTCGGCGGGCGAAGTGTGACCGTTATTCGCAGAGCCGACCGTAAAGTCGAGACCTCGATCCCGGTGGGCGCCGGTCCTTTAGGGGCGGGTGCAACCCGGGACGGTAAGCGTGTCTATGTAGCGTGTCACAATGCAAACACCGTCGCCGTGATTGATACAGACAGTATGAACGTCGTTGCCCATATCCCGACAGAAGCCGGCCCAGTGCAAGTCACGGTCACTCCGGACCAAAAGTATGCATATGTCGCAAACGATGGTGCGGGAAGCGTACAAAAGATCGATCTCGCGACCAACACGGTCACAAAAACGCTTCCGATCGCCCGCGACGCTGGAAGTCACGGCGTATCGTTCGGCGCCGGTGGCAAGTTTGTCTTCATCACCAATACCGGAGCAAACACCGTATCGATTATCGATACAGCGTCGGACGAAGTCGTTGAAACAATCAAAGTCGCGACGGCACCCGAAGGCATTACCTTTAAGCGCCCCTAGGGATTGGATAAGGCAACGCAACGCCAATAATAGAGTTGCTCCTTCATCTGCTCACAACCCGACTACCTGCAGGAATGCGCGTAACGGTGTCCTGATGTTGTAGCGATGACAGTATGTCTCGTATCGTAAGGGCATTCGCGGAGTATGAGCGCCCGCGCGGCCCTGTAGTGGGCCGCGCGCCGGGTGCTCGTGAACGGAGCCCGCGAAGGCGCGGTCTCCGCCTTCGGCTTCGCCCCCATGGCGCAAGATCGACGGCCATCGCGCGTCCCGCGCGATGACGTTGTTGTGGCCTGACCCGGCGTCCGCGGGGGTGGGCGACGCTCCCTTCTAGGCCCGCCCACTCGGGACGCAACCCGGCGAAGCCGCCGGGTCTTCCACTTCGTTACAGCCCTTCGGGTGCAGCCCTCGCTAGTTCGGGCCTCTCGGTCGCTTACCGCCCACCCCCACGTCCGGGGGCAGGTGTGCGGTTTTTTGGCGATAGGAGGCCAGCACATGAGTCCAGGCAACAGACAGCCAGCCCGTGGAGAGCGCGGGACACTTTATCAGGAAGTCACCGACAAGATTGTTTCCGAGTTGGAGCAAGGGCGCTTTCCCTGGGTGCAGCCTTGGGGCGGAGCCAGCGCGGCGCTTGGCTTACCCAAGAACGCAGCCACGACGCGGCGCTATAGCGGAATCAACGTGCTCGTATTGTGGGGCGCGGTCATCGAGAAAGGCTATCGAGGCCAAAACTGGCTCACGTTTCGGCAGGCATTGACGCTCGGCGGGAGTGTCCGCAAAGGCGAGAAGGGCACGACCGTTTTCTATGCCGACAAATTCATTCCAAAAGGAGAGATAGCACGCGCCGCGAAGGAGGGCGACGACCCCAACCCGGTTCCGTTCCTCAAGCGATTCACCGTGTTCAATGTGGAGCAATGCGACGGTTTGCCCGAAACGGCATTCGCGGGCATCGCGCCGTTGCCCGAGCGCGAAATCATCCCCCACGCCGAGGATTTGATTAAGCGCACGGGTGCCAATTTTCGCATTGGCGGCAATCGCGCGTTTTATCAAAAGGTGGACGACTTCATTCAAGTCCCGCCACAGCCCGCGTTTCATCAACAGATCGATTACTACAGAACGTGTTTCCACGAGTTAGGCCACTGGACGGGAGCCAAGCACCGCTTGGCGCGCGATCACTCGGGCCGGTTCGGTTCCCATCCTTATGCGCGGGAAGAATTAACCGCCGAAATAACTTCAGCGTTCGTTTGCGCCGCGTTGGGGATCGTCCCCACGGTGCGGCACACCGATTATCTCGCGTCCTGGCTCGACGTTCTCAAGGAAGATAACCGCGCCATCTTCCGCGCGGCTTCGCAAGCCAGCAAGGCGGCTGATTTCATTCTCGCCTTTGAAGCGGGCGCGCAGCCCCAAAGTGAGGCGGCATGAAACGCGCCTCGCTTCTCACGAAAGAGATTCGCGCACGGCTCATCGCCAACGGCAAAGCCGGACGGCAACTCGATCATGTGCCGGTGGTCAAGGTGATTGACCCCGGCAGCCCCGCGACGTGGCTGTTTACGGAACTCCGGCCCGACGATCCCGACATGCTTTATGGGCTGATCCACGATGTTCGCAACGAGCAAACGCCCGAACTTGGCTATGTGAGTCTCACGCGCCTGTCATCCGATTACGGACGCCTGAGCGAACCGCTGCGCCGTGATCCCGACTTTGCGCCGCGTTATCCCGTCTCTGTCTATCGGACAGCGGCGCGGCTTATCGGGCGGATCACCTGTGAGCCTGAAACTCTCTACCTCGTCGCCACGTCGCTGCACATCCGGCCCGTGGTGACAGCTATTCCGCATCCGGCCCTCAAATCCCGGCGCACGCGGAAGCGCCCGACCGAAGCCTAAATCCCCCTCAACACGGAGTATTCGTCATGCAACTCGCTCATATCGAACTTTCCAACCTCACGATCTCCCCCGCCAATATGCGCCACGCCAAGAAGGCCCCGGACGTATCGGACATGGTGCCGAGTGTGCGCGCACGCGGCATCCTGCAACCGCTTCTCGTCCATCCCGGCGACAAGCCGGGCGCGTTTGGCGTCGTCGCGGGGCGACGGCGATACTACGCGGCCAAGACGGTAGAGGCCGAGCGCGGCAGCTTTGGTCCCGTGCCGTGCGGCATCCTTGAGGACGGCGACGACGCCGAGGCATTGGAAGCCTCGCTCATGGAGAACCTTTACCGCCGCGATCCCGACGAAATGGAGCAGTACGCCACGTTCTCCCGCCTCATCATCAAGGAGGGCAAGAGCGTGGAGGACGTGGCCGCGCGTTTCGGCCTTACCAAGCGCCAAGTGGAGCAGCGCATGGCGCTTGGTAATTTGCTTCCTAAAATCCGCGAGGCGTACAGCGCCGAGCGCATCGACATTGATACCGTGCGCCACCTGACGATGGCGACCAAACGCCAGCAGCAGGAATGGCTCAAGGCGTTCGAGGCCGAGGACGAGAATACGCCCTTGGGCGATGACGTGAAGCACTGGCTTTGCAACGGGCAGTCGGTGTCAACGGCGGTTGCGCTGTTCCCGCTTGAATCCTACAAGGGCCACGTCATTACAGATTTGTTTGGCGAGCATGGTTGTTTCCAAGACGCGGACCTGTTTTGGGAGCAACAGAATCTTGCCATCGCGGCCCGCCGCGAGGCGTGCCTAGAAGCCGGTTGGCGCGAGGTGGTGATTCTCGACAAGGGCCAGCCGTTCCAAAGCTGGCAGTTCGAGAAAACCACCAAGAAGAACGGCGGCAAGGTCTTTATTGCCCTGTCGCCGCGCGGCGAAGTCACATTCCACGAGGGCTATGTCTCGCGCGAGGAAGCCAAGCGCAAGGCGAAGGAGGCCGCGAAGGCCACGGCCTCCACAGGCAAGGACGGTGAGGCGAAGCCCGAGGCATCCGCCGAAGTGACCGGCGCTTTGCAAACCTATCTCGACTTCCACCGTCACGCCGCCGCGCGTGCTGTCCTATTGGACGACGCGGGCGTGGCCTTGCGGCTCATGGTCGCGCAGGCCATCGGCGGATCGCGGCTCTGGAAGGTTTGCGGCGAACCGCAGCGCAGCGGTCGGGCCGAGACGGACTCGAGCATCGCGGCCAGCCGGGCGCAAAAGGTGTTCGAGAAGCGCAAGGCCGAAGCCTTGGCCCTGCTCGCCTTGCCGGAAGGGGCCACCCTCGCGGGTGGGCACGCCGACAACACCGTGGCGATTTTCGCCACGCTCCTGCACCTGTCAGACGCCAAGGTGATGAAGGTGCTTGCCGCCGTCATGGCGGATTCGCTTGAGGCCGGAAGCGCGCTGGTGGAGGCCGTGGGCGTCCACCTGAAAGTGGACATGGGCCAATGGTGGACGGCAGACAATTCCTTCTTTGACCTCATCCGCGACAAGGCCGTGCTTACGGCCATGATCGCGGAAGTCGGCGGCAAGACGGTTGCCAACGGCAACATTGCCGCCACCGGCAAGGTGCAGAAACAGATCATCCGGGATTTCCTGGACGGCACCAACGGGCGGCAGAAGGTGACAAGTTGGTTGCCGCGCTGGCTGCGGTTTCCGGCGGAAGGCTATCGTCGCGACGGCGGCTTTGCGCCCGCCGCGCACTGGAAAGCCATCAAGCGGCACTTTGCGAAGTAGCAAGATCGCCGGGCGGGCGGCCTATCCGCCGCCCGCCCGGCTTATTTCCGGTGGATGGCGGGCGTGATATAGCCCGTTACCATATGGAACTTGTCAGCGAAGGGCGGCGGGATCAACCCGCCGCCCTATCGTTTTTTTGGTCGCGCGCTTAAACGCAGATCGCGCCGCATACCGCGCGGGTGTGCGGCCTCGTTCTCAAGGCCGGGATTCGCACAACTTCATCGTCCTTGGCGGCCACCGAGATTGGCAATGGTGCGGGCCTCTCTGTGCGGTGCGATTGGCTGGCCGAGGATTTCCGAGCGACCTTGCCGCGTCCATGCGGCCAAGCGCACACGGATGTAAACGACGCCGGGTATATCGGCGTGCCCTCGCGGGTGGGAATGCTCATGTGGTGAATCAGTGAGGGTTGAGGCGCTTCACGCGCCGCCTTCGCTTCTCACATCCTCTAGGACGCCAGCCATTTTTCTCCTCGTCGCCGCGAAACAATTTCCTGCCTGTGGCTTGACCTATAAGGCCGTGCCGTCCCCTTTGCTCAACCGCTTTTTTCCCCGCCCGCTGCGCGGGCTCCTCGCGAACACTTCGTTCCAAAAAAACGCTTCGCTGCGGTTGAGCAGGGCCAGCTACGTCCTTGTCGGTCTGCCACGCAGGGAATTGTCCCGGCGACATCAAGGAGAAAGATCATGGCGACGTCCATCGGTTATGTCACGAAGCAGAAAGACGGCTCGTTCAAGGGCATCCTCAAGACCCTCAATGTTCGCCAGCCCATCGCGATTATTCCCAACACCGCGAAAGCGCACGATAAGCAGCCCGACTATCGCGTTTACTCCCGTGGTGTCTCGCTCGGTGCGGCATGGACGAAGCAAGGCAAGACCTCGGGAAATCCCTACGTCTCCCTGCGCCTCTCGGCACCGGAGCTAGGCCCGAAACACGTCTATGCCAATCTCGGCCGGGCCGCCGGCCAGGACGACACCGACGCCTACGCGATTATCTGGAATTCCGAGCAGTAAGACCGGGAGGCTCACACGCCCGCGTCGGAAACGGCGCGGGCGGTTTGCTGTGAAAAAAGGTGGGCGCGCTTCGCGCGCCCACCGACTAGGAGGCTTTTCGCCGTCCTTGCGGACGCGGCCCGTTCACGTCGAGGGCGATGGCAACGAGATCATGAATCTTTTGCAGCGTGGCGGCATCGCGAGGCGCCAGAAGCGCGATCAACTTGTTGATCTGCGCGCGGCGCTCGCGATCCACGCCCTGCGACGGGCCGAAGTCGAAAAGATCGGCCAGCGGCACGCCGAGGGCCTCGGCGATGCCATAGGCGATCTTAATGTGGGTGCCATTCACGCCGCGCTCCATGTTGGAGACGGCATCGCGCGTCCGGCCAATGGCCTCCGCAAGCCGGTCCTGGGACCAACCCTTTTGCTTGCGAAGTTCCTGAATCCGTTTGCCAAAGACGGCAAATAGCTTTTTTTCATTCATACCCCCAATTTCACTCCGCAAGCCGTATATCAGCGACGGAGTGGCAATCCGCATTTGCCCACTTGATGGCGGGTAAATACGGATTTATTCTCGCCTTCCAAGAGGATGGGCAGGATGCGTGCGGAATTGAACTCGCCCCTGGCAGGGGCTTGTTCCGGCACGCGGCCTGCCCTTTGCTTGATGGTGGTCAACATCGCTCCACGGCCAGCACGTAAAAACGGGGAGGGCTATGCGTTCATCCCGCGTGACGGGGAACCACATGGCTCAGTTCGAAATTACGGCGCTGGCGTGTAGGAATTGCCATCACTCAGGGATCGCGGCATGGCGTCGTCCGAACGACGCGCCATGTGAGGTTATTTTTGTCTCCGCGACCTTCGTTCATGACGCGGCAGCCGCCGAGGCGACTCCCGCGTTTGTGTGCGCGGAGTGCAAACAGCGGGCGGCAGCGGAGCCGCTACGAACTAAATAATTAGTATTCGGAGTGAAGAGGTGGAGTGAGAGCGATGAATACGCAAGGACGTGAACGGGCTTTGGTTGTGGACGACAATCCGGCGGCGCTCTTTGCGGTAAGCGCGGTTGTTGACGGGATGGGGTTTGAAGTCGATGAGGCCGATGGCCCGCTCGCAGCGCTCGCGTTGTTCGACAGCAAACGCTACGATCTTGTCGTATCCGACATTCGGATGCCTGGCGATATGAATGGCGTCCAGCTTGCTCAAATCCTTCATCAAAAGAACGCCGACCTGCCCATTATCCTCATGACGGGCTACGACGAGCATATAAATGACGGCACCCAACAATTCGTCGTGTTGCGAAAGCCATTTGAAGCGCGTGAGCTGAAAGCGGCGATCACGCCGCGCCGCGCTCGCGACGCCTGAGAGAAACCAGCGCTGCAACGTGACAGTGATCCCAACGGAGTTTCGTTTTGAGTAGTCCGTTTGTGTCGCGTCACTGCGCTGAATTTTTCGCTCATTGGAAAAGTCTGCCGTGCTCCCACGGCATTCCGCACACTAGGGCATTCTTGGATTCAGCAACGCCACTCATGCGCGGCGCGCTGATCCTCGAAGTCATGCCGGAGGGGACGCTTGTGCGTCTCATGGGAAGCACGTTGGTTGCGCGGTGGCAGGACGACTTTACCGGCGCTCATCTTGAAACCCGCATCGCACTTGAGAACCGCTCGCGGTTTCGGCGCGATGTGGAATGTGTCTGCCGTCATCCGGCGGGCGCGCGGGCCATAGGCGAGACGCGCACGGAATTACGGCGAACGGTGGATTACGAAATGGTGCTTTTGCCCATTGCTGTAGACGACGGCAAGCCGCCGCGTTGCGTGGCGTTCAGAATCAATTTGGATGAACTGGACTACCGCGACCGGAAGGTTGAATTTCCGTGGCCGCCAAAACTGACGTGGATTGATATTGGCGCGGGCGAACCGGAATAGGCCGCCGCGCCGCACGTCGCATTACCGAGCTTACGCGGCTTGATCGTAAAGCCCCTGAAACTCCCGATCCGCGAAGTATTGGAGTTTCTGCGCGAGGACAGGGCGTTGCCCGGCGAGGAACAGCAGTTCCAGGTGCGAGGCGAGGCCCCGCACTTCCTCGGGCGTCAGCATAGGCCGCGCGGCGTGATGGGCAGCATAGCTGATGCCGGTAAGATCGCTGTCGAGCGCCCGGCTCATGGTGGAGAAAATCACCGTCTCGGACCCCAAAAGGTTCGAGACGAGTTGTGCGCCCTCATGGTCGTTCACACCAAATACTTGCAGAACGCCGGCATTGGAGAGGAACGTCCCGGCGCGCTGACCGTAGACAGCGCGGAGCTGGTGAATGTCTTGCAGGATCGGCCAGAGCTGGACGCCATAGCCCGCCATGAGGCCCATAGCGCGCTCCATAGGCGCCAGGTAGCCCAGGGCGGCGAACTCATCGAGCATGTACAGCACGGCGCCTGTGCCCTTGGTCCGTACCGTCTCCTGGAGACTTTGGCTGACCATCAGCCGGAGCCACCGGGCATAGGTGCCCAGGCGATCCGGCGGCAGTACGAGAAAGATGCTCGCGATTCGCGTCTTCAAATCAGCGAACGCGAAATCCGACCTGGACAGCACCGCCGTCATGCGCGGGCTGTCCAGGAAGTGGGTATGGCGCTGGGCGGCCGACAGGACGCCCGTAGCCTCGCGGTCGGATTTGCCCAAATGCCTGTTGGCCGCGCGGGCGGCGAGACCGCCCGCGGCCTTGCTGGCCTGCATCTTTTCAAGGAGGACAAAGAAGGCATCCGGGGCCAGCGTCAGGTATTCCCGGAGCGTCGCCAGGGTGCGGCGCTCCGGGGTTTCCTCGGCCACGATGTAGAGCAGAATCCCAGCGATCAGCGCCTTGGCTTCCTCGTTCCAATGGGCCTCGCCCGTCTCATTGGGGGCGTCGTACACAAGCGCATCGGCGAGGGTGGCGGCATCTTCCGCCACGTCGATTCCGGCGGGATCAAGGAGCGCCACAGGATTGTAAGATGCACTCGGAGCGCCGGTCACTCCGAAGGGATCGAGGACGTGAACCGGCCCGAAGCGCCCCCTGGCGCGGCCCGCGATCCTCGCGTTCTCGCCCTTGGGATCGACGCAGACAACCGAGCGATCCAGGGTGAGCAGATTGGGAATCACGGTTCCCACACCTTTGCCGGTGCGGGTCGGCGCAATCGTCAAGAGATGCGCCGGGCCGTCATAGCGCAGCACTTTATGGGATTTGGGATCGCGGCCGATCAGGACTCCGCCCGCGCTTTGGGCGAGGGGCTTGATCTCCTTGTCATCGGCAAAACGCGCGGTTCCGTAGGTGCCGGGAGCTTCGTCTTCATCCGTCCCGAAATGCAGGATCATCGGGTTCACGAGAAGCCGAAAAAGAATAACAGCACTGAGGAGGCCGACGGCATTATTGACGATCCAGAAGAGGAACGCTGGCAAGTGGCTTTCCAGCCACAAAAGCATCATGGCGATGCTGACGAAAAGGAAGCCAATGCCGAAGAGATATTTCAGAAGGCGGAGGGGACTGCTTGCAATCACAGCAATGGCCCATGCGGGATCGCGAATGACGGCGCGCATCATGTTCTTGAAGGCGCGCCACGCTATCTGCAAATGAAGAAGCAGATCAGTCGCCCAGGTCGCGAGAATATTCATGACGGCTGCTGCCGCGTCTCTCCCCCGTTGCTGCCTTTGTTGTTTTTGATTTTTGTGGCGTCGATTAGATCGTCAAATAAAGCCGCGTCATCGTCACGGCTCAGGAATTTCGGAAGCTCCTTGCCGAGCCATTCCCGCAGGTTCTTGGAAAACTCCGACGTGTCGGGCTTTTCCAAGCGGTGCAGAACGAACGCGCCGAGCAGCACCTTGCGGCGCGTGTCTTTGGCGCGTTCCTGCTTACCCATGCGGGCTTGGAGGGCTTTGCGTTGCGCGTCGAGCTGCGCCAGTCGTTCAGGTATTGAGCGTCGTGCCATCGTGGCTCTCCCGCTATGGACTCGGATGCGGTTGGGAAAGCTCTGGCGTACCGAAACTGAATTGCCTGATTTCGCTTTCCAGTTGTCCGGTTGCGCGATACACAAACCGGCAACGCTATAAACGCACGTAGAGCGAGTCTGTTCCCAAAGTTTTCTGATAGATTGTGTGACTCCTGCGAGCGACAGCGAGCACACCGCCGCACCGAGGGTTGGAGCGAAGCGAAAACCGGAAGGGCGCACTTACGAGTTGCTTCGCAACTCAGGTGCTTGGAGATAGAATAGCGAAATCGTTCCCGGCCCCGAGGGGGTGCGGCGCGGGGGCAGGCGGAGGATCGTTTTGGCGATCTATCACCTGACCATGAAGCCGGTTTCGCGCGGCCAGGGCAAGAGTGCCGTGGCGGCGGCGGCCTATCGTTCCGGCCAAAAGATCACCAACGAACGCGACGGCATCACGCACGATTTTACGCGCAAGCGCGGCATCGTGCATGAAGAGATTGTTTTGCCGGAAGGCTCGCAAGCTGAATGGGCGAAAGACCGTTCGCAGCTCTGGAACGCTGCGGAGTTTGCGGAGAAGCGTAAAGATGCCCGTGTCGCCCGTGAGTTTGAAATCTCCCTGCCGCACGAAATGGACGATGCCCAGCGCCTCGCGTTAGCGCGTGATTTCAGCCACCACATCGCCGACAAATACGGCGTGGCCGTGGACCTCACGATCCATCGTCCCGACAAGGATATGGATGAGCGGAATCACCACGCCCATATCCTCGTGACGACGAGGAAGGTCGGTGAGCATGGCCTGGGCGAGAAGTCCAACTTTGAGCTTGAGAACAAGAAGCTCGCGGCCCTGGGCTTACCCACGTCGCACGAGCAGTTGCGGGTACTGCGCGAGGAGTGGGAGCTAAAGACCAACCGCGCACTTGCCATCGCCGGTCACGACATCCGCATAGATCACCGCTCGCACCGGGACATGGGACTCGAGATCGAGCCCACGCAGCACATGGGCGTCCACGCCACACAAATGGAACGGCGCGGCCTGCATGTCGTCCGCTCCCGTTTGGACCGGGACGCCGAACGCGAGAATGCGCGGCTGATCCGCGAACGGCCGGAACAGGCCCTTACCGTTATCACCAACGAAAAGTCCGTGTTCGACCGTCACGACGTAGCGCGCACCTTGCATCGCTACATCGAGAAGCCCGAGGACTTCCAGGCGGCTTTTGCCAAAGCCATGTCCTCGCCCGCGCTGGTGGAATTGCAGCCGGAGCAGCGCGACGAAGCCGGGCGCACCATTCAGCAGGCGCGCTATTCGACCAAAGAGATGATCGGCATTGAGCAGGAGATGGCTGACAGCGCCGACCGGATGCACCAGGCGCGGGATTACGCGGTGCATCGCGCCCGCGTCGAAAAAGCGATTGAGAAAATGCCGCAGCTTGCCGACGAGCAGCGGGACGCCGTGCGGCACATCACGGGACCGGAGCGCATCAATGCCGTGGTGGGCCTTGCAGGCGCTGGTAAGAGCACCATGCTTTCCGTTGCGCGGGATGCCTGGGAGGCCGAGGGCTTCCGCGTCCACGGCGCCGCGCTCGCGGGGAAAGCCGCCGAGGGCTTAGAGGAATCCTCCGGCATCAAATCCCGGACCCTGGCGAGCTGGGAGCGGGGCTGGGATCGCGGCTTTGACCAGATCGGGCCGAAAGACATCTTTGTGATCGACGAGGCGGGCATGGTCGGGTCGCGCCAGCTTTCCCGCTTCATGACCGAGGCCGACCGGGCCGGGGCCAAGATCGTCCTGGTGGGCGATCCCGAGCAGCTTCAACCTATCGGCCCCGGCGCGGCGTTCCGCGACGTTACCGAGCGGGTAGGCTTTGCCGAGCTTGGACAGGTCCGCCGGCAGCATGAAGGTTGGCAGCGGGACGCCTCGCTCGCCTTCGGCCGCCACGACACCCATACCGGCCTCATGGCGTATGCGGAGCGCGACGGCATCCAGTTCAGCCCGGACGGCGACAGTGCGCGTGCGGCCATCGTGCGCGACGTGATGGCTGACCGGGACGCACGGCCCGACGGCTCCCGCCTTGTGCTTGCGCATCGCCGGATCGACGTGGAGGAGCTTAACGAGGCCATCCGTGCGGCGAGGCGTGAACGGGGGGAACTGCAAAACGAACAGTCGTACCAAACTACCGAAGGCGAGCGGGCCTTTGCCCCCGGCGATCGCGTTCTATTTCGCGAGAATAACCGCGACCTGGGCGTGAAGAACGGAATGTTGGGCACCGTGGAGCGAGCAACCGAAGGACAGTTGGATATCCGCCTTGATAGCGCACGCGGACCAGGGCGGACGGTCGCTGTATCCACGGCTGATTACGCCGCCGTGGATCACGGCTACGCTACGACGATCCACAAAGCTCAGGGTGCGACCGTGGACCGAACCTATGTGCTGGCCTCAAATTCGATGGACCGGCATTTGACCTACGTGAGCATGACACGCCACCGCGAGCAGGCCACGCTTTACGCCGCCCGTGACGAGTTTGCGGGCATGGACGCGCTTTCAGGGCGCCTCTCCCGCAGCCAGGCCAAAGAAACCACCCTCGACTATGCCCATCGGCGTGGCATCGACATTCGCAGCGAAATCGTCGTGCGCACACCGGAGCGTTCTCGCGCGCCCGAACATGGAAAAGCGCACGAGTATCCGCCGGAGCGTAAGCGCAGCATGTTCGACGGCCTCAAACTCTCGCGGGCTCCGCAGACGCCGACATTCAACCAGGATCTCAAGTTGCCGAGCAGTCTGCCTCGCATGACGCCGACGCAGGAACTGGAAACCGCCGTGGATCGCTACGCGCGTGCGTGGGAGGTCGTGGATCGTCAGCGGCAGCAGAAGTTGCCGACCCTTGATTATCAGAATCAGGAACTCAGCGATGCTGCTAAGGCGCTCGATCAGGTGCGCCCCAACGCTACGCGCGATCTGAATAACGCCATGCGCTATGAAGCGCAGACGTTCAAAGCGATGAAGGAATTGAACGGCAGGGAGCGGGCGGCAGAGTTGGCGGGCGCAATTCGCCACGAAGAACGCATCGGCCGCGATCCCGGTTTGCGCGTCGAGCGCATGGCAAAGGAGTGGAAGGGTCTCGAAGCGCGCCACGATAAACTTTACGGCTGGCAACACGAACAAGCCCGCAAGCGGATCGAAGGCCGCATGACGGAAATGGCGCGGGAACTCAAGCGCGATCCGCAGCTTGAATCGCTGATGCGGACCCGCAGCCGAGAGCTTGGCATTGACATGGAATCGCGTCTTGGCCGCGTTATGCAGGCGCCCGGCATCAGCCGCGCGATTGACTTTATTCGGGGGAGAGATCGGGGGCTGGAACGCTAACAGGAGGACAGCTCATGAACGATACGGCGTCTCGCAACGATCAATTCGACGATCCCGGAAAAGCCTTCAATGATCTGCGCTCGGAAATTTACGTGCTCCGCCGCGCGGTGGAAGACTGGCGCGAGGAGTTGAAGAAGCGCCAAGCCCCCGACTACGAAACGCATTATGAGAAAGTCAGAACAGCCTTTAGTTGGCTTACCAAGCAACTTGAGGAGTTGAAAAAGTTTCCCGAGGAAGCGGCGGAGACCATCGGAGAGGAAGGGCGGACAACTCTCGAAGAGGCAAAAACGATTGTGTTCGCAACTCTGGAGGATGCCAAACGCGAACTCCACTACGCGCAAAATATGACTGAAAAGCAGGGCGGCGCTTTCCGCCACGCTATGGAAGTATGGCTAACCCGAAAGGAGCAGAACCGATGGTTGATCCGTTTCGGGGCCGGGGGGCTGCTGGTAGGGATGATTTTGTTTTACGGACTCGCTCGCGCTTTGCCCTTCGACGGCGGCTCCTACATTGCGGCCAGCATCGTTGGTGAAGATCGCTGGAACGCGGGGCTTGAGCTTTTGCGTAAGAGCGACCTCGACCGCTGGCAGGAGGTTGTTGCGGATCACGAGTTTATGCGCGCTAATCGGACCACCTTCGACGCCTGCCGGGCGGCCGCTGCGAAGTCGAAGAAAGATGAGAAATGCACGATCATTATTTCTCCCGCCCGGTCCTTGACCACGGGGGAATCCCCTTCATCGCCGCCGCCTTCTTAATTCAGCTCCCTTCATATTATTGAAATATATAGATAAACTTCCATATTGGTTTACATATCTTTGAATTCGCGTAGCTGAACTTAGCGTTTGAGCGAATTTGTAAACTGGATATTGGTTTAAGAAAGTGCTAGTTTGCTTAGTATGACTAAGCAAACTGAGACAAAGCTAAACCAGCTTGCGAAGGCCCTCCCCGAAGGGCTGCTGGTGGATGCCGCTTGGCTCTCCAAGCATGGCTTTTCCACGTCGCTCCGCAGCCAGTACGTCGCGGCCGGGTGGCTGGAACAGCCCGCGCGCCGCGTCTATCGCCGGCCGCGCGGTGCTCTCCGCTGGGAACAGGTTATCGTCTCGCTCCAAACGCTGCTCGACTATCCGCCGCTCATCGTCGGCGGACGGACGGCGCTCGAATTGCAGGGCTTCGGTCACTACGTGAGCCCCACTATTCAGGAAGTCCATCTCTACGGCAGCACACCGCCACCTAAATGGCTTCACACGCTCAACGTCGGCGTCCGCTTTGTCTATCACAACAATAAGCGGCTGTTTCGCAATGACCCTATCACGCGCGGCCTGGGGCATGTGCGATGGAACGTGCGAACAACACAAGCGGTCCCCACCGATCCGATCCATGGGGGATCGAGCGGCCCGCCGGGGCCGTGGGATTGGCCGCTGACACTTTCGATGCCAGAGCGCGCCATTCTCGAATTGCTCGATGAATTGCCAGAGCGCGAAAGTTTCGATCACGCCGATAAACTCATGGAGGGCTTGTCCGCCTTGAGCCCGCGGCGTCTCGATAAGCTGCTTGCCGACTGTCACAGCATAAAGGTGAAGCGTCTTTTCTTTTTCTTTGCCGACCGCCATCAGCACGCCTGGCGCAAACGCCTCGCGGATGTCGATTTCGGCAAAGGCAAGCGCATGTTGGTAAAGGGCGGAAAGCTGGTCCAGCCCTACCAGATCACCGTGCCGGAGGACCTGGATGGCGTTCAATGAAATCTATCAAAGGCAAGTCGCGCTTCTTTTGCGCGTCTTGCCCGACGTGGCGACCGAAGCCTGCTTTGCTCTGAAGGGCGGCACGGCCATCAATCTGTTTCTGCGTGATATGCCGCGCCTCTCCGTCGATATCGACCTCACATATCTGCCGGTCGAGCCACGCGCCGATTCACTCCGGGCCATAGATGCCGCCCTGACGAGGATCAAGGGGCGGATTCAAGAGCGCGTCCCGCGCGTCCAGATAAGAGAGACGCGCAATGAAGGCGCAGTGACGCGGCTACTTGTCCGCGCCGACGGCGCGCAGATCAAAATCGAGGTGACGCCGGTTCTGCGCGGCTGCGTCTTTGAACCGCAGGTGCGCCCGGTATCGTCCAAGGTCGAAGACGCATTCGGCTTTGCTGAGACGCAGGTCGTCTCGTTCGCCGATCTCTACGGCGGCAAGTTGGTCGCCGCCCTCGATCGCCAGCACCCGCGCGATTTCTTCGACGTGCGCGAGCTGCTGGCCCAGGAGGGCGTCGATGACACGCTCCGGCGGGCCTTTGTCATTTATATCCTGAGCAGCAGCGAGCCGATTCCCCGGCTCCTGGCGCCGCCACGCAAGGCCATCGACAAGGAATTCCTGCGCAATTTCGAGGGCATGACGGACGTACCGGTGCCCCTGGCGGAATTGACAAAAGCACGCGATGCCATGATTGATACGATGGTTGGCGCCATGCCGGTTGCACACCGCCAATTTCTCGTCTCGTTCGCGCGGGGGAGGCCGGATTGGGCGCTTTTCGACGTGGTTGGGGCCGAGCAGTTGCCGGCCGTGCGCTGGCGGCAGCAAAAGCTCGACCAGCTATCCGAGGACGAGCGCGCCGCGGAAGCGGCAAAGCTGGAGCAGGTTTGGACGTGAAGGACGCACGTAAGGAGAGATTGTTGCCCGTCGGCCGGACTTGCGGAAATACGACGTATTGGCACTTTCACCCTACACGACACCTACACGACGATTTTGAAGTATAAATTATGTTGAAAGATCAATAACATGGCCGCTTATCAATACATCTACGTGATGAAGACACGGGAGATTGAACTGGGCGCCTGGCGGCTGCCCGTATTCTTCGTGCTGGTCGTACTGGCTGCGGTTGTTGTGGCGCTTCCATTTACCGTCCTCGTTATCCAAGCGTTTGCGCCA
>JBFWVA010000020.1:0-41522 GCA_050246995.1 Rhodospirillaceae bacterium | reverse complement strand
ATTCGTAATCAGTAGGCCCGCGGTTCAATTCCGCGCGTCGGCACCATTTTCCGCTCCGCGGAAAATGCCCCGGCGGAGGAGAGGGGAAGGCCCGGCTAATTTTGGTGGACCTCAAGAAGCGGAACTCCCTCCGAGACATTCTCCCGAGCTCTCAGCGAACGGCTTCGTCGCCGTAGTGCGTTTTCAAGAACAGGTACCATGGACATTTCAAAGATATCGGCAGGGCCGAATCCTCCCGACGACATCCACGTGCTCATCGAAATCCCGCAGGGCGGCTACCCGGTGAAGTACGAACTCGATAAGGATTCGGGCGCGCTCTTCGTCGACCGCTTCCTGCACACGGCCATGCAGTATCCGGCCAACTACGGTTTCATTCCGCACACTCTTTCCGGCGATGGCGATCCGTGCGACGTGCTCGTCGTCAGCCACACGCCCGTGGTCCCCGGCGCGGTTATCCGCTGCCGTCCCATCGGCGCGTTGCTGATGAAGGATGAAGCGGGCCCGGACGAGAAGCTCATCGCGGTGCCTGTCGATCGTCTGCATCCGTTCTACACGGGCGTTGAAACCTACGCCGACCTGCCGCCGATCCTCACCGAACAGATCGCGCACTTCTTCCAGCACTATAAGGATCTGGAAAAAGGTAAGTGGGTCACCATCGTGGAATGGGTCGGCCCGGACGCCGCGCGCAAGCTCATCCGCGAAGGCCTGGCGCTTGCCGAAGAAAAAAAGAAGCAAGACGCGGCGAAGTAAAGCGCGGCGCTGAACAACGACACATAAAAAAACCCCGGGTGTTTCCACCCGGGGTTCTTCGTTTGAGAGGTCCGCTCTTAGTCGCGGCGCTGACCCAAGAACTGCAGCAGGAACTGGAACAGGTTGATGAAGTCCAGGTACAGCGTCACCGCGCCCATGATCGCGGCGTGTTCGGCAAAGCCGGTGCCGCCGACATGGAAGTAGGTGTTCTTGATCTGCTGGGTGTTGAACGCCGTCAGACCCGCGAAGATCAGCACGCCGACCGCGGAAATGATGAAGTGCATCGCCGAGCTCTGCATGAAGATGTTCACGACGCTCGCGATCAGAAGGCCGACGAGGCCCATCATCAGGAACGTGCCGAAGGCCGACAGGTTACGCTGGGTGGTGTAGCCGTACAGCGACAGGCTGGCGAAGGCGATGGCGGTGATGAAGAACACGCGCATCACGGAGACGCCCGTGTAGATCATCAGCACCGACGACAAGCCGACGCCCATCGTGCCCACGAACGCCCAGTACAGGATCTGGAGAGTCGAGGCCTTCATGCGTTGCGCGCCGAATTGCATCGCGAGCAGGATGCCGATCGGGCCGAACACGGCGAGCAGGCCCAGACCGGTGTAACCCGGACGGCCGGTTTCGGTGGTGCGGAAGAACAGCTCCGACAGGCTGCTGTTGTTCACCAACAGCGCGACGATGCCCGACAGGAAAAGGCCGGAGGCCATGTAGTTGTAGACCCGCAGCATGTACTGGCGCAGGCCGACGTCGATCTGGGCGGCTTCCGCCGTCCCGACGCCGGCGCCATAAATCCTGCGATCAGCTTCAGTAGCCATTTTTCGTCCTCACGAATAAACCTTGCCCCCACAACGGCCGGGAGCTCGCCCTATATTGGGGGAGACAGGCCCCCCTGCAACCGAAATCGGGAAACCACGACGAAACTTTAATGCTGGAAAGGGCCCAAAAAGCTCTTTTGTTACAGTGCGTTACTATTCATTACGTAACAACGGCGCGGCTTTGGTCCCCATGGCGCGCCACGTCCCGGTGAAACCGGCGAAAAGCGTGACGGCGATACAGGCCGCGATCACGCTCACAATGACGGTGAGATCGAGCGACCATTTGATCTCCATCAGCTCGCTGACGACCCCAAACGCGGCCAACCCGCCGACGACCGCGGCGATCAGGCCGGTGGCCAGACCCAGCAGCAGATATTCGAACACGAAGGCTTTCAGCACATCGGCCCGGGTCGCGCCCAGCACCTTCAGCACCACCGACTCATAGATGCGCCGGGAATGGCCGGCCGCGATCGCGCCCGCCAGCACCAGCGCGCCGGCCACCAGCGCCACGCCGGCGGTCAGGCGCACGGCGATGCTCAAGGTGCCCAGCACGTTCTTTAAGGTCTCGAGCGCGGCGCGCACCTGCACGACCGTCACATTCGGAAGCGCGCTCAGCACCGCGGTCTCGATCTTCTCTTCGCTGCCCGCCTCGGTGTTGGCCGTGGCCAGGAACATTGCCGGTGCGCCGCGCAAGGCATTCGGCGATAGGATGATGCCGAAGTTCATCGCGCCCGACTGCCAGCTGATGTCGCGCAGGCTCGCGATCTTCGCGGTCACATCGCGCCCCAATACTTGAACCGTGATCGTATCCCCGATTTTCAGATCACCGGCCTCGGCGCCGTTGGCGTCGATGGAGGCCAGGAACTCGCCTTCGTAATCGGCCGGCCACCACTCTCCGGCGGCGAGGCGGGCATTCTCCGGCAGCGTTTCGGCGTACGTGATCCCGCGATCGCCGCGCAGCAGCCAGCTCTCACCGTGGGTTTTCATATGTTCTTCCGACGGGATGCCGTTCACTTGCGTCACACGGGCACGGATCATCGCCGCCGTCAGCACCTTGTTCACGCCAGGCATGCCTGAGACGATCTTGCGGAACTCTTCTTCCTGGTTCGGCTGGATATCGACGAAGAACATGCTCGGCGCGTCGCTCGGCAATCCGTCGGCGAGTTGCTTGTTGAGGTTGGATTCCAGTAGCGCGATGGCGACCAGCACCGAAAGCCCTAGGCCCAAGGACAGCACCACGGACATCGTCGGCGATCCCGGGCGATAGAGATTGGCGAAGGCGAGGCGCAAGCTCGGGCGTCCCGCCGTCGGGCTGTTGCGGCCCTGGGTCATACGCGCCGCGAAGCGCATCACGCCGCGCGCGGCGAAGCTGAACAGCACCATGGCGAAGGCGGAACCGCCGACAAAAGCCGCCGCATACATCTTGCGTTCGGCGGTGGCGATGGTGAACGCGGCCAACGCCAAACCCACAGCGACGATGGCGGCCATGTATTTCCCACGCGGCCAGCGGCCTTCATCGGCCAGCACGTTGCGGAACAGCGCGACGGGGGGGATGTCGCGCGCGCGCGCCAGCGGCCACAAAGCGAACAGCGCCGCGGTCAGAATGCCGAACACGCCGGCTTGCAGCAGCGCCGACGGATAAAGGCCGAATTTCGCGGCGACCGGCAACGTATCGCCCAGCGCCTGCGCGGCCGCAAAAGGGATCGCGGCGCCAATGCCCAAACCGATGAGAATGCCGATGCTGGCCAGGAACGACAGCTGGATCAGGTAAATCGCGAAGATCGTATCGGCCGGCGCGCCGAGGCACTTCAGTGTGGCGATGGTGTTGAGGCGTCCCAACAGGTGCGCACGCACGGCGTTGGCGACGCCAATGCCGCCCGTCAGCAGCGCCGTCAGGCCCACCAATGTCAGGAACAAGGTCACATTATCAAGGAAGCGGTCGAGGCCCGCGGCGGCCCGGTCGAGGCCGCGGATGCGCCAGCCGGCATTGGGGAACTGCGCTTCAAGGTCGGCGCGCACGCTCTCGGCGGTCTTGCCCGTCACACGGATATTGTATTCATGCTCGATCAAGCTGCCCGGCTGCACGAGCTGCGTCGCCGCGAGCGCCTCATGCGAGATCAGCACGCGCGGCCCGATCGTCGTGAAGCTGATGGACCTGTCCGGTTCCTGGCTGATGGTCGCGCGCACCTCGAATGTCGCTTCGCCGATCTTGATGCGGTCGCCGACGGCCACTTTCAGGCGCGTCATCAGCGCGGGTTCGATGGCCGCGCCGAAGGCGCCGTCCTTCTCCGCCAGCGCCTCTTCAAGCGGCAGGACGGGCGCTAATATGAGTTCACCGTACAGCGGATAAAGATTGTCGACCGCTTTCAGCTCGATGAGCCCGCGGCTGCCGACTTCGCCGGCCTCGTTCTCGACGCGCGCCATGGAGCGCATCTGAACCAGGTGAGTGACGTCGCCGCCGGCCTTCAATGCGGCCATCTGTTCGTCGGTGGCCACCGTGGTGTCGTTGTCGATCTGCAAGTCCCCGCCGAGCAAGGGACGCGCGTCGGCCTGGATGCCCGCCTTCACCGATTGATTGAGCGACGCCGCGCCCGCGATCGCCGCAACGCCGATGATGATGCAGGCCAGGAAAATCCGGAAACCGCGCATGCCGCCGCGCAGCTCTCGTATTGCGAAGCGCAACGCGATCGATGACATGTGTGGTTACTCCGAAAGCGCGGCGCGTGTGGCCGGCAAGCCTTCGCCGGTGATCAGGCCGTCGGCGATGCGGACGATGCGGTCGCACTTCTGCGCCAGGCCCATGTCGTGTGTGATGAGCACCAAGGTCGTGCCCGTCTTGTCATGCAGGTCGAAAAGAAGATCGATGATGTGATGGCCGGTCGCGCCGTCCAGGTTCCCGGTCGGTTCGTCGGCCAGCAGGATCTTCGGTTTCACCGCGAACGCACGCGCCAGCGCGACGCGCTGTTGCTCGCCGCCCGAAAGCTGACCCGGATAGTGGTCGAGACGATGACCAAGCCCGACATCGCGCAAGTGTTGCTCGGCGACGTCGAACGCGTCCTTGCGGCCCGCGAACTCCAGCGGCACCGCCACGTTCTCCAGCGCGTTCATGGTCGGGATCAGATGAAAAGACTGAAAAACGATACCGATGTTATCGCGCCGGAACAGCGCGAGCTTATCTTCATCCATGGCGGCATAGTCGGTGCCCGCGATCTTCACGGTCCCCGATGAGATGCGCTCGAGCCCGGCGATGATCATCAGCATGGTGGTCTTGCCGGAACCCGAAGGTCCAACCACACCAAGCGCGGTGCCGTGCGTGACGTTGAGGTCGATGCCCCGCAGAATATTGACCGGTCCCGCGGGCCCCGCCAAAGTGAGATGGACGTTGTTCAGCGCGATTGCTGGCACGTCCGAGGATGCGGTGTCCAAGTTCGTTTTCACGTGTGCGGCGGGAATGGATTGGGTCATGTAAACCAAGTGTTTGTGTGCGCTTTCATTATCATGCGCACGCGCGCATTGTCAGCCTCGGGAACGGTGACCGCACTGTAGTTGTTACACAAAGGATACCTTCGCGTGAGAAAGATCCTCTGTTTCCTTTTCGTGATGCTCGCCTTCGGCGCCGCCCCTATGAGCGCTACTTGGGCGGCCGCCGCGGGTTCGGCAAGTGGCCCCATCCGCATTCTTGCGCTCGGCGACAGCCTCACGGCCGGATATGGATTAGCTAATCTTAAGGACTCCTTCCCGCAGCAACTTGAAGCCGCGCTGAAGGCCAAGGGACACAACGTCACCATCATCCAGGGCGGCGTCTCCGGTGATACCACCACCGGCGGGCGCTCGCGGCTGGATTGGGCCCTTGGTGAAAAACCGGACGCGGTCATTGTGGCGCTGGGGGGAAACGACGCCCTGCGCGCCGTCGATCCCGCCGTGACGTTCTCGAGTATGGATGCGATCGTGAAACGCATCAAAAAGGACAATCTGCCGGTGCTTGTCGCCGGCATGATGGCGCCGCCCAATCTCGGCAAGGACTATGGCGACCGGTTCAACGCCGTGTTTCCCAAAGTCGCGAAAGACAATGGCGCGCTGCTCTATCCCTTCTTCCTTGATGGCGTTGCGGGCATTCCGGCGCTCAATCAGGCTGACCGCATCCATCCGACCCCCGACGGCGTGAAGGTGATGGTGAAGGGCATTTTGCCGGCCGTCGAAAAACTCATCGCCCAAGCCTCCGCCCGAAAGTAATTGAACGCGTGCGTTTGTTTGCCGCCCTCACGCTGCCCGATGGAATTGCCGCGCGCATCAATATGATGTGCAGCGGCATCCCCGGCGCGCGCTGGGTGGAGCCGGAGGATTTGCACATCACGCTGCGCTTCATTGGCGAAGTGGATGAACCCACCGCCGAGGAAATCAACTACAACCTCTCCCACATTGAAGCGCCGGCCTTCGATTTGGAGCTTCATGGCCTCGACACCTTTGGCCAAGGCCACAAGGCGCATTCCCTGTGGATCGGCGTATCGCCGACGCCCGCGCTCGCGCATCTTCAGCACAAAGTGGACAGCGCCATTCTGCGCGCGGGTCAGCCGCCCGAAGGCCGTAAATTCACCCCGCACGTCACGATCGCGCGCCTCACCAAACCGGAAGCCGGCCGCCTCCAGTCCTTCATCGAAGGCAACAATCTGTTCAAGGCGGGGCCCTTCACCGTGAACCAGTTCACGCTCTTCGAAAGCCAGACGGGCAAGGGCGGATCCGTGTACACGGCGCTTGAGGATTATGCGCTGACCTAATTGTTGTCATTGCCCGGCTTGACCGGGCAATCCATTTCTCAATGCGCGATGCGCGGTTCGGTGGTCAAACCCCAAACCGCTTCAGTATCATTTCCACATCGCTCACATAATGCGCGCCGAACAGCCGCACGTGCACGAGCAGCGGATAGAGATTGTAAAGGTCCTTACGCTCTTCGAACCCGGCGCGCGGCGGATGATGTTCCGCATAGCGCTTGAAGAACGGCTCCTCAAACGTCCCGAACAACGTCGCGAACGCGAGTTCGATCTCCGGATCGGCGTAGTAAATCGCCGGGTCGACGAACCCCGCGATTCGATCCCCGTTCACCAGCACATTGCCTGTCCACATATCGCCGTGGATCAAGGCCGGTTTCGCGTTGGCGTCGATCCACCGCTCTAAACGGTCGGCGAGTTTCGCGATCCGCACCGCAACCTCGGGCGGCAGCTTCTTTGTGTGGACGGCCGTCTCGGTCATATACATCAGCCGCTGATCGCGGAAGAACGTGAGCCACGATCCCTCTTGATCGTTCGGCTGCTTCAAGCCGCCGATCACCGTTGTGCGGTCAAAGCCAAATGCGGGTCCTATGACCTTATGCAGCGCCGCCACATGATCGGCCGCATCTTCCTGTGGTGCCTCCGAAAGCCGCCCCGACGTCGGCAGATACTCCATGAGCAGGAGATCTTCGGCGCTGAAGAACACCTCCGGCACCGGCAGAGATGATTTGTCGCGGAGATAGGAAAGCATGAAGCCTTCCAGGGCGAGACCGTGACCCACCTTGGAGACCACATCCCGTCCGTCAGACAACGTGAGGCGCCGTACGTCGGCGATACATCCGCCGGCAAGTTCCTGCTCGCGCGCGACGTCGGACCCCAGCGCCGCGCGCACCCGCGCGTGCAGACTCATCTCTTTTTGAACCCGGCGGAGATCTCGGCCAGCAGGGCTTTGCTGGCGTGCTCGATCATATCGAGCACATGCTCAAAACCGTCGGGGCCGCCGTAGTAGGGGTCGGGCACGTCCTTCAGCGCGCCGGCCGGATGATAATCCAGGAACAGGCGCACCTCGGCTTTCGCGCCGTTCGGCCGCAACGCTTCCAGATGCGCGAGATGACCGCGATCCATCGCGAGGATGAGGTCGTAGATTTGAAAGTGCTCGGTCCGTACTTTTTGCGCCCGCTGTGCCGAGAGATCGAAGCCGCGCCGCTTGGCCGCCGCGACCGTGCGCGGGTCCGGCGCTTCGCCGATATGATAGCCGTGCGTGCCCGCCGAGGCGCTTTCGATCATCTCCCCGAAACCGGCTTCTTCGGCGAAGTTGCGGAAGACCCCTTCTGCTGTCGGTGAACGGCAGATGTTTCCGGTGCAGACAAATAGAACGCGTTTCATGGCGTGGTAGCTCCCAATTCGCCGGCATGGTAACGACGAGGGATCATGACGGAAAGCACTCTTACCGGCGTTCTCACGCCCGAAGTTCTCCCGCCGCGGGAAGGGCGCATCGTGATTCTCACGGGCGCCGGGATTTCGAAAGAATCCGGGCTCGATACGTTCCGCGACGCCGATGGAATTTGGTCCAAAGTGCGTCTTGAAGACGTCGCAACCCCGCAAGCTTTCGCGCGCGATCCGGAAAAGGTGCACGCCTTTTATAATATGCGCCGGGCTTTCAACCGCACGCGCACGGTCAGCCCAAACCCCGCCCACTTCGCCTTGGCCGAACTGGAAGCCAAATGGCCGGGCGAAGTGCTCATCGTCACGCAGAATGTCGACACCTTGCACGAACAGGCGGGCTCTCAAAGTCTCCTGCACATGCACGGCGTTCATTCCAAGGCGCGCTGCAATTTCTGTGAGAACGTGGTCGACTGGACCGGCGATATGTCGGTGCGCGATGTGTGCGAGGCTTGCGCCAAGGCCGGCGGCATGAGGCCTCACGTTGTCTGGTTCGGCGAGATGCCTCTTGAGATGGACCGCATCGGCTGGGCCTTGGCCAATTGCGATCTGTTCATCTCTATCGGTACGTCGGGTAACGTCTATCCCGCCGCCGGATTTGTCGCCGCCATCCGCCGCAACGGCGGCGCGCACACGGTCGAGCTCAATCTCGAGCCGTCAGCCGGCGCGTCGATGTTCGAGGAAAGTCACTATGGCCCCGCCAGCCAGATCGTGCCGGGGTACGTGAAGGGGCTACTCTTCGGCGCGTGAGGCGTCTTCCGCCTCGGCAATCGTCTCCAGCGTCTCCATCTCCTCATCCGAGAAGCCGAAGTGGTGGCCGATCTCGTGGATCAGCACGTGGCGCACCACATGCTTCAGGTCCTCGCCGGTCTCGCACCAGTAATCGAGAATGGGGCGGCGGTAGAGGAACACCATGTCCGGCATCCCGCCCGATTGTTCCACGCGCTTTTCCGCCAGCGAGACGCCGGAATAAAGACCCAGGATGTCGAACGGGCTTTCCAGTTCCATCTCCGCCATCACGGCGTCATCGGGGAACTCTTGCACCAGGACCACGACACCTTCGGTGAATTCGCGCAGCTCCTCGGGCAAGACGCCCAAGGCTTCCCGCGCTAAAGTGTCGATATCCGCGAGGCTCGGCGGGATGACTTCGGGTGTCTTGCTCATAAGGATCAAACCATGGCGCAGAGGCTGACGGGCGAGAAAAGGGCGAGCGCGCTCAAGTCATTGTCCGCGTGGCGCGAAATGCCTGACCGGGATGCGATCTCGCGTTCCCTCAAATTCAAGGACTTCAATACCGCGTTCGCTTTCATGACGCGCGTAGCAATGAAGGCCGAGAGGATGGACCATCATCCCGAGTGGTTCAATGTCTACAACCGCGTCGACATCACGCTCGCGACGCATGGCTGCGGCGGCGTGTCGGAACGCGATGTGGAACTCGCCGTCTTTATAGATGCGAACGCGCGGGTGCTGGGCGCTACTCTTTAATGGCGGGCGTCGCTTCCGGGTGGGGCTTGAGACGGGCTTCGCGGAAGAGGATGTATAAGGTCGCCAGCACGATCACTCCCGTGCCGATTCCCGTCCAGATCGTCGGCTTCTCCCCGAACAGATAGAAGCCGGCGATGGCTGCGATGATGATCTGGCAATAATCGATCGGCGAGACCACGGTCGCCTCGGCCACCATCAGCGAGCGGATCAGGCAGTATTGCCCCGTGCTGGCCACCACGCCGATATAAACCAGATATGCCCACTGGATACCGTGTGGGGTTTCCCAGAAATAGATCGCGAAGGGCGCCAAAAGCACGATCGAGCCGACGAAGAACCACGACATGAAGGCCATGCCTTCTGTCGCGGCGTGCCGGCGGATCACCGCCAGCGCTACCGATACGGACGCCGCCGCCGCCAGGGCCGACAACGCGGGCAGACTGAAACCCACGTCCGTCGGGCCCAACATCACGATCACGCCGACGAATCCCATGAGCGTCGCAAGGCCGCGGCGCCAGCGTACAACCTCGCCCAAGAAAATGACGGCGATGAGGATGATGAATAAGGGGCGGGTGAAGGAGAGGGACACGGCCGTCGCGTAGGGCAGATGGGTGACGGCATAGAAACCGAAAAGGATGCTGCCCGTGGACCCCAGCAGGCGCACGAAGTGCCAGCCCGGCTGCTGGGTGTAGAAAATCGAAGGGCCGCGCTGCACCAGCATGGGCAGAACGAAGAAAACCCCGAAGACGACCCGGAAGAAGCCAACCACGGCCACGGGCAGGTCCGCGCCCACCGTTTTCACGGCGAGGCCGCTGGTCGCGAAACACAGCGAGCTCGCCAGCATCCACAGCGCGCCGCGCAGGTTATCGGTGGGGGCCTGAGACAAGGGGAGATGCTCGCAAGGTGATGGCCAGGGAACGTGCAGTCCTAGCCCAAGAAAGGCCTTTCAAGCCATACGTTTGGTGCATGGCAGGGACGACACCGGCATTCGCGCCCGGCCTCAAAAGATGCGTACCGTCCGTTTTGAAAGCCGGGTATTAGATAGCCACCGGGACCCCCATAAGGACCAGGAGATCACAGGTGGCCGTCAACAAGCTCTATTCCGATGCAAATTCCGCCCTCGCGGGACTCTTGCGCGACGACATGACGATTATGTCGGGCGGGTTTGGCCTTTGCGGGATACCCGAAGTCCTCATCACCGCCATCCGCGAGTCCGGCGTGAAGGGACTGACGATCATCTCGAATAATGCCGGTATCGACGACGTCGGCCTCGGCATGCTGCTGACCACGCGTCAGATCAAAAAGATGATCAGCTCCTACGTCGGCGAGAACGCGACCTTCGCCAAGCAATTCCTGGCCGGCGAGCTGGAGATCGAATTCAACCCGCAAGGCACCCTGGCCGAGCGTATCCGGGCCGGCGGCGCGGGCATTCCCGCTTTCTTCACCGCCACCGGCTACGGCACCAAGGTCGCCGAGGGCAAGGAAACCCGCGAGTTCGACGGGCGTCATTACGTCATGGAGCGCGGCCTGTTCGCCGATCTCGCGCTCGTGCACGCCTGGAAGGCCGACCCGGAAGGCAACCTCGTCTACCGGATGACGGCGCGGAACTTCAATCCGATGATGGCCACCGCCGCCAAGGTGACCGTCGCCGAAGTCGAGGAGATGGTGCCGCAAGGCTCCCTCGATCCCGATCACATCCATACGCCGGGCATCTTCGTTCAGCGCATGATCCACGTGAAGAACCCCGAGAAGCGCATCGAACAGCGGACCGTGCGCAAGCGCGCGGCGGCAGAGTAAGGGAGGCGAATATGGCTTGGGATCGTGACCAAATGGCCGCGCGCGCGGCGCGCGAACTGAAAGACGGCTTCTACGTGAACCTCGGTATCGGGATCCCGACGCTGGTGGCCAATCACGTGCCGGCCGGCATGTCGATCCAGCTGCAAAGCGAGAACGGCATGCTCGGCATGGGTCCGTTCCCGTTCGAAGGCGAGGAAGACGCCGACCTCATCAACGCGGGCAAACAAACCATCACCAAGTTGCCGACCACCAGCTTCTTCGACAGCGCCACTTCTTTCGCGATGATCCGCGGCGGCCACATCAACCTCTCGATCCTCGGCGCGCTGCAGGTCACCGATGCAGGCGATCTCGCCAATTGGATGATCCCGGGCAAGATGGTGAAGGGCATGGGCGGGGCGATGGATCTCGTGGCGGGTGTGCCGCGCGTGATCGTGCTCATGGAACATGTGGCCAAGGGCGACGAGAAGAAGATCCTGTCTCAGTGCACCCTGCCGCTCACCGGCAAGGGCGTCGTGCACATGATCGTCACCGATCTTTGCGTGTTCGAAGTGGGTCGTCCCGGGCTTACGCTCGTGGACATCGCGCCGGGTGTCACGGTCGATGAAATCCGCGCCAAGACCGGCCCGGACTTCAAGATCGCGCCGGGCGTGAAAGCGGCTTAGCTCCCATTATGCGTGGTTATTTCGGCATCGGCGTTGAAGGCATCAACAAGCCCTTCAACGTCGGCAATCTGTTCCGCTCGGCGCACGCCTTCGACGCTAGTTTTGTCTTCACCGTGGCCGCCACTTACAAGCGATCCGAAGGCACGCTCGCCGACACGTCGGACACGCTCGCCAATCTCCCGTTCTACACCTTCCCGTCGGTCGACGAGCTTCTGCTGCCCAAGGGCTGCGCCCTCGTTGGCGTGGAGTTGATGGACGACGCGGTGGAACTGCCGAGCTTCACGCACCCGCGTTGCGCGGCCTATATCATGGGCGCGGAGAAAAGCTCGCTTTCGCCGGGTCTGGTCGCGCGCTGCGATCACATCATCAAGATCCCCACCAAGTTCTGCCTCAACGTCGGCATCGCAGGCGTGGTGGTGATGTACGACCGCCTTCTCAATATGCGCCGCTTTCCCGACCGCCCCGTCATGCCGGGCGGGCCGCCGCTGCCGGAACGCTTCCGCACCACCGCGCCGTTGGCGGAAGTCGCGCTCGCCGACCGGGACGGCGACGAGGACTAGTTTTTTTGATATACTCGAAAGAACACCCCGTTCTTTAAGAGGTAGTTCTGATGCGGCTTGCGATCCTTGCTCTCGGTTTTTGCGCCTTCTCGGTCCCGGCTTTAGCCCAAGACGTGACGGTGATCGGTACCCACGGAAAGTGGACCGCCTACACTTATACCGAGAACAAGCAGCCGGTTTGTTACATGGCCGCCAAACCGGACAAGTCCGATGGCAATTATAAAAGCCGCGATGAAGTCCTGATGCTGATCACCCACCGCCCGGGCGAAAA
This sequence comes from Rhodospirillaceae bacterium, assembly GCA_050246995.1. Lineage (GTDB taxonomy): Bacteria > Pseudomonadota > Alphaproteobacteria > Rhodospirillales > Rhodospirillaceae > SHVO01. The sequence continues at coordinate 28,964 of JBFWVA010000020.1, read as the reverse complement.
GGCGTTCGACGTCGTCAGCGTGGTCGCCGGGTATCAGTATAAGCCCGACACCGATGCGCTGGTCACGGTGGGCGCGCAGAAGTTCGATCTTTTCACCACCGGCAGCGACCGCGCCTGGGCGCGCGATTCAAAGACCGACCGCTCCATCGCGCAGGCGATGATCAAGGGTAATATCGCCGTCGTGCGCGGTACCTCCAGCCGCGGCACCGCCACCACGGACACGTTCTCCCTCAGCGGCTTTACCGCCGCTTACAAGGCCATCAGCGATGCCTGTAAGAAGCCGAACTAATCCCATTATTTGTCATTGCCCGGCTTGACCGGGCAATCCATCGGGAAGCGAGTTAGCTGATAAATGGATTCCCCGCCTTCGCGGGGAATGACAGTCGTGGGCTATAGCCTCACCGCGAGCAGCTGCGTGATCAGGCCCGGCGCGCCGTCGCCGACCTCGCGGTCGTTCAGGCGCACCACCGGGCGGATGCCCAGCGCGTTACTCACGAAAATCTCGCTCGCGCGTTCGATTTCCGCGGCCGCGATGGGACGTTCCTCGGCGCGCGCAAGCTTGATGACCTCGGCACGCATGACGCCGGGCAGGGCGCCTTCGCTCACGGACGGCGTCACCAGTCCGCCGCCGATGATGAAAAAGATATTCGCGATCGTGGTTTCAGCCACGCGGCCTTGCGTGTTGAGCAGCACCGCATCGTCGGCGCCCGCCGCCACCGCTTCGCGGCGCGCCAGGATATTGTCGAGATAGCCGAGGTTTTTCACACGGGCTAACGGCGAAAACTCATTACGCCGCGTGCAGTGCGCGACCATCAAACTCAAGGGGTCGTCCGCCGGCAACGCGCCGCTGGTGATCATGAATGTCGGTGTCGGCGCATCCGGCGGGGTAATCCCGCGTGCGCCGGGCCCGCGCGTCAACGTGATCCGCAGCGCGCCTTCGCTCATGGCATTGGCGCTGATCAGCGAGGCCGCAAGTTCAGCGATCTTTGCATCCGTATAGGGAACCGGGATACCCAGCACCGCGGCGCCGTCGCGCAACCGCGCGAGATGCGCGGCAAGGCGTTTCGGTGCGGCGCGTTTGATGGCGATGGTCTCGAACAAGCCGTCGCCCAGGGTGAAGCCGCGGTCGTCCGGCGCGATGCGTGCCGCCGCGGTCTCCATCAGCTCTCCGTTCAGGCTCAGCTTCATAGTGTCCCCAGCGCGCCGCCGATTTGAAGTTCCTTATCTACGTCGCTGCAACTACCGCGTCAGGAACTTCAAATCGAAAAGCGGCACGCAAAATTAAAGATTGGCTGGCGTTCGTTTCCCGAAGTTCGCATCGCAATTGCTTCCCCAAATTACGAACTTCGGGAATCGGACGCCAGCACGGCGATCAGCGGCGCGGCTTTGGCGAGGCTTTCCTCGTATTCCGCCGCCGGATCCGAATCGGCCACGATACCGCCGCCGGCCTGGGCGGCCGCCTCGCCCCCATTCAATACTAGTGTACGGATGACGATGGAGGAATCCATCGCGCCGTCGAATCCCAGCCACGCGATGGCCCCGCAATAAGGTCCGCGCGCCGAGGGTTCCAGGCCGTGGATGATCTCCATGGCCCGGATCTTGGGCGCGCCGGTGATCGAGCCTCCCGGGAAGCAGGCTTTCAGCAAGTCGGTCGCGCCGGCGCCCTCGCGCAACCGGCCGGTTACCACCGACACCAGGTGATGCACCGAAGCGAAGGTTTCCAAGCCGCACAACACGGGCGCTTCCACGCTCCCCGACACACAGACCCGGGATAGGTCATTGCGCAGGAGATCCACGATCATCAGGTTTTCGGAGATATCTTTGGGGCTGGTCTGCAAAGCCGCCGCGTTCGCCTGATCCTCCGCGGGTGTTTTCCCGCGCGGCCGCGTGCCCTTGATGGGCCGTGTCTCGACACGTCCGTCCGCGCCGCACTTCAGGAACCGCTCGGGCGAGGCCGACAGAAGGGCGAGACCGTTCCCCCCATTGAGGAAGGCCGCGAAGGGCGCGGGCGAGCGCGCCTTTAACTTTCGATAGATGTCGAAAGGCGCCGCCTTTTCCGGCAGCGGCGTATGAAAGCGCTGCGTGATATTGGCCTGATAGATCTCGCCTGCGCGGATCGCTTCGATGGCCGCGCTGACGCGCTCTTCATGCTGGTTGCGCCGGCTTTCGGAGCGCCAGAATACCGGCGGATATTCCTTCACCGGTGTTTCTGCGGTTCCCAGCGCACCGTGCAGCCACGCCGCGCGCCGTTCGTCACGCGCGATGATCCAGGCTTTGCGGGCCTGATGATCGAACGCCGCGATCACGTCATAGAGTCCCACCATCATATCGAAGGGCAGCGGTGTGCTCTTCGGCGGCGGCAGCCTCTCAAGGGTGCCGCCCAGTTCGTACGAGAAAAAACCGATGGCGCCGCCGCTGAAGGGCACGGGCGCCTCCGGTTTCCACGTAAAATGCTTGAGTTCCGCGGCCAGGATATCGAACGGGTTCCCCTCGCGCGGCGCGCCATCGACGCTGACCCGCCACGGATAGGACGAGCAGGTGATCAGGCGGAACGGGTCGGCGGCGATATAGGAGTAACGGCCTTGTTCGCCATGGCGGTCGGCGCTTTCCAGCAGCACGGAATAGGCGTCCTCCGCGAGCGGCGTGAAGGCGCTGGCGGGGTCGATATAGGGGATCTCTCGAATGATGGCGGCGTCAGGCACCGCTAACCGCCCGACACGACTAACCTGAAATCGGCAGAACGCGGTCGGGCGGCGTGTGTCCATCGCAGAAGGCGCGGATATTGATGATCACCTTCTCGCCCATGTTGATGCGGCCTTCGATGGTTGCCGATCCCATATGCGGCAGCAGGATCACATTCTTCATCGCGAGCAGTTTCGGGTTCACCGCCGGCTCATGCTCGAACACATCGAGGCCCGCGCCCGCGAGCTGCCCGGCTTCCAGCATGCGGATCAGCGCCGTTTCGTCGACGATCTCGCCGCGCGCGGTGTTGATCAGGTAAGCGGTCGGTTTCAGGAGCTTGAGGCGCCGTTCGGACAGAAGATGGAATGTCGCCGGTGTGTGCGGGCAATGGATGGAGATCACGTCCATGCGCGCCAGCATCTGGTCGAGGCTCTCCCAGTATGTCGCTTCGACTTCGGCTTCGAGTTCCGGGCGCAAGCGGCGGCGGTTGTGATAGTGCACCGTCATGCCGAAGCCCCGGGCGCGGCGGGCGACCGCGGTCCCGATTCTCCCCATGCCGATGATGCCGAGACGCTTGCCGTAGATGCGGTGGCCCAGAAGATGCGTCGGGCTCCACCCCTTGAACGTTCCGTTCTGGATCATGGCCGCGCCTTCCACCAGGCGGCGCGGCACCGCGACCATCAGCGCCATGGCCATATCGGCCGTGTCTTCCGTCAAGACGCCGGGTGTATTGGTGACGACGATGCCCTTGGCCCGGGCGGCGGCCACGTCGATGTGATCTGTGCCGTTGCCGAAGTTGGCGATCAGTTTCAGGCGCGGGCCCGCCTTGGCGATCAGCGCGGCGTTGATCTGATCGGTAAGATTAGGCACGAACACATCGCAAGCGCCCACGGCCTCGCTCAGCTCGTCTTCCGAGAAAGGATGGTCGTCGATATTCAGCCGGACATCGAATAACTCCATCATCCGCGTCTCGACGACGTCGGGAAGTTTTCGTGTGACGACGACTGTGGGCTTGGTCCGCGTCATCTCTGGGCCAGAAGGTGAGCTTGTGAAGTAGGCGTACCAGCCGCGTTTCACCTTGTCCAGGCAGCCTCAGGTATCATGCCACGTATCACGGACGTAACCTTGCGCGCCGTGGACAAAGCCGGAAAATACAGGCACAAACCCACACGTGCGAGAGAACGAGGCATCCTACGTGACGCGCTGGCTTTTGGTTGTTTTGGCAATGACGTGGTGCGGTGCGGCCGCCGCCGCCGACGGCCCTTCCGCCGATGCGCCCCCGAACGAACAGGCTTCCGGCAAACCCGACGGCCTTCCGCTGCCGCGCTTCGTTTCGCTGCGCCCCGATTCCGTAAACCTGCGTGTCGGCCCGAGCGCCCGCTATCCCATCGAATGGATTTATGTCCGCAAGGGTCTGCCGGTCGAGATCATCGCCGAATTCGATACCTGGCGCCGCATCAAGGACCCCGCCGGGACCGAAGGCTGGGTGCATTCCAGCATGGTCTCGGGTAAACGCACCGCCATGGTCACCGGCGAAGCCGTGCGCCCGCTGCTGCGCACCATGGACGGCAAGCCGGACACAATCGCGAGCGTCGAGCCTGGGGTGATCGTTGCCGTGGAAAAGTGCCCGCAAGGGTCCGCGCTCTGCCGCGTCGATGCCGGCGGCGCCGTCGGCTGGATCTCACGCGACGCCCTGTGGGGCGTCTATCCGGCCGAAGTGATCAATTAGGCGAAATCGGCCGCCAGCGACGCGCGGCTCTCTTCCGGCAAAATAGCGAGATGCCCGTATTTGGGATGCGTGATCCCAAGGGTCACTTGCGTGCCTGGGGCGCGGAAAGCCGCAATCTGCTCCGGCGTGAAGGTGAAGTGCAGGAAGTGCACCGACGATGTTTTGCCTTCAGGTGTCGTGCGGTCCAGATCGTCTTCCGGCACGGCGGTCACGGTCTGGCCGGCGAAGCTCAGGCTCACCATCATCTCAATGTGCCCCAACCCTGCAAGGGTGCGGCGGCGCACGCCTTCATCCTCGATCTCGATCATCATGGTCGCGACCAATTCATTGCCTTGCGGAATGAGCGGGTTGTAGGCCGAGAGCTCGCCTTCGATCTGCTCGTCGCCGCCGCGCTCGATGTACAGCATCTCCTGCACCTGCGCCCACATGGTGTCGTAGCTCTCGAAGTACAGCGTCACGTGCGGGCCCACATGCAGACGGCGCGCGCGCTTCACGTCCACCAGTTTGCGGCGGTGTTCGGCGCGGATCTTGGTATATTGGGACATCGGCATGATGTCGGCGGGACTGATGCGGCGCTGTTCTTTCGACATTTTACAAACCATAGGCCTTGGCAAGGATTTCTATCGGATGGAACGCCCGCTGCCCCTCGTGCGGCGCGTTATCCAATTTTTCGAAGCCTTGCGCGATGTGTTTTCCCGCGAGCGGGCATTCCGAAGCGACGAAGGCTTTATTGGCGTCCGCCGTGCGGCGCACGGTCTGACGCGCGAACTTGGTGGCGATATCGAAATTGCCCTTACGGATGCCCCATGATCCGCCGTGGCCCGAGCAGCGTTCGATCACGCTGACGTCGGTATCGGGGATCGTGCGCAGCATCTCGGCGCCCATGGCGCCCATGTTCTGCGCGCGCGCGTGGCAAGCCAGATGCAGCGCGACGCCGCCGGGCACCGTGGTGAGGCCGGGCGCCATGCCTTCCTTGTCGGCGATATCCACCACGTACTCCGAGATGTCGTAGGTCGCGTGCGCCAGGGCTTTCACGTTCTCGTCGTCCGGCACGATCAGGGGCCATTCGAATTTCATCATCAACGCGCAGCTGGGGATCAGCGCGATCACGTCCTTGCCCGCTTCGATGTGCGGTTTGAACGCCAGCGCGATCGCCTTGGCTTTTTCCGCGACGCGCGCGAGATCGCCTTGCTCCAGCTGCGGCATGCCGCAGCAGCCCGGATAGATCACCTCGGTATCGACGCCGTTCTTGGCCAGGACTTTCAGCGCGGCCTCGCCGATGTGCGGATTATTGTAGTTGGCGAAACAGGTCGCGAAGATCACGGCCTTGCGCCCGAACGCGGGCGCGTCCTTGTTGATCTCCGGCGGCGCGTCTTTGGCCTGGGCGACAAAAGTCTGTCCGTGGAACTTCGGGAGTTCGACGTTGCGGTCGACGCCGGCGACTTTCTCCATGACCCCGCGCGTGAGGCCATTGCCGCGATCCGATGCCCAGTTGGCCAACGCCGGCGCGAGCGCCGCGAGCTTCCCGTTGCGGTCGGTCTCGGTCAGCTGCTTTTCATAGAAAGGCGTCCCGCCCCGCTTTTTGCGCTCGGCCGCGCGGTAGCGCAGCATCAGGTGCGGGAAGTCGATATTGAATTCATGCGGCGGCACATAGGGGCACTTCGTCATGAAGCACATGTCGCACAGCGTGCAGGCGTCCACGACCTTGCCGAAGTCGGCGCTTTTCAATCCATGGACCTCCGCGTCGCCGGCTTCATCGACCAGGTCGAACAGGCGCGGGAACGAATCGCACAGATTGAAGCAGCGGCGGCAGCCGTGACAGATGTCGAACTGGCGGCGCATTTCGGCGTCGAGCTTGTCGGCGTCGAAATAATCCGGGTTCTGCCAATCGATGATGTGGCGCGTCGGCGCTTCGAGACTGCCTTCTCTCATGCGTCGCAAACTCCTGGCCGCTTCGTGGTCGGGGAAAATAAAAACGCCGGCAGGGACACAGGGGCCCCGCCGGCGTTCGTGACGTCGTTCGCGCGAACGTTAGGCGAGGTTGTCGAGCGCCTTCTGGAAGCGGCCGGCGTGCGACTTTTCCGCTTTAGCCAACGTTTCGAACCAGTCGGCGATTTCGTAGAAGCCTTCGTCGCGAGCGGTTTTGGCCATGCCCGGATACATGTCGGTGTACTCATGCGTTTCACCGGCGACGGAAGCCTTCAGGTTGGCTTTGGTTTCGCCGATCGGGAAACCGGTCGCCGGATCGCCGACGGCTTCGAGATATTCGAGGTGGCCGAACGCGTGGCCGGTTTCGCCTTCCGCCGTCGAGCGGAACAGCGCCGAGACTTCGTTCTGGCCTTCGACGTCGGCTTTCTGCGCGAAGTAGAGGTAGCGGCGGTTCGCCTGGCTTTCACCGGCGAAAGCGGCCTTCAGGTTTCCTTCGGTCTTGGAACCTTTCAACTGAGCCATCGGAGTCTCCTTTTCTCGTTGGATGTGACGTGAGCGGCGAAGAGGCGCTCTGCAGCGCTGCGGCGAGAGGCCGCGAAATTTGACGCCTTCGTTGTAAGAAGGCGGGTCTGTGTAGTCAAGTTGATTAGAATAATTCTAAACGGCGATGGGTTCTGAATGGGCGGGGCGGGGCAGCGGCTTTGCGGCCGCGCGGGCAAGCGACTTAGTCGCGGACGCGGATAATGACATCCACGCGCGAGATCGCCGAACTTCCGGGCGCGTCGGGCAATGCAGCGATGTGCACGGCGTCGGGCGGAATGTCCTGCAGCTCGCCGGTGCCTTCGAAGTAGAAGTGATGATGATCGCCTGTGTTGGTGTCGAAGTACGAGCGCGACGAGTCGATCGAAATTTCGCGAAGGAGCCCCTTGCCGGTGAAATCGTGCAGGGCGTTGTAGACGGTGGCGAGCGAGACATCGACGCGTGTCTGCTTCGCTTCGTTGAACAGACCTTCCGCCGTCACGTGGCAGTGGCCGCGTCCAAACAAAAGCTTGGCGAGCGCGAGACGCTGGCGGGTCGGCCGAAGGCCGCTGGCGCGCAACTTCTCAAGCACGGACGAATCGGGTGCTGACGTCTTCTTCTGCTGCATGTTCACTGTGGTTGTGGCCCCACTTGGAAATAGAATAGGGCCAATTCACGTCTTTTAGAAGTGGCATAACAATATTTCTTTTGGTGGGGAATGAAGGGCCCCGAGGCATCTACCTGGGTCCAGGCTAAAACCCCTAGCCAGCCTAGGCAAGGATTCCTAGGCGTCCATGGGCAGCCCTGTGGGCGCTTGGCGGCTAGCGCCATTCAAGAGGGGCGCCATTCAAGAAGGTGGTGGACCGGCAAGGCCATTGGGGATGAGGGGGAGGGGAAACAGCCCCGCCGATCCACCTTCGGATCCCATTCGGGATCGCAAGCTAAACGGGTTTTCTTACTTTTTGTCGGACTGCCTGAGCAGCCTACCCATGCTTGCGAATTTGCCGGCGAAATGTGGTTCAACTACGGCTGCGAGCTTACAATCCTGTTATCCCGCCCTGCGCGAATTTTCGGCGCGCGACAAAAAAAGCGCTGCGTCTTCACGCGCGCGCCGGCGTGAAGTCACCAGGTCTGCAGAGGCGGCTTGATGCGCTAGTGCTGGTCGTTCATGTGCGCGAGAGACATGCCGAGCAGTTCGATACGCACGGCCATCGGGCCTTTCTTGCCCGAACGAACGTACATCCGCACATGCTGGCCTGACTCAAGGCGATCGAGATTGGAACGTTGCAGCGCGCCGATGCCGATGAACACATCGGCGCCGCCGCCCGCGGGCATTCCAAAACCGTAGCCTTTGTCGACGGCGAAGAACTTGATCTCGCCCTCGAGCACGCTCTCCTCGCCCTCGCCCATGGACTCGTCATCGGCGACGGTCGAGTCATCAACGCGACCGATGATCGCGACTTGCGGGCCGCGTGGGCCGTCCGTCAGATCGCAGATGATTGTTGCACCTTGGCGAAGCGTGCGCAGACCTGCGCGTTGAACGACCGACACATGTAAGAATGCGTCCGCCGATCCATCATTCGGTGCAACGAAACCGAAACCCTTCGCCGGATTGAACCACTTAACTTTCGCGGTTACGCCTGACTTGGCAGATACCGCCACTGAAGACGTCTGCATTGGAAATTACTAACCCCCACCCCAAGGCCCAAAAACACTACACCAAGTTCCGGTTGCGCTACAAAGGACTCGCGCGCGCATTCGTGACTTGCGGCCTTTCATGGATTGATGGTGCGGGGACCGACGCGCCCTCCGGCCCGCCGGCGGCCGATCGGTCCACCTATATATTGTGTGCTGAAGCCCTGAGGTTCTGAGGGCGAACTTTCGCCCGCGTGTCAGCCGCGCGGTGGGGTCAGGACCCGGCCCACGGCCGCGCGCCAGCCCGCGCGCATGGCCGCGCTCCGGTCGGCGGAAAGGCGCGGATGAGCCGAAAAATCCAATTTCCATGCGGCTTTTACGTCATCGGGCGAAGCGAAAATACCCGCGCCCAAACCGGCCAGGAACGCCGCGCCCAGAACCGTTGTCTCCCCATAGACCGGCCGTTCCACCGTCAGCCCGGTGATGTCGGCCAGCATTTGCATCAGCCAATTGTTAGCCACCATGCCGCCGTCCACCCGCAAGGCCGGCGGGGCTTTGATCCCGTCCTGCTGCAGCGCGGAAAGGAGGTCGTTCGTCTGGAAACAAACCGACTCCAGCGCCGCCCGGACGATGTGCGCGCGCCCCGAGTCGCGCGTCAGGCCCACGATCGCCCCGCGCGCGTTCGGGTCCCAATAAGGTGCGCCGAGACCCGTGAACGCCGGCACGAAGTACACGTTGCCCGCGCCACTTCCATCGGCCGCGCCGTCCAAGCTCGCGGCAAGCGCTTCGCTCTCCGCCGCACTCTCGATCATGTGCACGCCGTCGCGCAGCCACTGAATGACGGTGCCCGCGTTGAAGATGCTGCCCTCGAGCGCATAGGTCGTCGCGCCCTTCAGCCGGTAGGCGATGGTGGTCAGCATGCGGTTCTGGGAAGCAAGCGCTTGCGCGCCCGTATTCACCAGCACGAAACATCCGGTTCCGTACGTGCTCTTCACGCAGCCCGGTTCGAAACAGGCCTGGCCCACGAGCGCGCCCTGTTGATCGCCGACCACCGCGGTGATCGGGATCGCGCGGCCGAACAGCGCGGGATCTGTTTCACCGAAAGCGGCCGCCGTGTCGCGCACGTCGGGCAATATTTTCTTCGGTACATTGAATAGCGCCAGCAACTCTTCGTCCCACGCGCCGCGATGGATGTCGTAGAGCATCGTGCGCGAGGCGTTGGTGGCGTCGCTCGCATGCGTGCGCCCGCCTGTCAGCCGCCACAGCAGAAACGTATCGATGGTGCCGAAGGCGAGATGCCCGGCTTCGGCGGCGAGGCGCACGTCGGCGTTCTGATTGAGGATCCACTCCACTTTCGTCGCGGAGAAATAAGAGTCGATCAGAAGCCCGGTCTTCTTTTGGATCAGCGGCGTCTTGCCGGCGGCCCGCAATTCCTCGCAGCGCGCCGCGCCGCGGCGGTCCTGCCACACAATCGCGTTGCCCACGGGCTTATGCGTGCGCTTGTCCCAGACAATCGTTGTCTCACGCTGATTGGTGATGCCGATGGCGGCGATGGTCTGCGCGCCGCCCGCGGCCTCGATCGCGGCGCGGCACACATCGACCGTCGTTTGCCAGATGTCTTCCGGATCGTGCTCGACCCAGCCGTCCCTTGGAAAAATCTGGCGGAACGGCTTTTGCGCGGTCGCGCGCGCGGCGCCCCTGACGTCGAACACGACCGCGCGCGTCGAGGTCGTGCCCTGATCGATCGAAAGGATGTGCGGCCCAGCCATGGACCGCAGTTTAGGCATACCGCGGGTATTTAGGCGACTTCGTTAATGCCGGAGTCGTCATTACCGCCCAGGATCGAGCTCCAGTCATAGGGCTCTTCGGCGATGTTGAAATTCTGCGCCCACACCGGATCGGCCGCGCGGCGGTCGCTGGTGTTCTGGATCTGCTTCTCGGCGCGTTGAAGATTGCGCTCGGTGACAATCGCCATCCGCCCCGCGCCATGTTCCCTGTAGACCGCGAGCGCCAGGCGGAACGCTTCGCCCGACGCGCGCATGTATTCCCATTCGCCCGTGTGTTTGGCCAAAAGGAACAGCGCCGAACCCAGCGTGTTCTGGATCGACGCCCACTGCAACGGCGCGGTATCGGGCGTGCGCACCTGCAACGCCGAAACGCAGGACTTCACGGCATATTCGAGGATCGGAACGCTGCGGATATTGTCGCCGTAAACCTGCAGGATCTGCGCGAGCGCGTTCGAGATTTCCGAGAAGCGAATCGGATGCGTGTACTTGTTGAAGACTTGGCGCGCGGCCTGGCAGGCGTGGATGGCTTCGCGCAGGGCGTTATCGTCGCCCATCGCCATGTCGAGTTTATACAGCACGCAGCCCAGGCGGTACTTCACCAGGCCCCAGTCGATGATCTGGCGGCGGCGCGAGATGTGCATCAGCGCGCGGCGGTAAGCGTCCGCGGCTTGTTCGAGCGAATCCGAATCGCCGCTGCGTTCGGCGATGATCTGGAGCGCGAGGCCCATCTGCTGGAACAGCTGGCCCAGCAAAGGACTTTGATCGCTGCCCAAAAGATCGATGGCCATGCGCCAGGCGTCGACGGCGCCGTGATACCAGCTGCGGTCGCCTTCAAGCTGTGCGCACACCGCGCAGACGTTGCCGTAGCAGAACAGGATCGCGGCCCGCTCGGACGGTTCCATCGCGGCGGAAGGCTCGGCGCCCATGGCGCGCGCGGCGACCGCGATGGCCGGCAAGGCCGAGCGCAGGATGCGCCCTTGCGAGAAGCTGCGCGGATCGATCGCGGCCAAAGTGACGGCGCGGATCAACGGCACCCAGTCGGTGTAGAAATCCACAGGCACGTTCAAGACGTTCAGCGCCGTGAAGCGGCCGGGGCGCTCGCCCGGGCTCGACGCGGTGGCGGTGAAGTGCAGTTCGATATTGCGGCCTGTCGGATCGATGTTGCCCCAGATCAGCAGATCGGCGTTCTGGTCGGCCATCCATGCGCGCGCGTCGCGTGTCGCGCGTTTCATTAGTTCGTCGTTGGCGGTCGCGCCGGGTTCCGTGATTCCCGGCACGAAGCGGGTCAGGTCCCGATCGATCGCGATCGTGCGCACGCCCGGGATTCCGTCCAGCGCCTGGATCAGGTTCTTGTGCTGCACGTCCTCGAAATCGTCGCGCAGCTTGCCGACCATGACGAGGATGTCGCCCGGGGTCGGCGCCTTGGCGCGTTTGCCCGGACGGCGCGTCGGATCTTTCACGACGGCGTCGAAAATCTTTTCAATGAACGTCGGCTTGCGGTCGCCGATCAGGTTCTGCGGCAGCGGACGGCCGACTCTGAGCGGCGGCGGCGCCTGCAACGGCTCGGGATCGGCGACGGGCACCGGCAGATTGGCGGCGGCGGCGCGGTAAGCGGCGGCGCGAATCGGATCGACGGTGTCCGGACCCTTCATGCGCCGGGCCAGCTTCGTCATCACCTTCAGCGCGGTATCGGGATCGGTCTCCATCTGGCGCAGGAATTCATCGCGCGGGATCGCGCGCACGGTCACGGACCCGCGGGCGCGCGCGGTCGCCGTGCGCGGGGCGTTGTCCAGGATGCCGAGTTCGCCGAACAGTTCACCGGCTTTCAGGCGCGCCATCACGGTCAGGCCATCCGGGCCGTCCTTGATCAGCTCGACCGAGCCTTCCAAGACCTCAAAGGCCCAGCTGCTCTCGTCGCCCTGCCGGTAGATCGATTCGCCGTCGCGAAAAGCTTTGGTGATTGTTCTCAAAGCGTCTGTCCCACTCGCTCGACCGGTCCTTCTGGACAGGTCTGTGATGGGAGCACTTTGCCGGGGGTACCTTTAATAAACGTTAAGTCGCCGGCGGACGTAGCCGCGCGCAGCGCCGGGTCGAGCCACAATTAATGACGTATATACATCATTGATCGTGCAAAGCCGTCGCAGCGCCGTTCAAAAGGCTCAAAAACTGGCCCGTCCGGCCGGCGCCCAGCTGCTGGGACGCATCGGCTTGGGCGGCCCGCCACAGCTGGCCGGCGTCACGGAACGTTACCGCGCCCTCGGCGGTCAGCACGATGTGTCCCGCACGCCGTCCTGCGCCCGCATTTATCTCGATTAAGCCATTTCTCTCCAATGGCTTAAGTGTACGATTTAAACTGGTGCGATCCATCGCCAAAATCTCCCGCAACACCGGCAGGGGCAAAGGGGAAAGGGCGGCCGCGGCGGCCAGGATCGTGAACTGACCGCTGGTAAGGCCGGCGCTGGCTAGGGCCGCATCATAACGCCGCCCAATCGTCCGGGCGGCACGGCGTATGTTGTGGCAAAGGCAGACCTCCAAAACCGCGCTCGGGTCGAGGGCCGCCGCAGAAATACCACTAGATGCAGGCTTCACGTCCATAATAACGCATATACATCATTATGCGTTGACGGTATAGCGTCGAAGCGCCTTAGCCCGGGGGAGAGCCGCCGGTTTCCGGCTCTTGTTTAATGGCGCCCTGGTAAAGGCGCGCGGTCTTGCCCTCGAAGGCGGCCAGCACGAAGCGGTTACCATTTGCGTCGCGGCCGAAATCCAGCGTGATGGCATTCTTTTCCAGCGCTGCGATGACCTCGTTTTCCGGGCGCCCGAACGCCTTTCCGAGCGACGCCACCAGGGCGGCGATCTCGTTGTACATCTCGCGATTGTCGTCTCGCTTCGGGGGCGCGTCGTGCGGCATGGCGAGGCTTCTAGCTTTCTTCATGGGCGCGCGGAAGGGTATCCCGACCTTTGGCCCGGCTTTTTTGATGTGGTTGTTTGCCTCGCCGCGACTCCGCATGGCAAGCTCTTGCTTCGGTGTGGTGGGGTCCTTGGATGATGAAGCGGCTAGTTCTTGTTATCGCTCTTTTGTGTGCGCCGTTTTGCGCGCCCCCGGTTCAAGCCAAGGACATCAACGGCACCGCGCTCGACGCGGGCACCTTCACCATCTTCCTCGCCGCCGTGAAGGCGGCGAACCTTGGCGATCTTCTCGCCGGCGCGGGGCCGCTGACCCTCTTCGCACCCACCGATGACGCCTTCGCCAAACTCCCCAAGGGCGCCATCCAGGACATGCTGCGCCCCGAGAACCGTGAAAAGACGCGCGCGCTGCTGATGCACCATATTGTCGTCGGCCGCATCCTGGCGCGCGACTTCCTCGGTAAGCGCATGGAAGCGGCGACGGCGGATGGGGCTCTTGTGCTCATCGACGCGACAAAGGTCGTGATGATCGATGACGCGCGTCTCATCAAGGCCGACATCCCCGCCGACAACGGCATCATTCACGTCATCGACACCGTCCTCATGCCGAAGAAGTAACCCCTTTGGCCGCATCCTCGATCAAGTTCGTTTCTTACGAGTACAACCACGGACCCAGTTTCGGGGCCGTGGTCGGCAACGACATCGTCGATCTCTCGGACGCCGGGCCGTCGTTACGCGCCGTGCTCGCGGGCGGCCCCGTCGCCAATCTTGAAGCGGCGATCGCGCACCGCAAGCCGACCGTTGCGCTCGATCACGTGGTGCTGCTGCAAGTGGTGCCGGATGCGGGGCGCATCATTTGTGTCGGCAATAACTATCCGAAGGACAATAACCCGCCCGGCACGGACGCGAATGTCCCGCCCGTCTTGTTCATGCGCACACCGCAGTCGCTGGTCGGGCACCGCCAGTCCATCGTCTGTCCCAGCGCCTCGCGTGAATACGATTTCGAAGGCGAGCTCGCCGTGGTCATCGGCAAGGGGGGCCGGCGCATTCCGCCGGAACGCTCCCTCAGCCATGTGGCCGGCTACACCTGTTTCCTCGACGGCTGTGTGCGTGATTACCAGAAGCACTCCCTGACCGCCGGGAAGAATTTCGATTCGTCGGGCGCCTGCGGCCCTTGGCTGGTGCCCGCGGGCGCGATCTCCGATCCGCAGAACCTCATGCTCACCACCCGCCTCAACGGCGAGATCATGCAGCAGTCGTCCACCGGCGCGATGCTGCGCTCCGTGGCCGCGGTCATCTCCTACATCTCCATCTTCACCCACCTCGAGGCGGGCGATGTCATCGCCACCGGCTCGCCCGCGGGTTCGGGGATCAACCGCACGCCGCCGCGCTGGCTGCGTCCCGGAGATCGTATCGAAGTGGAGATCCAGGATATCGGCGTGCTCGCCAATACCGTCATCTCAGAGCCGAACGTATAGGGACAAAGCCGATGTGGTCTTACTTCGCGCGAAGGCTCCTCATCGGCATCCCGACGCTCCTCGCCGTCGTGCTCTTCTGCTTCTTCCTCATGCGCCTCGCGCCGGGCGGGCCCTTCGACGGCGAAGCGCCCGTGCCGCCCGAAGTGCTCGCGAACCTGCGCGCGCGTTATCACCTCGACGATCCCTTGTGGCAGCAGTTCCTCAGTTATCTTGGCAATCTTCTCCAGGGCGATTTCGGCCCTTCGTTCAAATATAAAGATTTCACCGTCACTGAATTGATCGCGCAAGGCTTGCCGGTCAGCATCGAGAACGGACTCTCGGCCATTATCCTCGCGATCCTCGTCGGATTGCCGCTCGGCATCACCGCCGCGTTGTCGCAGAACGCGGCGCGCGATTACGCGGTCTCGGGTCTGGCGATGATCGGCATCGTCATCCCCACCTTCGTCACCGGCCAGCTCCTGATCCTCGCCTTCGGCGTTTGGCTCAAAGGTACGCCCTTCCAGCTACCTGCCGGCGGCTGGAACGACGGCGCCTTCCTCAACCGCATCCTGCCCGTCACCGTCCTCGCGCTGCCCTTCGTCGCCTATATCGCGCGCATTTCGCGCGCCAGTATGATCGAGGCATTGCGCACCAATTTTGTGCGCACGGCCCGCGCGAAAGGCCTGCCGTACCGCACCGTTGTTTTGCGTCACGCCATGAAGGCGGCGCTGACGCCTGTCATCACCTTCCTCGGGCCGGCCACGGCCTTCCTGCTCACCGGCTCCATGGTCATCGAGACCATCTTCCAGATCCCCGGTATCGGCCGGTACTTCGTGCAGGGCGCGCTCAACCGCGATTATACATTGGTGATGGGCGTCACCATTGTCGGCGCGGCTTTTGTCATCATCGCCAATCTCATCGTCGACATGCTCTACGCCGTGCTCGATCCAAAGGTGCGTTATGAGTAGCGTCAACATGACCTCGGCGCACGGCGCCGCATTGGAAAACGCGGGCGAAGTCGAAGGCCGCAGCCTTTGGCAGGATGCGTGGCGCCGCCTCAAGCGCAACCGCGCCGCGCTCGCCAGCATGATCATCCTCGCGGTCATCGCGCTCGTGTGCCTCCTCGGCCCCTACACGCTGCCGTGGCCTTACGATGCGATCGACTGGGACCATGTCGAAGCCATGCCGCCGAACATGGAGCTCGGCCACTATCTCGGCACCGATTCCGTGGGCCGCGATCTTCTCGCGCGCACCCTCGTCGGTGGGCGCGTCTCGCTCATGGTCGGCATACTCGCAACCATGGTCGCGCTGTTCATCGGCGTCACTGTCGGCGCGGTCGCGGGTTTCGTCGGCGGGCGCGTGGACCAGCTCCTGATGCGCCTTGTCGATCTTCTCTACTCCGTGCCGCTCACCTTCTTCGTGATCATCCTCATGGTCATGTTCGGGCGCAATTTCATCTTGATGTTCCTGGCCATCGGCGCGGTCGAATGGCTCACCATGGCGCGCATCGTGCGCGGCCAGACCCTCTCGCTCAAATCGAAGGAATTCATCGAGGCCGCGCGCGCCTCGGGGGGATCGACCGCCGGCATCATCCTGCGCCACATCGTGCCCAACGTACTGGGCGTGGTGATCGTCTATGTCACCCTCACCATCCCGCAGGTGATCTTGTTGGAAAGCTTCCTCTCGTTCCTCGGGCTGGGTGTGCAGGAACCGCTCACCAGCTGGGGGGTGCTGCTCAACGAAGGCGCGGCCGAATTGGAAGTTAACCCGCAGACATTGATCGTTCCCGCCGTCTTCATGACCGCCACCTTGTTCTGCTTCAATTTCCTGGGCGACGGCTTGCGCGATGCCCTCGATCCGAAGGACCGCTGACATGACCCAGCGCATCCTCGACATCAACGGCCTCAATGTCCGCTTCGCCACCGAAGACGGCGAAGTCGCCGCCGTCAGCGACGTCTCGCTTCATGTGAACAAGGGCGAATGTCTCGGCATCGTCGGTGAATCCGGTTCCGGCAAAAGTCAGACCTTCATGGCCGTCATGGGCCTGCTCGCCGCGAACGGCCGCGCGACAGGCGCGGTCCGCTTCGGCGACATCGATCTCCTGAAAGCGAAGGAACGCACCCTCAACAGTGTGCGCGGCAATCGTCTCGCCATGGTGTTCCAGGATCCGATGACCTCGCTCACCCCGCACATGCGCGTCGGCCGGCAGCTCACGGAAGTCCTCGAGCGGCACCGCGGCCTCGACGCCAAGGCCGCCCGCGCCGCGGCCGTCGCCATGATGGCCCGGGTGCAGATCCCCGAGCCCGAGCGCCGCTTTGCGATGTATCCGCATGAACTCTCGGGCGGGTTAAGGCAACGTGTGGTGCTCGCGATGGCGCTGCTGTGCGGCCCGGAACTGGTCATCGCCGACGAACCCACCACCGCCCTCGATGTGACGGTGCAGGCGCTCATCCTCGATCTCATGCGCGAGCTGAAGGAACAGCACGGAACATCGTTCGTGCTCATCACCCACGATCTCGGTGTCGTCGCCGGACTCGCCGATCGTGTGGCTGTGATGTACGCGGGCCGTGTGGTCGAGAATGCCGGCGTGCAGGAGATATTCGCCGCGCCCCGTCATCCCTACACGAAGGGTCTTCTTGCCTGTACGCCGCGGCTCACTGATGCGCCGACCGCCGTGCTTCCGACGATTCCCGGTCAACCGCCGAATCTTCAAAAGCTGCCGTCGGGCTGCAGTTTCCATCCGCGCTGCGCGGCGGTGTTTGATCGTTGCCGCGCCGAACGTCCGGCGCTGGCCGACGGCGGCACCCTCAACGCGTGCTTCCTCAACCACACGGTGGCGGCATGAGCGCGACTCTGCTCGATGTGAAGGACCTCAAGGTCCACTATCCGGTGCGTACCGGCGGCCTCATCGTGGGGACCTACACGCCGTTGAAGGCCCTCGACGGCGTCAGCTTCGAGCTGAAAGCGGGCGAGACCTTGGGCGTTGTCGGCGAGTCCGGCTGCGGCAAGTCAACCTTGGGCCGCGCCGTGCTCCAGCTTCTGCCTGCCACCGGCGGCGCGGTCGCGTGGCTTGGTCGCACGCTCACCGATTTGGACGCGAAGGAACTGAAGGCCGAGCGCGAGCGCATGCAGATCGTATTCCAGGATCCGCTCGCGAGCTTGGATCCGCGCATGACCGCTGGTGATATTATCGCCGAACCTTTGCGCAACTATCGCCCCTCGATGTCCAAGGCCGATATGAAGGCCAAGGTGAAGGATATGATGGCCCGCGTCGGTCTTCATCCGGCGATGGTCAACCGTTACCCGCACGAATTCTCCGGCGGCCAGTGCCAGCGCATCGGCATCGCGCGGGCGATGATCTTGGAGCCCAAGCTCGTGGTTTGCGACGAACCGGTCAGCGCGTTGGATGTTTCGATCCGCGCGCAGGTCGTGAACCTGCTCATGGAGCTGCAACGCGCCATGAACCTGACGATGATCTTCATCAGTCACGATCTGTCCATCGTGCGGCACATCTCGCACCGGGTCATGGTGCTCTACCTCGGCAAGACGATGGAGATCGCGCCGCGTGATGCGCTGTACGCGGCCCCGCGTCATCCTTACACCCAGGCGTTGCTCGCGGCGGTGCCGGTGCCCGATCCCATGGCCGCCCGCGCGCGGCCGCGATTGCCCTTGGCGGGCGAACTGCCGTCCCCGCTAAACCCGCCCTCGGGCTGCGTTTTTCGCAGCCGTTGCCCGCGCGCGAGCGCCATTTGCGCCGATGCGGCGCCGCCGCGCGAGCAGCCCGGCGCCGGCCACGACGTCTGGTGTCATCACTGGCGTGAAACCGGCCGGGAAACTAAGGTAGCCCCATGAAAAAAGTCCTCCGCAGCGTCTCCGCTTTTGTCATCCTCGCGATGAGCAGTTCGGCCTTCGCGCAGATCGCGAAGCCCGAAGCCTCCGATCCGGAAGCCTTCACGGGACGCTCCGAGCCCAAAAGCGGCACCGGTAAGGAATGGATGGTCGCGGCCGCGAATCCGCTCGCCGTGCAGGCCGGGGCGGACATTCTCGCCGCCGGCGGTTCAGCGCTCGACGCCGCCATCGCCGTCAATCTCGTGCTCAATCTCGTCGAGCCTCAGTCCTCGGGCATCGGCGGCGGCGCGTTCATCGTGCATTGGGATGCCAAGGCGTCGGCCTTGCGGACCTACGATGGCCGCGAAGAAGCGCCGAAAGCAGCCGAAGAAAACCGCTTCCTCACCCAGGACGGCAAACCCATGGGCCGCATGCAGGCCATTGTCGGAGGAAAATCGGTCGGCGTGCCCGGCCTCGTGCGGGTGATGGAACTCGCGCACAAGAATCACGGCAAGCTGCCGTGGGCGCGTTTGTTCCAGCCGGCTATTACGCTGGCGGAAAACGGCTTCGCTATTTCGCCGCGCTTGAACGCGCTGCTCGCCGGCGACCGTAATCTCGCGATGATCGAACCGGCGAAGTCATTCTATTACGACGCCAACGGCCAGGCGAAAGCCGCCGGTACCATCCTCAAAAACCCGGCCTTCGCCGCCACCTTGCGCGAGATCGCAACCAAGGGCGCCGACGCTTTCTATACGGGCGCCATCGCCGCCGACATCGTTCAGACCGTGGACTCCGCGCCGCAGAACCCCGGCGACATGACCCTCGACGATCTCAAAGCCTATAAAGCCGTCGAGCGTCCGCCTGTCTGCGGCGGATACCGCACATATAAAGTCTGCGGCATGGGTCCGCCGTCTTCGGGCGGCATCGGCGTCATCCAAAGCCTCGCGATCCTCGAGCCGCATAACTTGCGTGCCCTAGGGCCGAAGTCGCCGACCTCTTATCACCTGATGGCTGAAGCCGGCCGGCTCTCCTTTGCTGACCGTGCTGTCTATATGGCCGACCCGGATTCCGTGCCGGTGCCCACTGAAGCGCTCATCGCGCCGGACTACCTCAAGCAGCGTGCCGCGCTTGTGAAGGAAGACCAGCGTCTTCCCGTGGCCGAAGCCGGCAAGGTGCCGACCAAACATGCTTTCGTGACCGCCGACAGCCCCGAGCTTCCGTCTACCACGCACTTCTCCATCGTCGACCGTGACGGCAACGCCGTGGCCATGACCAGCACCATCGAAAGCGGGTTCGGGTCACGTTTGATGACCAAGGGTGGTTTCATCCTCAACAATCAGCTCACGGACTTCTCCTATGAAGACGTCGCCGAGAAGCGCAGCGTCGCCAATCGCGTCGCCGGCGAAAAGCGTCCGCGCAGCTCCATGACGCCGACCATCGTCTTCAACAAGGACGGCAAGCTCGAAATGGTGCTCGGCTCGCCGGGCGGGCCGGCCATCGTCGGCTTCGTGGTGAAGACTCTCGTCGCGATGATCGATTGGGACATGTCGCCCGCCAACGCCGCCGCCTCGCCCTTCGTGCTGGGCATGGGCAACAACGTTGTTCTGGAAGAGGGGCTGGAGCCGGTGAAAGCCGATCTCGAGAAACTCGGCCACACCGTGCGCGTCAACAATTCCGCCAGCGGCATTCACGCGATCCGCGTCACCAAGGACGGCCTCGTCGGCGGCGCCGACCCGCGCCGCGAAGGCGTTGTGATCGGGAAATAAGCTCTCGAGCGGCCCGCCCCCTCGGCGGGGCGGTCTCAGCAGCGTTGCTATCTACCCGCCTGAGTCAATTCGACCATATGGCCGTCGGGATCGTAGGCGTAAAGCCGCACGCCCAACGGCGCGGCGGTGAAGGCGTTCGGGCCCTTCTCGATGCGCGCGCCGATGCGGTCGAGGGCCGCATAAGCCGTCTGCAAATCGGGCACGACGACGCCGATGATCACATCGCCGGTGCCGAGGCCCATAAGATTGCTGCGCGCGCTGGCAAGGGGCGGCCGGTCGTACCAGAGGAGTGCGATCTCCGAGGTCTGGCCTTCGCCCTTCATCACCACAATGCGGCTGCGGGTCGCGTCGGCGGTCAGCGGCAGATCGTCCGCGCCATGGATTTGCTGCGCGCCCGTACGCGCTTCGTCGGAACTCTTCAAAAAGCCCAGGCGCTCATAGAAGGTGATCGACTTCTCGATATCGGACACGACCAGCGTGATCCGCGGAATGGTCGTCGCCTGCGCCGCGCCCGTCGAAAGGCCGGCCATAAGAACAAACAAAATGAAAAGTGCGCGCACGTGAGGGACTCGCTGGTTGTAAGCGGGGGGAGTTTGGTCCGCGCGGGCCGTCCTGGCAAGAACCAGACTGCGAGGCCTACAGCCTCTCGCTATGGAAGGGCGAGCGTTCCAGGAACACCAGGCAGGACACGACATAGGTGGGCCGCCCGTCTTTTCCCAAAAGCGGACAGGCGCAGTAGATGATCTCGCTATTGTCCGCATTGGCCCAGTCGATGCGCTCGCGGCCGTAGCGTAGGCAGGGACTGTCCAGCACCGCGCTGAAAAAACCCGGCCAGTCGATCCGGCTGAACCGCGGTGTCGTGGGGCTATAAGTTGCCCCTGTCAGATCGCGCGGAAAATTGTCCGCGATCGCCGTTCCGCAATAAATGAACTTGAAAGTCTCCGGCGCGAGGCGCTCGGCCATAAGAAGGTGCGGGGCCACTTTATAGATTTCCATGAAATCGAAGGCGGCGCGCGCGGGCGGCACGCCGGCGCCGAGGGCACACCAGTAGTCGGCCAGGGCCCCGATCATGGGGTGGGTCACCGCGTCGACATCCAGGACTTGTAACGGGATTTGGCAGTTCTGGGCCATTCTTCCCCCAACATCGCCAGTTCCTTGCCGCTGCGCGCGCCATAAGGTGCGCTTCGGGCCGCCGCGTCACAAGGCGACGCGCAGTTTGGCTTGGTCCGGACTCTCTCAACTATGGGGCGCGCGCCTAAAATGGCGGCCGCCACCGAGGAGCGAAATCACCGCGCGACGCTTCACGCGACGGGTAGGCATGGCGGACTATTATTGCTAAGAACATCAAAGACATCTCTTTGACTCGATAGTACCCATGAACACCGCGCGCGACCGCTTTGTCGCCTTCGCCTTTTGTTGGGCCGACATCCTGATCGAGCTGGATCCGCAGCAGCGGATTTCCTTTGCCGTGGGTGCGACCAAAGCTCTCTTGGGTCTCGGGCCGGAAGGTCTGATCGGGCGCAATTTCATGGACGTCGTCTCGCCGAAAGACCGCGTCCTGGTCGATCAGCTCCTGCACATGACGGCCAAGAAGGGCCGTATCGATAACGTCAAAGTGAAGCTCCAGGGCGCCAAGGGGCTGACCCCGCCTCTGGGTTTCGCCGGCTACGTCATGCCGGACCTGAAGGACCATTTCTTCCTGGCGTTCCGCACCCAAGCCCACCTCACGGACAAGGGCGAAGCCGAACAGGGTGTCGCGCGCGACAAAGGTACGGGCCTGCTGACGGGGGACTCCTTCTCCCAGCTCGCGGTCGAGAAACTTAAAGCCGCCGGCCCCAACGCTGAACTGACCCTCGTCAATTTGCCGGGCTTCGAAGCCCTCGCCGACAGCCTCGACGAAGAAGAGCGCGAACACCTGCTCACCACCGTGGGCACGACCTTGCGCGCCAATTCGCTGGGCGGTGATGCCGCTGGTGAAGTCGGCGAAGGCAAATTCGGGATCGTCGCCGAAAAGGGCATGGACGTCGCCGCCCTTGAAGCGAAACTGACTGAAGCCACCAAGGCGTTCGACCCCACCGGCAAGGGCGTGGTCGCGCAGGCCGGCACGGTCGAGGTCGATATCGCGGGTGTGGACGAAGCCGACCTTGCCAAGGGGCTCGTCTACACGATCAATCACTTCAAGGAACAGGTCGGCGATGCCTTCAACGTGAAGGACATCGCCGCGAACATGAACAAGCTGGTTCAGGACACCGTCGAGTCACTGAACAAGTTCCGCAGCCTCGTCGGCGGCAACGACTTCCAGGTCGCGTTCCATCCGATCTTCGATGCGCGGACCGGCGCGGTGCACCATTACGAGGCGCTCGTGCGCTTCAATGGGAACTTCGAGGAAAGCCCCTACAAGTACATCACCTTCGCCGAAGAGACCGGGCTGATCACCGAGTTCGATATCGCCATGGCGCGCAAATGCGTCGACTGGCTGCGCAAAAACCGCGCGGACAAGGTCTCCATCGCCGTCAACATCTCTGGCATGTCGGTCGGCAACGAACAGTATTCCAAAGAGCTCCACGCCATGCTCGACGCCGATAAGTGGCTCAGCAATTTCCTGGTGTTCGAGATCACCGAATCCGCGCGTGTCGCCGATCTGACGCAGGCCAACAATTTCGTCCAAGGCCTGCGCAAAAAAGGCTTCCACGTCTGCCTGGACGATTTCGGCGCTGGCGCCGCCAGTTTCCAGTATCTCTCGGTGCTGGAAGTCGACGTCGTGAAGCTCGACGGCAGCGCGGTGAAGAACGCGCAAACCGCTCCCAAGGGCCGCGCCTTCCTGAAGGCGCTTACCACGCTCTGCAAGACCATGGATGTGGAGACCATCGCCGAGATGGTCGACAGCAAGGAAGGCCTCGAATTCGTGCGCGATTGCGGCGTCGAATACGTGCAAGGCTTCCTGTTCGGTAAACCCGATCCGGACCCGTGGAGCTTCATCAAGAAGCTCGACCGCAGGCTGTTCGCTTAAATAGCCATACTCAATGTCATTGCCCGCTTTAGGCGGGCAATCCATTCATCGGCGCGCGCCGATGCTCGTTGAGCTATGGATCGCCCGGTCAAGCCGGGCCATGACAATTGGCGCTCAGTTCCTCAGAACCAGACCAGCTTTCCCGTCAGATCGCGATGGTCAAAACTCGCGATACAGGACAGTGCGCCGAGCGCGCCGGCCGCCAGCGCCATCGCGCCGACCCCCCATGACGGCAGCACCATGCCGCGCGAGACGACGTCGGCGCCGATGACGGCGATGAACGGCATGGCGGCAAAGGAATAAGCGCGGCACTTCCACCGCAGAACGGCGGCCTTCAGCGCCGCGATCGAATCAGTCATGTCGAAAACCCCACACCCGGTTAGTCACCCCGCGCCTGTGATAAAACGGCGCGGAACGGGGGCCAAGTGACAAACTCTACGTACGGGATTTCACTCTTTTTGCGCGTAAGTTTTTATCTTCTCCACCATCGACACCAACCCATTGCGGCGGCTGGGACTTAGGTGCTGATCGAGGCCGAGCGCTTGGAAGGCGGCCTCCGTATCGGTTGAACCGACCTCCTGCGGCGTCTTTCCCGAGAACAGAATGCCAAGCACGGCGACCAATCCTTTGACGATGTGCGCGTCGCTGTCGGCCGCAAAGGCGAATCGGCTCGCGTCGTCCGCGGGATGCCCTGGCACCATCCACACCTGGCTCATGCAGCCGCGCACCTTGTTGGCTTCGGTCTTCAGCGCGTCCGGGAAGGGCGGCAGCTTGCGCCCCAGATCGATCAGGTAGCGGTAGCGGTCTTCCCAATCGTCAAATAAGGCAAAGTTCTCGGTGAGCTCGTCGAAGCTCATTTCCGGGACGATCATGGGGGCTGCGGCTGTGTCGCTCATGCGGGACGTAAGTTCATCAAGGCTACGTTTTTGGGCAGGCGCCGTTATAGTACACGGTGGGCGGGTTCGGCGCGTTTGTCATTCGCGCCCGCGTAGGAAGATGGGGGCGATATGCCGGACGGCCAGAGCGGCGTTCTGGAGAAACTAGACGGCGGCGTCAACGCCGTAAGTCTGCCTCTGACTGCGCCGATCGCCGTTGTCCCCCAGTACGAGCGCCCGTCTTATGAACTTGAGACCTACAAGTGGGGCAACGGTACGCGCGGCACCGCCGGCGGCACGATCACTTGGGCGGTCGTCACGGCGGGGCAAAGCATCCCGACCGATTCCGAATACACGAGCGCCGTTACGGCGATCTCCTCGGTTTTCATGCCGTCCATTCGCCAGGCCTTCTCCCGTTGGGACGAGGTCGGCAATTTCACCTTCGTTGAGACCACCTCGCCGTCGACAGCCAACATTGTGCTCGTGTTCGACGAGCTACAGGCGCAAAGCGCGGGCACGATCGGTCTCGCGAATACCTGGTACAGCGGCAGCGTCATCCGCAACTCCTATATCTCGTTTGATCTCGGCCGCCGCTACCGGCTGATCGATGGCTCCGTCCAGATCGTCGGCTCATCGCCCGCCTCCGGCACCGCCGATTTTTACACACTCGTTCTCCACGAGGTCGGCCACGCGCTCGGCCTCGACCACGAGAACGATATGCCGACCGTGATGAATGCGTCGCAGAATTCCAGCGTCACAGATCTCACGAGCGACGATATCGCGGGCATCCGCGCGGTCTACGGCTCCCCCGGGACGATCCCCACCATTGACGACTATCCGGCCGACGCCACCACAACGGCGAGCGTTACCGTCGGCGGAACCGCGACGGGGCGTATCGATACCAATGTCGATGAAGACTGGTTCCGCGTGAATCTCACCGCGGGCGTCAGCTACCGCTTCGACCTGCGCGGCTATGATTCCAGCGGCGGCACGCTGCTTGATCCTTATATGCGCCTTCTCAGCCCAACGCGTACCGAACTCGTGGCCGACGACGACAGCGGAACCGGCACGGACTCGCAGATCCTCTATACCGCCACCACAACCGGAACCTACTACATCGCGGCAACAGGCTTCGGCGGCGAACAGGGAACCTACACCGTCGCCGTCGCCACCTCGACGACGGCGGACGATTACACCGCCAATTCCAGTACGACGGGCGCGGTCGCGGTTGGCGGCTCCGTCACAGGCCGTCTCGAAACAAGCACGGACGCCGATTGGTTCGCGGTTACTTTGACCGCCGGTCAGTCCTACCGTATCGATCTGCGCGGCTCGGCCAGCGGCGGCGGAACGCTCGCCGATCCTTACGTGCGCGTGAAATCGTCCAGCGGCGTCACCTATGGGTCCGACGACGATTCCGGCACGGGTCTGGACGCGCAGCTCACCTACACCGCCGCCTACACCGGTGTTCACTATATCGAAGCGGCCGCCGGCAGCAGCGGCACGGGCACGTATACGCTCAGCGTCGCGCCCAACGGAACGTCGGGCGATGATTATACCGCTACCACCGCCACCAGCGGCGTTGTCACGGTCGGCGGCACTCTCAGCGGCAGCATTGGAACCGCCGGCGATATCGACTGGGTGCGTGTCTCACTGACGGCGGGCACGCTTTACCGGTTCGACGCGCGCGGCAGCGCTTCCAGCGGTGGCAGTTTGACCGATCCTGCCCTGCAGCTCCTCAATTCCAGCGGAACCGTGCTTGTCGCGGACAACGACAGCGGCGCCGGGGCGGATGCGCGTCTGATGTTCCGGGCAAGCGTATCGGGCACGTACTACCTCGCGATGCGCTCCAATTCATCGGCCGCTACCGGCACCTATACCATCGCTGCGGCCAGCGATCCCGACGATTACGCCGCGAACACCGGCACGGCCGGCACGGTGGCGGTCGGCGGCACAGCGGAAGGGCTCATCGAAACCGCGGGGGACCGCGACTGGTTCCGCACGACTCTCACCGCGAACACGACGTATACGATCAGGGTTTCCGGAACCGCCACCGGCAGCGCGTTACGCTGGACGGAATCCCAGTTTTACGTGCGCAATGGGAGCGGCTTTCAGCTTGCGACGGCGTCAAGCAGCGGCCTCGGTGCGTCCGCCGTGCTCAACTACACACCGTCGGCGACCGGCACCTACATTATCGATGCGCTCGCCTACAGTACGGGCATCGGCAGCTATTCCGTCTCCGTTGCGCCGGCGAGCGCCGCGACCGCGGAAGGCCTTACCGCCGACGATCTCGCCGCCGTCATGGCCCCGCCGGCGATTGCTTTGGATGCATTACCGCTTCAATTGGCGCGTTCCAGCACGGTCTTTGTCGATGACACCTTGAGCGCGATCTTAACGCCTGCGCCATCGGACCTGTTCTCGCCGCCGGCCGAACAGCAGACTCCGTTCATGGCCAACACGCCCTTCGATCCATTATTCCAGCAGCAATTCAGCAACTCTTACAATCTGCTGCCGTTCTAACGCCTATGATCCAAGTCACCCCGAACCTTTTCCTCGACGACGACGAAGTCGAACTCTCCTTCATCCGCTCCAGCGGACCGGGCGGGCAGAACGTCAATAAGGTCGCGACCGCTGTGCAACTGCGCTTCGACGCGCGCCGTTCGCCTTCGCTTCCCAATGACGTCGCGATCCGGCTGTTGGCGCTGGCCGGTAAACGCGCGACCACGGATGGGGTGATTGTCCTCACCGCCAACCGTCATCGCACCCAGGAGATGAACCGGAAAGACGCCATCGACAGGCTTGTCGAGATGATCGTGAATGCGACCCATGTACCCAAGCGCCGCGTCGCGACAAAAGTCAGCAAGGGCCAGAAGAAGCAACGCCTCGAAGGCAAGAAGAAACGCAGCGGCGTGAAGCAGGCGCGCCGCATGGGGTCGCGGGATTGGGACTAGGCGTTCGCATTGCACTGCGAATCGCCCGATGCACATTTTCGATTTTTCGAATCATTAAATTTGACCCCACCCTAACTATCGCTCGACGAAAAATCGGGTCTGGGCGCAGCATTCACGCAAGCCTGTCCCGCGCGTGCGGGCGGCGGATGTTTGACATTGTGAATCAGGTGAAGAGGACGCTGCGACCGCGCGCATCCACCCGGATGCTTTGACTTCAGCGCATGGCTTGAGCCGAACCATGCACAAACGCCGTGGGTGTCGCGTGGTGTCGCGTAAGTGTCGCGTGAGGCGAAACTAGGCCAACCCATTCTCAGCACAGCGCAATTTGGAAAGTGTCGCGTGTCGCGTGGTGTCGCGCGAACGCTTGCTCATTTGCATAGCTGCGGGCGAAAGCCCCGCCCGTTTTGCATGGCTTCAATTCGCGCCGCTGTCGGCGGTGAACTGTAGCGCGGCGACGCGGGCGTAAAGCGGATTGCTGGCGATCAGTTGTTCGTGCCGTCCTGTCGCGACCAGGCGTCCGTCGTCGATCACTGCGATGCGATCTGCGTTCACCACAGTGGCAAGCCGGTGCGCGATCACCATGGTGGTGCGTCCCACCATCAGGTGTTCGAGCGCCGTCTGCACCAACCGTTCGTTCTCCGCGTCGAGCGCGCTGGTGGCTTCGTCAAGCAGCAGCAGCGCTGGATCGCGCAAGATGGCGCGGGCGATGGCGATGCGTTGTTTCTGTCCGCCGGACAGGCGCACGCCGCGCTCGCCCAGGAAGCTCTTCATGCCGTCGGGCAGCTTCTTGATGAATTCCATGGCCGCCGCCGCTTCCGCCGCCGCATGCACTTCTTCGTCCGTCGCGTCGGGACGGCCGTAGCGAATATTTTCCATGGCGTCGGCGGCGAAGATCACCGGATCCTGCGCCACCATGCCGATGCGCGAGCGCACCACCTGCGGATCGGCTTCCTTCAGATCGATCCCATCGATGCGCACGGTCCCGGCCTGCGGATCGTAGAAACGCAGCAGAAGTTGGAACACCGTGGTTTTGCCCGCCCCTGAGGGGCCGACCAGCGCCACATGTTCGCCCGGCGCAACATTCAGCGTGAGACCCTTTAGGGCCGCCGTTTGCGGACGCGACGGATAGTGGAAGGTGACGTTCTCGAAATCGACGGCGCCGCGCGCGGGCAAAGGCAGGGCTTTGGGTTGCGCGGGCGCGGTGATTTCCGGCTCGGTTTCCAAAAGCTCGATCAGGCGTTCGGTCGCACCGGCGGCGCGCTGCAAATCGCCCATCACTTCGGTCATGGCGCCCGTCGAAGCGGCCACGGTCACTGAGTAGAAGATAAAGGCCGTCAGATCGCCCGGCGTCACGGTGCCGGCGATCACGCCGTGCCCGCCCGCCCACACCACGATGGCGATCGCGGCGAACACCAAAAGGATCACGATGGCGCCCAGCATTGCGCGCGCCTTGATGCGGCGCATGGCCGTGATGAAAGCGCCTTCCACATTGCGCGCGAAGAAGGCGCGGTCGCGGTCTTCATGCACGAAGGCCTGCACGGTGCGGATCGCGTTCAGGTTCTCTTCGGCGTAGGAACCCACATCGGCCACGCGGTCCTGACTCTCGCGCGAGAGTTTGCGCACTTTGCGGCCGTACCAGATGATCGGCACGATCACCGCCGGCAGCACCAGGGCCACAAGCCCGGTCAGCTTCGCATTGGTGACGATCAGCATCGTCACGCCGCCGATCAGCGCCACCACGTTGCGCAGGGCGATCGACAGGGACGAGCCCACGACCTGTTGCAGCAGTGAGGTATCCGTCGTCAGGCGCGAAAGGATCTCGCCGGTCTTGGTGGTCTCGAAGAAACCGGGCGAAAGCCGCAGGATGTGGTTGAACACCGCGGCGCGGATGT
>JBFWVA010000019.1:0-42386 GCA_050246995.1 Rhodospirillaceae bacterium | reverse complement strand
GAATGAACGCCTTCTGGGCGTCCGAAAACTTCGATGGCTTCATCGTCCTTCCGCTCCTCCCAGCCTGGGAATTAACGCGGAAAACTCTACCCAAAAACGATCCAGTTTCCAGGGCTCAGACCAGCATTTGGACCCGTCCGGTCCGATGATGCAACAGGATGGGACGCGAAGCGCCCGAGCGAACGCGGAGTCCCATCCTGTTGCATGCAAGGGGCGCTGAGCTTGGCCTAGATCGCCGGCGGCGGATTGTCGAGGCGGCGGTGGGGCGGAAGCGCGTTGTGGTCTTTTTTCTAGTCCCCAAGTGCGTCCCGGGCGTGCGCTAAAGAGCTGAACAAGATCTGGTCCAACAACGCGTCACGCAAACGGTCCTTGAGGCTTTCAACGAATGCATTTTGAGCGGGCCGCCATGGCAATCCGTTCACGATGGCGCGCGGCGTCCGTGAACCATTGCGTTTGTCGGCATACGTCCAAGCGCCGCGCGAAGCCATCGCGATGTGCTCAAGCAACGTCCCGATGTCCGTGCGCTTTCGCCCATGGTTGGATGGACCTTTTCGCCCCTAACGACCAGGGCCGGATGGCTTGGCTTTATCGCAGCGGCGGCGGTTGGGTGAGGGGCGAAGGATTAGAGGAGGGCCCGCCGCCCGATGGGTTTGAAAGTCAGTCCCACGAGCGACCGGGCGCTCTGGAAAAAGCGCTTGGCCTTTCACCGCTCGGCGTCTCCCTTCCATCTCGGGACGAAGCCGTCGGCAAGGCCAAGCGCGATCGCGTTTCCCGCAGCGGGTTAGCGCAAGCGGCGGCGACGTGCAGCCCACCCGAGGCCTGCCAAGCCCAGACCGAAGAGCAAACCGACTGGCGGCGCGGGAACGGGATCCGGGTTGGAGAAGATGGGGTCGCCGAAGAAGAAATCATCCAGCGCAAAGTCGTTACCGGTAAAAACGGTGTTCGCGTTCTTCACTTCGATCAGTGCGGTGGACATGGCGCCGGAATTCCACGTGCTGAACCCCAGATCCCAAACGCCGGCGGTCGCGGGCGCGGTAAGCGAGCCGATCACGTTGCCGTTTACCGAGAAGTTCAGCTCGGCCGGTGCGGCGGGGTACCAGGACGAAATCCATACGGCAAAATCATAGGTCGCGCCGGGCGTGACCGAAACTGTTTGGCCCCAAACGACCTGGCCCGGCGTGGTCGAACCGTTCACCGCCATCATAAGGCCGCTGCCGGTCGTGTGATCGCCGTAGCTGGTCGCGGATCCGTGCGCGCTGCTTGGATTGGCCAGAACGTCATACACGCCTGGGGGCGTGATATTTCCGGGGGAATACATATGGTCAGAGGAAAACCCCGCGTTGCCCCCTTCGAAATCGGCGTTCACGATCAGATTAGCGTTCGCCGGGGCATTGGCGAATGCCACCAGGGCGACGCTTGCAAGCGCAAGCCATCGAGCTATTGGTGTGGTCATTGGTCTCAGTCTCCTTGCTGAGCGGGATGAAGCCAGGGAGAACAAGCAAATCGCATGCCAGTAGCATCACCATCTTTTCGGTGATGATTTTGTGTTGGTTTCATTAGGGATTTGGGGCGCTTAGCGCCGAGATGGTACGGCGATCTTATTCCCCCGTAAAAAAGCCCGCGAACTGATCCGTGAGAAACAATTGCGATACGCGAGACAATTGTATGGCGCGCGGGAGGTCTCGAAACGGGAGCAGTGTAAAGTCGTCGACGGAGAACTCTTCGGCACGCTTTCTCGGAATCCAAAGGCGCTAGGCGCGCGGCGCGAAAAAGTAAATGCGTCCGCAAGATGAAGAGCGTGGCGGCACTCAATCATCGCGACAGACGAGAGCGCAATCTGTAGCCTCCAAGTGTTCCCATCAAAGATGGCGTGCCATAGGGGATGAAAGTGGGCCCGGGTGGCATATCTTGCTCCAGCGTCCTTCGAACAGCACTAAAATCCCACGTCGCAAGCTTATGGGAGCGTTCTCACGACCCGAAGACCCATCCCGCTGACAATATTTTGTGGCCCATCTTTGTAGCGGTAGGCTGAGCGCGCCACTTCTGGAACATCATACCACGAACCACCACGACTAACCCGCTCGCACGCGGCGTACTCGGAAGCCGTACTGCCATCGACAGGAGCATCAACGTAACTATCGTGGAAACAGTCCTGTACCCACTCCCAAACATTCCCATACATGTCGTGCAAACCAAATTTGTTAGCCAGCTTCTCACCCACAGGATGAGTTGCCCAAGCGGAGTTCCCATCGAACCAACCGTGGTCACCAAGTTGTGCGGCGTCGTCGCTAAATTCATAGGCTGATGTACTACCCGCTCGTGCGGCGTATTCCCATTCGGCTTCCGTTGGTAAACGATACGGTTTCCCGGTTTTTTCGCTTAGTTTTTCAACAAAGTCTCTCGCAGCATTCCACGAGACGTTCTCAACCGGCAGGATCGCTTCTATGTTCGCGCTCGGGTTGCTGCCCATTACAGCCTCCCATTGCGCCTGGGTGACTTCAAACTTGCCAATTGCAAAGGGCTTAAGCGTCACCTGACGTTGTGGTCCCTCATTAGTATGTTCTTGGCGCTGTGTGCTCTCCGCAGTGCCCATGAGAAAGGCTCCTCCCGGGAGCGCGATCATTTCGGGACATTCCGCACAATCCTTGAAGGTTGAGCGGGGTTCCTGCGCTTCACCGAAAGTCGGGTTTACGCATAGGCATAAAAGGAAAGATAAAACCGCACCATTTCCAAACGTGCCAGCGCTCTTCATGTCCCCTCCTGCGTTGCAGTATTAGGCTCAGCGAACGCTCAATTGGGGCTCTATACAGTCAGAGGTCATTGATATGGATCAATTCGTATGCAGAGCCTGGTGTGCTGTCGGGGATTCGAGCGGTCCCGGTTTACGGCGCATCCGAGTGGCAAGTTTATTGACAAAGTCCCCATAATGGATACATTGTCCCTGTTTTATTGCGCAGGGAGATTTCAGAAATGGCGCCTATTCCCAAGCCCGTTGTCACCACCGTCCCCGCCGGCGAGGGGACACGCCCGCGTCCCACATTCCCAGTTCATGCCCTCGCTCCGCGCCTTTCGCGCGCGATCCTCGCGGTCGCCCATCGCACGCAGGCGCCGGCCGAGCTTGCCGCGCACGAGATCCTTACCCTCGCGGCGATGGCGGCGCAGCGGCTGATTAGCCTGCGTCTTCCCACCGGCGCGGAGCGTCCGGTGTCGTGCTTCTTCGCCACCATGGCCAGTCATGAGGAGGGGCGCGCCGCAGTCGAGAAAATGGTGGTCGATCCGGCCCGGCTCTGGGAGCGCGCGTTCGAGGATGCATTCCCCTTGCGTGTCGCGGCGCATGTGGACGAGGGCGTCGAGAGCGGCGTTCAGCGCCCGCACCCCGTTCAGCGCCTCAACCTGTTTTACGACGCGCGCGAGGCCCAGCCCGGCAATCGGTATCACCTCTATCTCCGCCAGTCGGGCTTCTTCGCGGCGCATCCGCACGACCTCGTGCAGCCCGGGCCGTCCCGCCGCGGCGAGGCGGCGGCCCTGTCTCGCATCTGGAACGGCACTGTCATTCAGCGCGCCGTGGGGCCGGTCTTCTTTCCACGTCTCAGCCTTCACGTCACCGCCAGCCCGCGCGCGTCCGCGGCGTTTCTGAAGGACGCCGAGATCGCCGACAGCGGTCTGTCCGCGCGCCTGCTTCTCGCCGCGCCGCCGTCGCGTCTTGGGAGCCGCATCTTCAAGGAAGCGCAGGACGACGCCCCGTCCAGCGAACTCGCCGATATGCACGGCTATTTGGGCGCGCTGTTCGAAAAGCCCGCCACGGCGGACTCCCGCATCGTTGCATTCTCAAAGGACGCCGCCGCGGCGTGGCTGTCCTTCGCGCGGGACACGGAGGCCGCCCTCGCACCGGGCGGGCCGTTCGCAACCATCGCCGCTTTCGCCTCCATGCTGGCCGAACACGCCGCGCGCCTCGCGGCCGTGATCGCGTTCATGGAAGATTGCGCCTCCGACGAGATCAGCGCCGCGCATCTCGCGCAAGGCATCGCGCTTGCGCGCTTCTATGCCGAGGAGCGCCTGTGCCTATCGAATTCCACCGCGCCAGCCCTCAGCGAGGAAGAGACGGAGGAGATGTTGCGCGAGTGGCTCCAGCGCACCAAAGCCGAGAAGGATGTCACCCTGCGCGAAATCTGCCGCTCCGGGCCCAAGGCCACGCGTGACGTCGATACGGCCTATAAAATCATGCGCCGCATGGAGCGCCTCGGCATCGTGCAGCCATCGCAGGCGGCGTTCCACGGTGTCTCCGCGCCGCGCCGTCAGCGCGTGGCCTACGCGTGGCGCGTCGAGAAAGACGCCGCCCAGAGTGTCGCCTGATGTCGCCTACATGTCGCCCGCTCCCGAAAAACGTTCAACGCCTTGCCGCGCTTCACGAATTCGCCCGATGTCGCATGTCGCCCATGTCGCCCGGCCCGGCTTGTCATGAATCTCCGGGGCGCGCTATAGGCGGTGGTGCACATCAATCGGAGGCGGCATGACCAAGGTACGTGTGAACTGTTTCGCGCTTTCGCTCGACGGCTACGGCGCTGGACCCAATCAAAGCCTGGAAAGTCCGCTCGGCGTCGGCGGTGAGTCACTCCACGATTGGTTCCGCCCGACGCGCACCTTCCAAAAGATGATCGGCAAGGACGGCGGCACGTCGGGTGTTGATGATGGCTTCGCCGTGCGCGGCATGGAGAATCTCGGCGCCTGGATCTTGGGCCGCAACATGTTCGGCCCCGTGCGCGGCGCCTGGCCTGATGGAAATTGGAAGGGATGGTGGGGGCCGAGCCCGCCCTACCACTGCGATGTATTTGTGCTCACCCATCACGCCCGTGATCCGCTTCCGATGGAGGGCGGCACCACCTTCTACTTCATCACCGACGGCATCCATGTAGCGCTCGACAAGGCCAGGGCGGCGGCCAAGGGAAAAGACATTCGCATCGGCGGCGGGGTCAGTACGGTGCGCCAGTATCTCCAGGCCGGGGCGATTGATGAAATGCACCTTGCCGTAAGCCCCGTCCTGCTCGGCGGCGGCGAACACCTTTTGGGCGGGCTCGATCTCACGGCCCTCGGCTTTGAAAAGCCGGTTTACAGCGGCACCGAGCAGGCGGCGCATTATGTCCTCGCGAAAAAGAAGGGCTAGGCGGGCGGCTTCGTTGTTACGAAAACCCGCCTTCGGGCGATGGACAGCCGTTGCCCCGCCGGGCCGCCGGTGCTCTAATTCGCCCGCCTTAGCGGCATTGGGCGCAAGGCCTATCTGAGGAGGATCGAATGAAGCAATTTCTGATCGGTGCGCTGTTGTCTGGTGCTGTGATGGTGCCTGCGTATGCCGCGCTCACGAATGGCGAGACCGCCCCTGATTTCACCGCGCAAGCCTCGCTCGCCGGCAAGGAATTCACGTTCTCGCTGGACTCCGCCCTGAAGAAGGGCCCGGTGGTCGTATACTTCTACCCTGCGGCCTATACGCGCGGCTGCAACATCGAAGCCAAGACCTTCGCCGACAACGCCGAGAAGTTCGCCGCCGCGGGCGCGACCATCATCGGCGTGTCGCAGGACAGCATTAAAAAGCTGAACGATTATTCGGCCGATCCGGAATATTGCGCGGGCAAGTTCCCGGTGGCGGCGGATGCCGGCGGCAAGATCACGGCGTCCTATAAACTGAGCACGATGACTCTTGACCGCAAGGTCACCGATACGCGCGGCGCCGACGTCACCCACGCGCTCACCGAGCGTACGACGTTCGTCATCACGCCGGACAAGAAGGTCATCGCGACCCTGTCCTCGAACGACGACAAGGTTGCCCCGCACGAACACGCGGAGAAGACCCTGTCGATCGTGCAAGGCCTGAAGAAATAAGTTTGAGTTGATGCAAGGCGAGGCGGGCTCCACCCTGGAGTCCGCCTCGTTTTTTTTGGGAAGGGGGAGGGGATTCATGAAGTGGTCATGGATGGTTTGCGCCGCCGCTCTGGTGTCGGCGAGTGTCGCGGGCGCCGCCGATCGTAGCCCTCTCAACAAGGAGTGGCGCGGACGGCTTGCGGAGCTGGGACAGCCGGCGCCCGATGAAATCGTTTTGACCGCCGCCGGCGATGCGATCTGGCTGGATAAGTTCTCGGACAGCAAGGACGCGCGGCTCCAGGCGCTGTTCGAGGTGATGCGCGCCAGCGAGATCTCCTTCATCAATTTCGAGATGGTCACCGCCAACAGCGGTTATCCGACCATCAAGGAAATCGCGAAATCGGATCCTTCCATCGTGAAGGAATTCATCTGGGCGGGGACGGATGTCGTGTCCTTGGCCAACAACCACATGATGGACTTCGGACAGGGCGGCCTTGAAACCACGAGGCGCACTCTCGATGAAGCCGGCATCAAACACTCCGGCGCGGGATTGAACCTCGCCGAGGCGTTCCAGCATACCGTGGTGGAGCGTAAGGGCCTCAAGATGGCCTTGGTCTCGGTCATGGTCTCGCCGACCCTCACCATCGGCACCGGCGCCGGCGAGAAATCGCCGGGGGTCGCATGGGTGCGCGGCGCCAGCGTCCGCCGGCCCGACGGCAGCACTGTGATTGCGCCGTGGGACGCCGATCTTAAGGCCATGGAAGACGCGATCAAGGCGGCCCGCAAAGACGCCGATCTTGTCGCGGTCAGTATGCACATCCATTGGGGCGGCGGCGACGTCATCGACCCCGAGGGAAAACAGGTCGTCGCGCGCGCGGCGATCGATGCCGGCGCCGACATCATCCTCGGCCACGGCCCGCACCTCATCAACGGCATCGAATTCTATAAGTCGAAGCCGATCCTCTACAGCATCGGCAACTTCGCGTTCCAATTCAAACCCGACGCCTACACCTTCTTTCCTGAAACGCTCAAAATCGTTCAGCGCCTGTCCAGCGATCCGAAGCTGTTCGAAAGTATGATCGTGCGCATGGTGCTTTCACCCAAAGGCGGTTTTCGGCGCATGGAGCTTCTGCCGATTGAACTCACGCCCGAAGGCATTCCTCATTTTGTGACGGGCGAGAAGGCCGATGCGATCCTCGCCAAGGCAACCTCGCTCTCCGATGCGCTCGGCACGAAGGTCAGTCGCAAGGAGTGGTACGCGACGGTCGAACTGCCGCGCGCGCCATAACCGCTATTGAGCGGCCGCGGTCTGGACCGGCGTGGCGGTGAGCTTCGCGGCGAACACGTTCGCGCGGCGCACCATGTCGACCATCTGGTTGGTCACCGGAATGGCGATGTTGATGTGATTCACAAGATCGAGCGGGATGTTTTCTCCCGCGTGCTTGCGGCGTTCGTAGGCCTCGCGCGTCAACTCCGGATACACCTGCGCGACGTTGATCGCGCGCACAACCCAGCGGCCCTCGGTTGATTCCGCCAAGGGCGCGCCCGAGTTGCCGGGCCATACATCGCAGGTATGTCCGACCAGTCCGGGCGCGCGTGGGAACTGGGCGTTGCGGATCAGCGATGCGAAGGCGCAGCCGCTTTGCACGGTGCGCGGCGTCGCGCCGTCATAGTCGAAGGTGAGGGAGATGCCGGCCATCGTGTAACGCGCCGCGCCGACCTCGGCGAGATTGCGCTCGCCCGGCCCCGGCGGCGCAAGCACCAACGGCGCGTAGTCGACCGGTTCTTCCAGAACCAGCGCGATCACATCTTTTTGGCGTGTGCGCGCCCGCAGCGGCAGGTCGGATTCGGAGACGTTTGTGAACTGGAACTGGTGCAGGATGCGCACCTTGCGGCCGTTTGCCGCGCCTTCGGGAACATAGACCCAGTCGCCCGCTTGGACCTTGCCGTCTTCACCGAACACATTGTGCCAGTTGGTGAGGATGACCCTCGGACCGACCAGGAAGGCCGTTCCGATCCCGGACAGGACCCCGTTCCTGGCGTCGGCGCGCATGATGTAGCCAACGGCATTGGTCCACGGCAGTTGCCCCGTGTCCGCTTGCCGATTGTCTTCGCCCAGGATCGACGCCCGTGCGCTTGGCGCCGCCGCGAACGACAGCACAGCGCATATGATCGCGCAAAAAAGACGCAAGAAAGTGCCCCAGCCCAACGCCGCAAACGTTAGCGGAAATCTCGCGAACGACAAGGGCGCGGCGTCAAATTCCTTGGAACTTTTTGCGCGTTTGTATCTCTACGTGTCGCGGGCCGTGCCGCACGACTTACGATTTCGCGAGGCCGCGCGCGAAGGCCGCGTGCAAGTTGCGGGGGCTGTTATTTCGCGGCGCGTTTGGCGATGACTTTCGATGTCCGGCCGGCCAGCACCACGGTTGCTTCTATCGAGTCCCCGTTGACCTTGCCGTCAAACGCGAGGGGTTGGGTGCCGCCCGCGCCCGGAAGGCGGGCTTCGAACTTGAGGGAATCGCCCACCAGAACCGGGATGTCCATCGAGGCCTTCACCGCGTCCGTGCGCAGGGATCCCGCGACCTGTTGGTAGGTCTGCGCGATGTCGACGCTGTAATCCTTGCCGTTCATGCGCCATTGCCAGGTGCCGCCCACCTTGGCGGGCACAACCCAGAAATAGAGTGTGCTGCTGCCGTGGCTTTCGAATTTGTCGGCCTTCCAATCGCCCAGCGCATAGTCATGCGCGACGATGCGCGTGCCCGGCTTCATATCGAGCATCTTGGGGCGCAGCTTCAGCATCATCTCCGGCAGCAGATAGAGCGGCAGGATCGTCGCTTCGGAGAAATCGAATTCAAACATGTCGCCCTGGTGGAAGATGACGCGGTCTTCCACGCCCGCCTTCTTGGCGTTCGCTTTGGCTTCGGCCACGCGGACCGGGTCGAGATCGATGCCGACGCCTTTTTTCGCGCCGAACTCCTTCACGGCCGCGATCGGCAAGCGTCCATCGCCCGAGCCTAGATCATAAACAATGTCGTTGGGGCCGACGCCGCCCATGGTCAGCATGGACTTCACGATCGGCTCCGCGGTGGGGACGTAAGGCGCATCCAGCTCAATGCTCGGCGCATCGGCGGGCGCCGAGAACTGCGCGGCCTGCGCGCCGGAAACAAGGATGGCGGCGGTCAGGCCAAATGTGAGCGCGATTTTCATATGCGAGGTCCCCCAGGAACGATCCCCCATAGTCACCACGCCCGCGCGAAGGCCTGCAAGGCCTATTTGTTTTGGTCTATACGTTTTCAAGGAAAACGCGGGAGAGATGGATGCGAAGGCTTCGGGGCGCGGTAAGTGCTATTGCCGTGAGCGTGATGATGCTCAGCTTATGTGCAAGCAGCGGCAATGCCGCGGCGCCGACCGCGGTCGAGGATCTCACCGGCGATTTCCTGCGTTTTTTTGACGATACCGCCGCCTTGCCGGAAGCGGAGCGGATCGCCGCCTTCAAGGCGAGGGTGGCGGCGCGTTACCCCGCGTTCTACGGCATTGAGCGCTTCGAAGGCCGCGTCACGCAAGACGCGCAAGACCGCAAGATCGCGCGGGCGCTCGAGCGGTTTCCCTCCATTCGCGCGGCCTACACGGCAAAGGCGGCGGCATTCAGCCAGTCGCTGGCGGGCAACATGGCGAGTTTCCAGGCCGCGTTTCCCGACTTCGTGCTCGAGCGCCCGATTTACCTTCTCCATTCGCTCGGCGAAATGGATGGCGGCACCCGCGATCTCGGCGGCGCGCCGCAGCTGATCTTCGGCGCCGACGGCATGGCCATGTACCACCAAGGCTGGCGCAGCGAGTCCGCCTTTTTCCTGCATGAGCTTTTCCACATCCACCACCGGCCGCGGTTCGGTGAATGCGGCGCGGTTTGGTGCATGTTGTGGATCGAAGGCGTCGCGTCTCACGTCGCTTCGAAGCTGGTGCCCGGGGCGAACGAGGCCGAACTGCTGCTCGACTTCCCCGTCGGCACCGTCGGCGCGGTGCGCGCAAATCTTCCCGCCGCATTGAGCCAGGCCAAGAGCGTTCTCGATAGCGAGGACATGAAGACCCTGACCGCGCTTTTCTCCAGCGGCGCCGATGACACCGGGCTCCCGCCGCGCCGCGGTTACCTGCTCGGATTCTTGATCGCGCAGGAGATCGCGCGGGATCGCCCGCTGACGGAGTTGGCGAATCTTCCGCGCGATGAAGTGCGGACGTTGGTGGAGCAGGCGATCGACCGGCGGCTAAGTCAGCCGCGTTAGGCCGCCGCGGCGCCGGGGTCGGCTGCGGCGATCCATTGGCGGATTGCTTGCGCTTCCGCCGCCGCGATGTCCGCGCCGCGGTCCGGCGGAGCGGGGTGGATCGGCGTTCCCTCCATCGCGTAGGCGCAGATGCGGTCTAGCATCATGTCCTTGCCGGGCGCGAGTGCGCCGTAATCGGCGAAATTCATCTCGCCGATATGCCAGTCGGTCTGTTTGACGAGCGGGAAGGGAAAGGCGTAGCGGAAAAAGGCGACCGCCGCGTAACGCCAGGCGGTGCGGGCGAAAACCAGCGGATCGACGGCCTCGGCGGTGAGCGCGCCGTTGAGCATGCGCACATAGTCGGCGGGGCTCGACGGCGTCGGCAGGCTTGGCTGCGCGCTGACCTCCAAGGACCCGCAACGGATCACCCGTTTGCCAAGGGCCGCCATCTCGACGCCAATGGTGCTGTGCCAGGTCAGCCCAAGGTCGGCGATGGCCGCGAGATTATAACTGTTGAGAGTCTCGCTGCTGCGCACGAGACGCACATTCTCCGGCAATTCACCGGCAAGCTTTTCGTAGAACGCCAGCTCCTGCGCGTTCTTGGAGAACGACCGCTGGCTGCCGCTGTTGGGATGCGCCCGGATCACCAACTGGATCTCGGGATGCTGGCGGACGAAATCGACGGTGGTCCGCACCCAGTCCTCGTGCAATTCGAAAACGCCGCCGGCAAGGCCGGTGCCGACGGTCTCGTCGAGGTTAGGGGTGAACAAGACCCACACCGGCTTCGCGGGGTCGAGCTTGAGCGCCGCTCGCGTCTCTTCCACCTTTTGGCCGCCGACAATGAACGCCACCGTGTCCTTCTGTCCGTGCCAGCGCTCCTTGAACAGCTTGCCGACGGCTTCAATCTCCGGTGCCGTGAGGGGCGTGTCTTTCCATATGTCCCACTGCGCGACGAGGTCGCGGGAGTCGATACATTGGCGGCCCTCGAACAAAGTCAGGTGCCCCGGCATGAAGCCGCGCTCTTCGACCAGCGTGCGGATCCCGCGCAGCTTCCCCAATTCCAAGGCCGTGCGCATCGGCCCCATGCGGCCATTGAACAACAGAAGGAAGTCCGGCTTCTCTTCGTCGAGAAGGCGTGAGAGGCCCACCGCCGCGAGACGCCCACTGTAAAGGTAGCTGGCGTAAGCGCCGGCCGTTTGCGGATCGTCGAGATTAAGCGCCGAATGGCGCAGATGTTTGTGAACGCTCGACGCCACCCACGCGCCGATGGGCCAATCACCCATCCGCGCGTCGGCGAGTTCACGGCCCCTGAACCCGTGCGCCCAGGCGGCGGCGTCGCTGAAATCCTTGGTCGTCAGCCAGCGCCCGAGCCAACGGTAAGAGAGACCCCAATTCGCCATGTGGGCCGCGACCGACGACTGGCAGATCAAGCAGGCGTTGGCGGGCTTTTTTTGCGGCGCGCCGTTGGCCGGTTGAAGGACGTCGCAGTCGCTGAAGACGGAGTCACAGGTGATGTAGCTCACCGTGCACCCGCGCAGACGCAGGGCCTGAAGGATCGTGACCTGGCGCGCGCTATGGATCGACCAGGTCGTGTAGGGCGCGAAGCAGACGATATGAGGAGGGCGCTGAATGGGCATGGGCGGAGCGTACAACAGAACCGCCAATCCCCAAACAGCGCGCCCAACATACGGAAATATTACGCGGCGGCGCGTTCCAGTTCCGCGATATCGATCTTCTTCATTTTCATCATGGCCGCGGCGGCGCGCTGCGCGCGCGCGGGATCGGGATCGCGCAGGAGTTCGACAAGTCTGCGCGGTGTGATTTGCCAGGACACGCCGAACTTATCCTTGAGCCAACCGCACTGGCTTTCGGCGCCGCCGTCGGCGGTGAGGGCGGACCAAAGATGATCGACTTCCGCCTGGGTTTCGCAATCGACCATGAGGGAGATGGCTTCATTGGGTTTGAAATGAGGACCGCCGTTGAAGCAGTGCAGGCGCAGTCCCTCCAGTTCGACGGTCCCGCTATGGACACGGCCGCCGCCGCGCACGACGTTCACGACCTTCGCGTTCTTGAACACCTTGGCGTAGAGGGCGATGGCCTCTTCCGCCTGGTCGTTGAACCAGATGAACGGGGTGATCTTTTGCATGGGCTTCTCCTTGAGTGGGTCGATCCTCCAGAGGACGGGCGCGCCCGCCGCAGTCCGACAAAGCCGTCCGGGAATTTTCGCGCCTTTTGTAACCGCCTGTTAAATATCAGGATTTCTAAAGTAGACTGTAGCGTGTTACGCGCCTTTGGCTGCCGGTGCCCTCCGATTTCCTATATTATGGGCGATCTTTTGACACCAAGGACAAGCATGCGATCTCTCGTGCGATCCACCGTTGGCGGTTTTGCTTTGGCGAACCTGATGATGGCGGCGGCTCATGCCGCCCCGGCCGATACGCGCCACTACAAAGCCGAACCCATGCCGCCGGGCTTCCAGGTTGTTGCGACCGAACTGGAAGGTCCGGTCTTCGCCGATCCTACGGGGAAGACTTTGTATACGTGGCCGCTCAACAAAATCCGCAACGGCGATATCGGTGAAGCGAAGAATAAGCCCTCGCTTTGCACCGACGCGGTGATGAAGGTCACTTCAGGATTCATGAGCCCGTATCCGGGCGGCTT
The DNA here is from genome assembly GCA_050246995.1 of Rhodospirillaceae bacterium. Lineage (GTDB taxonomy): Bacteria > Pseudomonadota > Alphaproteobacteria > Rhodospirillales > Rhodospirillaceae > SHVO01. Next base: position 29,616 of record JBFWVA010000019.1, on the reverse strand, counting down.
TGAATTGCCGGACTTGGACAAGCGGCCGTCGTGCACACAGGAGTGGCCGATCGCGATCGCGCCTGAAGGCGCGAAGGCCATCGGCAAGTTCGCGATCGCGGATCATCCGAACGGAAGCAAGCAATGGACGTACGACGGATATCCTCTCTACACCTCCGTGCGTGATAAGCAGGCTGGCGATGTCCTCGGCTCCGCGGGCCGCCAGACGGGCGGCGGCGACGGCGGCGTCTACCGCCGGCCTGTCGCGCCCAAGCCCAGCGTCCCGCCGGCCTTCAGCGTGCATACGGTCCAGCTTGGCCGCTTGATCGGGACCACCGCGGGCTATTCGATCTACACGTCGGACCGCGATGGCATTAACAAGTCCAATTGCGACGCCGTGTGCCAGAAGACCTGGAAGCCGGTCCCGGCCGGCCAACTCGCGCAGCCCGAAGGCGACTGGACGATCTTCCAACGCGCGCCCGGCCTGAAGCAGTGGGCCTACAAGGGCAAACCCGTCTACACCTTCAGCGGGGACGAGAAAGAGCGCAGCTTCCAGGGCGGCGATGAACCGGGCTGGCATAACGTATGGATGCAGCTGTCGCCTAAGGGTCCCCCCGGTTTTACCGTGCAGGACACGCACACGGGTCAGGTGCTGGCGGCGCCAAACGGCAAGACCGTCTATCTTTACAGCTGCACCGACGACGCGCTGGACCAGATGCTGTGTGATCATCCGGGCGCGCCGCAGGCTTATCGTCTGGCCATTTGCGGCGGCGGCGATCCGGCGCGCTGCGTGAAGACGTTCCCCTACATCCCCGCCGAAGCGTCAGCGAAAAGCGGCTCGCGCGCGTGGACGGTGATGTGGATCGATCCGATGTCGGGCCGCGAAGCCAAGGCCGGCGATGCCGGCGCCCAGAGCGTGTGGGCGTTCCGTGATCGCCCGGTCTACACATTCGCCGGCGACAAAGCGCCCGGCGACGTGGAAGGCGACGCGTGGGGCGAGTTCAATGGCCGTAAGAACGGCTTCAAGGCGTTCTGGCTGCGCGACGACTTTGATCGGAACGGTGAATAAAATGAAAGTTTCAGTTTTCACGCTCATCGCCGCTTTCAGTATGGGCTCCGCGTTCGCCGCCGAACCGGACGGCGTGAAGAACCGCACAATCGGTTATGTGCTCACCGACTATGATTTTGCGACTTACCAGACATCGGATGGAAAGGCGGAGTGCCCGGACGGCTACAATGACGGTCCGCGCGAGCGCTTCGAGCGCTTCTTCCCCAAGGACGGCGCGAAGGGTCCTTTGACCGGCGCGCAGATCGCGCGCGAGGGCGCCATCTGGGGGCCGACCATGGAGGATGAGCCGTTCGCCTTCAAATACGCGCAAGGCAAGGTCGCCATCGGCCTTAATCTCGACGGAAAAACCGGACCGAACGATTTTGTGAGCCCCGACGGCGAGAAGGGGATCGATAACCAGCTTTATCGTGCGTTGGGGTGCGTGGTGAATCGCCGCGCGCCGGGTGGATCGCTCACCGTGTTCGTCACGACCTTCATGCAACGTTACAACTACAATCGTGTATTGCTGGAGATCACCGACGTCGACAGTCTCGTCAACGACGACGATGTCACGCTCACGACCTACCGGGGCCGCGATGGTTTGATGATCGATGCCGCCGGTCAGTTCCTGCCGGGCGGCTCAAACCGGGCGGATCATAAGTGGGGCAAGAAATTCATTGCGTCCTTCAAGGGCCGCATCAAGGACGGCGTTCTGACCACCGATCCGGTCCCGAACTGGTACATGCCGGCGAAGTACACCTTTCAGGATGTGACCACGCGCTGGTTCCGCGATGCGCGTTTCCGCTTGAACCTGACGCCGGACCGCGCGTCGGGACTTCTCGCCGGCTACACCGATGTCGAGAATTGGTATCGCCAGATTATCCGCTCGCTCTCGACGCATCACCTCAGCTACGGCGAGGAGTATGCGCCGCCGCTTTATCGCGCGCTCAATACATTGGCAGACGCCTATCCCGATGAGACCGGACGCAATACCGCCATCTCAGCCGCGCTCGAGATGAACTTCGTGCGCGTGTACGTGACTCATCCTGAACAACCGGTCGCCTCGAACGGTGCAGAACCGAGCGCCGAGATTGCGGGCGGGGCGCGGCGGTAGCCATGACCGATATCTCCAACATCGCACAGAAGCTGGAGACGGGCCTGCGCGATAATGCGCAACAGCTGGAATATTTCGACGCCCTCAAGCGCGCCGCTGAGGACAGGGATGCCGCTATCCACAAGCTGGAAGACAAGCTTGCGGTTTCTTCGGCCGTCGCCGCGGCGGCATCGGGCACGCCAGAAGAGGCAAAGGCGATGGCCTCCAAGATCCGCGCCAAGGCGATGCAGGCGGCCGTCGACGGCGGCGACGTCGGAGCGCTGGAATCCATGGTGCGTGATATGGAGCGGCTCGCGAAGCTCGCCGAAGAAAACCGCGAACGTGAAAAGCAGGGCGGCAAGGATGTCAGCGCGGCGGCGATTCCAGTGATCGCGGCCATCGCGAAGTCCTGACCGTCACCTCAATTTCGCCGTGTTCTTGGGCTATCAATCGCTTTGATTTGCGGTTTTGTGACAGGAGCGGGTTATGCGTCAGTTCGCTTTAGCGCTCACAGCGCTTTTCGTGACCGGAACCGCGCAAGCGACGGACGTGACGTTCACCGATCCCAACAAGTTCATCGACGCGACTTTCGACCGGCCCCGGTCCGAAAAGAACCTCCGCGAAGTCCAGGACGCGGTCAGCAAGATGTTCTCCCAACTCGCCGATAAGTATCTCGCGGCGGGCCAATCGCTCAGGGTCGAGGTCCGCGATATCGACCTCGCCGGCCGTATCGAACCGACCATGTCCATGGCCAACGATATCCGCGTCATGCGGACATCATCGTGGCCCCGCCTGCAGTTCGCCTACACCGTCACGCAGAACGGCGCGGTTGTGCGATCCGGAGAAGCCGACATCCATGACTTTAACTACCTGACCGGGTTCAATCGCTACTTTGACAGCGACCGCCTACGCTACGAGCGGCAGATGCTAGCCGACTGGTTCCGCAAGAACCTGGCGGCTAAAGGGCTCTAGCGGCGGAACCCGCGTCACGTGCCGGGCGTTCTGCCAGGAACGTTCCGGTAAGGAGATTCCAAGATGCAATGGGAAGGTGGCCGTCGTGGCGGCGGGCTTGAGGACCGCCGTGGTCTCGGCGGTGCGAAGATCGCCGGCGGTGGGATCGGTACGATCGCCATTGCCGCCATCGGGTATCTTCTCTTCGGCATCGATCCCCGGGTGACGACGGCGGTGCTCAATCAAACCGGTGCGCCTGAACAGGGCGTGACGGGAACGCCTTCCGACCGCGCCGGCCAGTTTGTCGACGTGATCAGCGCGAACATCAACGATGTGTGGGCCGCTCAAATAGAAGGCTACCGCCCGCCGCGCGTTGTGCTTTACGAGCAGGGTACATCCACGGGCTGCGGATATGGACAGGCGGCGATGGGCCCGTTCTACTGCCCGGTTGATGCGACCGTTTATCTCGACCTAGGTTTCTGGCAGGAGATGGAAACGCGTCTCGGCGCGTCCGGCGCCGAATTCGCGCGCGCCTATGTCATTGCCCATGAAATCGGCCATCACGTCCAGCGGCTGACGGGGATAACGGAAAAGGTTGAGCAGGCGCAGCGCCGCGCAGCGGGTGAAGCCGAAGCGAACAAGTATTCCGTCTCGCTCGAATTGCAGGCCGATTGTTATGCGGGGGTCTGGGCCGCGCGCGCCGCAGCCGTCTCTAAGGGACAAGTCGCGTTGGATCCGGGGGATCTGGAGGAGCGGCTGAAGACGGCCCGCGCCATTGGCGACGATACGCTGCAGAGCAAGTCTTCGGGGCGGGTGGTGCCGGAAAAGTTCACTCACGGTAGTTCGGCGCAACGCATGCAGTGGCTGCGGCGCGGATTCGAAAGCCGCGATCCCGCCAAGTGCGACACGTTCTAGGAGGCTTTCGCCGCGGTACGCGCGCTGACGAGTTCCAAGATCTTCGCTTCCAGCTGATTCCACTCAACAGGTTTGGCGACCACGGCGTCCGCGCCCGCGTCGACGAAGGTTCTCACGTGGTCGGGGACGACGTCGGCGGTAAGGGCGATGAGCGGCGTGCGCCGGCCGGATCCGTCCGTCTCGGCTTTCTGAAGGGCGCGCATGACTTCGCGCCCATTCATCACCGGCATATGCATGTCGAGGATAATGCAGTCGTACTCGTGGGCGGCGGCGGCTTGTATGGCGGCGGCGCCGTCTTCAACCAGGGTGACTTCGAAGCCGCGCCGCAGCAGCATGATGTCCGCCAGCGTGCGCATGTTCTTGTCGTCATCGGCGACGAGGAGGCGCAATGGCGTCTTGCTGGGGCGCGGCGCCGGCGGCGCGGTGCGATCGAGCGCCCGGCCGATGGGGACCGGCGGCGAAAGCGCGCGTTGGACCGGCACTGTGAAGGTGAAAGCCGATCCGCTGCGCGGCTGCGAACTGACTTTCAACTCGCCCCCCATCGCGGTTACCAGATGGCGGCAGATGGAAAGGCCGAGACCGGTTCCGCCGTGGGTGCGCGAGGTGGACATGTCGGCCTGAATGAACGGCTCGAAAATCCTTTCCATATGCTCCGGCGCGATACCGACCCCGGTGTCGATGACTGAGTAGGTGAGATCGAACCCGACATCGTCTCGCACTGTCTGCTCGACCCGCACGACGACCGCGCCTTGCGGCGTGAACTTGATGGCGTTGTCGATGAGATTGGTCAGGACCTGGCCGATGCGCAATTCGTCGCCGACGACGTGGTTGGTGATGGGGCGCGGTTGCTCGATACGCAGGGTCACGCCTTTTTGCGCGGCGCGGCTCTCGAAGACGGCGCAGATGCTTTGCAAGGATTCCGATACCCGGAACGGCGCTTTTTCAATCGGCACCACACCGGTCTCGAATTTGGCGAGATCGAGAACATCATTGAGGACGGCAAGCAGATTGCGGGCGGAAAGGGTCAAATTCGCGATCAGGTTCTGCTGTTGATCGGACAGTGGCGTGGTTTTCAAAACGTCGGCCATCCCCAGGATGCCGGTCATGGGCGTGCGCAGTTCATGGCTCATGTTGGCCAGGAACTCCGATCGCACTTTCGCCGCTTCGTCGGCGCGCTTGCGCTCGGCGTCCAACGATCGCAACAGGGCGGATAAGCCGATCAACGGCGCGATGCCTGCCGCCAGGAAGCCGACGGAAAACGCGGTCCAACTCAGCGGGGTCATATCGAAAGACGAGGGGCTGATCGGAATCGGCAGAAGATCCATCCGATAACCGCTGTAGAGCGCGGCGATGGAGGCCACGCACAAAGCAACGACACCGAGCGCGACGCGGCGTTCAAAGAAGCAGCCGGCGACGACGATGGCCGAGATGTAGAACATCATCACGCCATTGCCGCGGCCGAAAGCGATGATGCCGGATGTCGCGACGAGGTAAGGCACGATCGTCACGATGCTCGCGCGCAGTGTGAGGCTCAGTTTCTTTCTGAAGGCGGTGGTCGCCAGCAGAATGAGGAGGAGGGCGACATGCAGCCCCATGATGGGACGCCAGCCTTGCTCCACCCCGCGCAGCAGACTGAATCCCACTGCCGGAATCGCAAGCAGTGTCAGCGTGGCGAGAATGGCGTTACACGCATCCGAGCGGATGTCGTGCAGGGTTTTGGCGGTACTTCCCAAGGAAGGGTCCTTTTGTAACGCCGGCATGGGATATACAATTTATAAGTGTATAAACCGCGTGGCAACTCAAGTTGGAGTGTCGCTTTTTAGCTCAAATATGGGGGAAAGCCAGCCTTTCACCATATGAGCCGCATTTGGCATTGTCGGCGAAGCGGGTCATTTTGATCGTTTAAAGCTCAATTATCTCGCGAAATCCATTGTTTCAGTTCGTGGTCGAGAGGGTTACGGGCCGGATAAACGCGGCTATGTAATACCCGCCGCTTCCCCCAAAACGAGCAAAATTTCCTAAACTGTGTCTGAGAAGGAAAAGTTCCTCCTATGGACTTCATCTTAGCCGCAGCGAGGCGGATGGGGGGGTTGCTCTCGCCCATCGATAGAGAAGAAAAGACCTCGCTACTTATCCACAACACCAAAAAAGGGTCTACCCATGTCGGCGTATCACTTCGCACAAGTATCGGCTTCTCGCTTACGGCGGAACTCGTGCATGTGCACCGCCAGCGCACTCGCGCTGATGATCGCGCTGCCTGCCTACGCGCAGGACGCCGCTTCGACCCAAGTGGCCCAGGCCACTGGTGTTGAAGAAGAAATTGTTGTGACCGGTTCGCGCATCGTCAGAAACGGTTACGAAGCGCCGACGCCCGTCTCAGTGCTGGGCGCCGAAGACCTCAACGCGCAGGCGGCTCTCAACATCGCCGATGCCGTGAACAACCTTCCGTCGTTCGCAGGCAGCTCGACGCCGCACGCCGGTAACTCGGGCACGGGCAATGGGGTCGTCGGCACGAACCTTCTCAATCTGCGCGGCATGGCTGCGAACCGCACGCTCGTCCTCCTCGACGGCCAGCGTCTGGTCGGCGCCTCGGCGAACGGCGCCCCGGAAGGTGGTGCGGTTGACGCCAACGTCATCCCGAACATGCTGGTGGAGCGCGTCGACGTCGTGACGGGCGGCGCCTCGGCCGCCTACGGCTCGGACGCGCTTTCGGGCGTCGTCAACTTCGTGCTCGACCGCGATTTCACCGGCGTGAAGGCGACGATCGACGGCGGGATTTCGAACTACGGCGATATGCCGAACTACTCGGGCTCGCTCGCTTACGGCACGCCGTTCGCAAACGGCCGCGGTCACGTATTGCTCGCGGCTGAGCACTCCTGGACCCGCGGTGAGCGCGGCTTCTTCCGTCCGTGGACCGACGACAATATCCAGATGATGCAGAACCCGGCCTGGAATGCGACCACCAATCCGTCGGTTCCGCAGTACATCGTAGCCAATAACGTTGGTCTCACGCTCGCCGCGCCAGGCGGCATCGTCACGGCCGGTCCGCTCAAGGGCTTGACGTTCGATCCGCTCGGCAATCCGTACCAGCGCAACTACGGTAGCGGTGTCGCGGGCAACTACTTTATCGGCGGCGATTGGGCGGAATCCCGTACCGACCGTTACAGCGATCTGTCGGCGAAGCTATCGCGTCAGACCATCTTCTGGCGCACCTCTTATGATCTGTCAGACAACGTTTCCGTCTACGCACAGTTCCACTGGGCGCATTCGCACGCCTTCTCGCACAACTCTTATCCGTTCAAGTTCGCGAGTGAGACGATCCGCCGCGACAACGCCTTCCTTCCGGCGGAAGTCGGCGCCCGCATGGACGCGCTCGGCCTGACCACGCTCACCATGGGCCGCAATAACTTCGACATCCCGATTGCCTCGCCGAGTAACGACCGCATCTTCCGCCGCTTCCTCGGCGGTATCGAAGGGAACTTTGATGCGATGGGCGCCAACTGGAAGTGGGACGCCTACTATCAGCGCAGCACGAGCCACAACTCGATCCGCGTGATCGATAATACTGTCAATACTTACTATACCCGCGCGATTGACGCCGTGCGCGGCGCGAACGGCGCGGCGGTGTGCCGCGTGAACGCGGACGCCGTCACGACGAATGACGATCCGAGTTGCGTGCCGTTCAACTACTTCGGCCTCGGCCGCAACAGCACGGCGGCGCTGCAGTACGTCGTGGAAAACGGCTACGGTCTCACGCGCCTGACGCAGGATGTGGCTGCCGCCAGCGTGAACGGCGAGCCGTTCTCGACCTGGGCCGGTCCGGTCTCCGTGGCGTTCGGCCTCGAACATCGCTCGGAATCGCTGCGCGCCATCGCCAGCCAACTTGACCAGACGAGCCAGTTCTATTCGGGCAACTACAAAAACTCGAACGGTTCGAACAAGGTCACCGAAGGTTTCGTCGAAACCGTTGTGCCTCTGGCGAAGGATGAAGCATTCGCCCGTTCGCTCGACCTGAACGCGGCCGTGCGCGCCACCGACTACTCAAACTCCGGCTACGTGACGACTTGGAAAGTGGGCGGCACGTGGTCCCCGATCGACGACATCCGATTCCGCGCGACCCAATCGCGTGACATCCGTGCGCCGAACATGGGCGACCTGTTCCTCGGCGGCCGCTCCAACACCGGTACGCAGATCGACCGCTTCACCAACACGACGCCGGTCATCTTGTCGGTCACCAGCGGCAATCCCAATCTCGTGCCCGAAAAGGCGGACACGACGGGTGTCGGCGCGGTCCTTTCGCCGAGTTTCCTGCCGGGCTTCAACACCTCGGTCGACTTCTACCGGATAAAGATCAAGGGCGCGATCGCGACGTTGAACGCCCAGCAGATCATCGACCAGTGCTTCGAAGGAGTCACGCAGCTCTGCCCGCTGCTCATCCGCGATAGCGCCGGGGTGCTCACCCGCGTGAACATCCAGCCCGCCAACGTGCTGTCGCAGTCCACGCGCGGCCTCGACATCGAGGCCAGCTATAACTTCCCGCTGTCGTCCATCGTCGACAGCTGGGACGGCCAGCTGTCGTTGCGCGCCCTCGGCAGCCGCGTGTTCTCGATCAAGACGATCAACAACGCTTCCAACCCGAAAGAACTGGAAGGCGCGGGCGTGAACGCGGCCAGCCTCGCCAGCTTCCCGCTGACTGCGCCAAAGTTCACGTATCGTACGTCGGCGACCTACGCGTTGGATCCGCTGAGCGTCACGCTGTCTTTCTACGGCCTCAGCTCGGGCGTTTACGCCACCAACGCGATTCAGTGCACGACAGGCTGCCCGGTTTCTACTACCGCTGCCCCGACGCTCAACAACAACCACATCCCGGCGGTTCACGCGTTCGATCTGTCGTTCAACTACAAGATCATCGACAACGGCGCGCAAGAAGCCGAGACGTTCTTCGTGGTGAACAACCTGACCAACGCGCCCCCGCCGGGCGTCGCGGGCAACCTGTCGAGCGGCGTGTATCAGAAGGGCGACGGTTCCTTCTATCAGGACTACCGCATCGGCCGGACCTTCCGTGCGGGCGTTCGCTTCAAGATGTAATAAGAAGAGCGGGAGATCGGGCATTCCGATCTCCCGCCTCTTGCCAGCAATCTGGTTACGGGGACGGGGCCATGCGTAACCTCTTTGCTTTTTATGTTCTCGCCTTCACGCTTGCCGCGAACGCGCCGGCGAGTTTGGCCGCCGACAGCCTCCCGCCTGCGCCCGACGCTGGGCGCTATCAAATCGATCACAGCTGGCCCAAGCGTCCGCTTCCCAATAACTCGGCGTTGGGCCCCATCGCCGGCATTTTCGTCGATGCGCGCGATCACGTCTGGATTTCGCATAAGCCTTCACAGCTTGATCCCGCGATTCTCAATGCCGCCGTGACTCCGGCGCACGGTAAATGCTGCATCCCGGCGCCGCCGGTGATCGAGTTGGATGAGGCGGGCGGTATCGTTCAGACCTGGGGCGGGCCGGGGCAGGGTTATGACTGGCCGACCAATACCCACGGATTTTTCATCGACTACAAAGGCAACGTCTGGATCGGCGGAAGCAAGACGCGCGACAACGATGGACTGCCGGCCGATGGCATGGTGGTGAAGTTCACCCGCGACGGTAAATTCTTGATGCAGATCGGCGGACGAGGTCCTTCGAAAGGCAGCACGGACCCCATTCATCTTTGGGGCGCCTCGAACGTCGTGGTCGATCCCAAGACCAACGAAGCGTTTATCTCCGACGGCTACGGCAATCATCGCGTTCTCGTTGTCGACGCCGATACGGGAAAGTTCAAACGCCAATGGGGCGCCTACGGCAAGCCGCCGACCGACCACGACGTCGGTCCTTACGATCCCAAGGCGCCGCCACCGCAACAATTCCGTATCGTCCATTGCTTGCGTCTTGCGAACGACGGCCTTCTTTATGTCTGCGATCGCCTGAATGACCGTATCCAGGTCTTCAAGACCGATGGGACTTTCGTGAAAGAATTCGTCTACGCCAAGGAGACCCTAGGGTCCGGATCGGTGGGAACGGTCTCTTTTTGGCCGGATGCCGCACAGAGCTTCCTGGCCATCAATGACCCGGGAAATTATCAGGTAAGATTCGTGCGCCGCGAAGATGGCAAGGAAATGGGGGCTTTTGGGCACTATGGGACCCAAGGCGGAGAGCTCGACCGCAATCACGAGGCGGCTTTCGACTCTCATGGCAATATCTATGTTTCTGATTTCAACCGCGTCCAACGCTTCAAGATGACGCCGGAATCGCGCTAAGCTCGTCGGCCGATCACTAAAGGATAGCGGAACATGCGGCGGCTGAAGACTTTAGAATTGCCCCAGCGACAGGCCGGTATGCTTGGCCGCCCCCAGCGTCTCGCCGACGAGGTGTACGACGCGATCCTGGGGCAGCTCACGTCCCTCAAGATTCCGCCGGGCGGCCCTATCAATATCGACGACCTCGCGCGCGAGTTCGGCGTTTCGCAGACTCCCATTCGAGAAGCGCTCGGCCATCTCGAGGCCTATGGCCTTGTCACCAAGATTCAGTTCATCGGTTATACGGCCGCGCCGCAACTCGGTAAGAAGCAGTTCGACGAATTGTGCGAGCTGCGCCTGCGTCTCGAACCATACCTTGCCGGTAAAGCCGCCCAGATCATCGACGATCAGGGCATCGCGTCGCTTGAGAATTACGCCGGGGCCATGCTCAGCCCGAAGTTCGATGACGGCGGGGCGAGCTACGGCCAGTTCGTTCGCCAGGACGCGGCGCTTCACGACCGGATCGCGGCTGCGGCCGGAAACAGCTTGATGCGTGAAACACTCGCGAAGCTCCATATCCATCTGCACTTATTCCGCTTGCCGCATCATCCCAAGGTCACGGCGGAAGCGCTCGACGAACATAACGAGATCATTCGGAGCATTGCGGCTCGCGACCGCAAGGCCGCTGAAGACGCCATGCGCCGTCATATCGAGCAGGTATGGGAGCGGTTCGGCTCCCTGTTCGATCAGGACTAACCTCTCTAAAGGGTGTCGCCCGGTCCTCTCGCGGGCTTGGACTTTTCCCCGGCTCTCCGCTATTCAGCGGGGACCCCTTTTTCATTTCAGGAAATAACCCATGCCGACGTTGGCCGAGAGAAAGGCAAAGCTTTTCGGAAACCACGTGCTGCTCGTGACGCCGCTGACGCCAAAGGGCGGCATCGACGTGGACTCCACCAAAAGCCTCGTAGACTACGTCATCGCCCAGGGCGTGCATGGGATCCTCGCGCTCGGCAGTACGGGCGAAGTATTCTGCCTTCCGGACGATGAACGCAAACAGTTCGCCGAAATCGTTATCAAGCACACCAATGGCCGCGTTCCAGTCGGCATCGGCGTCATCGATTCCGCCAGCGACACCAGTGTCGCGATGGCCAAGCATGCCGCAACCAATGGCGCGGACTACATCTTCACGACCGCGCCTTATTACCATCCGCATGCCGCGGAAGGGATTTTCCGTCATATTCAGGAAATCGGTAAGGCGACAGATCTGCCGCTGATGGTTTACGACGGCGGCGCCGGGATCGAACTGTCGCTGCCGCTGCTGAAACGCATGGCGGAGAATATCCCGACGCTGCATTGCTCGAAGCTGTTCCTGCCTTATCCGGGCAAGATCGCGCTTTATTCCGCGGCGACCGACGGCAAGCTGCAGGCTTGGGCCGGGCACGATCAAATGAATTATCTAATGCTGCTTTACGGCGCGAAAGGCATGACCTCGGCGGCGAGCTGCATCCTGCCGCGCGAGCAAAGCGACATGTTCGAATTCATTCAGAAGGGCGAGACCGCGAAGGCGCGCAAGATCTTCCACGACTTCGTGGGGCCTTTGAACGCGATCGCCTTCGCGAATGTGCTTCAGTATCCGCAATGCTACAAACGCGCCCTTAAGTGGATGGGCGTGATCGAACACGACACCTGCAAGCCGGTGATGGAACCCATCGACGATATCCGCACGGCCGAACTGCGCGGCGTCATGGAGCGCATCGGCAAAATATAGACCGCCGGCGGCGGTCATCGGGTTGGGGAGGACACGATGAAACTATTGCGCCACGGGCCGCTAAATCAGGAAAAGCCTGGTCTGCTCGATGCGGGCGGCATGATCCGCGATCTTAGCAAGGTCATCGCCGACATCACGCCAGACACGTTGGCCCCCGGAAAGTTGAAGGAACTCGCGGCGCTCGATCCGGCGTCTCTTCCGGCGGTGGAGCCCGGAACGCGTCTTGGCGTACCCATCAACGGCATTCGCAAGTTCATCGCGATCGGCCTCAACTACGCCGATCATGCGGCGGAATCCAATCTTCCTATTCCCGCGGAGCCCGTGGTTTTCACGAAGGCCATCAGCTGTCTTTCGGGTCCGAATGACGATGTAATGCTGCCGCCGGACGCCAAGAAGGGCGACTGGGAGGTCGAACTCGGCATTGTGATCGGCAAGACGGCGCGCCATGTCTCCGAGCGCGAGGCGCTCGACTACGTCGCCGGATATGCGCTTGTGAACGATGTCAGCGAGCGCGAATGGCAGATGGAACGCGGCCTGACGTGGGACAAGGGGAAGGGATTCGATACTTTCGGCCCCGTCGGTCCTTGGTTTGTGACGGCGGATGAAGTCGGCGATCCGCAGGCGTTGGATATGTGGCTGGATCTGAACGGTCAGCGCATGCAGAGCGGAAATACCCGCACTATGATTTTCAACGTAGCTCAGATCGTAAGCTATGTGAGCAAGACGTGCACCTTGTGGCCAGGCGATCTCATCACGACTGGCACGCCGCCGGGTGTGGGTATGGGCAAGAAACCCCAGGTCTTCCTAAAACCCGGCGACGTCATGCGCCTCGGCATCAGCAAGCTGGGTGAACAAACGCAGCGTGTCGTGGCATTTAAGTAGAGGGTGGGGCGAGGCATGGCCGAGAAGAAGAAACTTCGCAGTCAGGAGTGGTTCGGCTCGAAGGGGATGCACGGCGTCATCCATCGCGCCTGGCTCAAGAATCAAGGCTATCCACACGACCTGTTCGACGGCCGCCCTGTCATTGGGATTTGCAATACCTGGTCTGAAACCACGCCTTGTAATGGGCATTTCCGCGAGATCGCCGACTGGGTGAAGCGCGGCGTCTGGGAAGCGGGCGGCTTTCCGCTCGAATTCCCTGTCATGTCGCTCGGCGAGACGATGCTGCGTCCCACCGCAATGTTGTTTCGCAACCTGGCGAGCATGGACGTCGAGGAGTCTATCCGCGGGAATCCGCTCGATGGCGTCGTGCTCCTCATGGGCTGCGATAAGACGACCCCCTCGCTGCTGATGGGCGCGGCCTCGGTCGATCTCCCAACTATCGGCCTCTCCGGCGGCCCGATGTTGAAGGGCTACTATAAGAACCAACCGTTGGGTTCGGGGACCAGCGTGTGGCAGATGTCCGAGGACGTGCGCGCGGGCAAGATGTCCGGGGACGAGTTCCTCGCCGCCGAAAGCTGCATGAGCCGTTCGAAAGGCCACTGCATGACCATGGGGACGGCGTCCACCATGGCGTCCATGGTTGAAGCACTCGGCATGGGCTTGCCGGGCAACGCTGCAATTCCCGCGGTGGATTCCCGCCGCTATACGCAAGCGCAACTGACGGGGCGGCGTATTGTGCAGATGGTGCACGATGACCTGCGCATGTCGCAGATCCTGACCCGGAAGGCCTTTGAGAACGCGGTGCGTACCAACGCCGCCATCGGCGGATCAACCAATGCGGTGGTGCACCTGCTGGCGATCGCAGCGCGCATCGGGGTCGAGTTCAATTTGAAGGATTGGGACGATCTCGGGTCTCATGTCTCCTGCCTCGTGAACTTGCAGCCGTCGGGCAAACACCTGATGGAAGACTTCTATTACGCCGGAGGATTGCCGGTGGTGCTGAAGGAACTCGCGGACAAGAAGCTGCTGCACGAAGACGCCCTGACGGTGAACGGAAAGACCATCGGCGAGAACGTCAAAAACGCTGAATGCTGGAATCGCGAGGTGATCCACACTTACGATAAGCCGTTCAAGCCGGAAGCGGGTATCGCCGTGCTCAAGGGAAATCTCGCGCCCAACGGGGCGGTAATCAAACCGTCGGCCGGCACGCCGAGCCTGTTCAAGCATCGTGGACGCGCCGTGGTGTTCGAGAATATCGAGGACTTCAATGCGCGCATTGGCGACGAAAGCTTGGACGTCGACGAAACGTGCGTGCTCGTTCTCAAGAACTGCGGCCCGAAGGGTTATCCGGGCATGCCGGAGGTCGGCAACATGGCGCTCCCACCGAAGGTGCTGCGTAAGGGCATCACCGATATGGTTCGGATCTCGGACGCGCGTATGAGCGGCACGGCTTACGGGACCGTTGTGCTCCATGCATCTCCGGAATCCGCCGCCGGAGGCCCGCTGGCGCTGGTCCAGAACGGCGACATGATCCAACTCGATGTCGAGACGCGAAAGCTCCATCTGGAGGTCGACGATGCGACCCTGGCGGAGCGCCGAAGGGGATGGACACCGCCGCCGGGGCCAACGCGCGGTTACGCCAAACTCTACGTCGACCATGTCATGGGCGCGGAGAAGGGGGCAGACCTTGATTTCCTCGTCGGTAAGAGCGGTTCCAAAGTCGCCCGCGACTCACATTAAGAATCATAGCTTTAGCGATGCGGAGGGAGGTCTATCGGTCTTTCCCTCCGTGCGCTGTTGCCTGCGTGTTTCTCGTTGAACTGTGATAGAATTTCTAAAGTAGATCATACGGCGTTTGCATTGAGACAGGCTCCTGGCCGCGTTCTTCTTTCAAGCTGAGGGGTCTTCACCGCCGTATGACCCGATCGCTTGTAAATCAGGGTCTTATGAAGTCAGTTTTTCGCTCAACGCGCCTCTTCCGTACGGCCGCCAGCACGGCATGTCTTTTGCTCGGTGCGGTTCTGGCAAGTTGTAGCGGCTCTGAATCGGTCAGCGAGCCCAAGGGCGCGGAACTGGCCGCCGTTCCGGCCGGGATCGAAGCAAGCTCGCCGGCGCAACGGCGTCTGATCACCGAGCAGCAGTATCTCAATACCGTCGCGAATATTTTCGGGCAGGACATCGAAGTCATCGCACAGTTCGCGCCGATGCAGCGCACCGACGGGCTTCTGGCGCTTGGCGCGTCGAAGGCGGGCGTTCCGTCGGGCGAGCTCCAGAAATTCCAACGCGCCGCGCGCCAAGTCGCTGCGCAAGTAGTCGACAACGGGAATCTCGAATTACGTCTCGCGTCTCATCGTGACGCCTTGATTCCGTGCAAACCGGCGGCCGCCGATAAACCCGATGCCGCTTGTGCCGAGATGTTTCTGCGTTCGACGGGACGCCTGCTTTATCGCCGCCCCTTGAGCGAGGCCCGGTTGGCGCAAATGGTCAGCGCCGCGGGCCAATCGACCACGCAACTCGGCGATTTCTATGCTGGAATCGCGACAGTTATTGAAGGCATGCTGATTAGCCCGGAAGTGCTGTTCATCGAGGATCGGACCGAGCCGGATCCCGAGCATCCGGGCCGTCAGCGTCTCGACGCTTATTCGTACGCCTCTCGCCTTAGTTTCTTCCTCTGGAATGCCGCGCCCGACGACAAGGTGCTGAAGGCGGCGGAAAGCGGCGAGCTCGATACCGCCAAGGGCCGCGCGCGCGTGGTGGATATGATGATTGCCAGCCCGCGCCTGGAAGGCGGTGTGCGTGGCTTCTTCGACGATATGCTGGGCTTTGACTCGTTCGCCAATCTGGCCAAGGACCCGACGGCCTATCCGTCGGAGACCGGCGCCACGCTGGCCGACGCCCGCGAACAGACCCTCCGTACGATCTACGATCACCTCGTTACCAAGAAACTCGACTACCGGGACCTTTTCACGACCCGTACGACCTTTATGTCGCCGGCTCTTGGCGCCATCTATCGTGTGCCGACCACGCCCGGCTGGACGGAGTACCAATTCCCCGCCAATAGCCCGCGCGTTGGCATCCTGACGCAAGTGAGCTTCCTCGCGCAGCACGCTCATCCGGCGCGCAGCTCCCCCACACGCAGGGGTAAGGCGCTGCGTGAACTCCTGCTTTGCCAACCGGTTCCGTTGCCGCCGCCCAACGTCGATTTTTCGGCGCTGGAAAATCCCACGGCCGCCCACCGCACGCAGCGCGACCGCGTCAATTTCCATTTGCAGAACCCGGTTTGTGCCGGCTGTCACAAGATCACCGATCCGATCGGCCTTGCCCTGGAGAACTTTGACGGCGCGGGGATCTACCGCAGCACGGAGAAGGGCGTGGATATCGACGCAAGCGGCGCTCTCGATGGTAAAGGTTTCACGGACATCGCTGGGCTCGCGCAGGCCGTTCGCAATCACCCGTCGCTGCCGGGCTGCCTCGTGCGACGCGTCTACAGCTACGGCACCGGCACCGCTGTCGATGCGCGCGACAAGCCGCTGGTCGACTTCCTGACCGCTGAGTTTGGGCGGCATGGATATAGGTTTCCGGACCTCATGCGGGCCATCGTGCTCAGCCCGGTCTTTTATGATGTGACTCCACCCGCGCCGGCCGAACAAAAGTCGGCCGCAGCGTCGAATTGAACGAGGAGAAGTCAATGAACACTCTCAATCGGCGCCGTGTCCTGAAGGGCATGCTGGGCGGAAGCGCGGTCAGCGTTGGGCTGCCGCTTCTCAATCTCTTCCTGAACGGCAACGGCAACGCGCTTGCCGACGGTTCGCCCATGCCGGTGCGTTTCGGCACCTGGGTATGGGGACTTGGCATGAATGACGCGATCTTCACGCCGAAGAAAATCGGCGCGAACTTCGATCTGCCCGAGGAGATCCAGTCTCTCGCGCCGGTGCAGAAGCACATCAATCTGTTCACGCGCTTTAATACCTTCAAGGACGCCGCGCCGCTCATGTGTCACCACACGGGCTGGGTGATTTTGCGGACGGGTATGGCGCCGACGCTGACGCAGGTGCGTCCGGGCGAAACCATCGACGTTACTGTCGCCAAGAAAATTGGCAACACCACGCGATTCCAGACCCTCAGCGCCACCTCGACCGGCGACGTGCGCGATTCCTACAGCTACGAAAGCGCGAACTCGGTGAATGCGCCGGAGTTCTCGCCGATACGATTCTACCAAAACATGTTCGGCGCCGATTACCAGGACCCGAACGCGGCCGAGTTCAAACCCAATCCGCGCGCGATGGTGCGTAAGAGCGTGCTGTCGGGCGTGCTCGATGAAACCAACGCGGTGATGAAGCGTGCCGGTTCCGAAGATAGAGAACGCCTCGACCAGTATTTCACCAGTCTGCGCGACCTGGAAAAGCAGTTTGATCTCCAACTCACCAAACCAACGCCGCTGGCGGCATGCGTGCGCGCCTCGGAAGTCAAGGGTGAGCCAAGCGCCGGTTTGGACACCGTGAAAGTGGGCGAACGCCATAAGGTCATGACAAAACTCATGACCATGGCGGTGGCTTGCGATCAGACGCGCGTCTTCAATATGGCCTATGCGGGCGAAACCGCCGCGACCACGAAGGCGGGTTACGAAAAGCCGCACCACACTGCAACGCATGAAGAACCGACCGATCCGAAACTCGGGTATCAGATCGAAGTGTCGTGGTTCACGCGCCGCGCCATGGAGAACTGGGCGGAATTCGTCGCGGCCTTCGCCGGTGTTAAGGAAGGCGACGGTACGTTGCTCGACAACTGCCTCATCTACGCGATGTCGGACATCTCCTACGCCAAGATTCATTCTTTGGATAATATCCCGATGTTCACAGCCGGCCGCGCGGGCGGAAAGATCAAGACCGGTCTTCATATCCAGGGGAACGGCGATGCGGGCACGCGCCTGGGCTATACCATGATGAAAGTGCTGGGCCTTGATATCCCGTCGTGGGGCACGCTCAGCAATACGACGTCGAAAGAAATCGGCGAAATACTTGTTTAAGGAACAGGCGATGCGTTTCGCAATCATCTTCGCGGCCGCCGCGATGCTCGCTGGGCCGCTCGCGCAAGCCGCTGAGAAACCGATCAAGGAAGATTACACGCGCGTCCCCATGCCGCCGGGCTTCCAGGTCGTGAATACGGAACTCGAGGGCAATGTCTTCGCCGACGCCAAGGGCCGGACGCTTTACAAGTGGATATACAAACCCGCGCGCGTCGGCGCCTCCGGCGATCCGCGCGGCAAGTCGACCTGCACCAGCCAGATTTTCAAGGACGAGGGCGGGCACATGAGCCCGTATCCGCCAGATCTGCGCCTGCCGGATGCGGATACGCGGCAGAGCTGCGTCGATGCGTGGCCGCCGGTGTTCGCCGATCAGAACGCGAAACCCGTTGGCGCGTGGACCATCATCACACGTGAAGACGGCAACAAGCAGTGGGCCTATGACGAGCAGCCGCTCTACACGGCCGCGCTCGACCGCATGCCGGGGGACACGGTTGGCGGCACTAATCGCGATATGTCGGAAGGTGTGAGCGCGCGCCCGGCTGTGCGTCATCCGGTCGGTCCGCCGCCCGCGGTACCGCCGGGTTTCGATGTAATCTCGACCGTCAATGGCCGTCTTCTGGTTACCGCGACCGTCAATGCCTCGGTCTACACGTTTGAGAAGGATACGGCGTCTAAATCGGCGTGTGTTGCGGAGTGTTTGCGCGAATGGTCGCCGATGCTGGCGCCCGAATTCGCGAAGGCGTTTGGCGAGTGGAGTCTGGTCGAACGTTCTTCAGGCGTGCGTCAATGGGCCTTCCGGGGCAAACCACTTTATACCCATGTTGGCGATATGCCCTTCCGCAGCTATCGCGGGCGTAGCGTCGACGGCAGCGATGTGCCGGGCTGGCGCCTTGTATACGCGCAACTCGCGCCCGAAATTCCAAGCGACCTCAAGCGCCAGGTGACCCCCGGAGGGGAAGTATTGGCCGACCGCCGCGGCCATACGATTTATGTCTACTTCTGCCATGACGATGCCGACGATCAGCTGATCTGCGATCATCCCGACACGCCGCAAGACTATCGGATCGCGGTCTGCGGCGGCGGCGATCAGGAGCGCTGCGCGATGCGTTTTCCAATGGTGCAGGCTTCCGCCGGCGCCAAGAGCAATAGCCGCGCATACAGCATCATGGAGATTAACCGCCTAACGGGTAAACGCGCGCAAGTGGGCGAGAAGGATGCTTTGCGGGTGTGGGCTTATCGCGACCGTCCGCTGTATGTGTTTGACGGAGAGCCGCCGCCGGCCGTTGCTGATCGCGCGCCGGGCGATATCGAGGCCGACGGTCTCGGCGAACACCGCGCGCAACGTCACGGCTTCACCGCATTCTGGCTGCGCGACGACTTTTATGGCCGCGCCAACTAAGTGTTCATGGAGAAACACATGATCAACACCTTCTCGCGCACCCTGCGCTCTGTCCTTTTGGCCGGCGCTGCAGCGTTTGCTTCGACCGCCACCGTGGCCGCGGAGGATTTCGTTCCCGAGAACGGCACCATCGGCTACATCGTTACGGACTTCGAGTGGCAGGTGTATCTTACCGCCGACAACAAGGAAGAGTGCGCCGACGGTCTCAATCCTTGGGGGCCGCGCGAACAGTTCAAAGCGCTGTATCCGAATGGCGGAAGCGTGCGCGATACGCATATGGCCTTTGAGATCGCGGGCTGGTTCCCGAATGCCGAGACCCCGGACAAATTTCCGTTCTACGAAGTGACGGGCAAGAAATCCTACGGCCTCAATCTCGACGGCAAAGTCGACGCGAATGATTTTGTCTCTCCCGATGGCAAGACCTCCGGCATCGATAATGAACTCTATCGGGTCATAGGTTGCATCGTGAATTTGCGCCCGCCCGAAGGGGCGACAGCCTTCTACGCCAACAAAGCGGTGATGGAAGAACGCTGGAACCGCGTTCTGCTTGAACTCACCAACGTCGACAGTATGGCCAACGACGATAGCGTCGATGTGACAATGTATCGGGGGCTCGACAATCTGCTGACCGACGCGACCGGAAGCAAATACTTGCCCGGCGGCTCCATGCGTATCGACGCGAAGTGGGGTAATAAGTACGTCCAACACTTCAAAGGCAAGATCGTCGACGGTACGTTGATCACCGAACCGGTTCCCTACACCGTCGTCCCGTGGTCTTCGTTCCAATTGCCGACGGAGCAGAAGTTCCACGACATGCGCATGCAGATCAAACTTCAACCTGATAGCGCGCTTGGCGTCATGGCGGGTTATGTGGATGTGGAGAACTGGTATTGGCAGACGGTGAAGTCGGAATCGACCCATCACCAGAGCTACGGTCAGTCGACGCCGTCTTCCATCTATAAAGTCCTGCGCAAGCGCGCCGACGCTTATCCGGATCCGAAGACCGGGAATAACACTGCAATTTCCGCCTCGCTACAGGCAAAGCTGGTGCAAACATTCATCATTCACCCGCCCGGTGGGCCGGTGGCGTTGGCGCCGTCCGTGCAACGGCAGTCTACGGGCGCGGAGCGTTAGAGCGGGATAACGTCGAAGGCAAAGGAGATGCGCGGCTTGTCTGTACGCAGCGGCCGCGTGTTATGCCAAAAGAACGACGGGAACGTCAGCAGTACGCCGGCTTCCGGACGCATCTGTCGAACCGGCATATCAGTCGTCGGTTTATTCCAACGCTCATCGCCGCGTCCAAACTCAATCCAGCCGCTACGTTCGGGATCGCTCTCCGTGATGTCGTCCGGAACTTCGATGTAATAGACTCCGGACAACCACCCGTGCGGGTGAAAGTGCGGCGCTTGATGGCCTTTCTCGCGGATGATCACACCCCAGGAGTACAGGCGGAAATCTTTTGGTACAGCCTTGTCGAAGGCGTGTGACGGCGAACGGCGTGCAAGGTCCGCGCGCCGCCGCACCGCCGCGGTTAGCATGGCGTTGAGCGCGCGGATCGCAGGCGATGTGCTGAAGCCGATATCGTCGGTTTGATAGCCGAAGCGCGTCGTGTTCCGCTCGAAGGCGAGCGTCGGTTCGGCCGCGATCTCACGCGCAAGCGCGGCGTGGAAGTCCGTGAGGCTCGGATAACCCGGCGGCGGGGACAACTGTTCGCGCGTGACTAGCGTATCGTAATCGGCGAAGGGCCGAAGTTCGTCTTGTCTCCCTAATTCGCCGAGCGCGATGTACTTGTAGGCGAGGGAGGTGGTGTGTCCCGGCTTCGCCGCCAAGAGATTGTCGGCGTGTTCGATGGCGCCTGCGTAGTCGCGCGCTTCCATGAGCGCCGACATGAGGTTATTCGCCGGTCCGAAATCGTCGCGATCAAAGGCGTATGCTTGGCGATAGGCCGCGACGGCCTCACCCGCGTTTTGCAGGCGCTGCCACGCCAGACCGAGTAGGAACCAGGCCCCCGCGCGCCCCGCTTCGCCTGCTTTTTTCAGCGGCGCCAAGGCGTCTCGGGCTTGACCGGCCGCCATCAACGCCGTGCCGAGGATGATGGCGAGGTAGGAAGACTCGCGCGCCAGTGGGCGGGCTTGATTGGCGAGCGCTAACGCATCGGCCGCGGCGCCCTCGCTGAGGGCGAGCCGGGCGTGCGCCAAAAGAACAAAAGGGCGCAAAGCCGGTTCTGCGACGCCGCGCAGAATTTCGGCCGCGCGATCGTTCTGCAGGTAGTTGATGTGAAGATCCGCGCGCTTGAGCGCTGGCGTTGCCCATTCGTCCCCGACGTGACCAGGACTGGTCAGGGCGAGAGGCCAATAGGCCCGGAGCTGCTTATGCGGGCGCAAGCGCCCTGCGCGCTCATACAGTGCGTCCGCCTCGGCGGTCCGTCCCGCCTTGAGCGCGCGCCACGCCGTATCGAGGAGTTCTTCCGCCGTTTCGCCTTGGGCGTGCGTCATTTCAGAATCCGAGTCGAAGGTGCTCGGGTGCTGTAGGGCATGTCGTTAGAGCCCGCAATGGGGTGATCGCGCCATCGTGACAAAGCGGGCCAGCGTATCGCCAAATATTATAGTAATTCTAACGTATGGCCCAAAATCGCATTGAATGGGGCAAAAAGACCGATGTCCTGGATCGTTTTTGGAGAAAGTTCGCCCCGTAAACCTTTGGCGGACAACGCCCGTTTCCAAAAACGGCGTGTAGGCTCGCCGGAGGTGGCGTATATTAGTGTATGATACCGCAGGGAGAGGGGTGCGCGGCTGGTTGCCGGGCGCCCGTCGTGCTGCCTCTTTTGGGTCAGGGATGCCCAAACGCCACGCTGAACGGTGCAGCGGGGAGGTACGAGTGAGCAAAGGGAGAGTTTCTTGACGTCTGTTTCCGATCGTTCCGCCGCCAGAAGTGTTTTCACCCGCATGTTGATGGGCGGCGCCGCCTGCGTCGTGGCGCTTGGCTTGATGAGCTGCTCCGAAGGCGCCTCCGCGCCGAAGGCTGCGAGCGCGCCAGCGGTGAAGCCAGTGGACTACGCCGGCACTGTCGCGCACGTGCGCCGCATTTCCGTCGACCAGTATCGCAATACCATCACTTACATATTTGGGCACGACATCGAAGTCGGCAATCCGTTCGCCCCGCTACGTCGGACCGATGGCTTGATCGCCACCGGCGCGTCCAGCGCCGGCGTGACCTCGGGCGAACTTCAGCAGCTGCAGCGCAGCGCGTCGAGCATCGCGGCTCAAGTCATCGATAAGGGCAACATCGAGCAGAAGACGCCGTCCCGCCGCGACTTCCTCGTGCCGTGCAAGCCGGTCGATACGGCCGCCGCGGATGACGCGTGCGCCAGCAAGTTCATCTCGCAAACCAGCCGTCTGTTGTATCGCCGCCCGCTGTCTGAAGCGCGCGTCACCGAGCTGGTGGCCACCGCTCATAAGGGGGCGACGGACCTGAAGGACTTCTACGCCGGTCTTGGCACTGTGCTGGAAGGGATGCTGATCGATCCGAAGGTATTGTTGATCGCCGACGTTGTTGAGCCGGATCCGGCTCATCCGGGTAAGCAGCGTCTGGACGCCTATTCGCTCGCGTCGCGTCTGTCGTTCTTCCTGTGGAACGCCGCCCCGGACGACGCCGTGCTGAAAGCCGCCGAGCGCGGTGACCTGTTCGACGCCAAGAAGCGCGCGAAGGTCGTCGACATGATGATCGCGAGCCCGCGTGTGGAAGACGGCGTGCGCGCCTTCTTCGACGACATGTTCGGCTTCGAGGACTTCGGCAACCTCGCCAAGGACCCGACAATTTATCCGATGATGACCGGCGCAGTGATCAAGGACGCGCGTGAGCAGACCTTGCGTACCGTCGTCGATCACCTTGTCACGCAGAACAAGGACTATCGCGATCTTTTCACCACGCGGCAGACCTTTATGTCGCCGGCGCTGGCGACCGTCTATCAAGTGCCGACGAAGCCGGGTTGGGTGCCGTATGAATTCCCGGAAGGCAGCCCGCGTGTTGGTCTGTTGACCCAAATCAGCTTCCTCGCGCTGCATGCTCATCCGGCCCGCAGCTCGCCGACCTATCGCGGCAAGGCGCTCCGCGAGCGTCTGCTGTGCCAGAAGGTCCCGCCGCCGCCGGCGAACGTCGATTTCTCGGCGCTGGAAAATCCGGACCCGCGGTTGCGTACGGCACGCGAGCGTTTGAAGGCGCACAGCGAAAACCCGGTGTGCGGCGGTTGCCATAAGATCACCGACCCGATGGGCCTCGTGCTCGAGAACTTCGACGGCGCGGGCCGCTTCCGCACCACGGAGAAGGGCGCGACCATCGACAGCTCCGGCGCTCTTGACGGCAAGGAGTTCGACAGCGTGAACGGGCTCGGCCAAGCCATGCACGATCACCCCGCGCTGACGTCTTGCCTCGTGCGCCGCATGTACAGCTACGGTACGGGTGGCCCGCTCTCGCGCGCCGACAACCCGGCCGTGGAATCTCTTAACAAGGCGTTCGGC
The DNA here is from genome assembly GCA_050246995.1 of Rhodospirillaceae bacterium. Lineage (GTDB taxonomy): Bacteria > Pseudomonadota > Alphaproteobacteria > Rhodospirillales > Rhodospirillaceae > SHVO01. The sequence continues at coordinate 5,766 of JBFWVA010000019.1, read as the reverse complement.
GAAGCGGGTTATCGCGTGCCGCAACTCCTGCGCATGATCGCCACAAGCGATGCGTTTTACGAAGTGGTTGAAGCACCAGTTGAACAGAAGTCGGCGGATGCGGGCGCGGCCCAAACCGTCGCCGCACACTGAATTCAAGGGAGGATCAGATGATGGATCTCAATAGACGCCGCGTCCTGCGCGGAATGCTGGGTGGCTCCGCCGTCACTGTCGGCTTGCCGCTTCTGAACGTGTTCCTGAATGGCAATGGTACGGCGATGGCCGATGGCGCGCCGCTTCCGGTCCGTTTCGGCACCTGGGCCTGGGGTCTGGGCATGGACGAAGCGATCTTCGTGCCGAAGAAGGTCGGTAAGGATTACGACCTTCCGGAAGAAATCGCCTCCCTTAAGGATGTGAAGCAGCACATCAACTTGTACACGCAGTTCAACGGCTTCCGCGATGCCGCGCCGAACCTCTGCCACAAGACGGGTTGGGTCATCGCACGCGCCGGTATCGCGCCGATGAACCAGACCGACTTTCCGGGAGAAACGATCGATATCTCGATCGCCAAGAAGATCGGCGCTTCGACCCGTTTCCAGCACTTGACGGCAACGGCCACCGGCAACGTGCGCGACAGCTTCTCCTATGAAAACGCGAACTCCCAGACGATCGCCGATTGGTCGCCGATCCAGTTCTACGCCAAGATCTTCGGCGAAGATTTCCAGGATCCGAACGCGGCGGTGTTCAAACCGAACCCCCGCGCGATGGTGCGCAAGAGCGTGCTCACCGGTGTCATGGACAGCGCGAAGGATCTGCAGAAGGTCGTGGGCTCCGACGATAAGGCGCGCCTTGATCAATACTTCACGGGCCTGCGCGATCTCGAGCGCCAGTTCGATCAACAGCTGACGAAGCCCGAGCCGCGCGCCGCGTGCGCCGTCGGCAAAGCGCCGAAAGATGAACCGGCCGCTGGTCTCGACTACACGCTCGTCGGCAAACGCCACCGCATGATGACCGACCTGATGGTCATGGCGCTCGCCTGCGATCAGACCCGCGTGTTCAACATGGCCTACTCGCAGTCGGCCGCCGCGACGAGCAAACAGGGCTACGATAAGCCGCACCACACCGCCTCGCATGAAGAGCCGGTGGACGCGGCGCTCGGCTATCAGCCGAACACCTCGTGGTTCATCAAGCAGTCGATGATTGAATGGGCGTACTTCGTCGAAGCCTTCACTAAGTTCAAGGAAGGCGACGGCCACCTGATCGACAACGTGCTGATTTACGGCACGACGGATCAAGCTTTGGCGCGCATTCACTCAATCGAAAACCAGCCGATGTTCACCGCCGGCCGCGCAGGCGGCAAGGTGAAGACCGGCTACCACCTCAAGGGCGACGGCACACCGGGCACGCGCCTCGGTCTGACCTGCATGAAGGTGATGGGCCTCGACGTTTCGAACTGGGGTACGCAGTCGAACGGCACGGCCAAGGAAATCGGGGAAATCCTGGTTTAAGCGACAGAACCTCGCGCTCGCCTCGAAAGCGGGCGCGAGGATGCTTCTTCAAAGGAAGAACGACTTATGCGTCAGATCATCACTTTCGCCAGCGCGCTGACGGTCGGAACGTTTCTGACCGCTCCGCTTGTCGCTGCGAGCGCGGCCGAAGCGGCGCGCGCCGTGATCCCGGCCGAGCGCGAAGAGTTTGCGCGCGTGCCGATGCCGGCCAACATCCACGTCGAATACACCGAGGAAGAAGGGCCGGTATTCGCGACCGAAAAGGGCATGACCCTTTACTATTGGCCGCACACCACCATGCGTAATGGCGTGACCGGCGACCCTAAGAACCAGTCACACTGCACCAACGAAAAGACAACGCACACCGCGGGCCTCATGAGCCCGTATCCGCCGGGCCTTGAACTGCCGGAGCTCGACAAGCGCAAGAGCTGCGCCGAAGTATGGCAGCCGTATATCGCCGGCGCCGACGCCAAGCCGGTCGGTGCGTTCGGCCTGATCTCGCGTCAGGACGGCAGCAAGCAGTGGACCTACGACGAGCACGCGCTCTACACCAGTTATCTCGATCAGGTCCCAGGCGACGTGCGCGCCGCGACCACCGGTAACTTCGGTGTCGATGGTCCGGCCGCCCGCGAAGTCGCGAGCGCGCCTTCCGCGATCCCGCCGGGCTTCCTGGTGCATACGTCGTTGACGGGCCGCCAGCTTCTCACCGACAAAAACTTCTCGGTCTATACGTCCGATAAGGACGGTCCGAACAAGTCCAATTGCGATGCTACGTGCGCCAAGACGTGGGCGCCGGTGATCGCGCCGGCCTCCGCGCAGGCGCAGGGCGACTGGTCGATCTTCGAACGTACGCCGGGCGTACGCCAGTGGGCTTTCCGCAAGAAGCCGCTTTACACCTACGTGCTCGATTCTCAAATCCGCAGCTATGAGGGCAGCGACGTCGCCGGCTGGCACAACGCTTATGTGCAGAAGGCGCCCGCGATGCCGGCTGAGTTCACCATCCAAGATTCGATCACGGGTGTTGTGCTCGCGGATTCAAAGGCGCGCACCATCTACATCTATAACTGTGCTGATGATTCCGTTGACCAGCTTGCGTGTGATCAGGTCGATAGCCCACAGGCGTATCGTCTGGCGATCTGCGGCGGCGGTCAGGTGGAGCGCTGCCTGCACGATTGGCCTTATGTCGTCGCTTCGGCGAGCGCAAAGAGTCTCAATCGTACGTGGCAGGTCCTCGATATCAATCCGAAGACGGGCCACATCGCGAAACCCGGCGAAGAGTCGCTGCGCGTGTGGGCTTATCGCGGTCAACCGGTTTACACCAACGCCCATGATGAAATGCCGGGCGATCTGTACGGACACGGGAATGGCGAATTCAGCGCAAGCCGCAACGGCTTCCGCGCATTCATCATTCGCGATGAGTTTGGTCGATAGCCAATTCAGGTGAGGGAGATGGTTATGAAGAGCATGAAAGTATGGAGCATCGGCTCAGCCGGCGCTGCGATGTTGTTGGCCAGTTCTGCGTTGACGCCAAGCGCGGCGGACGCGGTGAATATTACCGGGCTCCAGAACGGCACGATTGGTTTCGTGCTCACCAGCTCTGCGTGGGGTCTCTACCAAACGCCGGATGGCAAGGCTGAATGTCCGGACGGCTTCAACGAAGGCCCGCGCGAACAATTCAAGGCGTTGTATCCGAACGGCGGCACCGTCGAAGGCACGCAGCTTGAGCGTGAAAGCGCCTCGCGCTACCCGATGGACAAGGAAGACAACTTCGCTTACCGCGAAGCGAAGGGCGCGGTCGGCATCGGTATGAACTTGGACGGCAAGGTCGGCGCCAACGACTTCACCTCTCCCGAGGGTGTGAAGGGCATCGACAACCAGCTGTATCGCGCCATCGGCTGCACGCGCCTGTTCCGCGGCCCGGACGGCACCTATGCCCACTTCACTGAAATGTGGGTGCGTGAGATGGGCTTCAACCGCGTGCTCGTCGAACTCACGGGCGTCGACAGCCTGGAGAACGATCCGCAAGTCGACGTCACGCTCTATCGCGGCAAGGATAAGCTCATCACCGACGCCAGCGGCGCGAACATCATCGCCGGCGGCTCAAATCGCGTCGAAGACCGTTTCTCAAAGCGCTTCACCAAGACGCTGAAGGGCAAGATCGAAAACGGCGTGCTCGTCACCGAACCGGCGGACGTGGACTGGGTGTGGTCGGTGTTCTACGACCATCCGGGCTACTACGGCATCAAGCAGGCGCGCCTGCAGCTCAATCTCGCGCCGGCCGGCGATCGCGCGGAAGGCATGATTGCGGGCTACACCACCATCGATACTTTCTATCAGCAGCTCGTACGCGCTTGGTCGACGCACCACTCCAGCTACGGCGGCCTGTCGCAGCCGTCGCTGTTCCGTGCGCTGCACCGCCTGGCGGACGGCATCCCGGACGAAAAGGGTGCGATGACCGCGCTCTCCTCTTCGATCCAGGTGAAGTTCGTACAGTCGTTCATCGAGCATCCGGACGTCAAGGTCGCCGCCGTCGAAAGCACGACCCGTCCGTCCGTGGAGCCGGCGCGCCGTTAAACGGCACGCCACGAATGCGCTGTTGGAGAAAGGCGCCGCAAGGCGCCTTTTTTCGAAGTGAAGAGGAGGAAAAATGGAACGTACAAAAAACTGGACCCGCATCACTTCCCGCGCGCTCTGCGCGGCGACGCTTCTTACCGGCTTCAGCGCGGGTTCGTCCTTCGCCGAGGATCTGCCGGTCGTCGGCCTCAAGAACGGCACCATCGGCTTCGCGCTCGTCGGTGCACGCTGGGGACTCCATCAAACGCCGGACGGGAAAGCGGAATGCCCGGAAGGTTTCAATGAAGGCCCGCGCGAACAGTTCAAGGCGCTGTATCCGAACGGCGGTACCGTCAATGATACGCAGCTCGAGCGGGAAAGCGCCTCGCGCTATCCTATGGACAAGGATGACAACTTCACCTATCGCGAAGTGAAGGGGAAGGTGGCGATTGGCCTTGATCTCGACGGCAAGACGAAAGCGTCTGATTTCGTATCGCCGGATGGCGTGAAGGGCATCGACAACGAACTCTACCGCGCGATCGGGTGCACGCGTCTGTTCCGTGCTCCGGACGGGACGTTCGCCCACTTCACCAACATGTGGGTGCGCGAGTTCAACTTCAATCGCATCCTGTTTGAAGTTACCGGCGTCGACAGCATCGCCAACGACGACGATGTCACTGTGACGATGTACCGCGGCAAGGACAAACTCATCACGGATGCGACCGGCGCCAACATCATCGCCGGCGGTTCCGTGCGTGTGGATGAGCGTTTTGGGAAGCGTTTCATCCGCGCCACCAAGGGCAAGATCGTCAACGGCGTGCTGACAACGGAGCCGGTCGACATCAGCTACCCCTGGGCGGTGTTCATCGCTCGTCCCGGCTACTACGAGATCAAAGGCGCGCGGCTGAACGTGAATCTCGCGCCGGGCGGCGAAAGCGCCGAAGGTGTGCTTGCCGGATATGCCGACGTCGAAGCTTGGTACCAGCAGTTGGTGCGCTCTTGGTCGACCCATCACTCCAGCTACGGCGGCCTCTCGCAGCCCTCACTCTACCGTGTGCTGCATCGCCTGGCGGACGGCTACCCTGACGCGAGTGGGGCCAACACAGCGATCTCGTCGTCGATCTCCATCAAGTTGGTCCAGACCTTCATCGAACATCCGGACCGCGCAGTGGCGAGCACCGGAGCCTCGGAGAAGCCTCGGACCGAGCCAGCCCAGCGTTAGATTTCTTGCATGATTAGTGCGTGAAAAGGCCTCCTCGCGGAGGCCTTTTTTTATTGCGGGACGAAACCAGTGGCCCAAGCGCCACAGTTGGTCCGGTATAGGCAATAATCGCCTGATTTTAAGTACTTCTGCGTTGACTAACGCCTGAGTTTCTGTGAAAAACTTTAATTGCACGCACGTAAAGCGGCCGGGAGGCTCGCGAACAGGCGCGAGGACCGACGGGAAACACGTCAGATTCGTTGCTTGGGAGCGCTTAGTGCGAGGTGGGGGATCAATGCCTGGGCGGCTGAACGGCCGGTCAGGAATTTCTTCGTCACATCGCGATACACCATCCCCGCGCGCTGACGTGGCGGCACGCTAAGCTGTCCACACCAATTGGGGAGACCTCATGTCTTATAAATACGCGGCCGCTGCGCGGCGCTTCGGCTTCATGACGACCGTTAGCTCGGTGGCCATGCTTGCCGCCTCGTTTGCCGCTCAGGCGCAGACGCAGCAGGCTCAGAC
>JBFWVA010000018.1:0-44498 GCA_050246995.1 Rhodospirillaceae bacterium | reverse complement strand
CCGGTACCGGTAACCTTGAACCGCTTTTTGGCGGAGCTCTGGGTCTTCATCTTGGGCATTTTGCGTCCTTTCAATCAGCATGACGGTTTATTGGACCCGGCCCGAAGGCATGCCCTAAAAGCCTGAAGTGATTGGCTTTTTAGCCTTGAACCGGTGGACTCGGGTGCAGGACCCGACCCCTTGCTCTGACCTGTGGATAATCGTCCCCTTTGGTCAGGAAGGCGCGCTTATACCCGTGAGAACGCCTGTTTGCAAGGTAAGCGCCGGGGCGGAGACCTCCCGAAGACTCTGTTTGACAGAGTACTCCAAACTAAAATATATACTCTGCAAAACAGAGTTCTCTAGGAGCCGTCCATGGCCATCTCGCCCGATCAAGCCGCCGCCGCCCTGAAAGACATAGAAGCCGTGGCGGTGCGCAGTAACGACCTGAAAAATTACGCCATCGGCGCTCCCATCCTGATCATGTGGGGGATCATCTGCATGATGGGCTACGGCGCCGGCGCCGTGTCGCCCGCTTATAGCGTCGTGTGGTTTCCCCTCACCATCGTTGGCGCGGCCGCGACCTTCTTCATGGCTCGGCGCGCCAAACGGAAGGGAGACGGCCGAATCGGCGGGCGTATCGGCTGGACCTGGATGGCGCTGCTGGTTTTCTACATCGCCGCCTTCGCCGTGCTGCGCCCGTCCGAACCCAATCAGTTCGCCGCATTCCCCGCCCTGCTCGTCGGGCTCAGTTACGTGCTGATGGGGATTTGGACCTCGCGCCGCTACGTCGTGCTCGGCGTGGCCGTCGCGGCTTTCACCCTCATCGGTTACTTCGCGCTCGCGCCGTTCTTCTCGCTGTGGATGGCGATCGTCATGGGCGGCGGCCTCGTGCTGGGCGGCTTGTGGTTGAAAGCCTAGGGCATGTTCCGAAAAAGTGTGAAGCGGTTTTTCGATAAGAACATGCCCAAAATAAGAATGGCGTAGCCCCATGGAACCGAACGAGATCATCCACCAGACCGTACGCCTAAAAGTTATGTCCGCGCTCAATGCCGCCAATGAAGCGCTCGAATTCACGCGCCTCAAAGCGCTCGCGAACGCGACCGACGGCAATCTCGGCAGCCATCTCGGCACGTTGGAAAGCGCCGGCTACGTGACGGTCGAAAAAGACTTCGTCGGCAAAAAACCGCGGACCCGCGTCACCATCACCAAAGCGGGCAAACAAGCCTTCGCGCGTCACGTCGCTTATCTGCGTGACGTTTTGGAAGGCGCAAACACAGGGGACGATTCATGAGGCTCTTCGACATTTCGGTGCTCGGCTGGATTCATACGCTGACCTGCGTCATAGCGCTGCCCGCCGGCTTGGCTCTGCTTGCGATGACGAAAGGCACGGCGCGCCACAAGCGCATCGGCCGGTGGTACCTGATCTCGATGGTCATCGGTTCGGTGACGGCCCTCGGGCTCTACGCGCCCATCAACGGGATCGCGCCCGGCTTCAACCGTTTCCACTGGATGGCGATCGCCACATTGATCGCGCTCGCGGCCGCATATGTCGGCGCGCGCCGCCAATCGAAAGCGCTGTGGGCCTATGTGCATCCGGCGGGCATGATCGTCAGCTACTACATGCTCATCGGTGCGCTCATCAATGAGACCTTCGCGCGCGCCGATTTCCTGCAGGTGTACCAGGGCAGCCCCGTGTTGGGGCTGACGCAGGCCGCGAATATGGCGCTGTTCTTTGCTTTATTGATCGCCGTGATGGCGAAGGTCGGCGTGAAGCGGGCGCGGCTCCGCGCCGCTTAGCCGTGAGCCGCTTCAGCCCGGCGGCGCGCGAAGATCGCATCGACGCTGAGGGGCCCGCCACCGGTGCAGAACAGCAAAAGGAAGATGAAGCAGAAAAGGATCGCGGCATCGCCGCCGTTGTTCACGGGGTAGAAGGTGCGCGGATGGTGGGCGATGAAATAGGCCACCGCCATCATGCCCGACAGCACGAAAGCGACGGGCCGCGTGAGAAAGCCGATCAGGAGCAATGCTCCTCCTGCGAATTCCAAAACCCCGGCCGCGCCGATCAGCGACATAAGTTCGAACGCCGGCGGCGCGGCGCCGTCGACCGTCGGTCTCATCGGGAAATTGAAGAGCTTCTGCGTGCCGTGGGCGATGAACAGTAACGACGACATGATTCGCAGAATGCTGAGTTGATAAGGCGCCCAGCGCGCGTAAAAACCGTCTGACATAAGTTCCCCCCAGAACTTTTCGGCGCGGGGCCGGGATTTCTTCGGCGCGGATCGTTTGCGCCGAAGAAAGTCCGGAAGAGATTGCTACGGCCTTTTCACCGCGCCGATTTCTCTTTTCGCCTCTACCGAGGTGCCACCACCATCACGATCTGGCGGCCTTCCGAGCGCGGTTCTTGTTCGACCTTTGCGCTCGACTCGAAGTCGGCTTTGACGCGCTGCAGGAGTTGGTAACCCAGCTCCATGTGCGCCATTTCACGGCCACGGAAACGCAAGGTGACCTTCACCTTGTCGCCTTCCTCGAGGAAGCGGCGCATGGCGCGCATCTTCACGTCGTAATCGTGGTCGTCGATGTTGGGACGAAGTTTGATCTCCTTAACTTCGATCACCTTCTGCTTCTTGCGCGCCTCGTTCTTCTTCTTCTGCTCTTCGTACTTGTACTTTCCGAAGTCGAGGATTTTGCAAACCGGCGGATCGGCGTTGGGAGAGATCTCGACCAGATCGAGGCCCACTTCTTCGGCCTTCTTGAGGGCGATTTCGCGCTCCACGACCCCAAAGTTCGCACCATCGTGGCCGATCAGGCGCACTGTGCGGTTGTTGATCTGTTCATTGACGCGCGGTCCATCCTTGCTGGAGGAGGACGAGGGCGCGGGCTGGTCAAACCGAGGTATGTATCAGTCTCCTGACGTTGTTGATGACGCGATGGAATATCGGGTTCGGTGAACGGGTTTCAATAACGCCCGCTCATACAGAAAACGACGGCTCGGGGCGCGCTAGACGCCCGGAACCGCCGCTTCGGATTTAAGTCTATCGGTTGCCTCTTGCAGCGCAAGGACTTCTTGGGTGGCGCCGCCCAAACGTCTCAAAGCCACCGTTCGGGTTTCCGCCTCTTTCTTGCCGACCACCACCAGGACCGGCACCTTGGTCAGCGAGTGCTCACGCACCTTGTAGTTGATCTTCTCGTTGCGAAGGTCCGTTTCCACCCGGATTCCAGCGGCTTGCAGGGTCTGCGCCACTTCATTGGCATAGTCGGCCGCGTCGTCGGTGATCGTGCAGACCACGGCCTGGAGCGGATTGAGCCACAGGGGGAATTTGCCCGAATAGTTTTCCACAAGGATGCCCACGAAACGCTCGAAGGAGCCCAGGATGGCCCGGTGCAGCATCACCGGCGTGTGCTTGGCCCCGTCTTCGCCGACATAGTGGGCGCCGAGGCGGTCCGGCAGCACGAAATCGGCTTGAAGCGTGCCGCACTGCCAATCGCGGCCGATGGCGTCACGCAGCACAAATTCCAGCTTGGGGCCGTAGAAGGCGCCTTCGCCGGGGTTCAGGGTCCATTCCAGGCCGGCGGCGTCGGTGGCGTCGCGCAGGGCGGCTTCGGCACGGTCCCAGGTTTCGTCGGAACCCGCGCGAGTCGGCGGACGGTCGGAGAACTTCACGCGAATCTCGGTGAAGCCGAGGTCCTTGTAGACCGACTGCAGCAGCTCGATGAACGCCTTCGTCTCGGACTTGATCTGACTTTCGGTGCAGAAGATGTGCGCGTCATCCTGAACGAAAGCGCGCACGCGCATCAGCCCGTGCAGCGCGCCCGAAGGCTCATTGCGGTGGCAGCAGCCGAATTCAGCGATACGTAAGGGCAGGTCGCGGTAGCTCTTGATGCCCTGATTGAAGATCTGCACGTGACCCGGGCAGTTCATCGGCTTCACGGCCAGCACGCGCTCTTCCGATTCCGACGTAAACATCGCGTCGCGGAACTTCTCCCAGTGACCGGACTTTTCCCACAACACCTTGTCCATCAGGAGCGGCGTGTTCACTTCCACGTAGCCCGCCTTTTCCAGCCGGCCGCGGATGTAAGTCTGCAATGTGCGGTACAGCGTCCAGCCCTTGGGATGCCAGAACACCGCGCCTTGCGCTTCTTCTTGCAGGTGGAAAAGGTCGAGTTCCTTGCCAAGGCGGCGGTGATCGCGCTTTTCGGCCTCTTCGACCATCGTCAGATAGTCTTTGAGCTGCTTTTCGTCGTGCCAAGCGGTGCCGTAAATACGCTGCAACATGGCGTTTTTGGCATCGCCGCGCCAATAGGCGCCGGCCAGCTTGGTCAGCTTGAACGCCTTGCCCAATTTGCCCGTCGAGGGCAGGTGCGGGCCGCGGCACAGGTCTTTCCAATTGCCCTGGCGATAGACGCCGATGGGTTCATCAGCGGGCAGGGTTTCGATCCACTCGGCTTTGTACTTCTCGCCGAGGCTTGCGAAGTGCGCGATCGCTTCAGCGCGATCCCACTCCTCGCGCACGATCGGCTCGTCGCGGTCGACAATCTCGCGCATGCGCGCTTCGATCTTCTCAAGATCCGCCGGGGTGAACGGCTGCTCGCGGGCGAAGTCGTAATAGAATCCGGTCTCGGTCGCAGGGCCGAAGGTGACCTGCGTGTCCGGATACAGTTCCTGCACCGCTTCGGCCATCACATGCGCGGCGTCGTGGCGCAAAAGCTCCAGCGCGTCCGGATCTTTCTTCGTGACGATGGCGACCTTCGTGTCTTTATCGAGGACCATGCTGAGGTCCTTCATCTCGCCGTCGATGCGCAGGGCGAGGGCGGCCTTGGCCAGGCCAGGACCGATATCGGCGGCGAGTTCCGCGCCGGTGATGGGCTTCGGATAGGTCCGGACGCTGCCGTCCGGAAGGGTAATGGCAACCATGTGGCCTTGATATTTAAAGGTTTAGGCGGAATTTCGGGCCGGAATTTAGATGAAACACCGCCGGATTTACAGGCGTTTTAACGCCGCGAGAACTTCCGAGCCGGGAATCCCGCCAAGGTGTGGGCGGCGCAGGATCGTCACCCGCGATCCGCGTTGCCCAACGAGGGCCGGGTCCGAGCTTTCGCCGTATAAAACGACGCTCCGGCACCCTGCGCCGGCCGTGAGGTGCATGAGGCCATTGTCCGCGCCCACGGCCCCGGCGGCGGCCCAGGCCAGGAACACCAGTTCGTTGAGGCTGGCTTTGCCCACTAGGTCCACGAGACCGGGGCAGGCGACTTTCAAGGCGGAAAGCTCCTCGGAGGCCGATAACCCCACCGCAACCAGCACGCGCCCTTCGGCGGCGGCCAATCGCGCGAATTCCCCAAGGCGCGGCCATGGTCCATTCGGACCCGGTTCGACCGCCACCAGAAGATAGGGCTCGTTCATCCGGAACGGCACGTTGAAGGCCGCCACGCGCCGCGCGACCCAGGACAGGTCGGTCGCCGGGATCACGGGGATGCCGGCGTGACGCAGTTGGTGCGCCCACTGGTCGCGCACATGCATCTGTTTGCGATGCGGATCCGACCAGGCGAGGAACGTGCCCGGGATGACCCCGCACCAGGCGAGACAGTTGCGCGCCGAGGACAGCGCGCGCCGCCCGTACAGCAGCCAGAACAGGTGTTGCGAGTGGCGGTCGGCGTCGAGGTCATAGACGCGGGCCCATTCCCGTGACCGCAGCCGTGTGCGCAGCGCGCGCCAGCGTTTCAGATTGTGTGAGCGGATGGTGTCGTCCGCCCATACGTCGTTGGCGTAAGGCGACGTGCGCAAGAAGTCGGCGTATTCAGCGCGGGCGAGGATGACGACTTCGGCGGTGGCGTGGGCCGCCCTGATCGCGGCGAGGGCGCCGAGCGCCGGAACGATGCGTTCGAGACCCGAGGTGAGGACAACAAGAATACTCTCCGCGGTCATGAAGCCGCGCGCTTCGCTAATACTTCCTCGTAGACCGCGAGGGTCTTCGCGCACATCTCGTCTTTATTGAACAGCGTGCGCGCGCGGTCCGAAGCGCGTTTGGCCAGGGCCGCGCGGTCCTCGCGCGACAGCGATAACGCGCGCTCCAGCGCGTCGGCCAGCGACACCGGATCGCTGGCTGTGAACATCCAGCCCGTCACCCCGGGCTCGATGATCTCCGCCGTCGGCCCGTGGGAGCATGCCACCACGGGCCGGCCCATCGCTTGGGCTTCTGCGATCACGCGCCCGAATGCTTCTGGCCGCGTCGAAGCGACGACGGCCACATCGGTCACCATGTAGGCGGCGGGCATGTCGTTGCAGTCCTGGATTACCTGCACGTGGCCGTCGACGCGCCGTGTCGCGGCATGGCTCATGATGCGGTCGGCGAAGCCCGGCGCGCCTTGTCCCACCATCAGGCAGCGCACATCGAGTGTCCCGCCGCGCCGGCGCTTGAGCTCGGCGAGCGCGTCGATCAGAACGTCGTGGCCTTTCAAAGCCGTCAGGCGGCCCGGCAGCATGATGACTTGCCCCGTCTCCTGAAGCCGCCATTTCTGCGCGACCTGGATCAGGCGCGTCGAGGTCACATTCTTTTCGTCGTAACTGGCGGTATCGATGCCGCGGTGGATGACGCGGATACGCTCCAATGGGACCTTGTAGTTTTCCATCACGTGCTCGCGCACGAAGTTCGACACCGCGATCACGATCTCTCCGTCGGCCATGACGCGGTTGTAGAACTTCTTCAACCCAAACGGCCCTAGGCTGTAGATGCCGTGGAAGGTCGTCACGAACGGGACATTGGTTTCCCTGGCCGCTTCACGCGCGCTCCAGCCGGGCGCGCGGGAGCGCGCATGCACCAGCGAGACGTTTTCGGCGCGGATCACTTCGGCGATGCGCGCGATATTCTCTTTCACGCGCTTCGGGTTCTTAGTGTTGAGGGGTAGGGCAATGTGCTCGGCGCCGGCCCGGTCCAGCTCGCGCACCAAAGGGCCGCCCTCCGACACCACGAGCGCGCGCCAGCCGGCGCGCACCAAGGCCGCGGCGACGTCGATTGTACCGCGCTCGACTCCGCCGCTGACAAGGCTCGGCAGGACCTGCAGCACGGTCCTTTTTGATTGTGAAGCGTCGCTCATTCTCTGTGTGATCTCTTTCGGTCCGCTGTCCCCGTTACGGCGCTACAATTCTTGTTGCCGTATTTGTCAGCGTCACGATCCTAAGTAGAAAGCACTCTAGTCTATTCGAAACTGAATAGGAAAAATCTCGTCTGCGTGATAGTACAAAAGTGGGCTGATTTCTGGGGCAATACGCGCGTTCGATGACCACGGCGTTGGAATTCCGGCGCTCCGACGGAGCGTCGATCTCTTACGAGCGCCAAGATGCGCGCGATCCCCATAATCCTACGGTCGTCTTCCTGCACGGGCTTCGGTCCGACAAGGGCGGCACCAAAGCCGAGGCGCTCACGCGGCATGCGCAGCAGCACGGTTACGGACTGCTCCGCTTCGATATGTTCGGCCATGGGAAAAGTAGTGGCCGGTTTGAAGACGGCGGCATCTCGCGCTGGGTTGACGATGCCGCTCTCGTACTCGACGAACTGACCAAGGGACCCGTCGTCCTCGTAGGCTCGAGTATGGGTGGATGGGTCATGGTGAAGACCGCCATGGCACGTCCCGCGCGCGTGATTGGGCTGGTGGGAATCGCTGTGGCCCCGGATTTTACCGAGGACCTCATGTGGGCCGGCTTCGACGCCAGTCAGCGCGAAGCGCTGGTGACGGCGGGCGTGGTCGAGCTTCCCAGCGAATATGACGATGGTCCGTACCGGATCTCGCGCCACCTGATCGAAGACGGCCGCAGGAACTTGGTCCTGCGGGACGCGGTGGATATCGCCTGCCCGGTACGCTTGATACACGGGCAGAAGGATACGGCGGTACCGTGGGAGACATCCTTACGGCTCGCCGCGCGGATTAAGGGGGACGATGTGGCCGTGCATCTCGTCAAGGATGGCGACCACCGCTTGTCCCGCCCGCAGGACCTGGAACGTCTGTGCGGCTTCGTCGAAGAGTTGGTTGGCAAAGGATAATGGCAATGCGTGGGCTTTTTGTGATCGCGGCGGCGGCGACGCTTCTGGCCGCACCGGTTGTGGCGGCGACAGGCAACGCGGCCTCGGCGCCCGCGCAGTCCCTTTCGCCCACGCCCAACCCCGAAAATCCCTCGCACACTTATGAGGTCTGTCTGATGACCGCCAAGAACGAACCCGAGAAGGGTTTCGAGATGGCCGGTAAGTGGCTCACCCTCGGCGGCGGCGCGCCGGCCAAACACTGCGAAGCCATCGCGCTGATCGGGATGAAGGAATACAGCGAAGCCGCGACGCGCCTCGAAGCGCTCGCGGGCCTCAATGAAGAAGAGTCCGTGAAGGCGGGGGTGCTTTCTCAGGCTGGACAAGCCTGGCTGTTGCAAGGCGATCTCACCCGCGCGCTCGATGCCCAGACCAAGGCGCTCGAAGCGATGCCGGTGAAGAACCATCAGCATGCTTATATCCTTGTCGACCGTGCGGCCACCTATGCCGACGCCGGCAAATATGTTGAAGCCGTGCAGGACCTCGACGCCTCACTCGCCATCGACGCGCAGAACTCCGACGCCTTGGCCTTCCGCGCCAGCGCACGTCGCCACCTCAATGACGTCGATGTCGCGCTGATCGACGCCGAGCAGGCGGTGGCGATGGATCCGCACAACATCATCGGGCTCCTGGAGCGGGGGATCATTTATAAAATGAAGAAGCGCGACAACGACGCCCGCCAGGACTGGCTGCGCATTATCCAGATCGCGCCCGATTCCGAAGCCGGCAAAGCCGCCCGCACCAACATCGAACGCCTCGACGTGATGGTCGAAGCCGAAACGAAAAATAAATAGCGTCTAGAAATCGAGGTCGGCGTAGATCGCCGCCGGCGCAATGCCGGGCACGGCGTCTTGCAGCAAGCAGCGGAAGCTGAACCGCGACTTGATGCGCACGTACCATTCCTTGGTCAGGGGATGGTCTGCCCAGGGCACGTCGCCCGAATAATCAATCAGTGACAGATGCGCCGCCGCCGACAGGTCGGCGTAGCTGATCTCGTCGCTCGCCAGCCAGCTCCGCCGTTCGGTTAGCCAGGCGATGTACTGAAGGTGCGTGTGAATGTTTTCGCGGCCCGCGCGCAGGGCTCTTGAATCCGGTGCGCCGTTCTCGAACAGGCGGCGGGTCAGTTTCTCGCCGGCCAGGTGCTGGGTGACTTCGCGGTTGAACTTCTCATCGAACCAGGCGGCCAGACGGCGCGCTTCCGCGCGGTCTTTCGGGTTGCGGCCCAAAAGATTCGTCTGCGGATAGACTTCTTCCAGGTACTCGCAGATCGCTTGGGCGCCACAAACGATTTGCTCGTTCTCATCCACCAGCACCGGCAGATCCCCCGCTGGGTTCAACGCGAGCAGTTCGTCGTCGGCCACGAACGGATCAGCCGTCACCTCGGTGAACTCCAGACGCTTCTCATGAAGCGCGAGGCGCACCTTGCGGGCGGTCGGTAGCAGGCAGTGATGAAAGAGCGTGCGTGTCGTCATGGCGTGCACGCTATTTAAAAGATCGGACGTGTCCGATCTAGGGCAAGATTACTTGCCGGCCGTGTTGTAGATGGATTTTACCAGTTCGGTCAGGGTCACGCCGATTTTATCACCAGAAGTGATGACGACTTCGCCCTTGGCGATGAGGACGTCGTTGGCGAAGATTTCCACAGGGTCCGAGGTCCGCTGTTCCAGTTCCACCACGGCGCCGCGGCCGAGTTTCAGCAGCTGGTTGACGCGCAGGTTCGCCTGACCGAGGACAACGGAGATGTCGACGTCGACGTTGTAAATCGCCTGTTGCGAGTCTTCTTTGTCTCTGTCGGCCATACACGTTCACCCTTTGGGCCACTATGCGCTCGCATAGGCCCGATTTCACCTTAAAGTTCTATTGGTTAAGAAGCTGTTTAGGGTTCGCCCGCACGGAGTGGCGCACGAATACCTAAAAAGAGGCCGTTAGGTCGTGCGGAGTTCGAGCGCCGCGGCCATTAGTTTCTTGGTGTAAGGGTCCTGCGGCGCCGCGAAAATTTGCTGCGATGGGCCGGTTTCCCGCACCTTGCCGTCCTTCATGACAATCACCTCGTTCGCCAGCGCCCGGACCACCCTTAGGTCGTGGCTGATGAACAGATACGCGAGGCCGTATTTCGCCTGCAACGCGCGGAGCAGATCGACGATCTGCGCCTGGACGGACACATCGAGCGCGCTTGTCGGCTCGTCGAGCATCAGGAATTTGGGCCGTAGCACCATGGCGCGCGCGATCGCGATCCTTTGGCGCTGCCCGCCGGAGAACTCGTGCGGGTAGCGGTCTTGCATGGCCGGATCGAGGCCGACATCGTGCAAAGCTGCGGCGACCTGGTCGCGCCGTTCGGCCGGAGTGCCGATATTGTGGACCAAGAGGCCCTCGCCAACGATCTCACCGATGGTCAGGCGCGGACTTAAGGAGCCGAAGGGGTCCTGGAACACCACCTGCATGTCGCGGCGCAGATTGCGCAGCTCCTGGCGTTTGAGGCCGTCGATCCGGTTTCCCTGGAAGCGGATCGGCCCGTCGCTGGAGATGAGCCGCAGAAGCGCGAGTCCAAGCGTCGTCTTGCCCGAACCGCTCTCGCCAACGACGCCCAGGGTATCGCCGGCCTTCACGGAAAGGGTCACGCCGTCCACGGCCTTAATATAGCCGGTCGTGCGGCGGATCAGGCCGCGCTTGATCGGGAACCACACTTTCAAGTCGTCGGCGGCCATCACCTCGGCGGCGCCTGTCACCGCGGTGGGCGGCGCGCCCTTCGGTTCCGCCGCGACAAGATGTTGGGTGTAGCTGTGCTGCGGTGTACGGAACACCGTCTCCACGTTGCCTTGTTCGACCACAAGGCCGTCCTTCATCACACAGACCTGTCCGCCCAACTTGCGCACGATGGCAAGGTCATGGGTGATGAACAGCATCGCCATGCCGAGGCGCTTTTGCAGGTCTTTGAGAAGGTCGAGGATTTGCGCCTGGATAGTGACGTCGAGCGCCGTGGTCGGCTCGTCCGCGATGAGCAGGTCGGGACCTTGAGCCAAAGCCATCGCGATCATCACGCGCTGGCGTTGCCCGCCCGAAAGTTCATGAGGTAGCGCCGTCAGCCGCGATTCCGCTTCCGGCAGGCCGACGAGGCGTAACAGCTCCAGCACGCGAGCACGGCGCGCATCGCCGTCGAGGCCGCCGTGCACCTCGAGCACTTCGCCCACCTGCTTCTCGATATTGTGCAGGGGATTGAGCGAGGTCATGGGCTCCTGGAACACCATGCCGACGCGATTGCCGCGAATCTTGCGCATCGCGTCCTCGGACGCGCCGACGATTTCCGCGCCCTTGAACGTGATGCTGCCTTTTGGATGCCGCGCGCGCGGATAGGGCAACAGCCGTAGGATCGACAGCGCCGTTACCGTCTTGCCGCTGCCGCTTTCTCCAACCAGGGAAAGTGTTTCGCCTTTGCGCAGAGTGAACGACGCGCTTTTTACGGCGGCGACTTCGCCGGCCCCTTGGCCGAAACTGACGGCCAGATCTTTGACTTCAAGCAGCGGTGTATCGGTCATGAGAAGGTCTTGCGCGGATCGAGGGCGTCGCGCACGGCTTCGCCGACAAAGATGAGAAGGGTGAGCATCCCGGCGATGACGAAAAAGCCCGTCAAACCCAGCCAAGGCGCCTGGAGATTCTCTTTGCCCTGACGCAGAAGTTCTCCCAGCGACGCCGATCCCGGCGGCATGCCGAGACCGAGGAAATCCAGCGATGTCAGCGCGACGACCGCGCCCGAGATGATGAAGGGCAGGAAGGTCACCGTCGCCACAACCGCGTTGGGCAGGATGTGCTTGGCCATGATGGTCACATCGTTCATGCCAAGCGCCTTCGCCGCGCGCACATAGTCGAGATTGCGCGCGCGCAGGAATTCGGCGCGAACAACCGGCACGAGAGCGGTCCAACTGAACAGCAGGAGCACCAGAAGCAAAGTCCAGAATCCCGGCATCACGATCGACGAGACGATGATCAGGATGAAAAGCTGCGGCAGGCCGCTCCAGATCTCGATGAAGCGTTGGAACGTAAGATCGAGCCATCCGCCGAAGTAACCCTGCACCGCGCCCGCGGCGACGCCGACCACGGTGGAGATAATGGTGAGGGCGAGAGCAAAGAGCATCGACAACCTGAACCCATAAATCAGCCGCGCGAGCACGTCGCGGCCCTGATTATCCGTGCCGAACCAGTGACGCGCCGACGGCGGCGCCGGCGCGGGCTGGCCCAGATTGAAGTCGATGGTGGCGAAGCTGTAGGGGATCAGCGGTTCGAGCATCCAGCCGTCGGTGGCGATCAAATCGCGCAAGTATGGATCTTTGTAGTCGGCCGGCGTTTCGAATACGCCGCCGAACGCTGTCTCCGGATATTCCTTGAGGACAGGCGCATAGAGTTCCCCCTTGAAGCTCACCAGCAGCGGCCGGTCGTTGGCGACCAGTTCGGCGAAGAGGCTCAGTACGAAGAGGATCGTGATCAGGACGAAGGACCAATACCCGCGTCCGTTGGCGCGGAAGTTGGCCCAGCGGCGGCGGTTCAGCGCCGACATGCGTTGCGTGATGGAGCTCATGTGTTGCGCGCCTCGAAGTCGATGCGCGGATCGACCACGTGATAGGCCAGGTCGCTCACAAGGTTCAGCAAAAGCCCAATGATGCTGAACACATAAAGCGTGCCGAAGATCACCGGATAGTCGCGGTCGATGATGGCCTGGTAGCCAAGCAAACCCAAACCATCCAGCGAAAAGATCACTTCGATCAGCAGCGAGCCCGTGAACAGCATCCCCACCAGGGTCGCCGGGAAAGCGGCGATCACGATCAGCATCGCATTGCGAAACACGTGTCCGTACAGCACGCGGCGTTCCGTCAGGCCCTTGGCTTTGGCGGTGAGCACATACTGCTTGTTGATCTCTTCCATGAAGGAGTTCTTGGTCAGCATGGTCAGCGAGGCGAAGCCGCCGATCACCATCGCCAGAACCGGCAAGGTGAGATGCCAGAAATAATCCAGGATCTTGCCGCCAAGGGTCAGGCTCTCGAAATTGTCCGACGTCAGGCCGCGCAGCGGGAACCAGTTGAAGTAGCTGCCGCCCGAAAACAACACGATCAGCAGAATGGCGAACATGAAGCTCGGCACCGCATAGCCGATGACGATGGCGTAGGAGGTCGCGATATCGAAGCGGCTGCCGTCGCGCACGGCCTTTGCGATGCCCATCGGGATGGACACGATGTAGATGATCAGCGTCGACCACAGGCCGAGCGAAATAGACACCGGCATTTTCTCGATGATCAAATCGCCGACATCGATGGTGCGGTAAAAACTCTCGCCCAGATCGAAGGCGACATAGTTTTTCATCATGATGAAGTAGCGTTCGTGAGCCGGCTTATCGAAACCGAACTGCCGCTCGATGGATTTCACGAACTCAGGGTCGAGCCCCTGCGCGCCGCGATAGGCGCTACTGGGTCCATTCGAGGGCATACGCCCCGCCAGGTCGCCGCCGCCGCCGGTGAAGGCGGAGGTCGCGCCGGCGTCGATGCCGCGCAACTGAGCCAGCACGCGTTCCACCGGGCCGCCCGGGGCGACCTGCACGATGATGAAGTTAAGCGTGATAATGCCGAACAGCGTCAGCGGGATGAGGGCCAGGCGGCGGATGATGTAAGCGAACAGCGGATCGTTCCTAGGTCAGTCAGATCTCATGCTTGCGGATGCAAGCGGCCAGGTGAGGTCTTGTGGAAACGACCGCCCCCGGCGCCGGTTCCAATAGTGGCACCACAGAGCGGCACGCGTCGATGGCAAAAGCGCAGCGGGGATGGAACGGGCAGCCCGGCGGAGGCGAGATCGGGCTCGGCGCTTCGCCCGGCAGTGGTTCCGAAGTCCGGCGCTTGTCGGGGTCCGCCACCGGGATCGCGGACAACAGGACCCGTGTATAGGGATGGGTGGGACGGGCGAAGACGGTCTCGGCCGGACCGATCTCTACGATACGTCCCAGATACATAATCGCGATGGAATCGCTGATGTGTTCGACCACGGACAGATCGTGGCTGATGAAGATATAGGCGAGGTTCCGCTCGCGCTGCAGCCGGACCATCAGATTGAGGATCTGGCTGCGCACCGAAACGTCCAGCGCGGAGACGGGCTCGTCGGCGATCACAAGTTTGGGATCGAGGGCGAGAGCCCGGGCGACGCCCACGCGCTGCCGTTGACCGCCGGAGAATTCATGCGGGTAGCGGTTCAGCATTTCGCCGGTCAGACCCACCGTCTCAAGAAGCGCGCGCACTTTCTCGATCTGCTCGGCTTTAGTGCCGATCTTGTGGACCTCGAGCGGCTCGCGCACGATCTCGCCGATGGTCATGCGCGGGTTCAGGGACGAATAGGGGTCCTGGAAGATCGCTTGGATGTCACGGCGGATCTGGAACAGCTCGCTCTTGGAGGCGCCCGCCACGTCACGGCCTTCGAACAGCACGCGCCCGCTCGTGGGCTCCTCCAGACGCATGATCGTCCGGCCCAAGGTCGACTTACCGCAACCTGACTCGCCGACGAGGCCCAGGGTCTCGCCCGCCGCGACGGTGAGGTTCACGCCCTCCACCGCATGTACATCGCCGACTTTCGCGGCGAAGACCCCGCCGCGCACCGGATAGTATTTTTTCAGGTCCTCGACGACGAGCAGAGGCGTTGCGTCGCTCATGGCGCGCCTCCACCGACAGGGAAATGACAAGCCACGGAACCCGCCCCAACGGAGCGCAGCTTCGGATCCTCCGCGAAGCACCGCTTCTGCTCCGGTTCACTCAGCGTCTTTCTTTTCCAGCAGCGGTCGGCGAAGCGGCAGTAGGGCGGCGGGTTCAAAAGCGACGGCACGACGCCTTCGATGGTTGGAAGTTCGGCTTTTTTCGCCGCGCCCTTTTGCGGCAAACTGCGCAAGAGTCCTTTGGTGTAAGGATGCTGCGCATTCTTGAAGATGTCCCGCACGTCGCCCTGTTCGACCACGCGTCCCGCATACATGACGGCGACCTCGTCGCACATCTCAGCCACCACGCCCATGTCGTGGGTGATGAAGAGCACGGCGGCGCCGGTGCGTTTTTGAAGGGCGCGGATCAGGTTCAGCACTTGGGCCTGTACGGTGACATCCAGCGCCGTCGTCGGCTCGTCGGCGATCAGAAGCTGCGGCTCGCACATCAGCGCCATGGCGATCATCACGCGCTGCTTCATGCCGCCCGACAGCTCGTGCGGATAGTTGCCGATACGCTGGGCGGGGTCCGGAATGCCCACGGTCGCCAGCATCTCAATCGACTTCGCGCGCGCGGCGTCTCCCGTCAGGCCGAAACGTAAGGCGAGCACTTCCCCCAATTGCTTCTCGACGGTGAACACGGGGTTCAGCGAGGTCATCGGGTCCTGGAAGATCATCGCGATATCCTTGCCCCGGATACGCGGCAGGTCTTCGCGTTTCATCGCCAGGATGTCGGCGCCGTTGAAACGGATCTGCCCGCCCAGGATCTCGCCCGGCGGCGACGGCACCAGGCGCAGGATCGCACTCGCGGTCACGCTCTTGCCGCAGCCTGACTCGCCCACGAGTCCCAGCGTGCGGCCTTTCTCAACGCGCAAGGACACGCTGTCCACCGCGCGCAGAAGGCCCGCTTCGGTCGTGAAACCTACCGAAAGATTGTCGATCTCAAGCAGCGCCACGTAAATCCGGTCCCAAATACGATCCCACCCTTACTGCACCTTTTGGCGTATGCCGTAGAAGTCTTTGTCGATCTCGGGATCGACCGGATAGGCCTTTCCCGCCCGCTTTGCGTCTTCCACCGCGGCTTTCTTCGCCGGGTCGATCCACTGCACCAGCCAGTCGGTCACATCCTCGGCGCGCTTGGGCAGATACGTTTCCGGGAACTGCAGATAATCCCAGTACACAAGGCGCATGAACTTGATGTCCCAGAACGGGATGTAGAATGCTTCGTCGTGCACGGCCTGATCGATCCCGTGCATCGCCGTCATGCGCGCCTCGGGGTCCAGGTTCTCCTCATAGGTTTGGATATCCGCGTCGACCTCTTTCGTGCCGAAGCCCCAGAAGTTGTTGTTGTTCTTCTCGGCCTTGAAATAAGTGTGCAGGTACTGGCGCGGATCCGGATAGTACGACGCGCCCATGGCCAGGAACGCCATCTCGAATTTACGCTCCAGCATCCTTTGGAAGGCCGCGCCCGGTTCAAGCAACTGGATCCGCAAGTCCACGCCCGCGCGCCGGAAATCCTGCTGGATCACGGTCAGCGCCGCTTCAAGGTTCTTCGAATAGTGGATCATGGTGAACGTCGCCGGTTCACCCTTGTCGTTCACCAGGATGTCGTCGGCGTCGCTGCGGGTGAAGATCAGCCCGCGCACGGTGCGCTTCAGGGCCGCGAAGAAACCGGTGCCGCCGATGTCCGCCGGGCGGTGGTATCCCGCCTTCGCCAAATACTCGCGCGCCTTGGCCGGATCGAAAGGCCGCGCTTTGACGTCCGGATTTTCGTAGATCGTGCCGTCGAAAAAGGAGTTCTTCCGGTAAGTCTCGCCGTAGAACAGGTTGCGGTTCACGCGGTCGTAGTTGAACAGGTAATGCATCGCGATGCGGAAATCGCGGTTCTGGAAGATCGGCGCTTGCAGGTTCATCTGCATGCCGAGCAGGCCCTTGGGCGTATCCACCCACATGCGCGCCTTATGCACCCAGCCGTTGCGCACTTCGGGCACATCGAGCCCCTCGTACCACATCTTTGAACCGACGGTGGTCACGTCGATCTCGCCGCGCCGCAGATAGTCGATCTCGCGTTCGATCGGCATCACGCGCAGATGGATCTCGTCGAAGTTATAGAGCCCCTTGAAGTAACGTTTCTTGTCGCCCCACCAGTTGGGGACGCGCTTGAAGGTGATCGATTCCCCGCGCTGCATGTCGGACACGACATAGGGCCCCGGAACGACTTGCGGCACGTTGGTCGTGTTGTTGACCCAGTCCTTATCGACGGGCGGCGATGCATGCATCGCGGTCGGCCACAGACCGGCGTAGTCGTATAACGGCCGCCAGCTCGGGCGCGTGCCGACGATGCGCAGCGTGTAATCGTCGACCCGGTCGACGGACGTCAGATACTGCTCGGCGAAGCTGTTGTAGAAGGGGTCGAGAATGAACTTCGACTGCATGATTCGCCAGGTGAACACATAGTCGTTGGCGGTAACCGGCTTCCCATCCGAGAATTTCGCGTCGCGGTCCAGTTTCAGGAAAATCGTCCGTTGGTCTTTCTGGATCGACCAGTGCGTCGCCAGCATCGGGATGAATTCATCGGTCGTCGGATGCTGCGCGACCAGTCCGCCGTGTTTGTCCATCAGCGCGAAGGTGCGGTTCCAGGCCGAGAAGAAGTCGTTCGAGTTCGGTCCGACGAGCCGGAACGTCAGGGGATAGGCCCCGATCGCGGCCGTGAAGCGCCCGCCGCGAATGGCCTTCTCCGAACCGATCAACGGCGCCGTGTCGTTGGTCTCCCACACGATATCGGGAGGCAGCGCGACCGGCGCGGCATCCGTCACGAGCTTCTTGGCATCCGCGTCCGATTGCGCGATGGCCGGCGTTTGCAGGAAAAGGCCGATCAGGAAGAGGGCGTGAAACAGCGTCCGCATGGCTATTCGTACCTTGCGTATTGCTTGGGATCGAAGGCCTCGCGCACGGACTCGCCGATGAAGGTCACCACAAGTAGGGTCAGCGTGATGGCGGTGAAGGGCGCGAGGGTCAGCCACAGCTTGTCGCGGTTATTCGCGTCCAGCGCCTGGTCGATCATCTCGCCCCAGCTGGGCGTCGGCGGCGGCAAACCGTACCCGAGATAATCCAGCGCGGTGAGCGAGAAGATTGCGCCCACGATCAAAAACGGCGTGAAGGTCACCAGCGGCGTCAGGCAATTCGGCAGCAAGTGGCGGAAAATGATGCGGGTGTGCGATGCGCCGTAGGACTTGGCCGCCAGGCAGTATTCGCGCGTTTTCTCCCGGTACATCTCCGTGCGCATATAGAAGGTGATGGTGATCCACTGGAACAGCGCCATGATCCCCAACAGCATCCAGAAGCTCGGGATCATCAGCGCCGCGAGGATGATCACGACATAGAGGAAGGGGATCGAGACGATGATCTCGATCACGCGCTGGCTGACGATATCGAAGCGCCCGCCGAAATAGCCCTGAAGCGCCCCGATGAAGGTGCCGATGACCTGGCCGATGAGCACCAGGATCAGCGAGAAGAAAATAGAGATGCGGAAACCGTAGAGAAGGCGCGAGGCCACGTCGCGTCCTTGTGTATCGGTCCCGAGGAAATGCGCGCGGGCGGCGTCCGGCGCGTTGGGCGCGGGCTTGGCGAGATGCGCGATGGATTGCAGCGTCCCGGCCATGGCGACGTTGCGTAATGTGCCGCCCGGTGCCCGCTCGGGATCGGCGAGGATCTTGTCGATCTCTCCGGTGTCGATGAGATCGGCGATTTCATCCAGATTGTCGCGGCGCGCCAGCAGGCTCGCGCCGGCGCGGTCGCCCGCGGAAAGCCGCGCCTGAACGTCGTTGAGGATTTCCGTGTACCAGAAGTCGCTTTGGAAGGGGTCCCATGGGATCAGCGGCATTACGACTTTATTGTCGCGGTTCGGATACTTGGCGACGATTGCTGCGGGATCGATGCCCGCCTGTGCGATCTCGCGTTCGTATTGCTCATGCTCGAAACGCCATTCGCGTTGCAGCCGCAGGTAATCGGTCTCAAGGTCCTCGGCGAGCCATCCCGGCGGCGGCGCCTGATGGAAGAACGCCATATTGAAATATGTGAAAGTCGGGAAGTGAGCTTCGCCCTTGTAGATCACCAGAAGCGCGCGGCTTTCAGCGAGGTAGGGCGCGAAGATCGACAGCACGATTGCGACTAGGAGCACGATCAACGAGTAATAGCCGCGCTTGATGCGGCGGAAGCGCGCAAAACGCCGGCGGGTGATCGGATCGAGGTTGAACAGGGCCATCGTTATTCGAACCTCACGCGCGGATCGACGAAGGCGACGGCCAGGTCGGATAGTAGATTCCCCAGCATAAGGACGGCGCTGGAGATGACGAGGATGCCCATCACCACCGGGAAATCGCGTGTCTGGATGGCTTCAAAGCCCAACAGACCGATGCCTTGAATGTTGAACACGCGCTCGATGAGGAAGCTGCCGGTCAGGAAAATGCCGAGCAGGCTTCCGATCGACGTCGCGATGGGGATCAGCGAGTTGCGCAAGGCGTGCACGAATACCGCGCGCCGCCAGTTGAGGCCCTTGGCAAGCGCCGTCCGCACGTAGTCCGCGCTCATATTCTCGAGCAGGCTGTTCTTGACCAGCATCGTCTCCACCGCGAACGCGCCCACCAGGTAGGCGACGAGCGGCAGGATCGAATGCCAGACCACATCGGCGATGCGCTGGCCAAGGGACATGGCCCCCGCGCCGACGGATTGGAATCCGCCGAGCGGAAACCATTCGAATTGCACCGATAGGATATTCACCATCACCGCGCCCAGCGCGAACCCCGGCACCGCATAGCCGATAAAGATAAGCGCGGAGGTGACGTTATCGACCACCGTGCGATGACGGATCGCCTTCAGGATGCCCAGCGGGATGCAGATGGCATAGATGAAGATGGTCGTGACGATCCCATAGTAGATCGAGATCGGCAGCCGTTCCGTGATGACGGTCAGCACGGGTTCATTGTAACGGAAGGACTGGCCGAGATCGCCGGTCACGGTCTTGCCCAGCCATTGGCCGTAGGCGACCAGGAAGGGTTTGTCGAACCCGTAATATTCCTCCAGCGCCTTCAACTGCTCGTCGGGAATGACAAGCTGCGGGCGCCCGGCCGCAACGCTGCGCGCGGCTTGCGCGCCGCCCGCGCCCGCCAGCGATAGGCGCAGCTGATCGATCTGGCCTCCGGGAACGAACTGACACAGGAGATAGGTCGCGAAGGTGATGCCGAGGAATGTCGGAATCATCAACAACAGGCGGCGAATGACGTAGTCCCGAAGGGCCTGACCGCGAGATTTCAAGCGCTACATTTCCTTAAAGCGGGACGCGTGAAGTTAGGCGCGCCGGCGGCGAAGGATCATGAAGAGCACCACAAGCCCCGCGGCTCCCGCAAGAGCCATCAGCAATGTATTTGAGTTTCCGCCGCCGCTCTCGGCCGGCGCCGCGTTGCGGTTGCGCAGGAAGGCCGCGACCTTCTCCGCCTTCGCCTTGTCCTCCCACCAGAGGGCCGGATGCTGCCCCGCGAGCGGCGTGATGTCGGGACGCCCCAGCTTGCCCGAGCGCGCCCACCACAGTTTGGGCTTTGAGTAGCTCGGCACGACATAGTGACCCCAAAGCAGGATGCGATCCAAGGCATTGGTGTGCGCCACCAGCGTTTCGCGGCTCGGGGACTTGATCAGCATCTCGACCAATTCATCGACCACCGGGTCTTTCACCCCGATCCAATTCTCGCTGCCCTGCCGGTCAGCCGCCGCCGAGCCCCATTGCTCGCGCTGCTCGTTGCCCGGCGAATTGCTCATCCCGCCCCAATAGGGCTGTTCTGCCACCGTCATGTCGTAGTCGAATTCGTTCATACGGTTCAGATACTGCGTCGGATCGACGATGCGCATGGACGCTTTGATGCCGAGGCGCTCCAGGTTGCGCGTATAAGGGCCCACCCATTTCTCAAAGCCCGGCAGCCGCAACAGGATCTCGAACGTGAACGGCGCGCCGGTCTTGGCGTTGGTGAGAACGCCGTTTTTCACGTCCCAGCCGGCGTCCGCGAGCAGTTTCTGCGCCGTGAGAAGGTTTTGCCTGAGGGCGCTCTCGTCCGGCGTGCGCGGCGGCTGGAATGGTTTGGTGAACACTTCGTCCGGGATACGGCCCCGGAACTGCTCCAGGATCGCGCGCTCCTCGCCTTGCGGCAGATCGTGCGACGCCAGTTCCGAGCCCTGCCAGAAGCTCGAGAACGGGGCCATCAAATTATAACCGACCGTCTTGTTCGCGCCGTCGAAGTCGAATGCATAGCTCAAGGCTTCGCGTACGCGCCGGTCCGTGAACTGCGCGCGGCGTGTATTCATCAGGAACGCAAAGCTTTCCTGCGGCTGGCCGGTCGTCCATGAATCGAGCACGATGGCGCCCGCATCGATCAATTCTTTATCGTAACCCACCGCCCAGCGCGCGGGATCGACCTCGATATTGATGTCGACAGAACCATTCATGAAGGCCTGGAGCGCGACGTCCGCATCACGGAAATATTCGACGCGCATCTCGTCGAAATTATAGGCGCCCTGATTGACGGCCAGCTCCTTGCCCCAATAATTGGGATCGCGCTTCAGCACGAAGTAACGTCCGGCCTCGAAGCGGTCGATACGGTAGGGCCCCGTTGCGTTCGGGATGTCGAGCGTACCGGCCTCAAAATCGCGCTTTTCCCACCAAGCTTTGCTGAGCACCGGCAACTCCCCCATCAGCATAGGAAGTTCGGTGTTCTTGTCGTCCTTGAAGCTAAATTTAACTTTGCGCGCGCCGGTTTTCTCGGCCCTGGTCACGTCGCCCCAATAAAGCTTGAAGCGCGGGTGGCCTTTGCTCACCAGGGTTTCCAGCGAGAAGATCACATCCTCCGGCGTAACGGGGCTACCGTCGTGGAACTTCGCCTCGGGCCGCAGCACGAACTCTATCGACTTGCGGTCCTCGGCAAGCTCAACGGTTTCGCAAATGAGGCAATAGCGCGAGAACGGCTCATCGCCGCTGGTGGTCATTAACGGTTCGTTGAAATAGAAGAACCAGCCGTTGCCGGCATAATGGATAACGCCCGGATGCGGTTTGTTGCCCTTAAAGGCAAAGGCGTTGAAGCTGTCGAAGGTGCCGATGGCGGCGCGAGTCAAAGATCCGCCCTTGGGCGCGTTCGGATTGGCGTGGTCGTAGTGCTTGAAGTCGGCGGGGTATTTCACCTCGCCGTACAACGCTAAACCGTGAACAGGCTTGCCGGTGACAATCGCGTTGGCGGCGCCCGCACTCAGGAGTGTGAGCGCGAGAGCGGCGCTCGCCGCGCGCATCCTGCCGTAAATCAAGGCTTGGCGCCCGCCGCGGCCTTCGGATCCATCCACCAGGTTTCGATAATGCCTTCACCCGGCGCCGGAAGACCCAGCAACGGGAACTTCTCCGGATGCTGCAGCTTTGCCCAATAGGCGTAGCGCTCGTTCTGCGAATTGTAGTGCAGCAAGGTGTAGTGGTTCCATTGCAGCACGCGATCGAGGGCTTTCGTCGCCGTGACGAGGCTCGGGCGGTCGGTGGCGTTCATGATCGTGGCGATCAGGGAATCCACCGCCGGATCTTTCACGCCCGCGAGATTGCGGCTGCCTTTGCGGTCGGCCGCAGCGGTGCCCCAGAACTCCAGCTGTTCGTTCCCGGGGCTCAGCGAATTGTTCACGCCGCCGGTGACGACGTCGTAGTCGAATTCGTTCAGGCGGTTGATGTACTGGCTGGTGTCCACAACGCGTATCGTGCCCTTGATGCCCAGGCGTTCCAGGTTCTGGAACCACGGCAGCACGATGCGATCCAGGCTTTCCTGGATCAATAGCACTTCAAAGGTGAAGGGCTCTCCTGTCTTGGCGTTTACAAGCGCGCCGCCTTTGTTCACCCATCCCGCCTGCTGGAGCAGATCGCGCGCCTTCAGAAGGCTTTCGCGCGGCGCGCCGGTGCCTTGCGTGACCGGCTGTTTGTATTCTTGCGTGAAGACTTCCGGCGGGATCTTGTCGCGCAGCGGCTCCAGCAGCTTTAGTTCGTCGGCGCTGGGAAGGCCTTTGGCTTCCATCTCCGAGCGCTGCCAGTAGCTGCGCACGCGCGTGTACTGATTGTAGAAGATGGTCTTGTTCAGGGATTCGAAATCGAACGCGAGATTCATCGCTTCGCGCACGCGCCGGTCGGCGAATCTCGCCCGGCGCAGGTTCATCGTGAATCCTTGCGCGTCCATCGGCGAGGCCGATGTGACTTCCAAACGCTTCACGCGCCCATCCTTCAGCGCCGGGAAATCATAGCCCGTCGCCCAGCGCAGCGCCGTGCGTTCGTTGCGGAAGTCGTAGCCGCCGGTCTTGAAGCTTTCGAACAGCACCGTGTCGTCGCGGAAATATTCGTAGCGGATGCGGTCGAAGTTATAGAGCCCCTTCATGATGGGCAGGTCTTTGGCCCAATACTTCTCGTTGCGCTTATAGGTGATGAAGCGGCCCACTTCGAACGTGTCGATCATGTAGGGGCCGCTGCCGAGCGGCGCCTGCAACGTCGTGGCTTCGAAGTCGCGCTTTTCCCAGTAGGCCTTCGGCAGCACGGGCAGTTGACCGATAATGGAGGCCAACTCGTTGTTCTCTTTGTTCTTGAACGTGAAGCGCACGGTGCGCGGGTCGCGCGCTTCGGCCTTCTCGATCTCGCTGTAATACACCCGGTAGAACGGGACGCCCTTGGTCAGGAGGGTCTGGAAGCTGAACACCACGTCGGCCGCCGTCATCGGCGAGCCGTCCGAGAAATGCGCTTCCTTGCGCAGCTTGAATTCCGCCCAGCTGTTGTCGGGGGCGACTTCGATGGTTTCGCACACCAGGCAGTAGCTGCCCGACGGTTCATCAAGTCCGCTCGTCATCAGTGTGTCGTACATCAGGCCGACGCCGCGCGCGGAGCTGCCTTTCAGCGTGAAGGGATTGAAGGTGTCGAAGGTCGCGTCGTTCGCGTTCGACAAAGTGAGCGTGCCGCCCTTGGGCGCGTTCACGTTCACATATCCAAACGGTTGGTTGGCGCCGTACTTGGGTTCGCCGTGGATCGCGATGCCGTGTACCGGTTTGCCGCGCACCACGGCGCTGGCTGGTGTTACGGCGCAGACGATCGCCGCCGCTCCCAGGATTGCAAGCATACGGCTCATCTCGATCCTCCTCGAAAAGTGTCGTGAGCTAGAACTAGCCTTGCAGTGCTGCGAGCGCCGCCGCGTGAAGCGCGGCATCGCCGCTGGCCAGCACTTGGCCATGGACGGTCGTCTCCGACTCTAGGGCCAACGCGTCCCCATTCCAATCGGTGATGCAGGCGCCGGCGCCTTCCAGCACCGGCACGACGGCGGCGTAATCGTGTAACTTGAGCCCGGCCTCGCAGGCGAGGTCCGTCCAGCCCGAGGCCACCATCGCGTAATGATAGCAGTCGGTGCCGCCGTAACGGGTTTGACGTACCGCCGCCGACAGGCGATCGAGCGCGCTTTTTTCCACGGGTGAGAAGGCTGACGCCGAGGTGGTGTAAACTGCGGCATTGGCAAGGGCGGTGCCGCTTCGGGCTTTAGCTGGCGCGCCGTTCAGGGTGGTGGGCAGTTCGCGCCCGCCAAGCCAGCGTTCTTTCAACGCCGGATGATTGATGCAGCCCAGGTACGGCACGGTATTTGTAACAGTGCGGCGCCAAAGGCCGATCAGGGTGCCGAACAGCGGCACGCCGTTGATGAAGGATTTGGTGCCGTCGATGGGGTCGAGAATCCACAGCCACTCGGCGTCCTCGCGTTCGCGGCCATGTTCCTCGCCGATGATGCCGTGATCGGGAAAGGCGCGCGCGATCAGCTCGCGCATCGCCGCCTCGCTGTCCCGGTCGGCGATGGTCACCGGCGTCGCGTCGGATTTCGCGTCGATCGCGACATTGTTGCGGAAGTGCGAAAGCACAATCGCCCCGCTGGTGTCAGCGAGGCGATGAAAAAGGGCGACGCAGGTTTTTGTGAACCCGGCGTCGCCCATATTTTTCTTGGAAGAGAGAGTGATTACTTCGCCGGAGCGGCTTCGGCCGGAGCGGCTTCCGCCGGAGCGGCTTCCGCCGGGGCTTCAGCAGGAACTTCCGGGAGCGGCGGAGCGGAGGGCGAGGCGCTCATCAGGAACTTGATCGCCGCGGCGCGTTCGTCGTGCTTCTTGAGGCCGGCGAAGCTCATCGAGCCTTTCGGTGCCAGATGCTTCGGGTTTTCCAGGTAATCGTCGAGCTTCTGGTACGACCACTCGCCGCCGATGGCCTTCAGCGATTCGGTGAAGTTGAAGCCGGCCAGGGTGCCGACCGGACGGCCGACGACGCCATGCAGGTTCGGACCGGTCATCGGCTTCGCGCCTTCTTCGACCGAGTGGCAGGACTGGCACTTGCGGAACACGGTCGCGCCGTTTTCCACCGTGGCGACCGCGATCAGCGGAATGATGTTCGGACGGACGGTCTCCGCCGGGCCGGCGGCCGTGGCCGTCTGCACTTCCGGCACTTCCACCGGGTATCCGAATTTCTCGACCGTCTCATGCTCAGGCATGATGAGGCCGCCGACGATGTTCACGCCAAGGACGGCCAGGAAGGCCAGCCAGAAGGCGCTTACGACGGCCTGGAACGTCCGGTTATCGAGAAAGCTCATTTACAAGATCCCCACGGGTCACAATTGGCGCTCTGAATAATCGGTCTAAGGCCAAATCTCAATACGAATCAACGCCCCAGGCAAGTGTTCGGGAGGGAGGGTGCCGGGCCTGGAAGGGGGCATAACCTCTTGGAACAAGGCCCTTAGTCCTGTTATGTGTCCGCCCCAACACATGACCGCTGTCGCCTCACAGCCGTAACCAGGACGCCAGACCCCCATGCCGGCCCTCATTGTCATCCCGGCGCGCCTCAGCGCCACCCGCCTGCCCAATAAGCCCCTCGCCATGATCGGCGACGCGCCCATGATCGTCCATGTGTGGCGCAGGGCCGTCCAGGCCAATGCCGGTCCGGTCATCGTCGCCGCCGGGGATCAGGAAATCGCCGACACCATCAAGGCGGCGGGCGGGGAAGCCGTCATGACCGACCCGGCGCTGCCGTCGGGCAGCGACCGCGTCCACGCCGCCGCCGAGATCTATGATCCGCAAGGCAAGTTCGATGTCGTCGTGAATGTGCAGGGTGACCTGCCGACCCTCGAGCCGAAACTGGTGGCGGCCTCCGTGACCCCGCTTGCGAACCCGGCGATCGATATCGCCACCGTGGTCGCCCGCATCACGGTCGAGGAAGAATTAACCGACACCGCCGTGGTGAAAGCCGCGCTGTCGCTCGAGCCGGGCGCCACCACCGGCCCCGCCCTCTACTTCAGCCGCAACCTGATCCCGTCGGGGCCGGGCGATCACTATCACCACATCGGCATTTACGCGTTCCGGCGCGCCGCGCTGCGCAAGTTCGTCACCTTGAAGCCGACGATCCTCGAAGTGCGCGAGCGCCTTGAGCAACTGCGCGCCATCGAGAACGGCATGCGCATGGCCGCCGCGCTGGTGGACACGATCCCGCTCGGCGTCGATACACCCGCCGATCTCGAACGCGCCCGCCGCCTCCTCGGCGCGTAGCGATGGCCGCGCGCAAAGTCAAAGGCGTGAGCAATAATCTCATCGCCTTCCAGGGCATGCTTGGCGCCTATTCGCATCTCGCATGCAAGGCGATGTTCCCGCGCATGGACGTTCTGCCCTGCGCGCAGTTCGAAGACGCCTTCGCCGCCGTGGACAAAGGGCGCGCGCGTTATGCCATGATCCCGGTCGACAATTCCGTGGCCGGCCGCGTCGCCGACAATCACCGCTTGCTGCCGACCTCCGGCTTACACATCGTCGGCGAGCATTTCGAACGCGTGAACCACCACCTGCTCGCCCTTCCGGGCGCGAGCCTCAAGACGGTGAAGACGGTTTACAGTCACGTGCACGCGCTCGGTCAGTGCCGCAAGTTCATGCGCGCGAAGAAGCTTACTCCGGTTGTCGCCGCCGATACCGCCGGCGCGGCGCGCGATATCGCCGAGCTCGATGACGCGCGCGTCGCGGCGATCGCGTCGAAGCTCGCCGGCGAGATCTACGGCCTCAGATCGCTGGCCTCGAACATCGAGGATGCGGATCACAACACCACGCGCTTCCTGGTGATGGCGCGCGAGCCGCAGCATGTGCGCCCGAAGCCGGGCGTGAAATATGTGACGACGCTTGTCTTCCGGGTGCGCAACGTGCCCGCGGCGCTCTATAAGGCGCTCGCCGGATTCGCCACCAACGGCGTCAACATGACCAAGCTGGAAAGCTACATGGTGGATGGTCATTTCTCGGCGACGCAGTTCTACACCGACGTCGACGGGCACCCAAAGGATCGCGCGCTTGCGCTCGCACTCGAGGAGTTGCGCTTCTTCTCAAAGGAAGTGAAAATTCTCGGCGCCTATCCGGCGCACAAGTTCCGTTCCGAATAACTAGTCCTCGGCCCGCCAGCTTTCGATCAGCCAACGCGAGATCGACGAGCGGTGCGGCAGCAGCAGCGTGCCTGGTCCGCTTTCCGCCGCACGCACTTCATCGCGCGTGAACCAGCGGCAATCCTCAAGCTCGTCCGAATCGCGCCTGATCTCGGTCGACAGAGCCTCACCCCGGAAGCCAAGCATGAGCGAGGTCGGGAACGGCCAGGGCTGCGAGGCCATGTAACGCACCGCTCCCACTTTGATTCCCGTCTCTTCGGCGACCTCGCGGCGCACCGAATGCTCGATGCTCTCACCCGGTTCGACGAACCCGGCGATGGTCGAGAACTGTCCCGGGCGCCATTCCGCTTTACGGCCCAGCAAACATTTATCACCGTGGGTGATCAGCATGATCACGGCGGGGTCGGTGCGCGGATAGGTCCGGTGCCCGCAGGATAAACATGTGCGGCTATGTCCGGATTCCGTGGACACCGTTTTTGCCCCGCAACGGCTGCAATGCGGATGGTTCTGATGCCAGATCGCCATTGCGCGCGCATAAACCAGGCGCGAGGCGACATCGTCATCCATATTGGGAAATATCTCGCGCAGGCCCGTGAAAGCGGCGGCTCCGATTTCCGGCGGCGTTTCCTCGGCCGGCAATGCCAGAGCGAACCAAGGCGTTTGATCGGCGGTGCCGAGAAAGACGAGCGTGACCGCCTCCGCATCAACACGATCAAGGATTTCGGCGCCGAAGCTGAGCGGGCGTTGCGCTTCATCGACAGGGTGCGCTTCTTTCCAAACCGGCAGGAACCGCGCCGCCGCGCTCAGCGACAATGCGCGTACTTCCTCGGTCTTGCCGCGGAGAAGTTCGGCGCGCTCGAGGGCGGGGCTCGTGTAGGGCAGCGTGCTCATGTCACGACCGGTGATAAGGATGTCCCGCGAGAATGCTCTGCGCGCGGTACACTTGCTCGGCGAGCATGGCGCGCACCAGCATGTGCGGCCAGGTCAGAGCGCCGAAGGATAGCACGAGGTCCGCTCTCTTGCGCACCGCCTCATCCAGTCCGTCAGCGCCGCCGATGACAAAGGCCACGGTCCGCGCGCCGTCGTCGCGCCAGCGTCCGAGGCGCGCGGCGAAAGCCTCGCTGCTTTCGGTGCGGCCGCGCTCGTCCATGGCTACGAGGCGCGCGCCTTGCGGCACGGCGGCCAGCAGCGCTTCGCCCTCGCGGGTCTTGCGCACGTCGACCGCCAGGTCCTTCTTTATCTCGATCTCCTTGAGGTCCACGCGCCACGGCAGGCGCGCGACATAGGCCTCGTAAAGGTCTCGCTCGGGGCTGGCCTTCGCTTTGCCCACGGCGGCGATGATGATGTGAAGCGGCCCGGTGCTCAGGCGCGTTTCGCCGGTTTCTTTGGCGGCGGCGGCACGGGCGATGGCGAGGACCAGATGCGCTCGATCTGATAGAAGGCGCGTACTTCGGGGCGGAAGAGGTGCACGACCACATCCCCCGCATCGACCAGCACCCAGTCGCCGTGCTTCTCGCCTTCGGTCTGCGGCTTCACGCCGATCTCGCGCAGTTCCTGCACCAGATGTTCGGCCATGGCCGACACCTGACGCGCGGACGTTCCCGACGCGATGACCATGCGGTCCGCGATGCTGGTTTTTCCAACGAGATCGATAGTGAGGATGTCCTGCGCCTTGTCGTCATCGAGCGAGGTGAGGATCGCGCCGAGCATGGTGTCCAGATCGGGAGCGGCTTGGGTCTTAGGGATGGTCGTCTCCATAGTGTTGCTGCGCTTGGCGGATCGCGGTGGCCGAAGCCGGGTGACGCCGCATGGCGATGTAAGTCCAGGCCGGGGCCGCGCGATGCCACAGTGTGGCCGCCCGGCGGACGCGCGCTCGGCCGAAGCGTTTCGCCGCCGCGCCAGCCAAAGCGCCATAAGAATAGGGACTACGGTCAAAGACCGCAACGCGTACGGCCTTGAAGATCCGAGTCCAGCGCCACCAGTGTGGCATTTGTGCCAGATTGTCCGCGCCCATCAGCCAGACGAAGCGCAGCCTTGGAAATCGGTCGGTGAGCGCGGCGAGGGTCCGCGCGGTGCGTGCCGTGCCCAGGCGGCGCTCCAGATCGGTCACAACGATACGCGGGTCCGCGGCCATTTTTCGCGCCCCCGCGAGTCGTTTGGCAAGCGGCGCCATATCGGCCGTGCTCTTCAGGGGGTTCTGGGGGCTCACCAGCCACCATACCGCGCCGAGATTCAGGGCCTTCAAAGCCGCGCGGCTGAGATGCCGATGTCCCTCGTGCGCGGGGTTGAACGAGCCGCCCAGGAGACCGATGCGTCCCTGGCGCCGGTCCCCAAACGTGGGGATGTCACGACCGAATCTGGCCGTCACCGCGCACCTTATATTTGAAGGTCGTGAGCTGCTCGACGCCGACGGGTCCGCGCGCGTGCATCTTGCCGGTCGCGATTCCAATCTCGGCGCCCATCCCGAACTCACCGCCGTCGGCGAATTGGGTCGAGGCGTTGTGCATGACGATCGCGCTGTCGAGCCCGTCCATGAACCGCTCGGCCGCGCTCTGGTCCTCGGTGATGATCGCGTCGGTATGTTGCGAGCCGTGCGCCACGATATGAGCGATCGCCGCGTCTATATCCTTCACGGTCTTCACAGAGAGGATGGCGTCGAGGTATTCGGTATCCCAATCTTCCGGGTTCGCCGGCTTCACGCGCGCGTCCAGTTTCTGGATGCCCGCATCGCCGCGCAGCTCGCAACCGGCTTTCGCCAGATCGTCGAGGATCGGCGGCAGGATGCTGGCGGCGACGCCTTCGTCGATCAACAAGGTTTCCGTCGCGCCGCAAATGCCGGTGCGGCGCATCTTGGCGTTCAGGACGATCAGCCTCGCTTTCGCCGGGTCGGCTTTGGCGTGGATGTAGGTGTGGCACAAGCCGGTCAGGTGCTGGAACGTCGGAACGCGACTATCGCGCATCACGCGGTCCACCAGCGACTGGCCGCCGCGCGGCACAATCACATCGATATATTGGGTCATGGTCAGCATCTCGCCGACCGCCGCACGGTCCGTCGTCGGAACCATTTGAATCGCTTCACGCGGGATATTCGCCGCGCGCAATCCTTCCTGCAGGCATTTGAGAACGGCCTGCGACGAATGGAAGCTCTCCGAGCCGCCGCGCAGGATGCAGGCGTTGCCGGCCTTCAAACAAAGGCCACCGGCGTCCGCCGTCACATTGGGGCGTGATTCATAGATGATGCCGATCACGCCGAGCGGCGTTCTCACGCGCTGGATCACCAACCCGTTGGGGCGCGTCCATTCGGCGATGATCTGGCCGACAGGGTCGGCGAGATCGGCGATTTCCTCCAACCCTTTCGCCATGGCGGCTACCCGCGAATCGTTCAGCTCCAGGCGGTCCATCAGGGCCGGTGTCAGGTTCTTCGCGCGCGCGGCCGCCATGTCCTTGGCGTTCTCGGCTTTGATCGTCTCGGCATTCGCGCGGATCGCGGCGGCGGCGGCGCGCAGCGCCTTGTTCTTATCGTCTGTGGAGGTCTTCGCCAGCGCGCGGCCTGCGGCGCGCGCATTGCGGCCGATGTCGTTCATAAGCCCGGCGATATCGTTCTGGCCTTGTCCGTCCATCTCAATACTCACTTAGAAACCGACCACCAGATCGTCGCGATGGATCACTTCGCTGCGTCCGCGATAGCCCAGGATCTTCTCTATATCTTCGGATTTATGGCCTTTGATCATGCGCATGTCGCTGGCCGCATAGGCGGAAAGACCTTTGCCCACGATCTGGCCGTCCTTGGTGCGTACCTCGATGGCGTCGCCACGTTCGAACTCTCCGGCGATCTCTATGATCCCGGCCGGAAGTAGGCTTTTGCCGCTTTTCAGGGCCGCGACGGCGCCGTCATCGACCACGATTGTGCCCCGCGTCTGCACGTTGCCCGCGATCCAGCGCTTACGCGCGGTGCGCGGCTCCGAGCCCGGCACGAACCAAGTGCAGCGTCCGCCGTTCTCCAGCGCCGCCATCGGGTTCATCGGCTTGCCCGGCGCGATCGCCATGCGGCAGCCCGCCGCCATGCAGATCTTCGCGGCCATGATCTTGGTCACCATGCCGCCGGATCCGACGCCAGTGGTGGTGACGCCCGCCATGCCTTCGATCTGCGGCGTGATCTCGCGCACTTCGGGCACCAGCACCGCGTCCTTGTTCAGGCGCGGATCGGCGGTGTAGAGCCCGTCGATGTCCGAAAGCAGCACGAGCGTATCGGCGCTGATCATCTGCGCGACGCGCGCGGCCAGGCGGTCGTTGTCGCCAAAGCGGATTTCAGCGGTGGCGACGGAATCGTTTTCATTGATGACCGGGATCGCGCGTAAGGTCAGCAGCGTGTCGAGCGTGTTGCGCGCGTTCAGATACCGGCGGCGGTTTTCGGTATCGTCCAGCGTGATCAGCACCTGGCCGACGGTGATCTTGTGGCGGTCGAGCGAGCTTTGATAGGCGTGCGTCAGGCGCATCTGGCCCGTGGCCGCGGCGGCCTGCTTTTCCTCGAGGCGTAGTTTGCGCCCCCGCATGCCCAGCGGTCCGCGCCCAATTCCAATCGCGCCCGAAGTGACGATCACCACTTCCTGTCCGCGCGCATGGGCGCGCGCGACATCGTCACATAACGCGTCCAGCCATTCCTGGTGCAGCGCGCCGGTCTCTTCGTTGACCAGCAGCGCCGAGCCGATCTTCACGACCAGACGCTTCGATGTCGTGACGAACGCGGAGAGACTCACGGACGCCAGCTCCCGTCGTTGGCGTCTTCGTCGTTCTCGTCTTCGTCGTCGTCCCTCGCGTTCGGGTCGCGCGCTTTTTCGACGATCTTGGCGAGCGCGCGCAGCATCTCCTCACGGCCTTCGCCGGACACGCCGGAGAGCAGAACGGGTTTCTTGCGGCTCGCTTTCGCCAGCGCCGCGCGTTTTTCCTCGCGCATCTCTTCGGTCAGCGCATCGACCTTGTTGAGGGCGACAATCTCTTTCTTGCGCGCGAGGCCGCCGCCGTAGGCTTTCAACTCCCCGCGGATCGTCTTGTAGGCGACCGCGACGTCTTCTTCCGTGCCGTCGACGAGATGCAGCAGCACCGCGCAGCGTTCGATATGGCCAAGGAAGCGGTCGCCGAGTCCCGCGCCTTCATGCGCGCCTTCGATCAGTCCCGGAATATCCGCGATCACGAATTCCAACTCGCCCACCTTCGCCACGCCGAGGTTCGGATGCAGCGTCGTGAATGGATAATCGGCGATCTTCGGACGCGCGCGCGTCACGGTGGCAAGGAACGTCGACTTGCCTGCGTTGGGCAAACCAACAAGGCCCACGTCCGCGATCAGCTTTAGGCGCAGCCACACCCAGGCCTCGGGGGCGATCTGTCCCGGGTTCGCGTAGTCGGGCGCCTGGTTGGCGGGGCCCTGGAAGTGCGCGTTGCCGAATCCGCCGTTGCCGCCGCGCAGCAAGGTGATGCGGTCGCCGTCCTTGGACAAGTCCGCCAGCACCGTCTCGCGGTCCTCCGACAGGATTTCGGTTCCCACGGGCACCTTCACGATCAGATCCGCGCCGTCCTTGCCGGTGCAGTTCTTGCCCATGCCGTTCTCGCCGCGCTCGGCCTTGAAGTGCTGGTGATAGCGGAAGTCGATCAGCGTGTTGAGGTTGCGCGCGGCTTCGAAAATCACATCGCCGCCGTCGCCGCCGTCACCGCCGTCAGGTCCGCCGAACTCGATGAACTTCTCGCGCCGGAAACCGATGCAACCGTTTCCGCCGTCACCGGCTTTTATGTAGATCTTGGCTTGGTCCAGGAATTTCATGGCGCCCTTATACCTGTTTCGCCCGCCACGAGTCGCGGGTTAGCTCGAGGTCGACCCCCGGAAGATCGGCGTTCCGGGCAAGGCAGGGGTGCGCGCTCCGGCCGGTCTCGACGAATCCGAGTTTCGCGAGCACGCGCCCCGACGCGGCATTCTCCTCGTAGTGCTGCGCCCCGATCCCGGCGAGACCCAGCCACCCGAAGGCGAATCCGAGCGCCGCGTTCGCGGCTTCCGTGGCATAGCCGAAGCCCCAATAGGACACGGCGATCCAATAGCCCAGCACGAATTGGCTTAGGTCTTTGCGCTCATGCAGTCCTACGCAGCCGATGAGCCGGTTGTGGAGGGTGATTGCGAACGGGAAGTTTTCCCCCGCGGCCCGCCAGTCGTTGTGTTTGCCGATCCATTCCTCCGCGAGGCCCGGCGGGTAAGGGAAGGGCACGCGCGCCAGCATGCGCGTCACGGCCCACGCGCCGATCAGCTCGTGCACGCGCGCGGCGTCGTTCTGGCGGAACGGGCGTAAGGAAAGGCGCGCTGTGCGGATGTTCAGGTCGATCATGGCTTTTCCCCAAAAGCAAAAAAGGAGACGGTTTCCCGTCTCCTTTTTTGTCTCGATACACCGCCGGCAGATGCCGACGGGATGCATCTGCTTGCGTTAGCTCGCCTTGGCTGCCGGCTTCGGCAGAACGGACACGAACACGCGGCCATTGGCGCCGGTCTTGAAAGCGACGTTGCCGTCCTTCAGCGCGAAGATGGTGTAATCCTTGCCCAGGCCGACGTTCTTGCCCGGGTGCCACTTGGTGCCGCGCTGGCGGACCAGGATGTTGCCGGCCAGCACTTCTTCGCCGCCGAACTTTTTCACGCCAAGGCGTTTGCCGATTGTATCGCGGCCGTTCGAGGACGAGCCGCCGGATTTCTTATGTGCCATTGCTTAACTCCTAAAAACGCGGCGAGCCTAAAACTAGGCTTCAGCCTTCTTTGCAGCGGTTTTCTTGGCGGCGACCTTCTTGGCCGGCTTCGCTTCGCCTTCAGCAGCGGCCGCTTTCGGAGCGGCTTTCTTCGCGGCCTTCGGGGCGGCGGCTTTCTTTTCCTTCGCGGCGGCCGGCGTGGCCGTCACGGCAAGACCGAGACCCATATCGGTGATCTTCACCAGGGTGAGGTTCTGACGGTGACCGGTGCGGCGGCGATAGTGCTTACGGCGGCGCTTCTTGAAGATGATCTTCTTGTCATCGCGGAACTGACGCACGACCACGGCGGCGACTTTGGCATCGGCAATGGCCGGCGCGCCGATCTTGTCGCCCAGGGCGAGAACGTTATCGAACACCACGGTGGCGCCGGCGTCGGCGTCCAACTTTTCCACGGCGATGACGTCGTCTTTCGTGACGCGATACTGTTTGCCGCCCGTCTTGATTACTGCGAACATGGTCGAACCTTAAGCCAAACGAAAAGGGCGGCCTTCGAATCCGCAAAGGATTAAAGGGTCCGCGCCGGAAGCGGGGTGAATATACCGCGAGGACTGCCAAGTCAATGGCGATAGGCCGTTATATAAGCCCAGCCCCGCGGTTTTTTAGGAGCTCATTTGTTAATCATTAACAATGAGTTAGGGGAAATGGTTAATCTTGGTCTGAAGGCGTTTTTCCGCGCAAAAGCACCGTTGCGCGCGCCTTTGCCGTCCCCGAGCCGCTGGA
Source organism: Rhodospirillaceae bacterium (assembly GCA_050246995.1). Lineage (GTDB taxonomy): Bacteria > Pseudomonadota > Alphaproteobacteria > Rhodospirillales > Rhodospirillaceae > SHVO01. Next base: position 9,750 of record JBFWVA010000018.1, on the reverse strand, counting down.
CCTAGCCGATGGAAGGCTCCACCGCCCCCGAGTCTCTCGTTTCCCCGGGTCAAGCGCCCGACCGGTTGTCGCCGGCGACCATCGAACGGCTGATCGCCGCCGCCCAGCTGCTGCGCAAGGCCGAAAAGCCGGTCCGGGTCCTGCGCGCGGTCGCCTGGGGGCCCGAAGTCGCCGAGCGCTTCTTCGCCGCCAAGGCAAAAGAGCTTCCCCAGGTCAGTTACACCCCGCTCAACGCCGCGCCGGTGCATGAGGCGCTCGCCGCCGCGCGTGCACTGATCGACGGCGACGGTCCGGTGCAGCAGTGGCTCAGAAGGTGCGCCGATGTCATCGCCGATGCCGCCGACATGCTCGCCGGCATCGGCACGAAGCAGTTCCATATCAAGTCGGTGCAGCTCTACGGCTCACCGCAGGCCGATCTCCTGCAGTGCGACGTGCGCCCGCTCGATCTCGCCCGCATGCTCGACTACGTGCTCGGCTCCTTCCACAATCTCGAGATCAATCTCGACGCCAAGGACGCGCGCACGCTCACGGCCGCGCAGCTCGGCGGACGCATGAGCGCCATCCTCGGCCGTCACTTCGGCGATCAGGCGCCCAAGATCGAAATCGTCGATCATCTCTCATCAAATGCGCTCGCCGGCGCGCGTTATATCCGCTTGCGTAAAGACGCGTCTTTCTCCGACCGCGATGTCTCGCAACTCGTGCAACACGAGGCTTTTGTGCATATCGCGACGTCCTTGAACGGCGCGGCGCAAAACGCGTTTCCGTTCCTCGCCGCCGGTCATCCCGGCACCACGCGCACACAAGAAGGCCTCGCCGTTTTCGCGGAGCTGATCTCCGGCGCGATGGATCCGTCGCGCATGCTGCGGCTTGCCGACCGCGTGCTCGCGATTCAAATGGCGATGGACGGTGCGGATTTCCTCGAGCTCTACCGTTTCTTCGGCGATCGCACGCACGATGACTTCAGCGCCTTTGAGAACGCGCGCCGCATCGTGCGCGGCGGCATGCTCGAAGGCGGCGCGCCTTTCACGAAGGATTCGGTTTATCTCGAGGGCCTCGTGCGCGTGCACAACTTCCTGCGCATCGCCGTTCAGGAAACGCGCGTCGATACCATCCGCCTCCTGTTCGCCGGCAAGATGGACATCGAGGATATGCCCGCAATCACCACCCTCGCGGCGCACGGCTTGTGCGTGTTCCCGCAATTCCTGCCGCCATGGGCGCGCGATCTCAGGTTCCTGGTGTCCTATATCGCCTACTCGGCCTTCCTGAATCGCATGAACCTCGAGCGGGTCCGCGACCATTACCGGGACCTTTTGGCCCGCTGCGCCCCGCCGGTGAACGGCCCCGGGAACGGAGTGGCCAATAAAACCACCGAAAATTCAGCTGGTTAAACGGCATTCAGGGCTCGCACCGCCCTGTTGCGGTGGGGCCTGTCTTCGGTTAGTTTCCGCCCCTGCCAAAAACGGCCGCGCGCTCACTTATATATAGAGTGTGCCTTCGCGGAGAGGTGCCAGAGTGGCCGATTGGGCTGGTCTCGAAAACCAGTGAGCCCGCAAGGGTTCCGTGAGTTCGAATCTCACCCTCTCCGCCATTTCCCAAAGAATAATGAGTCACATCAGACGGTTAGCGATGGCTCCCGAATGAGACCCATCTCTGTACCCATCCTTCAAAGCTGACTGTTCGGCCGCATGCGTTCAGTTGTCCAGCGAACCCGGAGCAAGCCATTGACCTGACTCATAGACGGCGAACACATTTCCTTGTGTCGCCGGGAGCAGCTCGCATGCCCTTAAAGCTTATCCTTCTCACGACCCGATCGCTCGGTGGGGTCACTCACTCTACTGTCGTCGGACCCGGTCGCTGAGCCAGAAAGGCGCGGCTGATCTACGGTGCTGCGCTTCGTCGGGAAGTAAACGCTAATCATTTCCGATCGTAAGTCCGCAGCTGTGAGTGGTCGCTTAGTGCGAGGGGGCATCGTCCACCTGTCTAGTTCTTATTGTGTGGCTTTCCCAACGCAAGCTTCCCCGCCTGCAGTCTGGCTAGACCACCTTGCTCGAGCTTCTTATCGATCTCGGGGTCGCGCTCCTTCGACGCTCTGTAAACCTCCTCGCCGCGTCCACTCCCGAGGTCTGATGCACGCAGCGGTCTTGTTACGCGAGGGGGCATACCAGCTCCATTCAGGAAGATGAACACTTCTACCTACTTCGTCGCAGGGCGCTGAAGACAGCAATCTATGTCGCGCCGCGATCACTCTCATCCAGAGTGCTTCTATAGTTCTCGAGTGGATCCGTGCGCCGCGCGACTATCAATTGGTAAAGGGAAACGACCCCGTGAAGGACTTGGAAGAAGATACGTACGGCAACAACGAGAATGATTCCTGCGACTATCATAGTCGCGGCGGTCCTAAGGAAATCGAAGGGGACCGGATAGTTCCATATTGCTGAGGCAACGTTGGAGATTTCATGAGCGATATCCGCCAGCGATAAGCCACCGTCAGACATTGGCACCGCACCTCCTACACAGCCGTCGAAGAGGTTAAAAATAACCCTTATCAGGGGTTTTTTATAGCAAATAGTAGCTATCTGCGACCTCATCAGCAGTCTTGCTGGATGGTGTCAGCAAGACAAATTCGGGCGGCGCGAGCGCTTCTTGGCTGGTCGCAACAAAAGCTCGCCGATAAGGCCATTATTTCTTTGAATGCCATTACGCGCTTGGAACGCGAAGAGGTCGATCCCCGCGTCAGCACGATTCTGAAGGTTCAAGCGGCATTGGTTAAGGCAGGCGTCGAGTTTCTCCCTGCTGATGTGAAGGGCGAGGGCGTCCGCTTAAAATCTCCATAACTCTAAGTCGCTCAAGCGGTAGTATTGGACCTGGGTGGTAACGAACCATGGGAAATACTTTGCCAGCCACGGACGATAACCATCGTTACGGCTTGCTTGCTACAGCAACGCTCGCCGGGCTCATCCTAGATTCCACCTTCATCGCCTCTCAGATCGTTCCGATGCTCGCGCTTGCTGTTCGCGATGCGTGGCGCTCGATCGACCCCAACCACGCCGCCGTACTTCAGGAATTTCTCGAATCTAATTTTACTACTGCAGTAATCGGAGCTTTCGCCGGAGCGTGGGGTGGTGCCCACGCAGCGCAACGACTACTGGAGCGCGCAGACAAGAGGAAATCACTAGAACGTCAAGTCCAGCAAGCGAGTCTGGCAGTTTCTTTGAGTTACACCGTTTTCAACGGCCTGTTTAATATGAAGCGGCAGCTCGTAGGCCCGATGAAGACTAATTACGACGTGGCCCAGAACTTTCATTTGATGGGGCCGAATCCCACTTGCCCTACGCCTCCACAGATCAATCTGTCCACATACGACGTTGTGGAGGTGCCGATCGAGCGCTTGAGTCGGGTCGTCACGGAAGAATTGCTGGTGGTGGGTCGGCCCTTGGTGATGGTCCCAAACCTCGCCCATAGCCTCCGCGACCTCGCAGGTTCGATCCAAGACCGAAATGCGATCGTCAAAGACTTTAAGCGCCGATACTTGATGACCGGTCCGCCGCCTCATCTGCTGTTCGGACTACCAATTGGGTCAGTCGTCGATAGAAGCTATCCGAACGCAATCGAAGCTATTTGTGAAACGACGGACAATGCCCTGTACTTTAGCTACCGAATCACACTGGATTTGATGCGGTATGGCCGCAACCGTGTGGACGAGTACGAAGCTCTCTTCAAGACGCGTCCCCGGGTCACGTCGGTCGACTTCTCAACCCTCGAGCATCCAGAGGACATCCCGGACGGTGCGCGTTTCGAGAGCTGGGACAAAAACTTTCCGCAGGAGCCAGGTGATCCGCGGGTCCTCTGAACCGCATTGAAGTCGGCAGCTGACGAAGGAGAACCTGAATGTTGACTCAGAAAGGCAGTTGCCCGATTTGCGCCCGTCACGATCAATTTATCGCATTGACGGCAGGGCCAGGGGGTAAGCAGGTAATCTGTAAGACATGCGGGACGTTTGTTATTTCCGGCAGCCTTTACGCGGATCAGCGGCGCAATGATCCAAAGGTGCGGGCGCTGCTCTCACATCATGTCGCTCGGCTCGCACGGGCCAGCGGCGAACCACCAACGATTACTACCTACATATTAGACGGGTTGATCGAGGCGGGCCGAATTCCTATGCCAGCCGAGCAAGGTGACAACCTCATTGTGCTCCTAGGAGAGAATCACGAAGAAGCCGATCCGGGCGAGTATCGCACCTTTGATAAGCTTGCGCTGGCGGCGCTAATCGGCGGGCGAAGCAAGAAGGAGGCCGTGTACGTGGCGGATGAGCTTAAGGCTCAGGGCTTGCTCGATGTACGAGAGCACAGGCCTTTAGACGAAGAAATTAAGCTCCGTTTGACTTTTAACGGTTGGGCGAAAGCGAGAGCTTTGGTTCAAGGCGGGGTATATAGCCGCCGTGCATTTATGGCGATGAAATTTGACGACGGGTCGACCGCTGCCGCATACGCAGCCTTTCGAGCCGCAACTGCGCAAACTGGTTTTGACTTGCGCCACTTAGATGATGGCGCTCCAGCAGGTAATATTGATCTGCGCATGCAAGTTGAAATCGCACGAGCGCGTTTCATCATCGCGGACCTAACGTTTCAGAACCTCGGAGTATACTGGGAAGCTGGTGTGGCAGAGGGTATGCGAAAGCCCGTCATCTACACCTGCCGCGCAGACCATTTTGAACAGGTCCACTTCGACACGAAGCATTATAAAATCATGAAATGGTCGCCCGCCGAACTAGGCAAAGCCAGGTCCGAACTAAAGACCATCATAAGGGCGACGCTTCCAACCGAGGCGGTGTTGGACGACAAGGAGCAAATCCAATCCGAATGATGGCGCGTCTTACGCTTGTGCCAGAAGCGCAAGAGAGACGTGCCCTCGCTGCTATTGTGGCGCTACCTTGCAAACCGACTTTTATCTCTTCTGGTCTTCTTATCTACCTAAACCAGCAATGGCCGCTCAGCTAAAGCCGCCGCTTATTGGAAGGATTAACATCGGGGTTAACCGGCCCCTTAAGGGTTGGGTTCCCCCCACGCTTGCCGTCGCTCCGTGCTTTGTCAGTCTTAGCCTTCACCTCGAGGAGATAAGGCGAGAAGATCATTCCGTCCTCTCGCTGACGCAGCACATCGTTGTTCAAGAGGATTGAGAGATTGTCTCGCACCTCTTTACGTGAACATCCCAAAGCGATAGCCGTTTGATCGTCCGTCAGCGGGCGATTCGCTCGCGCGAGGTGTCCATACGGCTGACCGGTGTGCATTAGGCACAGTACCCCGAAGAGCAGGCCGCGAGTCGGCAAACGGCACTCGCGAATTCCCAGGTCTGACAGCATGTGCTGCGCGTCGAGCTTGAACCATGGCAGTGCGATTGTAGCCTCATCTGTCGGTCTTGGCGGAGATGGGCTATGGATCTCGCTGACAAGCTGACCCAGCCGCTTCATGAACGCCCACCCGTTGCGGCGATTGGCAGACCAGCCAACCAGCGGCGGAGCTCTGACGTAGGCAAGAGGGTTCGCTTGCCTGCCTTTACGGGCAACAACCTTCCAGCGCTGATTTCGCGGTACAAAGTCGATCTCTTTATTCCGAGGAGATCGCAGGCTTCTCGGATTCCCACAGCCAAGGGTTCACACTTACTTGCCGCGTTGCTTGTCGTGTTCTTACCATCCGCAATCATGTGTCTACCTCTGTAGTGAGCTGCGATGGTCCGTGATGATATTCATATGCCTTCGGAGATCATCTATATTCGGCATGGGGGAAATAGACGGTGCGGCCGAAGTAATTCTCCCATTGAAGTAACGCGGAGGACGAATGGGGTTCGTATACGGCGAAGGTTGCTGGGTATTTGTCTGTAATCCCGCCAAATGGCACGTCGATGACTTCCTTCGCTCAGGCGAAAGGACGGACTCCTGGGCTTTAGATGACCGCTACCTTCAAGTTCTACCAAAGCCCGGCGATTTTGCCCTCATCAGAGTCGGGAACGATGTGCGCAGCAAAGTGCGGCGTAAGGGCCATCCCAGATTGGTTGAGGGCATATACGCACTCTGCGAAATCACGAGTGGTGTTTATCGCGGTCAGGGCGTCTCATCGCGTCATTGGCATGGTGGTGACGTCGATCCCCACGCTCCTGAGCAAACCTATTCCACAGTCGATTGGCAGCTCGTCACGTCGTATCTAACCTCGCCAATTACGGTGGAATGTATCAGCGCGGAGCTACCTACCGTGCAGTCTCAAATCATCAACCAACCACAGGCCCGGTCTTATCCATTGTCCCGAGCGGACTTTTGGGCCTTGTTGGATCTGGGCGGTATGAACGAAGACGACGTAGTGCGGGAGCTGTTCCACGCTCCCGGTGACCTGGGCCTAGTGAGCCCGCAGCGGCGGCTCGTCCAACAGAGCCGCTGGGAGCGGGGGCCCGAAGGGCGTATAGCTAAGAAAGCGAACGGGTATCGGTGTCAGCTCTGCATGGCGCTTGAACGAGAATCGATTTCCTTTCACAAGCCCGATGGCGAGCCGTACGTCGAAGCACACCACGTAGTTCCGGTATCGAGCGGTCGAGCGGGCACGCTCGATCCTAGCAATATCATCACGGTCTGCGCTAACCATCACCGGCAGCTTCACTATGGTGGTGTTCCTGAGCCCGAAGAACTGACCGATGGCCTGCTCTTTCGATTGCCGGAAGGGATAGTCAAGATTTGCAAAGCTACGAGAGCATCAAAGCCCATCGCTGCAACCACCACAGCGAGGGATTGAGCGATACTCGCTCCCGGTCCCAGCGTTTCAAGCGCTCATCAACAGAAACGCCGCCGCTATTTGGCAATAGCGGCCAAACGGCTGACACAAGTGCAACGAATTCGCCGTACGGTCTGTTTCCGCGCTTTAAACTTATCTTCCGCCTAGCTTTGAGGCCGGTGAGGTATTCGAAGATATCGGCAAGCTCAGCCACGTACCCAACAAATTCCGACTTCGGCAAACGACCTCTTCGCGTACTAGCGGTCTGCAATATCGCTGCGGAAATCAAACGTAGACTTCCAACAAGCTCATCAAGCGACTGTTTGCCAAGACCGAGGGGGAGGTGGGCAATGCCGGGCGCTAAGGCGGACCGAGCTTCAATGCTAGTGATGATCGCGCGTCGAACTTCGGGAGCAAGACTCTCAACCTGTGTGCATAGTGCGACCATTTCCGCCGCTAGCTTTCTGAGTTTAGTCCGTTGAGATGGAGTAATAGGTGCGCTAGCGACTGTTGAAAGCCATGCCTTGTCACGAAGCCATGCTTCTAACAGCTGCTTAGCTTCCCCGCGCGTGACGTTGGGTCTTAACGTGAGGCCTGACACCAAGGAGGATAGTGACTGCCGCTGCGCACTCTGTCTTCTGTGAGTCTTCATTGGGTCCATCCGGCTACCCGGCGCAAAAAGGATCGGGGGACCATCGGATACATTCCTGTTGCCGCCGCCGTGCCCAAACGCCACGACATTGGCGGCTTCGGATCAATATTCATGTATCTATCTAACGCGAGCTGGATTTCTGTGTCCGTGGGGTTTGGTAGAAGTGCGCGGGAGCAAAATCCAGCCAGTTCACTTGGGGAAGAGTGGATCCAGTCAACGCCGATCGCAGTCGTTGCGCGATAACTGATGTTCAATCCGAGGGCTCTTGCGGCGGTGAAGTGGTCTTCATCGGCGACTAGCCAGCCCCCATGGAAACGACTGGCGAGTTTGTACGCGCGCGTGAAAGCAGTTCCCATTGTGGTGGCTGTCGTCATCAGGCCGTGGCCGACACTCACGCGCCCTCCCTCGGATCCGCGACGGATGACCTCTGGGAATAGGCCTTGAATATCACTCCAGTGACCAGATGAAATGGCGGCTTTGGTCGCAATTCCCGCGCTCATAAGAAAGCGCATTACCGCCAATGCGATAAGAAATGGTCGCTGGGCGTCGTCTTCCCACATATCACCCATGACGATGAACGCATCACCGACTTGGTGCATAAATAGGCGATCGACGAAGTTAATTGCTCCGTCGCCTGGATAAGCAAACGTTCCAATCTTGTAGAGAGCCTCTGATAGCAAATAGATGCCTGTCATCGCTCTGCCGAGGAGCTGTGGTGGGTCAATACGCTCCTGAGCAGCGAAGCCCTCGATGTCTATAACCAGGGACCAGCGTTTCCCGTCTCTGGCTTTGAGTTGTGTGTACTTCAGCGGCGGTAACATGAGTTGGAGCTTTACGCGTTATTTGCGTGTTGATCTAAAGGCTATGACAGAGCTACCAGTGCGACGAGCCGACGCGCAGTACGATGCCCAATCGTTCATCATGTTGCTGCGCTTTGCCAAAAGATCGCCACGCCGATATGCCGCCTCGACGCGGTCGGGGATCGCGTGAGCTAGGGCCATCTCGGCGACGTCTCTCGGATAGTTAGTTTGCTCTGCAGCCCAATCGCGGAAGGTGCTTCGGAACCCGTGAACCGTGATGTCTGTGCGCTTCAGGCGCTTTAGCAAGGCAAGTAGCGCGTTGGTCGAAAGCGCCTTGCCTGAGCGCATATTTGGAAATAGCAAATCCCCATCCGACCGCTCGTGTAGGATTTGCCGCACCAGAGCGAGCGCTGGTTTTGACAGGGGAATGCGATGTTCGCGGCCTGCTTTGATTCGTTCAGCGGGTATCGTCCATATCGCCTGCCGCAGATCAAATTCGGAAGTTCGCGCATTCAGCACTTCACTCGTGCGCGTGGCCGTCAAGATCAGGAGCTCTAAAGCCCGTGCCGCGTCTCCCGACTGCTTGCGCACCTGCGCCATGAAATGACCCACTTCACTAAACGGGAGCGCCGCATGGTGCTGCACCCGGCGAACGCGCGTGGGGAGGGGCAGAAGATTGTCAAGATGACCGCGCCATCTGGCAGGATTGTCCCCGGATCGGAAGCCGCGCGTCCTGGCCCAATCCAAGATCGCTTCTATTCGGCCCCGTAATCTCGAGGCGGTCTCTGTCTTAGCTTTCCAAATCGGCTCCAACACGCCGACGACACAGCCGACGTCTACGGTAGAAACAGGGAGCACGCCGATGGAAGGGTATGCATAAGCCTTCAAGGTCGCTTCCCATTGCGCGACGTGCTTGGAATTGCGCCAGCTTCCCTTATGCGCGGCGATATAGGCCTCCGCGCACTCCGCAAACGTCTTAGTTGGCATGCTTGCGGTCTGCAGTTTCCGATGATGAATGGGGTCGAGCCCCTGCCGAAGAAGGTCTCGGGCAGCAGCAGCCAGTTGCCGTGCTTCCATGAGCGAAACGTCGAATGCAGAGCCGAGACCCATGTCCCTTGGCGTCTTTCGGCCTGCGTGCCTGAAGCGGTACACCCACGAGCGCGCCGTCGCTGAGGTGATCTGGAGGTAAAGACCCCCGCCATCCGCGTACAAACCCGCGTCCCGCAGCCGCGAGACCTTTAGCGCCGTTAGGCGATCTCGTAATCTAGGCATAGTTCGTACCCATCTTGCTGCCCATCTCTTCCGTGTGGATTCTGAGGGACGCAGACGGACAGAGCAAGACAAAGGCCAGTAAATTCAGGTGTAATTAATTGGCGGATGGATGATGACGGACAATGATGGACGATCCAAAGCGGACACCCTCTCCGCCATTCTGCTTCGCGGCTCCTCGCGTCGTGACGTCCGGAAGACCCACCATGAGCGACGGCCAGCCTGACGCGCGCGGGAACACCCCGGACCCCCTCTCTCCGCAGGAGCAGGCGCT
>JBFWVA010000017.1:0-46298 GCA_050246995.1 Rhodospirillaceae bacterium | reverse complement strand
CCGCTCGTCGGCGGGAGCGCCCTGCAGGAAGGCCTGCAGCGCGGGTGGCTGGCCTACGAGTTCGCGATCTTCCGGCGTAGAATCGACAGCGCGGGCCCCTAGCTCAGTGGTAGAGCACCTGACTTTTCATCAAGTGGTTTCGGACTGATCAGGCCACTTTTTTCAAGAAAAATTGATCGCTCCGCCCTTCGCTCGTGCTCCGGGGTAGCACCGGGGTAGCATGGAGCGTTCCGCTCAGGACTGGGTAGCTCAGTGGTAGAGCAGCGCACTTTTAATGCGCGGGTCGTGGGTTCGATCCCCACCCCGGTCACCATCCACTGATGGAATTCGACGACTGGCGCGCGACCGTAGGCCAGATTTACGACGACATCGCGGGGATCCTCCGAGCCCAGCGCGTGCGCGGCGACATCGAAGAACAGCTGCGCGCGCGCGATGCCCGTCCTCTCGAAGACGACGCCATCTTCGAAGTCGGCTTAGGCCAGCACCCCGGCACTCCACGAATAGTTGAGATAGACGGCGTCACCATCTCTATTCGTATCCTGCATCGCCGCGGTCTCGGCGTTCGCGATATCAAGGGTGCGGACCTTCTCTACGAAATCGCCGGCCGGAAGTACATGCTGATCCAATACAAAACGCCTGATGCCCGCGGCATGGTGACCAAAGACGGAGATCAGCTACGGGAGTTGATCGCGGCGTGCCCCAATCCGTGTCCTCCTCCACGGCGCGGTCTGTGGCCTACATGCGGGTCCTGGTTCGCCCTTACGGCACCCGAACGACTCTACCTTCCTGCTTGCGTCGCGGACTCCATTTTCGGAGTTGCGGCTTCCCGCACTGCGAAGAAATTCCGTTCGGGCGTCCCTCAGGAAACCTTCGATCACTTGTTTGCGCGCTGTTGGATCGGAGCCCGCGTCGCCCCTACGGAGTTCGCCTATCTAACGTGGTCAGAACTCGATGCCGATCGCGTCTTGTTCTCGGTCGTGCAATCCGGCACCTTGTGACCGCTGATCCTGAAGCGCCGCATTTGTCCATCAACAAGAGGCGCAAGCTGCAACGATGAAATCGCCAGACGGGCTGTTCTTCGCGCCAGGAATCCGCTTCCGGGATCTCGATCTCGACGATTCAAGGGCTCTGGCGCATGCGCTGGCTGTGCGCGCGGACTCGTGGTTCTTCACGCCGGCCGAGGCGATCGCAGATCAGTCGGCCTTCGCCTCCGGGATCATCTTGGTGTGCTTCATTGATGCGGCCGCAAACTTCATGGGCGTCGAATTCTCCGAATGGCTTCACAGCGCGATTCCAGAAACCCGCTCCGTAGATCCCAGGCACACTAAGAGGACCATCGCCGAATCCTTCTACGACGATGTCCGAAACGGGCTCGTGCATCATGCTCGCTTGAATCGTGGGGCCGAATTCTCTCTCGACCTAGAGAGCGCGATCGCGCTGGTCGATTCCGTGCTGGTCGTCAATCCACGAGAGTTGCTTCCGGCAATCCAGCGCCAGTGGGCTGGATTCCTGCGTTCTCTCGAAATCGAGCCAGACCTTCACGCAAAGGTGAAGAATCACGTGGGTCGAGTCTTTCGCGTCGATTTCGAGGCGGATCGGCACTGGCAGTCGGACAGATAGCGTCCGTTGAGCGCTTGACCACTCGTTAGCTGCTGACCGCTTAGGCGGGGCGCCGGTGCTCGGCGCCCCGTCGATCCGTGTTAGCCGGCCACAGATGCAGCGGCTTCGGATTCGGCATACGCCTCGAGCACCAGCTCGCGGATGCGATCCTGGGCCGCCGCATCGGTCGTCGGGCGCAGCAGCGCGAAGCTGCGACGCTCGCCGTTTACCGAGTACTGCCGCGCCGGGAACGTCACGTTCCGGCCGCCGCCACTGCGCCGCTCCCAGATCGCGAAGCCAATCAGCTTGAGGCCGGCCAGCGGACCGTCGCCAAAGTGCAGTTCCGCGTCCGCCAGCTTTCCCGGAGGGTTGCCCCGGTCGTTCGCGATGATCTTGACGGTCAGGTTCGCGGTGGTCGTCTGGGTCTTCGCCATTTTCTTATCCTCCTTGGAACCGTGATGTGGTGGTTCCTTCACGCCCGATGAGGAACCCCACGAGCGCGTCCGCCGGAGGATGCGAGGAGGATTGCCGCGTCGAAGCGGCGGCCCGATGGCGCGGGCGTGCCAGGTCGCTCTTTACCCTGGCGCGAGCGGTACGCGTCCCGTGCCGGGCCGTAGCTGTTCGCCGTGCGACGGCGCGGCAATCCGACCGAGTGAAAAGCGAAGACCTCGACCACGTGAATCACTGACGGGTGAGCATCGCCGACCACAAACCGCGACAGAAGCTGACGGAAGAAGGAAGAGGCGACGGCCGCTGAACCGACCGCTGATCGGGTTCGATCGGGGGCGACCATGGTCGTTGCGGCGGCGTGTGACGTTTGATACAACGATGCGGCCTACGAACAGGAGGCGGAATGGCCAAAACGAACGGGGTGGACGTGGCGCGGCTACGGCAGCTCGCACGGGTGGGTGCGGAAGTGACGCTGAATCGGCTGCGTGCCGAAATCGCGGCGATCGAGCGGACGTTCCCCGAACTCGCGAACCCGACGCGGCGCCGTCAGGTCGTGCAGCGCGCCACAAAGCAAGCATCAACGAGGACGCGAAAAATGTCGGCGGCGGCAAGGAAGGCGGTATCAGACCGAATGAGGCGTTACTGGGCAGAGCGCCGCAAGGCCACGACGAAGGCGGCAAAGTAATCGAGCGTCGAGTCGATCACGTGCGTCCGCCTTCCTTGAAGCTGTAATAGCGGCCGTCGCCGACGACGACGTGATCGAGCACTGGAATTCCGAGCAGCTCTCCGCTTGCGACCAGGCGGTGCGTCAGCGCGATATCGTCAGGCGATGGAGACGGCTCGCCCGACGGATGGTTGTGGCAAACGATGACGGCGGCGGCATTGGCGAGCAGCGCCGCCTTGAATACCTCGCGCGGGTGGACGGGCGCTGAATCGAGGGTGCCGCGACTCACCTCGTGAAACGCGAGGACGCGGTTCTTTGTCGAGAGGCAGAGCATCGCGAACACTTCCGAGGGCTCCTCCTCCAGCAGCGCCATGCAGACCGCCGCTGCGGCCTTCGGCGTGGTGAGCGTTCGGCCCACGACAAACGGGTGGCCTTCGTCGTCTTTCCTCACCGAGTATCGAATCGTCAATTCGCGAAGTCGCGTTGTTTCCGTCTGCATTGTCCGTCCTCCTGCGGTGCGTGTCCGCGGTTCCTTCGCGACCTGAGGAACGCGGTACGCATCGCGAGGACGGGCGCGTCTAGCGATCGATTTCGTCGTGGCAGCAGCGCACAGCGGACGCCGTGAGCAGGAACCTGGCGCGGCGGTTGCGCGTTGCTGGCGCAGGCTCGACTCAGGGACGAGAGCGATCGCAAGACGCACTAAAAGACGGAAACGACTAGTGAATAGATCCGGTGAGGGTGACGGGAAGGTTACTTGTCGGAGGGCGCGAGGGTGACGAGCACGTCGAGATCCGTCAATGGAGAGTCGACATGCGCGGGCTCCGGGGTCACCTCGAGTGATGTGCCGACCGGGACGGCGCGCGCCTTCGCGCGCTTGGCCTGCCGCTCGGTGAAGTCGCGGACCACCTCGTCACTCGATTTGCCCGCGAGCTCCTCTCGGAGGCGCATCAAGCCCTCGCGGAGGACCAAGGAACGATTCGCATTCGACCAGCCGCCATCGCGGAGCCGCTCCGTCAGGCGGTCAGCCTCCGCGGCCTCGTTCGGGTACACGCTGATCGTGAGGATGCGGTACGTCTTCGGTTGACGCTCGCCCATGTCACGTACCTCGCGCAGACTTCCAGCTTAGAACAGCGTAGGGCGTCCGACGCACTAGTTTGCAACGAAAATCTTGTGAGTGCGGGCCGTAGGACAGAACCGGACACCTTGATATCCCGTGACACTTGCGTGCACGCGAAATGCCGCGCGCCAGGCATGCTGAACTGCTGACAGGATGCGACATTGTCGACGGAAATGGCGACGAGAGCGGGTAGCAAATGCACAGGGCGTGCACTCACTACCCGTCGGACTTCGATTACGCAGCCAAGCGGAGTTCGCTGCCAATCGCAGCGAGAATCGCGGAAGCCGTGTGCTGAATCCGGTCGAGCGACTGCGAGAGCGCCTCGCCATCGCCTTGATACAGGTGGATGTAGTCCCGAGCGGCGTCAGTAACTTCGAGGCCGATGGCGGTGGAAACGACAAAGGCCACGGCTTCCGCTTCGAGTTCGCGCGTGTCGCGCGATGCCGGACGGTCCGCTGAGCGGTGCAGCAATTCATGCGCGTACTCGTGTACTAGCACGCTGAATTCCGCTGCGCGGTCGAGCCCTTTCAGGATCTGAATGCGTCCGCCGCGTGACAGCCCGAGAGCGCCGTCAAGGTCGTCAGCGTGTTCGACGGCGATCCCGCTGGACGCGATGGCACCAAGCAGGCGGTCAGTGTTCGCGCCCGGATCGCCAGTGGCTTGTGAAGCTTCCGGAAGCGGCGCGCCATCCGTCTGACCAACGTCGAAGACGTACGCCGTGCGGAACCCGACGACGGTCCGGCTCTCCTCGCACGTGTCGTCGCGCTTGCGTCCGACGATCGGCGCGAGGATCGCGATGCCCTTCTCGCCCTTCCGGACGAAGCGGCCCATGGTGCGCCACGTGTGGAAGCCGGCGACACGGGTTGCTGTCGGTCGCTGCGACATGATCAGGCAGATGTTGTTCACGCTGTAGCGATGGAAGCGGCCCATCGTCTTCAGCAGCTCGGTGAGGCGCTCGCTGTGCCCCTCGTCGAGTGCGGCTCGGAGCTGATCGAGTGCGCTGGTCGTGAGCTTCTTGAGTTCGTCGGCGTTCATGATGTGTCCTCCTTAAAGACGCGCTGTTCGTGGTTCCTTCACGACCTGAGGAACCCGACAGCGCGGCGGAGGACACGGCGCACTCAGCGCGCGTCGTGCGCTGCGGGGGTCTTCACCGGACGTGCCAGCGGACTGCTGGCGCGGTGCGAAAGCCCGGTGAGCGCCGCGGCGCATTCTTGAACTGAAATCACGCTGAGTCGCGCACGATCGCCGACGTCGAACACGTGCTCGCGCCCGCGCCTTCGAGCGAAGAGACGGCGTATGACCTGAGCTGTCCAACGACACACCTAAGCTGCCTGCGCGTCAGGTATTCGCTATGCCTTTGCATATTTACAGGCGTGCACAACAGCGCGCGCGGCTCGGTTGGTCGCGAAACATTGGCGTTACGGAATCGCGAACCCGATCGCTCGGTAGCCGCCGAAGGACGTCAGGCCGTCGATTTGCGATCGGTGTACTGGGATCGCGGACGCGGCAACTCGTTGCAACGGCGAGGGTTGCCAGGTTGTTTGCGATTCCTTGGCGGACCGCACGAGCTTGCGTCTATGATGTCGCCTGGCAGTCGGCGGTCAATAGAACCTTCGGTCAACGAAGGACGTTGGCCCCTGCCCAACTCCGTGCAAAGGCGGCACTTCTACGGCACATGGGGAAAGGTGTCCGGGGCGGACGCGTTCGTCCGACGGCGAAGCATGATTCGCCGACAATCTTCGTCGTCGAGGACAACGCGGCACGTTCCAATCGGCGTTCCATCGCCGGCGTCACCGATCCCGGACGCACGCCGAGCGTCCTGGTGCAGCTCCACAAAATTGGCGCCGCCGGCCCCGTCGTCGTAGCGCAACGCGGTTATCGAACCGGGAAGCGCCGAAGGACCAGGCGAGTTGAACTTGCCCTCCAGCTCCTTGACGACAGCCTTCGGGCTCGCCAGAGGCGGTGCGTCATTGTCGCCGGCACTGCGTACGGATCGAACGAAGCCTTCGTCGCCGGGCTAATCGCGCGTAGTCGTGATTTCGCAACTGAAATTCGGCCCAGCACACGCCTAGTCACACTGGACGATCCGTCGCGACCAGCTCGAAAGAAAGCTGTCATCGCGCGAGCCCTTCTGCGGGACGCTGCGTGGAAGAAGTTCAAGATTAGAGTACCCGGAGCTGACGCCGTCATCGACTATTACGCCGCTGATCTTGGTAACGTGCGCCTCGGCCGACGAACGACGGCGAGATTGGTTGCCGCTCAAACAGGCGGAATCTCGGGCTTGCACCGAGGGACCGTCTTCTTCTTGACGCCGCAACGCGCTCCCCGCCTTAAGCAAGTGCTGCAGACTGTCGGATGGGCACGCTGGATTCGTCCAGCCGTCCGGCGGCATGAACGGCAAGACGCTCCGTCACCCAAGCCAAGTACGCCACGCTCGGATGGAGATCTGCCGACAGGGACATCGATACCCGTTCGAGCGAATATTCAGTTGGGCCGCCGCCAAGATGAGAGCATGCCTTGGGAAGATCTCAAGGCGACGCCGGCGCCGACGGACAGGCAACGCGTTTTTGCGTCGCTTAAACGGATCAACGTCGTTGAACTGTTCGCTGGGGCTGGCGGAATGGGTCTCGGCTTTCTGCTCGCAGCCAACAACAGCGCACGTTATCGATTGGTGTATTCGGGGGAGGCGCACCCGATCTACTCCGAAACGCTGAAACGAAATCACGACCAATGGCGTCGACTCCGAGGTGGACCTGACGACACCCCGAAAGACGTCCGTCCTGTGGACCTTCGAACACAGGCTGCGTTCAAGGACATTAAGGCCCGCGCGGAACAGTGCGGTGGAGCGCACCTGCTGATCGGCGGTCCTCCGTGCCAAGGCTTCTCAAGTGCGAACCGGAATTCATGGCATGGCGCGAATCCGAACAATGGCCTCGTCCGTGTCTTCCTGCGGTACGTTCAGGCCCTCCAGCCTCGGATCTTCTTGATGGAGAACGTCCAGGGAATTCTCTGGACACCTCGAAGCGGAGAAAAGTCCAACTCCGGCGTCGTCCGTCATCTCGAACGTCGATTCGCCGCCATGGGATACACCGTATTCCCGAAGCTACTCGACGCAGTTTGGTACGGTGTTCCGCAGCATCGAAGCCGATTCTTCCTGCTCGGGATTCGCAGCGACCTCGGATATTCCCGCGAGGACTTCAGCAACTGGGGTCCGTATCCGCTTCCGACGCATGGGCCGGGAACTGATCGTCCTTACGTTACGGTGCGGGACGCAATTCGTGATCTTCCTGCGATTGGCAACGGTCACGAGAAAGACAGCGTCCGGTACAAGAGTCGATCTTCTCGTGCCGCGTCGACACGAAATGACTTTCTGCGGCTGATGCGAGCCGGGGCGCGCGGAGCGTTTGTTTCCGATCACGTGACGTCGTGCCACGCTGACTATGTGATCGATCGCTACAGGGCGATTCCTCCAGGCGAGAACTGGGAAGCCATCTCGGACAAACTGACGAATTACACAGCGGTCGATCGAACCCACAGCAACATCTATCGCCGCCTGACTTGGGACGAACCGTCTATCACTATCGGTCATTACCGAAAGAGCATGCTCGTTCACCCGCGTCAGCATCGCGGTCTCTCGCTTCGCGAAGCCTCGCGATTGCAGTCCTTCCCAGACTGGTTCAGATTCGCGGGTTCAACGAATGGGAACGGCGGCGGGTTGGTTCACAAGCAGCAGCAGCTTGCGAATGCTGTCTGTCCGCTTGTTGCGAAGGCGATTGCCGAGTTCATTCTCACGCTCTGAGACGTGAAAGCGCCTAATGAGTGCACTGGCGAATCTTCGAAGACTCGTGGGCGCTTTGTTCGAGGCCCTCTTCACGCGCGTTGCGCGCAGAAGCCGCACCGAACGAGCCGCCGTCGGACCAGATGCCGTAGGCGATTCTTCCGCAGATCAAAACGCGGTTTCACCTGCCCTACAAGGGCTTCCGCTTTGCGAGAGTAAGCGTCAGCCAGAGAGTTCGTCCGAAGACACACCAATCGAGAATGGTCAGGCCGTACCTGGTCCGCACTTCGAGTCAGCGTCAGGTGCCAGTGTTGACCCCTTGCCGTCTGCCGCTTCGCCGGCGGAGGAAACGGCTTGTCTTCCAGTCGCTCCGACCGGCCCTCTTGCTGCCAGCGATATCAAACTGGATTCGGCGAGTGCAGCAACGGCGGAGCGATTGAAGTCGCCATCCGAAGCCTCGGCTCACACTCCGACGGAAACCGGTGAGGCGAGTCATGTGTTGCCCGACATGGCCGCGGTGACCGCAACGCCTGGAGATCAAGCGATTCAGACGCCTGAAATTGCTGAACAACTCTCGGCTTCGACGCCTCCCGCCATCGACGCTGAATTGACCGTGGTTCCAGAAATGCCGCAGTCAGCCGAAGTGCTTCCTGAAGCGGCCATTCCGCAAGCGTCGGCCGCAACGGCCGTCGCTGAATCACCAGAGGCGGCACCCGAGAGTGAACTCGAGGCGGCTCACGTCAACGATGAGGGCGAAGCGGATTCCGAGCAGGACGAGTCGCTAACCATGCCGAGTCCGGCGGCCGGCGAGCAGCCGGACCTCGATGCTGCCCCCTTGCCAGAAGAAGAAATCGACTCGGGCCAAGAACTCGAACCTCCGGAGGGGTCCGAGGCCGGTGGCGACGCAACGGATCACCCTCAACCTCCACGCGCGCATCGACGGCGATCGTCCACGTGGCAGCGGCGTCCGGAGCCGTCGAGTGAATACACCGCTTTTGGGTTGTCGGCGCTCTCGAGCAACTACCGGACCTGGAATCGAGCTCTTGCCGAGCACCTCCTTCTGAAGGGCGCGAGCCCCACCGAGCTGTACTTGACGATCACGCCGCGCATCCTGGCGCGCGCGTTGATGGAGGTGGATGGGACCACGGAGGATGCCGAAAAGGCGCAGGCGCACTTTGCCAATGCGGTGTCCGAGATGTATCGCGGTCGTGTTTTGGGGAACAGGGCGAGACTGCGGACGTTGCGGCGCGTCGGGGATGACGGATTGCCGGAGTGCGTCGCGTTTCTTGCGTTGACGGTTCTCGCTGCCTATCGAATGCACGGCGACGATGAAGCCACCGGGCTCGCTTACTACTTGCGTCTAAGCGAGTTGCTTCGAACGGAATTGTCAGGTCAATACCCGTTGGGTTTTGACCCGATCGTTTTCGAATCGCTTTGGCATTTCTTGAAGGACTGGCTCGCGCAACGCGGCGGTGACCTGGCGATGCCTGCCCCTGAAACCGGCAGTCGGAGATTTGTCGGGCTGCCATTGGCTCACGTACCTCTCCGTAGTCTGGATATCGACAAGCTGCCGGATTTCTTCGTATGGGCTGGTTACCAACCGAGCGGGGAAATCACGCTTGAGAGGATTGCTGAAGACTTTGCCCGCTGGGTTCGAGCTCGAGGCGCCTTGACGCCGACCGGCGCCGCGGCCTTTGCAGACGCACGTCGCTCCGCTGTCCTCGCCCAGATCCGGGCGGAATTCGATTCCTGGGACGGAACCTGCGAGGAGTCGGCCAGCCGGAGAAGCGCCTCTGTCGAGATCTTGTTCGACCCAGTTCAGAGTCGACCAGACCTCTTTTATCTGCCGCGACGCCCTTTGGGATTTCCGGTGCGATTCAGCGACGGCGCTCGGGTGTTCGAGGGATCAGACGACGGTTGGTATGGTCGCGCGTCAATCGCACCGCAGGATGGCCCGGACCTCGCGAACGGTTTCATCTGGCAAGCCTCCCACTCAGGCGTCGAGTTCGCCCTGCGTCGTACCGCAGCGTCCGCAATCTCATTGACGCCGAGCGATAACTACTCGTATTCCGGCTTCATGTCCGCCCGCGGCCTGCGCAAGAACGTTCGATGCGCGGTCCTCTGCCAAGAGGACATCGCGCAGGCCGTCGCCGAATACTTGAGCCACGTCGCCGAACGGCAATGCACACCCTTTCGTCACCAGAGCCTTCCTGCGGGATGGTCCCTTTTTGCCGGAGTTCTGGCGCGCCGGCTCGCGAAGACGCCCGCAGGTCTCGAATCCCTCGACGTCCAAACGAACGTTGGGCTCATCCCGTCTGGCGGCATTCGGCTTGGCAACCGGTGGGCCTGGCTGCAAGGCGCAGCGCCGCGGATCGTCATTACGGGATCGGAACCGGGGCTCCCCGTTACGATCGACGGCAACCCCACTGCCATTGCCGTCGATGGCCTGCTCCAGTCCGAAGGCTCTTTAACAGGCGTCGGAACACATGTGATTCAGGTCGGAGCGCTGCGACGGACTATCGAGATCGTGGAGCCCTCGCTCCATATGAATTCAGGAAGCGCGACCGAGTCTACGGAGGAAAGGGCTCCAGCTGTCCTTGCGCTGCCCTCAGGTTCATGGATCGTTGTGGGCAGCACCCCTGGTCAAGTCGCGAGACCGAGGTACGCGATTCGCCAAGGCGTCATCGTCGAATGCAACTTCGCTCCCGCCTGGGCCATTCGCATCAGCGCGGATCGTGGAACGACGGTCCTGAGTGTTTGTGCCGGAGCGCCCCCGGCTCCTGCCAGCATCCGCGGCAAGACTGTCGGAGACCTGTCGAGCCGGGTCATCTTCGACTGGACCTCCGCCATTTACAGCGCTGCGGTTCGGCATCCACGAATTGAATCCGTCAGTGCCGACGGCGATCCGGTCGCGCTCGCCGCATCATGGAAGGCATTCGCGCAGTGCGCTAGCCAGATTAAGCGGACGATCCGGGTTTCCCGCAGATGATGCCCTCGTCCTGGACAGCCACGGTTCCCGGACCATGGAACTTGCTCCTGTACTGGATGAGCGATACAGGCGAAGGCTCGTGGGACCGTTTTCGAATCATCGTCAGTGAACTCGCGAGAAGCAATCAGGACCTTAGCCAACTTCGGCGCTCGCTTCGCGTCAGGCTCTCGGACTTTGGTCACGCCAATTTTTTCGTCGGTGAGTCATCGCGATGGCAGACGCTGCCGCCAAGGGTTGCCGGACTCCTGGGGATCAACGCTGCACTGCTTGTCGGGGCGCGGACACCGAACCTTCTCGGCGCAATCGTCACCGCAGCAGACCGGCACGGCGTGGGTATAGAAACCGAAGCTTCGGACGGTTTACCAGACCTGATCAGGCTGACGGGATCGTCTGACGCGTTGAAGGCGTGTGCCGTCGCCGCCGGCGTTGATTACGCCGACCACTATGCTCGGCGTCTCGCGGCTCTGCTCGATCCGGTTCCGCTGCTTCTTGAGCGCCGACGTCGCGACACGGATCGTGCTCCCATCAATTGGGTTGCGCGGTCCTTTGACCTCCAGACTCGCGAATGGGTCGACGGCGTCGCGCCGAACAGCGCCTGCGAGTTCACGCCGCGCTACGGTCGCCCACGATACTTCGTAAGCAACCGGCGGCGCCGCCTGCTTGAGATCGCGGGCCGGCGCGACGCGGTCTACGCCGCCGCCTACATGAGGGACGTTCCGCTCGCAACGTACGACGCAGCAACGCTGAGTTTCTCAGTACCCTTGGCCGCCCCTCTGCCCGAGGCTTACGCACGAACGGCGTGTCTCTGCTCCGGACGACCCGCTCAGGTTCAGCAGGGGCGCCTTGTCTATTCAGGTGTGCCGCCCGAGATTGGCGCAGTCCTCTCAACAGCCCTGGGTCAGCCCCGAGCAGTTCTGCCATTTCTCTATCGCACTCAGGAGCGATGAATGGACGATCCATTTCGCGTATTTCAAGACATAAGAAGCGCATACCTGCGGTATCTGGACAGCCCGTTCAGACTCAGGTACGACGCCCTGCTTCAGGAGCGTCGCCAGCTGTTGGACCAAGACCGGCAGCTTTATCGGCTGCCGCTGATAGAGGCCCTTGCGCCGTACGAATCATCCAACCTCACTGTTGAGCAAGCGTGCGTATCCCTCGGTGTGCCGCCCGAAGCCGCGGATTTCATCACCCGCGGCCTATTCCGGTCTGACGTTCCATTGCATCGGCACCAGTACGAAGCGTGGCAACAATCGCGGGCCGGACGGCCAGTCATCGTCACTTCCGGGACAGGCTCCGGCAAGACCGAGGCTTATCTCCTTCCCATTTTTTCTTCGTTGGTCGAAGAATGCCTTCGCGGATGGGGCACACCTCAGCCCGTCAACAACCAGCGCTTCTGGTGGCGGTCAAGGCAGCAGGAGCGAATTTCTCAACGTTCCCACGAGCCCGCCGAACGCCGCCCGGCTGTGCGCGCGCTGCTGCTGTTTCCCTTGAATGCCTTGATCGAAGACCAGGTGAGTCGCATTCGCAAGGCGTGCGACGGCCCAGCTTCGCGCGCGTGGTACGCGGGCGCGAGGACGGGACAGCGATTCTGGTTCGGCCGGTACAACAGCGTCACCCCCGTCTCCGGCCCTGAGGAGAGCGCAAGCAAACGCAGTGAGCTGAAGCGTCGCCTGAATGTCATGGACGTTGAATGGACACGGGCGGAAGCAGCTGCGCAACGCCGAAACGACTCCAGAATTCTCGACTATTTCCAGAACCCGAGCGGCTCCGAGATGTGGTCGAGATGGGACATGCAGGAGACGCCGCCAGATATTCTCATCACGAACTACAGCATGTTGAACATCATGCTGATGCGAAGCCTTGAGGCCAATATCTTCGACAGCACCGCGCAATGGCTGCGGGAAGATCGCGGGCACCGGGTCTTTCATCTCGTCGTTGACGAACTGCATTCATACCGGGGTACTCCAGGCACGGAAGTTGGCTACTTGTTGCGCGCGTTGCTGGATCGCCTCGGACTTGAGCCCGACTCTCCGCAACTCCGCCTGATCGCAACGAGCGCGTCAATCGAGAATGACGCCGACAGCCGCCTTTATCTGGAGCAGTTCTTTGGGCGAGACCGCGCATCCTTTGATGTCATCCCAGGCGTGCGTCGACATTTCGACGCGCCGCCGGCCGGCCTCTCGCCATATGTGGCGAGCCTCGCCGCGGTTGATCGCGATTTGGATGAACAGCCCATCACCCAGGCGGCCAGCACCTTTGCCACGGCCGTCGGCGTGACGCCGACTGGAGACGCTGGACGCGACTTTGCGGAGTCGCTTCAGCGCATACGTGCTTTGGAGCCAGTGCGCCTTGCCGGAGAACCCGGTCCGTTCACGCTGGAGGGACTTTCGACCAGCGTGTTTGCTGATCAGTCTTCAGAGCACCAGACAGCGGCAAAGGGACTTCTGCGGGCGCTGATTCACGCGCGCGTGCCAACCGCGACGCCGGGGGACACGGCAGCACCCCTACCGTTGCGCGTTCACTACTTCTTTCACAATGCGGGACGCCTCTGGACTTGCATCAACCCAGATTGTTCCGGCCGCGCCGGCGCGACTCAACCTGCCGGCACGGACCGTCCGCCAGTCGGTCGCTTGTTTTCTGAGCCACGACCCAGGTGCGACGCCTGCGGAGCGCGCGTGCTGGAACTTTTGTACTGCCAGCCATGTGGAGAGGTCTTCGTCGGCGGCTACAAGAAGCCTGACGCGGCATCGAACAACGCCTGGTATCTATCGCCCGACTATCCCAACCTCGAGCGCGTGCCAGACAAAGGGGCGTCGCTCAGCCGCACCTTCGGTGAGTTTCTCGTCTTTTGGCCCGCCGACGGCAAGGCGCTCTTCAAGAGAACCGCGGCCGGCCCGAAATGGACGTGGCAACAGGATGGGGCGCGCGGTTATCAGTGGACGCCCGCCGCGTGCAGCCACCAATTGGGCCGACTCACGCTGAGACAGCAGGCAGGAGCATCAGCTCCCGGTGAGTCCGCCGGCTTCGTTTTTCTTGCTCCGGTCGACGACACGAACGCGTTTCCATCGAAATGTCCTCACTGTGGAGCCGACTGGGCGGGGCGCCGCCAGGTCGACTCTTCAATCCGCGACCTCGGCTCCGGCTTCCAGCGGATCATGCAATTGCTCACCGACTCGCTGATGCGCGGGATTCCGCTGGGACCGAGCAGGAAGCTCGTGCTGTTTTCCGACAGTCGGTCGGATGCTGCCAAACTTTCGACGGGCGTCAAGCTCGCGCACCATCTCGACACCGTCAGACAGATTGCAACGGGGCGACTGCATCGGGAAATCATCGACACCGTTGCGAACTACGAGGCCAGTCTCGATTCACGCGCGCGCGCTGCGGAACTCCTCGCGCTCGAACAGCGGCAGGCGAGCGAAGGATTGGACAGCGCAGGACGACAAAGACGCCAGGAGCTGATTGGTGGACTGTCGCCCGCAGTCGTCGTCAGCGTGCTGCAGAGCGCCGTGTCTGGGGCACCTTTGCCGCCTCCTCCTGCACCACCGGGCGGCTACGCTGCCATGCCCTTCAACACCCTGGTCGACGCCGCCCGCAATGGATTGTTGACCCTTGGCGTCAACCCCGGTGGTCCGAGACCGTCTGTGTCGAAATACCGCGTTCAGGCCCAACAGATCACCGTCCATTGGACCGACGTCATCGATTGGCAAACGGCGCCTCCTTCGTACCGCCCAGGGCTCCAACCGATTCCGCGCGATCTCCGCGACCGCATGGAAGCGTCCCTGCTGGATGACGTCGTTCAGGGCGTCCTGTACGGTGGCAGCAGCCGCGACTTCGAATCTCTCCGTCTGGGTTTTCTTTGGATCAATGATCGCGGTCCAGTTGGTGCCGCCGAGTGCACCGCGGCATCGGTCATCCGGCTCCTTGCGCAGGGACGACGCTGGATCGGCTCCTCCCAGGAATCCCGCGCAACAGCTCCGGAGTACGTGGCACGGTTTGTCGAAGACGTACCGCAGGTCGATTTGCAGGACGTCGTTGCCATTCTCGGACCAGCACTACGGCAGTGGCTCATCGTCCCTGACAGCCTGCTTGTCCTGACACCAGTACCGAGCGCACAAGGCACGGTTCTCGTTTATCTATGCCGGCGCTGCGGCCGAGCGCACTTGCATAGCTCCGGCGGCATCTGCACGGTCTGCCGCCATCCATTGCCGACAAGTCCCGTGCAGCATTCGACAAGCGGGACGCCCGAGGACTATTACGAATTTCTCGCGCGCTGCACCGACGCTGCGTTCCGACTGAATTGCGAGGAACTCACGGGGCAGACCGATCGTGACGACCGCATCACGCGGCAACGGCGTTTTCAGGAAGTGTTTCTCGACAACGAGATTCCCGCAGCATCAGGCGTGGATCTTCTGAGTGTCACCACGACGATGGAAGCCGGCGTGGACATTGGATCCCTCCAGGCCATCGGGCTCGCCAACATGCCGCCGGTGCGCTTCAACTACCAGCAACGGGTGGGCCGCGCCGGCCGCCGAGGGCTTGGCATGTCCGTCGCCCTCACGCTCTGCCGGGGCCGAAGCCATGACGATTACTACTTTGAGCGGCCTCATCTGATCACTGCGGAGCCGCCGCCGCGACCCTATGTTGACGTGAGCAGACCGGAGATCGCGCGGCGAATAATCAACAAGGAAGTTCTGCGCCGAGCATTCCTGGGGGTTCCGCTCGACTATTCAGGTGACAACGTGCACGGTGAGTTCGGCACCGTCGTCGACTGGCCGCAATTTCGTCCCGTTGTGGATGATTGGATAGCGAGAAACCCTGACGCCATCCTTCACATCTGCCAGACGATCCTGCGGCGAACGGACATGGAGTCTCCGGAGCGAGCCGCCGCTGTCGAACATTACGTCCGCGTTCAATTGGTGGCGCGGATTGATGAAGTGGCGAGCGATCGGAAGAGCGCGCCGCACCATGCGCTGAGCGAAAGGCTCGCTACCTTTGGCGTTCTGCCAATGTTCGGCCTGCCGACTAAGATTCGCTACCTGTTTCACAGACCGCCCTCCAGATGGCCTCCCGAGTACGGGACGATTGACCGCGATCTCGAAATCGCCATCAGCCAATTCGCTCCTGGAGCGCAAACCGTCAAGGACGATGAGCTCCACACAGCCGTCGGCGTCGTTGACTACCGTCCTGACGCCGGAGACATCGTCATGCACCCCGATCCATTGGGGCTATTCGACTCTGTGGGCATCTGCCGCCAATGCCAGGCTCTTGTCGAAACCCCCGTCCGAACGGGCGGCTGCCCATTCTGCACGGCTGCACCCGGTGCCGACGGATACCGCGTGGTGGATCTGTCTGAGCCTCCCGGATTCAGTACCTGGTGGTCGATCCACGCCGAGTTCATGGGCGGCTTCGAATTCACTCCGCGTTCCTTGCGCGCCCGAATGGGCGCAGGTGTTCCCACGACGACGCTGCATCGGAATTTTCACATCGGACGCGGCCCTGCGCAGGTCTACAGGATCAACGACAACGACGGCAACGATTTCGAGTTCAGCAAACTAAGAGGCCAGCATTTCTGGCTGATCGACGACGCCGTGCAAACTGCTGTGCGGGGCCTTCCGCCTGCAGAGCGTGCCCGCGTGACGCTGCCCACTTACGAGGACCCGGCCGTAGTGCCGCCGGTCCAACGAGCATTGGCATCCCTTGCATTAACCGACGTCCTTGCTGTTGGAATCCAACGCGTCGCGGTCGGCCTCTGTCTCAACCCCGCGCGAGCCGAAGCTCGCGCGGGATGGTATTCCTTTGGGTTCCTGGTGCGTCGCGCTGCAGCTGTTAGCCTGGACGTCAACGAGTCCGAACTTGACGTCGGCATTCAGCCGATCAACGACCCGTCCAGTCCCTTTGCGCCGCCTTCAGCGCGCGTGTTTGTCTCAGACAGCCTTGAGAATGGCGCGGGCTACAGCACGTTCTTGGGCCAGGAGCAACACTTCGAAGAGCTGCTTCAGTTCATCCTTGGCCAGGCTGCGCCCCATTGGACGCGCGGCTCCGCGGCTGGAACCTTCTATGGGCCGCTGATTAGCGACAGCCACCAAAACGCCTGCGCAAGTTCATGTCACCGGTGCCTCCGCGAGTTCGGGAACATGGCCTACCATGCCTTGCTCGACTGGCGACTCGGCCTTGACATGACCAGACTCGCCCTTGACGCGCAAGCGCCCGTCGATCTGTCGATCGGCTACTGGGCTGCTTTCAGCGACGCAATCGCTACGACTTACTTCGGCGGGCTCGGCCTTGTAGCCCGACGCGTCTCTGGGTTGCCTGTCGGAGTGAATCCTCAGACCTCGGAGGCGACGATTCTGATCCATCCGCTCTGGGATCAGAACCCGGCCAACTATCGGCCCGAAGTCGCCGCGGCTGTCGCACAGATCGAAGCCGAAGGGTTGACGCCGACACTTCGGTCGCTCTTACGCGCAGTGCGTTTTCCGTACGAGTAGAGGGCCGGTGCAAATCCCCGCCCCTCCACAGGTTGTTGCGCTCACTCGTCTTTCGCCCAGCCAGTTCGAAGCAGGCCAAGCGTGCAAAGCGCGCTTGGCCTGGGCAGCTGCCGGACGGCGAAACGAAATGCCGGATCATCCCAAAGCGTTGTTGGGAACCTGTTTTCATGCTGTTGTCGAAGCCGCCGCGAGAGGCCGCTTCCCCGCGGAGGATGTTGATCCGACCGGAGCCGCGGCGCGCGAAATGTTCGATCAGCTCGCAACTGCCGCCTATGGACGCGCCCACCCTCTGTTGCGAGCGAAGTATCAATCGACTGAGGTCCTTCCGTACTACTACCTATTCCGAGAACGGGCTGCGCTGATGGCGCGGCGCGTCGCAGAACGCCCTCGATCGTCTCGATTATCTGCTGCGCCCGGTAGTCACGAGCCATCGTCGCGCCGCGTGATTGAGACCACGTTGACCTCGCGGGACGGTTTGCTGTTTGGGCGGCCGGACTACGTCGATGTTCAGGCGCGCGAGATACTTGACTATAAGACTGGTGCCAGTGCGGAGGACGCCGCCACGACGTCACCGGCCGAGGCCCGGCAGCTGAGGCTGTACGTGCATCTTGCTCTGGAGAATGACCTATCAGTGGCACGCGGAGTCATCGTTCGGCCCGGCGGTCAACGTGCCGAGATTGACGTGACCAAGGCGCAGGCCGACGCTGAAGGGACTCAGGCGCGAGAGCTCTTGGCGCAATTCAATCAGCTCGCAGGACGCCCATTTGAGGCTCTCGCCGATCCGTCCCCCGATACATGCAGGTTCTGCTCGTGCATCCCTTTTTGTGAACCGTTCTGGCGCGATGTCGCGCCAGCCTGGTCGGAAGACTGCGGCACGCACGTCGAGGGCCGCATCACGGGGATCACAGAGTCTCAGGTTCAAGGCAGTCCAGTCTTGACCTTCGACCTGCAAGTTAGTCGCGGCACGGTAGATGCCGCCTCCGCGTTCATTGAGCAGGTGCCCGAATCGTGGACTACGACAGGGGACCAGCCCCGACCGGCCATAGGCGAGGTCCTACGAGTCATTCACGGCAGGACGATCTCGTCGAATGTACCTGCTGTTGTCATTCGCGTCGATCGAGCGCTCACGTCGCTGTGGACCGTTCCCGCTCCGTCCGTCTCTGCGAACGCGCAGCCGAGCTCGCCCTGATCGCCAAATGGACAACCTCACCCCTGCACAGCGCAGCTACATGATGTCGCGCGTCCGCAGCAAGGACACGCAGCCAGAACTGATCGTGCGCAAGCTGGCGCACGCGCGCGGTCTCAGGTTTCGTAAACACTGCAAGTACTTGCACGGCTGCCCAGACTTGGTCTTCGCACGGGCGCGCCTGGTGGTCTTTGTTGATGGAGACTACTGGCACGGCTGGCGGTTCTCGACGTGGAGCTCGAAGCTCACAACGTACTGGAAGGACAAGATTGAGAACAACCGCCGTCGGGACCAGCGAAACTTCCGCCGCCTGCGTCGCCAAGGCTGGGTTGTTCTTCGCATTTGGGAACACGAAGTTAAGCGCGACGCATCGGGCTGCGTTGACCGGATTCAGGCGGCTCTCCGACTACAAGCGCGGAATGCTAGCGTTGGCGTCGTCACATGGGGCAAGAGTTATCACGGTTCAACTGCGATCTCGCGCACCACTCGGGCCTGATCGCCAGCTCCTCACGAGGGCATGACGAAGCGGGTCACGTCGATCCGGCTGTTGAAGAGCGACTGTCCTAACTCCAATCGATGCGAGTCTCCGAATAGTTCGACGTGCCAATAGCTGCGCCCTCCCTCCTCCTGCGTTTGCCGCATTCCAGCCAGTCTGGGCAAGAAGTCGTCGCTCGGCATCACAACGGTGAGGTCGGCCCCGGCGCATCCAAATACCACGAGCCCTCTTTTCGCATCCCGCAGGAACTCAACTTGCGACGGGTTAAACCGGTACCAATATCTGTCGCCTTGCTGCCCCCGCACATACCTCTTGGAGACGACACAGACTGCGCGAGTCTCTCCGTCGCTGCTTCCGTACAACGTCTGTGAATCTGGAGACAGCGTAATGCCGAGGTGCCGAGCGACGATGGCCATGCAGTCGGCGTGGAAGCCCGCGACCTCTTCATCAGGCCGACGTTCCTCCGACTCCTCCGCGTCCGCCGACTCATCGACGCCGACCAACTGCCGCAACGCCGTCAAGAGTTGTGCTCGCCGTTCCCCGAAGAACTCGAGAAAATGCGCCAAGTCGTAGTTGTCGGTTGGAATGAAGTTCCTCTTAAGGTAGTCAGCGCGCTTCTCCGTCTCGGGATACTTGCTCGTCAGCCATTCCGCGAATGGGGTCGCTGACTTCTCGATATTCGGTTGGCCTTCCAACAACTGAAGATTGGGAATGAGATCGATACGGTCCATAAACTGCTCATGCAGTTCGTCCGGGATTCCGCGCTTCCTCAGTTGTGCTGATGTGAAATGACTCCGCGGATGGATATGGTCTTGATGCAGTTTGTGGCGGAAGTCCAAGCTGGGATAGAACATCGCGAGCAATGGGAAGGTATATGGGCCACCGTACTTCCCATCCAGCAGCGCCTCAAGCTCGCCCTTTCGAAACGACAGTCCGAATGGCGTCGCCTCAAGGTCCGCGGCGATTGCGGCATCTGGAAACGACTCGTGATTCGTCCTTATGACCTGTCGGATCCGTCGAAGTACGTTATCCGGCACTCCGCCGAATGTCCGCTTCAATAGAACGATATTCAGCCATCGCTGGATCACTTGGCGGTCGGCCCTGAACGCGGCACTGTCGGCGAACCCCGATGGGCTGCCTCGCTCGAACAGGTAGTAAACGATCGGAATTACCGCGTTTGCCGAAGCGAGCGTCTTTCCCGTAAACCCGAAGCTGCCTATCGTCTCAACGGCTAGCCGAATCGCCTGTTCGATTCTGGGCCACAGGGCCTCAATCTTCTGCATGTTGGTTCGATTGAAGTTCGCTACCTTCCAACGAAGATCCACGTCGGCCAGCATTAGGCAACTCTTCAGTACGAAGTCGCGAGGAAACGCGAAGTCGCCGTACTCACTGTTGATCTCATCCACCAATGCATGAATAGCCTCACGCGCATCTCGCTCTTCCCACTGCGCACTCGCAATCGACAGAAGGAGATCCGAGTAGCTGAGAGGTGTCCCGCCGCTGTTGACGCGGATGAAGATATTCAGCACGCGATCGAGGTCTTGTTCCACTTCAGTGAAGTAGTTGATCAGAGGAAGTTCGGTGATCGCTCGATGAAGCTCCACGAGGCAGGTCTTCGGGTGCTTGCTGTGAGTCAGGCCGTGCTCAATGACGAAGTCGAAGACATCGGTGGTTTGTTTGAATGACAGAATATCGCCGACGCGAAACCAGAAGTCATCGCCATCCTTGACGAAGCTGCTGTCTGCTTCAAGAAACCGAAAGTCATAGAAGGCTTCCTCGTTCACGGCGGGTCGTGCGAGATTAAGGAACAGCCTACGTTTCGCGTAGCTGCCGGCGGTATTCTTGCGAGCGTGCTTGCGTCGCTCGGTGTGCGTGCCTAGCAGCCCGAGATATAGAGAGGTGAGGCGCTGTTGCCCGTCGAGGACGGCAGTCAGCCCGCCGGCGGGCAGTACGCTGGCCTTCGGGTTGTGCCTTGCTGCTTGAGCGTGGTAGTCACGTATGAACTCGTAGAACTGATAATCGGCCTTGTGCTCTTCGTTGACGCGCCAGAACAAGAACGAGCCGATCGGATAGCCCCGGACCAACGAGTCAAAGAGCCGACAAATCTGTTCGGGCTGCCACACGAATTCCCGCTGGATGCCTGGCAGCAGATATTCGCGTTGCTGGATGCGATGAATTGCTTCTCGAATGGTAATCGGTGTCTCAAATGGCATCGAAGCCCTCGGGCGTCATTGTCGAACGTCAGCAAGCATCTACCCAGGACGGCAGTATCACCACCCAGGCTCCTGCAGGGGGGGAACGCAGCCCGACGACCGCTGACCTGGAGCAAGGATAGTCGGCCTTGGGCAAGCGGCAACGCGACTCACGCGCGGGCGCCTGAACCGCTTCACTGTACGCCCGCTCCGTCGATCCCGGTCAGGAGGGCTCCATATGCTTCGTGGCCGTACTTTCGAGCGCGGGTAATCTTGTCGCTTAACTCCTGTGCGCTCCAAGGCGGAACGCACCGCGCGTTCCATTCAGTCAGCAGTGCAAACGCTTCAGCATCGCTCAGTGCGAATCCCCGGACCATCCGGCAACAGACCCGAAATGTATGCAGGTCTCCGTGCTGCCCGGCGACTGCTGGCTCCACGCGGGCGAGGTAGCGGCGGGCGCGTTCGCTGGCGATTAACGAACTCGAACAAGGCAGTACCTGCCGGCGAACGTACGGTTGGGGATGCGGTGCTGGGAAGGCCGTAGCCGGACGGCGCACGCCTGTCGTTTCGTACTCGATGGTCACCAGATGGCCCGGCGAATACTTGTGGTTGACGTATCCAGGGAGCCGCGTCGTCTGTGAGCAGGGTGTTGCCGCGGGATCCGTTCCGAGCTCTGATGCGAGATGCTTCTGAAGCCGCTCAATGGCCGTGATGCTGAAGCCGACGGCGCGCCACAGCACGTGAACGCGGCTTGGCGACGAGTGAATCAGGTATGACGGCGGTGGAAGATCCGCGCGGCCGGAAACCTTCGCGACGACTTGCGGGCCGTCTTCGTCGGCCTCGACGAACACATGGCGAACAGCGCCGATCGCTTCCTTCGTTCGCGCGCGAACGCCGGCCTTGATTGCGTTCACGCTCACGTAGACGTTGAACCGCTGCGCGTTCATCGCCCGTAGCCAGGCGTGCATCCGCGGCTCGCGGAACAACGCCAGAGGGCCAACTCGCTGCATGCACCGACCCGTTTCGTAGGACTTCAGAAAGAGGGCGATCCAGTCGTCCGGCTCAAACGCGACGCGCAGGAACTCAACAGCGGCATCACTGTCTGCAACCATTGCAACCTCCTTTGCCCGGCACGCTGCGGCCGGCTGGAGGAGCCGACGACCCTGCGCGCATCCGGGGTCAAGGCCGAGTCTCTGACGCCTCCGAGCGCCTTGACGCCGGGAGCACAGGGTCACACTGCCGTCAGCCGACCGCAGCTGCAGTCCGCCCCAAAGCCTGCGAGCCCGTCGAACCATCGGCGTACACGGTCTTACAGACGAACGCGTCGCGTCGGTGCTCGTATCCTGAGACCTCAAGGACCTCCCCGACCATCCGTTGGCAGTCGACGCGCCGGATGTGCACGACAAGCTGAATCGCTAGGGCGATAGCCTCCCGCGTCGCGGCGTGCGGCAAGCCGACGTCCGCCGTCAAGACA
This sequence comes from Rhodospirillaceae bacterium, assembly GCA_050246995.1. Lineage (GTDB taxonomy): Bacteria > Pseudomonadota > Alphaproteobacteria > Rhodospirillales > Rhodospirillaceae > SHVO01. The sequence goes on along the minus strand of JBFWVA010000017.1, from coordinate 23,868 downwards.
CAGTGCGCCAGCCTGATGAGCGCCTGCTCGGCCGAGTTTGCATGGATGGTGCTCAGGCTGCCGAGGTGGCCGGTGTTGAGCGCCTGCAGGAGATCGAACGCTTCGGCACCGCGAACCTCGCCCACCAGAATCCGGTCGGGACGGTGGCGGAGGCTCGCCCGAACGAGCTCCGCGATCGTCACCGCCGGCAATGACGCTTCGTGCCCGAGTGCCGGCTGTGTGCGGCGAGCCTCGAACCGCACCAGGTTCGGCTTGTCGATGTGGACTTCCGAGGTGTCTTCGATCAGGACAATGCGATCTGTCTCGGGGATCGCAGCCGCTACGGCATTCAGCAGCGTCGTTTTTCCGGTGCCGGTGCCGCCGGCGATAAGGATGTTTTTTCGGTCCACAACCGCTCGTTGTAAGAGTTCCGCCACGTGGTCCGGAAGTGTCCCCATTCCGACAAGCTCCGGCAGCGTGTATCGATGCCCAAACTTGCGAATGGTCAGCGTTGGGCCGTTCACTGAACACGGCGGAAACATTGCGGCCACTCGCGACCCATCGTCGAGCCGCGCATCGAGGATGGGCTGCGCCTCCGAAATCTCGTCACCGCAGGCTCGCGCAATATTCTTGATTGCGACGGTGAGATGACGCTCATCGAGCGTCAGATCCCGCACGTGTTCGACCCGACCATCGCGCTCGATGAATACACGACGGCCGCCGTCGTTGACCATGACCTCCGTCACGTCAGAGTCGCCGAGCAGCTGCTCGATGGGCCGGATGAACGGGATGATCCGCGCAAAGCTGCTCACAACGCACCTCGCTGCACATGATCGAAGTAACTGGTTTGCACGTCGAGATAGTGCGGTTTCAGGTAGCAGTACGTCGGCGGCTTCGGGTTCAAGCCGTCGTACGGCAAGACAATGGCCTGACCGTTCTGTAGTTCGCTGAAGACCTTGGGCTGAAACACGTAGTCCATGACGAACGAATAGTTCTTGCTCGCGGTGACCGTGGATTTCGGCGCTGCCGCACGTCCTGTCAGCAGCGAGACGCGCGCATCCTGGCCCGCTTCCGTCAATTGATACGAGGGCTTGAGCCGCTCGGCCCGCCCGCACAGTTCGGCCGCGGCGCGCGTCGTGAATTCGTCAGACGATGCGAGGAACACCTTCGTGCGGAAGCACTGGAGCAAGGTCCGCCAGGACTCATCGCCATGCAGGGCGGATCGCAGCGAGCTGATGCTCTGGGTTGCGACGATCGGAATGAGTCGTGCCTGCCGGCTCAAGGCGAACGTGCGTTCATCGCCCGATGGATCCGAATCTCCGGTCGTTGCGAAGCTGTGGTACTCGTCGCAGACAAACAGGAGATCGCGCCACGGTTTCTCCGGATTCGCAGCAATCTTCGGGATACGCGCGAGCACGGCGCGTTGAAAGTCCAGTTTCAACATGACACCGAGCGCGCGCGCCAGGCCGGGATTCAGACCGACCGGAAAGTTCAAGGCGATGACTTTGCCGGCCTCCAGCAGCTCCTCGAGCGGCGGCAACGGCGTCTTGCCTTTCCTCGTGTCCGGGCTCTGCGTGTACGCCGACTTCGGCGGACAGAATGCGCGCGCAACCGCGGGGTTGTCGTCGAACAGCGACAGGAAGACGACGATGCCTTCGACGATCGAGGAACGCAGCCGCGGTTCGAGCTTCACCCAGTTGTGGTAATACCAGCGCTTTACCGCCTCCAGCTGCGCCTTGCGATCCTCCCAGGAATCGTCCTGGATATGCCGCTCGATTGTGAACGGGATCGCCTGTTCCGTCAGAAAGGCCATCAGTCGCTCATCGTGCGGGCGCTCGAACCGCTCATCGGACCGGGCCGACCAATTGCCCCACTCCGTGTGTTCCACGCGCAGGTGGTAGTCGAAAGCCGCGACGGAAACCATCGCCGGCGCCGCAGCAAAGAGCTGCTCGCCGCGCTGGATGTCTTCAACGATCAGTTTCTCTTCGAGGGCGTACCGGTATACCTCCGCCAGGGTCGTGTACCCATCCACGACTTTTCGCAGCAGGATCACGAACTTCACGAGGTCGGTGTATGCCTGCTGCCAAAACGGCTCTTTCCCGCGGCCGTACAGGTTGTTCAAGAGCGTCGCGATCGAGTACGCAAGTGCGTACGGCTCGAGGTCGTTATGCAGGGGGTTGTAGCAGTGCGGGGAGTCGAGACCGATCTCCACGTAATCGCCCTCGCGACCGTGGCTCCGAAGGATGCTGCGGACCTGGCCGCAAAAATCGCCCTTCACTTCGAGAATCAGGCCGCCGATCCGCTCCTCGGGCGAGCCGGCTCGCCATGCCAAAAGCTGGTTGACATACGGATACATGCAGCCGGAGGTCTTGCCCGTGCCGACGGCACCGAGAATCATCACGCCGGTGTGAAGCCCCCGCCGCGGGATCGTCAGCCAGGACGGACGCGCGGCCCTCGCCGGATCCATGGCGTGGTGCTGCTCGCCCAGGACGATGAACGGCTCTCGCCGCTGCGCGGGATCCGGGTATGGCGGCAACGCTGCATACGCGGCACTGGGCGTCCACCGCAGCACGACGATTGTGGCGAGCGCGGTGACGACGGACAGCGCCACAAACGGGGTACTAAACCAAAGCGTCGCGTACAGGTAGCTGATGCCGGCAAACAACGCCGGTCTTTCCACGTACAACGCGGCGAGAAAGACATTGTCGGCGGGGAACGGGTATACGCGCAGTCCGACCGCGCCGATGACGCCGGCAAACGTCAGACTCAGGGCGGCCCGATATTCCAGGACAGCGCGCATAACCCCGCTCCTTTCGCTACGCAGGTTGCGCCAACGCAACGGCAGCCGGCGCATGGCTCGAAACCGACGACGTGGCAGCGCGGCGCCGCGCGCGAGTACCGCTGCCCGGCGCCGGCACGTGCGAGCCGGGATTCTCGTCGCGCCATGCCTGGAAGTCCTTGTCCTTGGCGAGGACGCTTTCCACGAGCTGGTTGAGCACGTACTCGGTCGGCTCGCCGATGAATCGTGCGTAGGCGAACAGCGTCTCGTTGTTCTCGCGAAACAGCCGTGTGATATGCCGGACGACGTGCTTCTGATTCGTGCGCGGTTTGATGATGGACATGACGTCTCCTTTTCTTCAGCGTGATAGCGAGGTTCTGTCCAAGTTCCGAGCGGTGATTTCACACGGGGCGCCGACGATGTGGCCGTTACCAACGGAACTCGGGACTGAGACATAGCGGGCAGGAGCGACCCTCCGGGGCCGGAGCCGGGGCGACCGGCGCGAGCCGGACGGGGGGTCGCTCCTGCCCGCTATGCGGTTGTTGCGCGGGACGGCTGGGCGGCAAAATACGCCGCCAGCGGCCCGCGCCCTTCGTAATGTCGGCGGCGCCTTCCTTCTTCCGACTAGAACGCCGTCCCCGGCTCCCCGTTCTACGGTGCGTTCTATCGACACTGTCACGGCGCTTCCCGCCTGCGCGCCGCTACGCCGACTGAACAAGACCATCGAGCTCTGCATACGCATACGGCAACACCAGGCATTCGACTGCGATCACGCCGGCGCCCCAGGCATCGTGAAACGCCGGTGACAATAGACGCCCAAGGGCCGGATCGCCCTCCCTGAGCCACTGGCGATACACGGCAAAGAAACGCGGACTCCCAAAGGCGCGACGCGCGCGGGAGAATCTCGCGACATCCCCATGAACGGTGGGCGTGTCCTTCGCTTCAATCGAGCGCCTCACGGCGCAGTACCACCGAAATTCGTCAACGACGTCCGGCCGAACGGGTGGTGCGCACAGATTCATCACTGCCTTCCGGTGCGCGGGTTCCGCGGCTGAAAAGATCGGGGGCAGGACCAGTAAGAGGGTCCATCTTGAAAGCGCGCGCAGCAGCGGCAAGTGGTTCTCCAGAAACTCACGCAACCGCGCGCCGGTCGGTTCGGTAACTAGGTAGGCGAACGTGATGTCGTCACCTGTCCCAATGCCGATTGGAAGCCGATCGGTGAAGAACCGTTTGGTACGCGTCTCACCTGTACCGAACCTCGTCTGAGGCAGATCCTGTTCGTTGATCTGCCGGCGATGCAGAAAGTACGTGAGCTTCTCTCGTTCAGTCGCCAGCCACATCAGACCCGGCCGCAACAGGACGGCGTCGAGCAGCATCATTCGCGCGAGCGCCCGTTCGAGGCTGGACCGCCGGCGGCACCGGCTGTCAGGCTCGCCGATGGCCCGGTAGAGGCCCTTGTGATGGATGTGGTAGATGAGCGAACCCGGCCGGGCGTACGGGTGGGCGCTGGCGAATTTCCGCTCCACCAGATAAGCAAAGAAGTCCCGAACCACTTGGCCGCGAGCGATCCCGGCGAAACTGCAGTACTGGCGCTGGACGCAGACACCGCCATGCAGCATCGCGGTCGTGAGAAACGTCGCCTGGCGGTTCGTAAATCCGTACGCGGCGACCGCTTCGATACGTTCCTCGTGCGTCATCGAAGCACCTCCTCGACGGCGTGCGGGTCGAAGGGCGTCGCACCAGACCGGGCCGAAGATCCGCGCAGGCGACTGCCGGCGCTTCGCCCCATCGTGAAGCCGGCCGCACGTTTCGCCGCCATCTGACGGGCGTTGTAATGCTCCGTCGCCAGCTCGATATCTTCGCGCTCGGACTGCCCGTCAGGCCGCTCGTATTCGATGCGCACATCAGGAAATTGGACATGGCCGTTTACGACGGTCAGTTGGTGGGCCGAGGCCCACTCCTTGATTTCCTCAGCGGAGCGATCCGGACGTCCAGACGACTCGGCCTTGCCGCGATTGTTGGCTTGCAGGAATCGCTGGTATTCACGCTTCAGCTCATAGTCGAGGAGGACTCGTTCCACGCGCGCCCCGTCGCGCTGGAGGCGTGTGGCGGCGTCGCTGAACGCGCGGTACAGCTTCGCGTCGTGTGGGATTTCGCGAGGCTTCACCATGCCGGCGTAGAACGACTGGCGAGGCTCCTCGGCCCGCTGATGGCGTTCCAGCAACGCGCGTCCCGCCGGCGTGAGCGTCACCACTTGGGTGCGTGCGCCGTCCAGCACGCGCGGGCTCACCGCGACGAGGCCCGCCCGGCGGAGGTGCTCTACGTCGCCATGCCAGTTCGAGTGTCGGTCTCCCTGCAGGTCACGTACATCAACGACGCGGAAGGCACCGACGGCCGCAAGCGTGCGTACATCGGAGTTCCTCAGCTCGTATCCCGTGCGACCCGACCAGACCCGTTCGCGCACCTCGCCTCGTGGCAGCTCCAGTTTCGCCGCGAGCACGTCCCGGGGGTCTCGTGGCATCGGCTGGCCGGCGCGTTTGCCGCTGCCACGACCGCCACGCGGCGGCGTGCTGTCTGCGACCGGGCGCCGAGCTCCTTCTCCCGGAAGATCAAGCACACGATCGCGTGACATCTTTAGTCCTCCATCCGCCGTGACAGGTCCGCGAGGACGGTGTCACGCGTGACGAGCTGCCTATCGAGGTGATGGAGCTTATGCCCTGTGTCCTTCAGGAACAGCCATCGCCCGATGCCATAGCAGGCCGCGAAGAGGTTGATGAAGACGACCAGGAGGAAGACACCGATTTGGACGCCGTATTCCGTAAACAGCAGACGCTTGTACGGCGCTAGGAACGCCGTCTCGCCGGCGGTCCAGAAGAGCGCCAGCATCATGATCAGCAGCGTCAGGAAAGCGCTTTGGGCGACCATGACAGGCTCACCGGTTGGCGTGTTCCGGAATAACCCGACCTGCATCGTTAGATGCCACGGGAAACAGCTCTGGCAAAGCGTGAGAAAACCGCTCACGCAGACCTTCCGCGAACGACCGCTCTCGTTCCACGGCAGCGTCGGAGGCATCACGGAGTAGGCGTTCGGCATCCGCCAACGCTGCCGTCGCTTCGGCGCGTAGCTGTCCGTTCAGAGTGCTCAGCAGATCGCCAGGTTCGGCATCGAACACATCGATTGCCTCGCTCGCGCCCTGATACTCGACCGCCGCGGCGAGGTACAGGCGGGCCGCCTCGGCGTACGAGTGCTCAGCGACGGCGAGGTCGGACGGACCGAGAGTGGTCCGGCTTCGCGGAAACTGCTCCCATGCCCGACCAAGCAGTCGGTCGCCTTCGATTACCAGCTCGCGCGCGTCACGCACGTTTGGCGACATCGCACACCTCACTGGAACGCCTGGTCGACCCGAAAATGGGTGATCTGCAGGCCCAAGGGATTCACGCGGACAAAGGCGTTCGGCACGTTCTCGCGCAGGATGAAATCCATCTGGGCGACGAACGTCTCGCGCGCCCGCTCCTGACGCGTACCTGGCGTGTAGTAGCGTTTCTCGAAGTCGACGGACGCTCTGTACGGGGTCTTGTTCAGTTCGGAGAACGTCACGTTCTTGACCTCGATATCAATCTCGTCCGCAGCCGCCTCTGTGAGGAAGGTCTCCATCACGCGCGATTGCTCGTTCTGCGCGATCGTCGCGTCCGCGAGACCGGGATCGAGGAAGAACAAGGAGTCCGGATAGTCGCGCTGGATGGTGGCGCGCAACCGGCTGAAGTGCGTGGCCACGAATCGCGTCAGGAAGTAGCGCAGTTCGGGTGCCTGCGGCCGGTACGCCGTCGCGTCGTACGCCACCGCTTCGGCCCGACCGACGTCATCGATTCGAATCACGAGCGGCTTCAAATCCGCGTAGCGGGACTGGGTTCGCACGTTCAAGACAACCAATCCCACGGCCACGAGGCAGACGAGCACGAGGGCGATCTTGAGGTAGGTGTTCATCACGAGCGCGGAGCCATACAGCTCCACGAATTCGCGTTTGGCGTTCTCGAGCGTCTTCGGTTTGAAATCACCAACGGTCGCGCTCATTGGCCCGCCTCCTATCGCAGAACCTGAAAGTTCAGGAGCCCGGCGATCACCCACAGGATGCCGATCACTAGACCCACTAGGACTCCGAATCCCAGAAGTTTTAGAAACGCGCGTCGCAGTCTGGGCGACGCTGCGGTATCAAGCTGCCGCTGGTAGCGCATCGCAGTTACCCCACACGTTCCGGCAACACGCTTCCACCTGCGCGTCCGGAGAAGATCGAACTTGTCAGCGTTGGCACGAGCAGAATGCCCACGGTGAACACACCGATAATCACGAGCGATTGCAGCCCGTACACGAGGTAGTAATCCTCAGTGATTCCCGGCGGCAGCGTGGTCAGGTATTGAAAGATGAATCGCTCGAAAACCATCAGGAACGCGAAGGCGACCACCGGGATAAACGAGTACTGCACGAACGACTTGAACCATGACCAGAACAGCCAGTCCATCTTCGGGACGATAAAGAAGGGCACGAAGATGGGTCCGAGCAGCGCGCACACGGCACTCGCGATGAGTCCGAACGCGACGATGGCAAGCGAAATCACCTTGGCGATCGTCACAAAGATCAAGAGGAGCCAGTACAGGAGGTTCGCCAGGATCGACCACGCATCCGGCTGGACGAAATGGCCCCACAAGTTATCCAGATGGTCGAACACGAGCTCAAGGGACCGCGCGTCCAGGATGTTCGCGAACATGTGCGCCTGATCCGTGATCAGATTACTGAAGGAAACGCCAATCCCAGGAAGCGGCGATTCGTAGAAGACGATCAGCGCGTAGCCGAAGCAGATGAATACCAGCAGCCGGGCGAACCCGAACATCTGCTCACCAAGCGATTCGCGGGTGAGCATCATTCGGACGCCCTGCCAGACGATCAGAATCGTCGCGAAGGCGACGAAGAGCCTGTATCCGAGCCGGAGGAACTCCGGCTCGTAGGTCGTAAGCATCGCCGTAATGGCTTGCTGCACACTGGCAACAACGGCAAGACGCGGGTTCGGATCCATCACTGTTCTCCGTCAGGGTTGCCGCCAGGTCCGCAGATCGTCTCCAGCTCCGCTGAGAAGGTTCTGAGCCGGCCCCTCCTCAGAGCCGGACTGGAGCCGGCGCAGCTGCATGTTCAGCGCGGCGGCCTCGGCATCGCGAGCACGCTTGCTGTCGATGAGCAGTTGCTCGACGATGGCGCCCAGGTACTGGAGTCTGGCCTGTCCCTGAACCGCCCCAATCAGACCGGCGCCGCCCACTGTTTCGGCGGCGGCGGTCGCGCTGAGTTCGCGCCGCGGCCGTGCCACGTCGGCTTCTAGTCGGTCGATTGCGCGCGCTTCATGTGCCGCGTTGGACCGCAGGATGCCGGCCTGATGCGTGGCCGCAAGGACGGAACTGTCGGCGGCGTCTAGGCTCGCCAGCTGTTGACGGATGACCTCAGACGCGTCCGCGGGTAGTTCGGTAAGTACGCCACCGGCGGCGTTCCGTTCACGAGCGACGGCCGTAAAGCCATCGCCCGCCGCGTCGCCGCGGGCGAGTGCCGCACGATAGGGTTCCGCGTATAGCGTCGCCTGGCCATCCTCGGCCCATGCTGGCGCGCTGGGCGCCGCATACCGCCCAGTATCCACGTCATCACCGAGCCGACGGGCCATTGCCTGGAGGCGGTCACGCTGCGCGGCAACGATATCCACGACGCGCTGCTTCAGCGCCGCGATCGCGGCATTGCGGCTCGTCGTCGCGGAGTCGAACACGGCGATCTGCGCCCACGCCGAACCCAGGCCGATAGTCAGCACCGCCGTGGCGATCATGAGAGTGCGTCGATATCGCATGGCTCACTCCTTAGGGCTGCCGCCAGTTTCTTAAGTCGTCTGCAGCGCCGCGGACGACGCTTCCGCCGGCGGTGCGCCCGTTGCGCAGGCCGGCGAGCCGCATGTTCATCGTGGCGGCTTCGGTGTCGCGAAGCCGCTTGCTGCGGGCCAGCAGCTGCTCGAGGGCGTGTGCGAGCAGCTGGTTGGTGGCCATGTCTTGCCTCCGGGCGACGAGCTCGCCCGCTGCGACCTTGTCCAGGACGGCCGTCATTTCGTGCGGACCGCTCACGATGTCTGTCTCCAGCGCGTCGATGGCGCGCTGCAGTCGTGACGCGTACTCCCGCACGAGGCCGACCTGGTGCCCAGCTGCCTGGGCTACGGAGTCGCTGATTTCTACCGTCGCGTATGCGCGCTCCACAGCGCGTCGCGCATCTGGCGGGAGTTGTCGCAGTGAATACCCCGGCGACTCCAAGCGCCGCGCCACACTCCCGTAACCGGCTCCTCGCGGGTCGCCTCCATTCAGCCCCGCTAACCAGGAACCCCCGTATTGCCAGCGTTCGGGGTTGTGGCGTGTCGTGCCCACCGCAGGCACGCGATAACCGTTCATGTCGCCGAGACCCTGCGACATCCGCTGGAGCGTCTCGTACTGCTGTATGAGCATTTCGTACTCACGAAGCGTGCGTTCAGCTATCAACACGGCCTGCGCCAGATTTCCGTGGTCCACCACCGCGAACTGGGCGAACGCGGGGCGAGTGACGATCGCGAGCACGAAGACGATGGCCAGGCGCCTCATGGCAGCATCCCCTGGGCAAGCTGTTCGCCGACGCGCCGCACTGGCTTAATAGGCAGTGTGGTCGGAGACTCGTACGCGGGCAGTTCGAGGTCAGACATCAGATACACCTTGACTCTGTGGCCCTCTCGAATCGTCACGGTCGGCAGGCGATTCAGGTAACGACCCATGGTTTGCGCAGTCGCCTGCGACGCGGCATTGCCCATGCCGCCCGCGATCACGATCGTGCGGTCGCCGTCGCCGCGGCCGAGGGCCGCGGTACCGAGCCATTGCGCAAGGCCACTCACCAAGCCCACCGCGCCTGCGCCGCCGATCGTGGACCAGCGGTGGTGGTCCACCTGGTCCCGAAGGCCCGCGTCGCCGACCTGATTAAGACCGGCGACGTCGTCGAGTGGATATGTCCGACCGTCCGGCAGGACCAAGCGGTGAAACACGACCGCGAGGCGTGTCTCGCCCAACGACTGCACCGGTTTCGTCTCGCCAATGACCCGAGTGCCGGCTGGGACGAGCACGTGCTGGCCGCTGTGCGAGTACACGGCGTTGGTGACCAGGCAATTCACGGGACCCGTGGCACTGCCGTCCAGGCGGTTCATCAGAACCGTATCGATGACAGTGCCTTCGAGCAGACGGTGCGTGGGGCCGCTGGCGCCGATCGGCGCAGTCGCTCTTGTCCGACGGGTCATCCCGGCTTCGATCGAGCCCCTTCCGTCGTTCGGCCGCTCCAATGCGCTTCGCTGTTCCGCAGGCGATCCGCTCGTCTCTGCCGCGGTCGCTCGAAGCACTGCCGCCGCAACATCGTCGAGGGAGGGGCGCTCCAGCGCATCCGGCATCCCGCCGGGTTGCTGCGAGCGACGAATCCCAGCGGCGTCGTCGCCAACCAGGCGCCGGCCTTCCGGGCGGCGGCTGCTGACAACGTTGCTGGCGAACAGGCTTTCGTATTCCCGGCGCCGGCGTTCCGCTTCCAGCGGATCGACGGTCGCTGCGCCGCTCGTTGGTTCCTCGTATTGAATGGCGGGCGGCAGTTCGGGTGTCGCGGTGGCCATCGCCCGTTCACGACCACGGGCGTCGAGGATCCGCAGTCGGTCCTGGTAGTCGCGCATCCGCTCCGGATTGGGCGCCGGGGGCGATCCCGGCTGCGCCGCGACGCTGGGCCGAGCCGCTGGCTCTGCACGGCCGGTGAGAACGATCACTCCGAGAATCGCGATCGCGACCCCAAGGAGAACCCAGGTCTGGACCCCGCGAGGCAGCACGCCTCGTGGTGGAATCCGGTGGTCTGTAACGGGCGCTGTGCCGTGAGAGTTTTCAGTCATGGCTAGCGCCCCTGCTGGAAGTTGAAGCGGTCCTTACCGAGCGCAAGGTATCCACGCTGAATCACCTTCGGCACGATGTACGTGCCGTCCTGCACTTGAAAATTGATCACCGCGGGCTGGCCGTCAGTGATTTCGTAGAGCGCTGGCAATTCGGGCGCATCCGACTTGATGTATGTGAACTGTCCGTCGTGCCAGATTGACCGGACGAAGAACGGACGCTCGAATTTCGGAGAACCGTAGGCGAAGCGCAGCGATGCCGGGTACTGCTGACGGAAACTCGCAACCTGCTCATCGGCGGCTCGTCGCGCAGCCTCGATGGTCGCGTGGGCGTCACGCAGCTCCGTCTGAAGGGCCACGACCTGCGTCGCCGAGAAATACCGCTGCGGCCCCCGCGCCGACTGCGGGTCGGCGGTTACGTATAACTTCAGGTCCGGCTGCGCCGTGCGGGTCTCGCGCAGCAAGAACGAGTACACGTTGCCGCTGGAGGTAATGAGGTTCAGATTGGTGGCCGCGCCCTCTTTCGCCGGCTTGACGTGCGCGATGTTCTGGGCCGCCGAGATCACCCAGAAATCGCGGTCGCCGCAGACGACGTCGAGGATTTCTTCGTCGTCTGGAAGCACGATCATCGTCGTGTAGCGAATCTTCGTGTCCAAAGGAATGACAGCGCGCCCTGATGCCGTGACTTCCCGAATTCCGGCGGTCTGAGCGAGCGCCGAGGCACCCAGCGGCATCAGCAAGAGCATCGCGATAAGCAGTCGAACACGCATGACAAGCCTCCTTGGTTCAAGCCGATGCCGCGAGGTGGTCGAGTCCAGCCTCGAAGCCGTACTTCGCAAAAACCGCGTTGACGCGTTCGTTATCCACAGGGGTGTTCGTGTAGAGCCAGTAGGACCGCGGGTCCACGTTCAGGTTGAGCACCTTCGTCACGTGTGGCCGCTTCAGTAGGACTTGTCGACGAGGCTGCAGGTCCGCCAGTAGAGCGAGCTCGACGTCGTTCAACTGGAAGAGCTCGGCATGGCGATCGGAGTCGAACGAAGGATTCGCGAGCAGCAATTTGGTCGGACAACTTTCCACAACCGTCCGCAGCAGGTCGCCACTCGCAAAGTCGTCGACGGTCTGTGTCGCAAGCAGCATCGCGGCGTTGCACTTGCGCCAGGTCTTGAGCCCCTCGGTCACATACGCACGCAGTCGCTCGTGCTGGATGAAACGCCACGCTTCGTCGAGCACACAGACCTTCAATAGACCGTTCGAGGCCGGGTCTTGGACCACGGTCGATACGCGGTGAAGCACGTAGAACAGGAGTGGCTCGAGCAACTCGGGGTAGGCGGCCATTCCATCAAGGTCGAACACCTGAAGCCGCGAAACGGCGAGGGTGTCCTCCGCGTGGTCGAATAGGGCACCGTACCGGCCGCCTTCAATCCACTTCGCCAACCGGTTGCTGAGCGATCTGGGCAGCAGGCTCGCCAAGGTGAACAGGCGCCGCTGATCCGATTCGAGCACGTACAGGTTCGTGATGGCCTCAAAGAGCTCGCGATCCTCGGCGTCGGTCAGCCGGTACCCCTCGGTGCCTTCCAGCAGGACTCGCACGAAACCCTGCAGGAAGTGCAGGTGTTCAGGTGTCGATTCAGCAGCGAAAGGGTTGATGGACACGTGGTCCTGGCGCAGTCCGAGCTGCAGGTAGCTGCCGCCGAGCAGAGCGGCGAGCTTTCGGTAGCTGTGCCCTAAATCGAAGATGACCGTGAGCGGGTCGTACTTCTGTACTTGCGTGATCAGGAAGTTCACGAGAAAGCTCTTACCTGCCCCAGTGGCGCCCGTGATCAGGGTGTGGCCTACATCCTGGACGTGCAGGTTGAAGTAGTACGGCGTCTGGTGCTCCGTCTCGAAGACGGCCAGTGCTTCCTGACCGAGGTGCGGACTGATGCGCTCGCCCTGGTCCAGGGTGAACAGAAAGCTCAGATCGGCGCAGTTCGTTTCCAGCAACGCCAGTCGGCGCAAGTTGTAGCGGCGGTTGCCGGGCACGAGCGCGAGCCAGGCGTTGAGGACGTTGTATGACTCGTCATACAGGACGCCGTCATGAGCGGCGAGCACCTTGGTCGCCTCTCCGGCCGAACGCCTCACTGCTCGGTGATCGGCACCCCAAAGCGCGATACTGAGCGAGCACTCACCGAGGAAATGACCGTTGACTTCAACCTCGGTGAGGACGTCGCCGAGCTGCTTGACCGTCGCGCTGGCGCTATCGTCAACCAGCATTTCCTCGGCCTTGGTGTCCGGGGTGACGTAATTCACCATCGAAACGCGCTTGTTGAAGAAATGGCGGCGTCGCATGTGCAGGTTCCGTCGGGCACTATCGACGGGCAACCGCTTCCATTCCAGACACGCCACGAATTCGCCGGGGACGCCGTAGAGGCCCTGCAGGAGATTGGCGAACGTGGTTCCAGGCGGTTCTTTCATCGTCAGAACCTTGAGGTAGCGGCCGTCGATGTCGAGGTGGTCGCGATGGCATTCGACGGCGGAATCGCTGACGAAGTAATCGAGGTGCGTGTCGTAGCAGCATGAGGATTCGACCTTTTCGGGCGCGACGTTCAGGAGCGTCCGGAAGAAGGTGAACGCCTCTCGCTTTCCGAGTCGCGTTGGCGCGACGGTGTCCGCGAGGAGTGTTTCAAGGGGCCGGGCGGCTGCGTGCAACCGTGCGATGGCCCGATCCACGTCGGCCTCGATCAGTCGGACCGCTTCGTCCCGGGAGAGCCAGCGGCGCAGGGCGGTGCGCGGCTCGCGAAGCAGGTCGCGCAGCTGCGTGCTCCTGGCTGCGGCTCGATGGCCCTCGTTCACGAGGACCAGGAAGAGTTGCATGTCGAACAGTTCCGATGCGCGCGTGTTGAGATAAGCGACACGCCGGCGTATCGCCTCGTTCGCGAGGGGATGCGGACATCCGGTCGTGTCGATCGGCCCGATTCGCCGCTTGATCAGGTACTGATAGACACGGAAGGTGTCGTCCAGCTACCGAAGGGCTGCCTCGCAAGCGTGGACGACCGCTCGCCGTTGCGGGTGATCGAGCCCTTCGTAGTCGGCGCCGCGCAGCCGATAGACCACCCCGACGTCGCCAGCCTTCGTCATGAACGTGTGATCGTCGACGAAGCCCCAGAGCGCGAGAAGACTGTTGAGGCTGCCCGCGTCCGCGTAGTCCCGCACGATGCGGCGCACGCTCAACACGGCACGATCTCCACGTCGGCGAGCGTGTGCTTCGCGGGGTCGTACCGACGCCGACACCACGCGGACGAGAGGAGAATCCGAAGCATCTGGACGTCGCGCTTCGTGCTGGCAAACGCAAAGGCGTACAACGTGACGAAGATCAGGGAGCCGGCCAGCAGCGAGTAGAACAAGTTGAAGGTAGCCGCACCGACCAACAGCGACATGAAGAACAGTCGCCGTTCGATGCCGCACACGGTGAGTGGCCGATTCACGGCCTTGTAAACCCGTCGGCGAAGAATCTCGGCGCTTGAGGACATGACGGACCTCAGAACAACCAGGTGAGGAATTGACCGGCGAACAGCGCCAGTCCACCGCCGAACACGATGCCGCTGATCTGACGCGTGGCCCCTCCTTCGCCGAACATAAACATGAGGCCGCCAATCACGATGGACACGAGCGCCAGAGACCGCGCCAGCGGTCCGGTGAACGTGGTTTCCAGATTCAGCGCGGCGCGCTCCCACGGACTCTGTGCGAATGCCACGTCCGCGAACGCGAGGATCGCGAGCGCAATGACCGCGATGCGAGTAGCTGATAGCCAACCAACGAGATCAGGACGCGATGTGCACGAACGCATAGAACCTCCTCGACGTGTCTCCGTCAGCCTCTCTCGCTCGATCGACCGTCGCTTTCGATCGCGCGACGACCGGCATAAGAGCAATTTGATTGACAGCGTGTTCGAGGTGGAATCGCCGCGACTTATGAAGACTTAATAAGTGGTAACAACAGCGCGGGATCGACACGAGCATGCGTCTTGCTCGTGTCGTCGTCGCGATGCGGAAGCGATGTTCAGAGATGTTCAGCGCGATGCACGATGTCGCGGCGGTCGGATCGGAAGCGAGAGTGCGGTCGATTCCGGCGACTGCCGCCATGTTCGCGACGATCACCGATCATCGCGCGCAGCGCGCGGCGGCTCGACTTGGAGTCGATCCGTTGTTACCGTGTAATTTCCGCCGGCACCGTACGACAACCGACCGCAACGATATTCACGCCGACGCGGCGCGTCTTCTTGGGACGCGCTACGCCCTCCCCGATTCTCAGTACGAGGAACACCATGAAGCGGAAAGAAGATGCTCCCTCAGGCTCGTCGGCCGAGTTAACGTCCAGCGACGTTCTTCAGAACCCTGGGGCTGTGAAACTGCTGCGATGTGAGGCAGTCCAGGAGCGGACGGGCTTGTCCCGAACCACACTGTGGCGCATGGAGCGGCGGGGCGAGTTTCCGAAGCGTGTCCACCTGACGTCGAGCTTGGTCGCCTGGCTCGAGGAGGAGGTGGTGGCGTGGATTCGCTCGCGGCGAAACGGCGCAGCCGCGTAGGTCCCGGGATTTCCGCCCAGAAGAACGGCGGGATCAAGAAGATCGAGGATTGGCGCGATCTGCCCCGATCATCGCGACCAGTTCGAAGGTTGCGATCGATTCGCGCCATCACGATGAGAGCGCGATCTCATCGCTTCAATACTGCGTCGAGCGCGGCGAGCCGCTCGTTGCTGCCAAGTAGTGACAGCACATCGCCGGCCTGAATGATCTCGTCGGCGGAGGGCGAGATGTTGGTCGTTTGCGCAGTTGTTGGGCTCGGCCGCCTCTTGATCGCGATCAGTGTCAGTCCGTATTTGGGCCGCAATTCCAGCTGCTTCAACGTCCGGCCCACGAACACGTCTGGCGCCGGTACCTCGACAATGCTGAACTCGCGCGAGAGCTCGATGTAGTCGATGACATTCGGCATCACGAGCCCGTGCGCGATGCGGACCGCCATTTCTCGTTCAGGAAACATGACCCGGGTGACACCAAGCTTTTCGAGAATGCGTCCGTGCAGCGGCGTCACCGCCTTCGCGACGATGCTCTTAACGCCGAGCTCGCGCAGCTGCATGACCACGAGGAGGCTCGACTCGATGTTCTCGCCGATCGACACGACCGCAACGTCCACGTCCTGAATGCCGACCGAGCGCAGCGCCCGTTCATCGGTGGCATCGAGTTCGACGGCCTGCGTGACGGTGTCCGCAAGCTGGCGGACTCTTTCCGCGTCACCATCGACACCGATGACGTCCTGGCCAAGTTCGGCGAGCGTCGTCGCCATTGCCGACCCGAATCGGCCGAGGCCGATCACTGCGAACTGTCTTCGTGCCACACATCCCTCCCGGACTCAGCCGACCAAGATCTTGCCTTCGGGGTACCGCACGCGCGGCGGTGTCCGACCACGAGCGACGGCCACTGCGAGTGTCAACGGGCCGATACGTCCCATGTACATCGTCGCGATCACCAGCAGCTTGCCCACGGGACTGAAGTGGCCGGTCAGACTCACCGGGGCGCCCGCTTCTCCCGTCGAGAGGCCCACCGTTCCCGCAGCGGACACCGTTTCGAACAGCGTCGGCAACAAGCCGCGTTCTTCGGTGATCAATAACAACGCCGCGATCCCGTTCAGCGCAAGAAACGCAATCAGGCTGACGAAGAATGCGCGCGCGACAAGGTCGGCGGCCAGTCGCCGATTGAAGATCACGGCGTCGTGTTTGCCGCGGACCGTCGCCCACAGCGCGGCCACGGTAATGCTGAACGTTGTGACCTTGATGCCACCGCCCGTTCCGCCTGGTGCCGCGCCGATGAACATCAGGACCATCAACAGGAACAGCGTGGGCGGGGTCATCGCGCCGATATCGAGCGTGTTGAATCCGGCCGTGCGGGGCGTGACAGCCTGGAAGAATGACGCCAGTAACGCCTGCGATGGCGCGAGATTCCCGATCGTCCGAGGGTTTCGGGATTCTAGTACGTAGATGGCGACGGTCGTGCCGACGATGAGCAGTGCCGACGCGGTGAGCACAAGACGGGTGTGCACCGACAGACGCCGCGTACGCCGGAGGCGTCCCAGTTCAGTCAGCACGACGAAGCCGAGGCCGCCGCAGACGATCAGCGTCAGGATGGTGGCGTTGACGACGGGATCGTCGCGAAATCCCATGAGGCTGTCGGAGAAGAGCGCGAATCCTGCGTTGTTGAATGCGGATACGGAGTGAAACAGCCCGAAGTACAGCGCCTGACCGAGCCCCATCTGACCCGTCCATCGAAGAGCCAGGACCAGCGCGCCTATCAGCTCGAATGCGAGCGTGAGCTTGAACACGTTCATGACAAATCGAATCAATCCGTCCATCGTCTGAACGTTTAGGGCCTCCTGCAGGGTGAGGCGCTCGTGGACGGTCAGCTGTTTGCCGATTGCGACGGCCACAACGGTCGTGATCGCCATGTAGCCAAGCCCGCCAGCCTGAATCAGCAGCAGCACCACGCCCTGGCCGAACACAGACAGATCGTTCGGAGTGTCGACGACGATCAGGCCGGTGACGCAGACGGCCGACGTGGCGGTGAAAAAGGCGTCGAGGAGGGACAGCGACTCTCGAGTCGCCGCCACTGGCAGCGCGAGGAGCGCTGTGCCGACGGCAATTAGGCCCGCGAAGCTGACGGCGAGAAGCTGGGCCGGCGAAAATTGGCTTGACCGCCGGCGAGGAGCGTCAGTAGGCAGAACAATCTTCCGTAAAACGCCGACGGGGTTAGCTGACGGGCTCGGACTCGGAAGTGTCCTATGGCAAACGCCAATACGCCCCGGAAGGCCGAAAGCCTTCGTTTGGATCCCCCGCTCTTCGCGCGTGACGCGGAGACTAGGCAGAGACCACGCTACGCCTGTGAGCCTCTGCTGTCAACGCCCGCCCAGCTAGATCCCCGCGTACATTGAGCCGACTATCATCCGCAAGAAGATCGAGGATTTGCGCGAGGCGGGCGCGAAGGCAGTACCTTCGTTTTGGTGCTCAGTCGATGAGGACGCTGCTCGGAGGTGGGAGGCCGTTGGCCCGGCGCGACCAGCTGCGGCCCGTGTCGCCTGATAAGTAGAGGTTGCCGTTCCGATCGGCGATCGCCACTGCGGAGCCGTGCGTAGCAATACAACCAGTGTCGGCAATGCCGTCGATCCATTTGGGCAGGCCGCCGGCAATGGCAAGCAGAGGGCCGCCCCCATCGACCCGTCGTCGGTAGATCGCACCCTCAGCCGCGAAGTGGTCCAACGATGCGGACACAAGGACGTCGTCGCCCGCAAACGCGACTGCAGAGCAGTACGAGGCATGCAGCCCCTCCTGTTCGACGTCCCATGTCAGGCCATCGTCGCGGCTGGTGCAGAGCCCGATCGCCGCGGCGGCCATCACGACGCCCGGACGGTTCGGGTGCGCGCGAACCTCGTGGACGTCGCTGTCGATGTCGATGGTGGGGTACCACGTCGCGCCGCCGTCCGTCGACCGGGGGACTCCGCCGACGTGGACATTGGCGAGAAGTACCGCCCCGTCCGGCGTGGCCGTGATCGAGCGGATCCCGAGCGGCGGTCCGACGCGCTGACCGTTGATGACTGCCGAGCCTGCGTACCATGTGTCGCGCCCTGCAACCTTGTCGAAGCCGCGGAGTTGCTCGAGTGCTCCCTCGGCGTCGACGCGCAGAACGCGTGCATCATCGGTCCCAACGTAGATGACGTCGCCCACCGCCACGCAGCACGCAAGATCGAACTCCGTGGTCGCGATCGTGCTCCACACGCCGTCAGGAGCGCGCCGACGAATTGAACGTCCGTTGACGATGGTGAGCGCGCCGCCATGCCCGTCGGGTGCGAGCGATCTGACCGACTGATCGCGGAGTTCGTGCCCGGGCGTCTCGCCACCGACGACGAACAGGCCGTCGCGCCAAGTAGCGACGAGCACCGTTGCCCTTATGTCCGAGGTCATTTCAGAATCGAGGCAATTCTCGCAGGTTCTCCGGCCGGGCTCCGGCCGAGTGGTGGGCGCACCTGGTGGGCGGCACTTCGACTTCACCCGCATAAACATTGAGCTGACTAGGCGGCACGGCTCAAGGCGGCGATGCCGAAGTCGCGCATGTTGGTCGCGACGTTACGAGTATCAGGATGCATGGCAGCGAAATTTTAGCCTCCCTTGGTGGACGTCCTCTTTCCTCATTAATGGGCTGGATTCGTTTTGTGGCGGCGTGACCTAGTCTGTCCAGCGCCTGACCGAAGAATGTAGAGTAGCCACCACCATGCAGCAGGTCGAACTCGAGGTCCAGGCCGACTTCATCGAGCGGCTCGCCAACGCAAAGCCCATTCAGGCCCTCTCGGAACTGATTTGGAACGCGTTTGATGCCGACGCCCATGATGTTCGTGTCGAGTGTGACCGTGATGCTTCTGGACTCCTTCAACGCATCCGCGTAACCGACGACGGCCACGGAATTCCCTTGGCGGATGCTCCCGCCCTGTTTAAGAACCTCGGGGGCTCATGGAAACGCCAGCGGAAGGTATCACTCGTCGAAAGCCGTTCACTTCATGGCGAAGAGGGTAAGGGTCGCTTCCGGGCTCTCGCGTTGGGCCGCCACGTCGAGTGGCGCGTCACCGTTGCTCCCGACGACGATTCAGTGCAGGCACCCACGCGCTACACGATCACGATCAGCTGGGACAATCCCCGACGGGCCGTGATTTCCGACCCCGTCACAGTGCCAGGCGCGCGGGCCGGTGTCGAGGTGACCATTCATGATCTCGTCAAGCAATGGCAGATCGAGGACAACGAACCGCTCCTCAACGAGATCACAGAAACAGTAGCTCTGTACCTCACGAGCTACAGACAAGTCAGACTGGCTGTCGCGGGGATTCGTGTCGATGCGGCAGCCGACATCGCCGCGAGGCGCACCTACGATCTGAGCCCGATTTCCGTTCCCGGGAATCCGTGGGTCAGGCTGGACGTTATCGAGTGGAAGTCTGACAAAGATCGCGCTCTTCACTTGTGCACCGAAGCGGGATTTCCGGTCGGGCGGCTCCCGGCTAACGTGATCGCGCCGGGTTTCTCCTTCACCGCCTACCTGCAATCTCCGTACATCACGACGCTGACCGAGGAGAACGTGGTCGGCCTCGCGGAAATGGTTCCCGAAGTAACCGCCTCGGTTGAGGAGGCCCGAGCCGTCCTCAAAGATCATTTCAAGTCGAGAGCCGCGGACCGCGTCAAAGATTTCGTGCGAGGGTGGAAATCAGAACACGCCTACCCATACGACGAGGAGCCGAAGACTAAGGTCGAAGAGGTTCAGCGACAGGTGTTCGACGTCGTCGCGGTCAGCGTAGCCACGGCACTGCCAGACATTCAGACCTCCGAACAGCGCACGCGGAAGTTCCAGCTGCGCATGTTGCGCCAGGCGATCGAACGCGGGCCTGAGGAGTTGCAGCTAATCATGACTGAAGTGCTGCAGCTGCCACAGCGGAAGCGCGAGGAGCTCGCCCGTCTGCTCGAGCACACTTCGCTGTCCAACATCATCAGCGCCTCAAAACTGGTTGCCGACCGGCTTGAGTTCCTCGACGGATTGCAGCAGATGCTCTTCAGAACGGACCTCAAAGCGTCATTCAAAGAACGCAAACAGCTGCATCGCATCCTCGCCTCTAACACTTGGCTTTTCGGCGAGGAGTACAACCTCACGGTCAGCGACAAGGACCTCACTGAGGTGCTGCGCAAGCATCGGCTAGCTGGTGGGCTAAAGGACGGCCTTGTCGATGACGAACCAGTGATTCGTCCAGATGGAACGCCCAAGGAACGTCGCAGGGGAATCGTGGATTTAGTGCTGTCGCGACGCATTCCGACACCCTACGCGAGCGAACTCCACCACCTCGTGATTGAGCTGAAAGCGCCCAAGAAGGCCCTCGCAGCGGAAGACACTCAGCAGATCAAGAGCTATGCGTATGCCGTCTCCGACGACGAACGGTTCAAAGGCGTTAAGGCGACATGGACGTTTTGGCTAGTCGGCAACGATCTCTCGACGTTCGTGGAGCGAGAGCTCAATAACGGTGAGACGCGCGGGATCCTGCAACGCGCAGACACTCACGATGGGACTTTGACGATCCACGTTCGAAGGTGGTCAGAGCTGATTCACGAAGCGCGATCAAGACTTGAATTCGTGCAGAAGGAACTCAACTTCGAAGTCAATCGTGAGGAGGCTCTCGCGCAACTTCGGTCCACATATGCAGCTATCCTCGGCGGGGAGCCTGGGACGGTTCCGTCTGACGAAGAGCCCTCCGACGAGGCTGAAGTCGAAGAGACCTAATGCCACGGAAACAACTGAGCCACCGGGACGTCCGAGCCGTGCTAAATGGGCCGGCGCGATCGTGACGTGCGCCGGCTGCGGTCGGTCAGTCCGCGGAGAGGATATGTATGTGCTCGCGGCATCAGACTGTGCCGGGAAAAAATGGACGTTCTGCGGGCCGGAGTGCTTAATCGGATGGCTTCGCACTGGAGACTACTCACGGCAGGTTGCTGAAGCTCTCGAAGAGGGTGGCCGAAGGGAATTCGAGGCGATGGGTGCGCATCTTGTCGCAGCCGGCGCGGTTTCGGAACACGATTCGGCGAGCATCGACACACTAGTCGAGGAGCTGTTTCGTGAATCGTCTCCGAGGCACCTGACCATGCACCACTGCGCCAACTGCGGCGAACCCAAGCCGATGCTGCACTCGTATATCGTGCTTTCGCCTGGCATGAACAGGGAACGCGGTCCGAGGTTTCGCCGTGTGCTTTGCTCCCCTCATTGCGTGCTTGCTTCCCTCGAAGGCGACATCCAACGTGCCGCTCGCAACGCAACCCAGCCGCATGAACGGAATAGATAAGCGTGCTTGCTTCCCTCGAAGGACTTCGGGGCGACCGCCTACGACGGTCTGCGTCATTGATCGAAATGGGAAGGTCGAAGGCAGGGTGCCAGTTCCGAGAATGAGCTGCCTTCGATAGGGGCGAGACTTACTGCTTCCCGCGACCGTTTGGCTGCAACCGCTTCATCGCGCTGACCGCGCGAGCGGTGGCACCCTCTAAATCGATCGCGTGCTGGGCTGATTCGCCTAGGTCTTGTCGAAGCTGCGTCGACAAGAGATTGATCACTTGCAACGCGTTGGCGATCTGATCGATCGCTTGCTTCACGTCGTCGTCCATGTCTGCATCCGCCTTTCTCATGGCGGGGCTGTGGCATGATCCGCGACAGCCACGCCGGTTGCTTATCCCAACTGGCTGGTCAGGGCCGTTCGCGTGTTCCACCACGCGGGCGGTCCGTCTTCAATTTGCTACGCCCCTCCTTCCTCCGGTCACGCCGGCATTCAACGGCGGCTGCCCACGGGATCATGACAGCCTCGCACCGTAGCCGAGTGTGCGAGCCCCGACGGGTCACGCCGCGACTGGCCTCGGACCCTTCGTGGATTTCGCAATCAGACGCTCCACAAGTCTGCCCCACGCGTCCAGAGCGCGTTTCTTCTCGGCATCGTACGCGTATAGATCGTAGACGGCTGTGACCTCGCGATCCGCGTGGTTCAAGATGCGCTTGATGATGAACCTCCGCGCCTCTTGTGGACCGTCGACGGGAATTTTTGTCGCGGCGGTGCGCCGGAGGTCGTGGGGAGAAAAATGCTTGGTACCCGCCGTTTGAAGGATTCTGCGGAATTGCTTGTGCGTGTACCGAACAGGCAGATCATCGCCTGCGACCTGCACCTTCCCTGGACGACGTTGGGGAAAAACCCACTCGCTCGAGGGCTTGGGGTCCCAACGTTTGCGTTCGCGCCCAGCGTTTATCTCCGCGTTACGTCGGTCAGCCAACGCCTTCAGCTCGACAAGTATCCTCATCGCCGGCTTGTTCAGCGGGACGCGTGTAGACACGCCGGTCTTCGTGAATTCGCCGGGAACACTCCACCAGCCGCCTCTGAGATCAATGTCCTGCCACCGCATGTGTCGAACCTCGTGTCCGCGCTGTGCTGTCAGAAGTTCAAGCTGAAAGACGCGCGCAACGGGGCAGTGAATTGCGATCTGACTGTGGAACTCGCAGGCTCTCCACAGGGCGACGATCTCGTCGTCCGTCAGAACTCGGGTACGCCGGCGTTCCTTTCCGAATGGAACGATCCCCGCGCACGGGTTGTACTCGACCAGGTCGCGGCCGATGGCCCAGTTGAAGATCTTGCGGATTAGCGCTTGAATGCGGTTGGCGCGAATCGGAGCCGGACGATTCGCAATCTCCTGCAATAACGCCAGGACGTCGCGCCTTTTGAGATCGCGCGCCTTGACGTGCTGCCAGCGCGCCAATTCTGTCTTGATAACCTGCTCGTCCTCTCGCCAGGTCCGCTTACGCTTCTTGGCGTGCTCGGTCAGGTAGCTCTCGGCTAGTTCCGCGAACGTGTCAGCATTGCGAAGCTCGACCTTCGCAGCGCTTGGATCCATGCCCTTGGCGACGTCGTTGCGAGCGGCCTTCGCCCGGTCGCGCGCGTCCGCCAAGGACAAGTCTGGATAGCGGCCGATCGTGTACCGCCTCGCGCGCCCGTTGATGCGGTACAGGTAGATCCACGATTTCACGCCGTTCGCGGTTACTCGGAGGCCGAAACCGCGCACGTCTGTGTCAAAATAGTCTGTCCGGTCGGTCGCCCCGGCGCTCAGGCCCTTGACGGTCTGTGCCGTAAGGTGGACGGTCGGCATGGTGGAAGCCCCCTCTCGCTCGTTTCTGGGTAGCACCGGGGTAGCAAAGTGCCAGCCGCTCGATGAAACACGGTGCACTACCCTGAACAGCGGAAAGCCCAATGAACATGCGGTCGAATGTGTAATTTCGTCGCCGCGCGCATCGGGCTGCAACACCCTGAAACATAGCAGTTGGGAGGCTTTTCATCAGGGTGTCCCGGGTTCGATCCCCGGGGGGCCCACCAGCCTTCGCTCACGCCTGCCGACGACCGCGTGAGCTTCGGCTGGCAAGCCACTATGCGTCAACGTCCACGTCCGGTAGCCCGACTGCAGCTCTGATCCGCGCCTGCACGGCAGCCGCATCCCGCGCCACGGCGGCAGCGTCAATGTGCAGCAGGCGCCCACCGCGTTTCAGGACGCGTCCGTCGACGATGACGGTGTCGACGTTCGCGGG
>JBFWVA010000016.1:0-73328 GCA_050246995.1 Rhodospirillaceae bacterium | reverse complement strand
CCCAGGTGATAGCATCGTTAAAAATGTGGCCGCTGGTCGCGGTATGATAAGCGTCGCCGTCGATATTGAGCACGCCGCCCAGGGTTGCGGCGCCTGTAATGACAAGGCGCGCATCTTCGCCCCCGCTGACGCTGGTAAGTTCGATGACGCCTTCCACGTCGTTCACGAATGTGCCGGTGATCGTCAAGACCGCGTCCGCCGCGTCGTTCGCGGCGTCGTTGATCCTCAGTGTCGCGAAGGCGCTGGCGTCATTCGTCCCGTTCACAAAAGCGCCGGCAAACGCCGCCGCGGCATTGTTGACTTCGAACACGCCGCCGCTGCGGTTGCGGAAGAAGAGGCCGCCGTCCAGTTCAACGCGCGCCGCGCCGGTGCCCGTGCCGAGAACCATTTCGCCGTAGTTATTGAAGTCCGTACTCTTCAAGGCAAGCACCGCATCACCCGCGGTCGGAGTCAGGTTTATTGTGCCCCGGTTCGTATTGGTCAGCGAATTGTTAGGCGTCTGACTGACTTCGATGGTCAAAGTGCTGTTGGACGTCGCCGCGACGACGTTGATCTCGCCGCCGGTTTTGGAATCCACGCCGCGCCGCCACGTCACAGAGTCCGGGCTGAACGCGCTGCTGCCCGTGGCGTCGATCACATTGATCTCCCCCGACCCCAGATAATTCATGGGGATCATCGTGACGTCTACGACAGCGCTATACATGTTCACCACACCGGTGACTTCCGCCGTATAGGTGAAGCCGCTCCCGCCGAATCCGGTCCAGTACGCCGTGTTGCCCCCTTGTTCGCCCATGACGAGGGTCAGGAACCCACCGCTGCGCCCCACCTCGATGTCATAGGGATGACCGCCATCGGCCGGCGTCTCCTCGGTCGACAGGGTGGCACCTGCCTTGATGAGCAAGGTGCCGCCTGAGGTCCCGCCCAGCGGAAACACCGGCGGACCACCGAAAGATGATGTATCGACCTGCAGCGTGCCGTACTCGATCGCCAGTGTCTTACCGGAATCGATGAGAATGTTGCTCCCGGAATCGCCCATGAACATCGATCCGGCGAATGTCGTATCGGTCTGAATATAGATGGTACCGCCGCTTTGATTGCGGAAGTCGGTGTATTCGAAGCGCCGCCCGCCGCCTGTGCCCTGTTCGAAATAGATGTCGCCGTCGCTTTGGACTTCATCGACATCCGCGAAGGTGACGGTGACGTCGTCGTCGTTCCCGGTCCCGGCGGCGGTCAGCCGCATTGTGCCGTGGTTGAACCACTGGAAGTACTGCGAGAAGGTGACGTGGACGTCTCCGGAATCGCTGGCTTGGAATTTGAGCGTACCGCCCAAGAGATTGTCCATGATCCCGAGGGCGCTGATGTTGCCGGCGAAATATCTGATCTCGCCTGTATTCGAGGTCACATAGACGTTGGACGTAGCGTCGTTATACATCTCGACCAAATTGTTGTTGGTCAGATATAGCGAGGAGTGCAAGCTCGCGTCCTGGTCGGCAAAATTCAGCTTAACCAGACCGTTGTTCTCAAGGTTCGTCGCAACGCTGATCGCCCCGTCGATGACGAGAGTGCTTGTGGCATCCACCTGTACCCCGGCCGCGGTCTGAATTTGCCCGAATTGGGTCGCGATCGTGAGGGTGGAGGAGGTCAGCGTTACCCTGTTGACGGTCTGGGTCGTCGCCGGCGAATAGGTCACGCTGGCATTGGAGATCGCGACACGGTCGCTGGTCGAGGGCAGCGTGTTGGTCGACCAATTGGTAGCTACGGTCCATGACCCACTGGCGCCCCCATCCCATTCCACTGGAGCGATGACGGACGCTGAGATCATCGCGGTGTTGCCCAGGCGCAGCCCATTGCCGCGGGCTTCAGTCACCGTGACCTCAAAGCCGCCGACGTGTGAGTCCACCTTGTTCGTGAAATTTCCGCCGTAGCCGTAGTCGATGGCGCGCACCATCAGACCGCCGACACTTCCGCTGACCGTGCCGTTCACGGGTACGAAGCGGATTTGCGCGTCGTCCGAAAACACCCATCCATTGCCTTCGTTATCGAGGGTGGTGGGAATGTCGACCCATTCAGAACGGGTATCGTCGCGGAACTGGTATTTTCCTTGAGTCGATGGGTTCACAAGATTGCTGACGATGGCCACACCGCCGAAGGATTCGTCGTCGACGAGGTAGGATCCGATGGTCATATACAGATATTGCGCGGTTGACGGGTCGGTGCCCTGATCGACCGAAAAAACCGCGTTCTGCGAGAAGGAAGGCAGATCGTCGATGGGATCGATCGTCACCGTAACGTCTTGGTCCGTGGAGGCTGCCCCCACCGTTGCTCGGATCGTGAAGGTGTCCGAACCGCTGTAATTGTCGTCGGGTCGATAGAGTACCCGGCCCGTCTGATCGACCGAGACGGCCCCATGGCTCGGGTTATTCTGGACGAGATAGGTAATTGGATTGCCGTCCGCATCGAACGCGGCCAGCGTAAAACTAATCGGCGCATCTTCATCCGTGTACGCATCAAAAGTGGGCGTCGGCCCCGTCGTCAGGCCGAGTTGGTCGTCGACCCACGTTGGCGCATTATTGGCCCCGGAGATAACCCCATGGTGGCCAGCCCCACTAGCATCCACCAGCACGGTCTGTCCGCCAATCGTGACGTCGCCCCCCTGCAAGAAGTCGAAGTAAGCGACCAACCCGGGGTCGTAGCTAGCCGGGGGACTGGAGATGTTCCCGGCGATGGCGCCGGACGATAGCGGAATTTCCCAAATCCGGAGGTTCGCAATGTCGCCGTCGAAGGCTTCGCCGATGTGAACGGACTCGGACGTGACTTGCCGGCTGGCCGCCGTGAAATCCGGATCGGCATCCCCGCTCACCGTCACCTGTACGCCATCGATGAACAGCATAATGTTGTTGGTACTGCTATCGTTATTGTAGACGGCCGCAACGTCGTACCAAGTCTTTGCCGACAGGGTGACGGCGTTCGCAATGTAAGACGCCTGCGTCGACCCCGTTCCCATCCGCAGCTCGAGTTGGTTCGAGTTGTTCACCCGGAGGACGAACTCCATATTCGGCCCGCCGGACGCATTCTTCGAGACGACGATGCGCTCGCCCGTCGCATCTTCGAGGCGGATCCGCGCTTCGATGGTCAATGAGCCGGGCAAGTCCGTCAGCGTCGTCACATTCGCGACGTCGTCGATGGCATCGAAGTGAAGGGCATAGGGCGTGAAGTCGATGACCTTAATATCACCAAAAGCGGTCAGGTCTTCGGCATTGCCGGGGCCATCGTTATAGACTTGGTTCCCGTCGATCGCGCCGAGGGTGTAAATTCCGGCTAGGTTCGAATCGTCTTGTGGGTACGAGTACAGGCGGTTACCGGCGATCTCCGCCGCCGTGCGAACGGCGTCCCAAATTCGAACGTTGTCCATCGCGCCGGTGAAATAGTTGTTCGGTCCACTCGCGTAGCCGCCGATGAAGATGTCCGCGTTCACCGAAAAGCTGGAGATCGATTGGTTTGACGTGGCGTTCGCAACGATCGCCTCACCGTCGATGTAAAGCGTCAGGCTCTGGGTGGCGGCGTTGTAACTGTAGGCGACGTGGTGCCAATCGCTGTCGGTGATTACATCTCCGCCCGTAGAGACGGATGTCTTGATGTTGCCGCCACCCTCGATTCGGACGATCAGCACACCGGTATCGACGCTCATGCGCGCGTACGTTCCGGTTTGCCCCACGCCCACGATCAGCATCTCGTTCGTATTGGTCGGATCAACCCGGATCCAAGCTTCCATGGTGTGGGACGTCAAACCCGAAGGGTCCTGCGATTCGAAGCGGTCGTCCACGCCGTCGAATTGCACGTAGCGGCCCGGAGTCAACGGCAGCACCGTCGGGGGGGCAACGATATCGTAGACCTCAACCCCGATGGACGACGGCGGACCCATCAGAATCTCTTTGCCGCCGGCCTGATCGCCGATCGTAACGGCGCCGCCGCCTGTGCTGTAGGTCCCGTTGAACGTTTGATCCAAGGCGCGCACGGTCAGCGAGGGCATGTTGCCGAGGGTGCCGGTGGGGGACGGCAGGAAGCGCAAGAAACTATTGGCCGAAAGAACGAGAGCACTGTCATCGTTCGCCACGGTTCCGACGTTGAACCACGTCGTACCGTTGACCGACCACTGCCAGGCGCCATGCGTTGTGGGGTTGGCGGTATTGCCGACGATGACCAGCCCATCGATGGTGTCGTCGGAATCATCCGGGTCCACGAAGTTCGGCCCGGTAAACATCGAAGAAATCAACTGTCCGGGCGGATCGGTGTCGTCGTCGCCCACGTCCGGCAGATCATTGAGTCCAAGAATGATTGGGCGGTCGTTGACGGCGCTGATATTGAAATTGAGCACCTGCGACACCGTCGGATTGGTGCCGTCGTTGATGGTGATCGTCGCATGCCCCGTCGCCGTGCTGTCCTGCGTTGGCGTAAAGGTATATTCGCGCGTCGTCGCATTGATCACGCGCGGACCGCTTAGCGTACCGCCGGTCACGGTGTTCGTACCGAACGTCATTGGGTTGTTTTCCGGATCGCTGGCCACGATACGGAAAGTGAATGGCGTATCTTCGACGATATTGAAGGTGTATCCCGCGTCGCGCGCAATTGGCGGCGCAGGGGCCACCCACGTCCCGCCCCCGCCCAAGATCTGGGCGGAGTAGATATTATGGCCGCCGCTTACCGAATCTGTGACCCACGTGCTGCCGACACCGTCGGCAAAGGGGTAGGCCGCAACCAAGCCGTTCTGATTGACGTTCGGAAGCGAGGTGTCGGTGAGATCGTCGATATCGTTGCTGTTGAGCACGGCCTCCCAGACCGTCACGCGGCTGATGTCGCCATCGAAATACTCACCGCCGTTCATGCTGCCTATAGTGAGATGATCCGCCAAATCGTGCTGTCGCGTGCCGCCAAGAGTCTGCGGCGTGCCGGTCGTCTCGCCGTTGAGGAAAAGCTCCATGCCGCCTGACCCGGCGTCATAAGTGACTGCGACGGAGTACCAAATACCTGCCTGCAGCGTTTCAGTGCTGCTCACGATCTTGAAGGTGCTGCCGTTGAACATCGCAAAGTCCAAGCCGCCGCCCGAATTCACATAGACCTGAAGGTCATAGTTGCCCCCGCCGGCGCCGCCCTTACCGAAAATGGTAAAGACGCCTGTCGGAATTACGTCCATGCGGAATGCGGCGGTGAGCGTGAAGCTGGCGCTAAGATTGCCGATCGAGGTGTCGACATACGTCGACGTTCCGTTGAAGTTCAGCGCCTGACTGATGTCCGAATTAACCTGAAGCGGGCGCGGCAAATTGCCGGATGCGCCGCTGCCGGTACCGTCCATTCCGGAACCGCCCGCGGTCGCAAGATTGCTGACCGAGCCGTCATCGTCGTTGTAATCGTCGAACGTGTACCAAATCTTCAAGTTCGGCGCGCCCGGATCGATTTCGCCGTTAAAATAGCTCTGCACCTGTATGGGCGTACGCCCCGCGTCCCATACGCGCACATCGCCCATATCGCCTTGGAAGTACCCCGGCGCGCCGAAGGCGACCGCCGAGGTGGCCGTGAACGGTGTTGCGAAGTTGGCGCCCAGGCCGAGCGTGCCGCCGGCGTCGGATTCCGTAACGGACGCCCCATCGATATACAGTTCTATCGCGCCGGTCGTATGATTGAAGCTGTAGGCCGCATGGTGCCACTGCCCGTCGTTGAGGTTTGGGCCGCCGACAACAAATTTGGTTTCTCCGTTGTGATGGAGATCAAGCCGCAGTTGCCCCGTGGCGGTCAGATAGAGATCCGCCTTCCCCGCAACGTCGGATAGCGTCTGATTGGACCCGCTGTCGCTCGTGCGGAACCACACCTCGATTGTGTGCGACTGAAGCGCCGTAAGGGAACCGTTCGAGATCAGGACGTCGTCCGTACCGTCAAATTGGAGATACGCATTGCCGGCCGTGGCGCCGAGGAACACCGGAGAGTCATTTGCGGCCGCCGGCGTGTAGTTGATCGTGCCCGTGGTCATGGCGTCGAGCAGGTTGTACTGCCCTGTCGTGATCGGATCGGTGATCGTCAGGTTGACGTCGTCCGTGACGTAATTGAGATTGGCCGAGATGTTGGCGTAAGTGTCGGCGATCTCTTTGTAGCTCGTCGCAATTGGCGAGATCGGCTCGATGTCGAGAAGTTGCTGGATCGTCGCCGACCCCGTGACCATCGGGATGATGGGCAGAAGCTTACCGGCGAAGGTTGGTACCGCGGCGATCAGGTTCGTGGCCGACATCATCAGTCCTACCTGACCGTTGACGATCCCCAGGATCTGCTCGACCTGTGCGACCGTCGGCGTCGCGGTGATAATCGGCACGATGTTCGAGAAAGCGGTCAGGCGGGCGGTCCCAGCCACCAGATTCGCGACCGTGTCGGCGACCGACCCATACAGAACGGCTCCGGCAAGCGCATCGACTTGTCCAATTTCCGAGATGCTGGGCGCGCCAAGAAGCTGAACGGCGTAGGTTCCCGAGATGCCGGCGGCAATGATGTTCTGCGCAGTGTCCTCTACGGCGACGAGCGAGGCGCCCATACCGGATAACGTCGTGACATTTCCGTTGGAGAAGCCGGAAATGCCGCTCGTAATGGTCACCTGGCGGCTCCCGAAATTGTCGGCCGCCAGCAGATTCGCAAGGGTCCCGCGGATCGTCACGGTTCCCGGTGGGTTGGCGCCGTTCGCGCTGTCGATGTTCGTCAGGTTGGTCGAAAACGGGCCGCCGGACGCGACAACAATCGCCGGGTGTCCCGCGATGTTTCCACTCCCGTTCACGAAGGCCATGATGTTCGCGGCGGTGTCCTCTATCGCGCCGAATGTAACGCCGGGCACCACGGCCTGGATCACGCTCAGGTCGGCGATGCTGATCGGGCCGATGACGCGCACGTTATAACCGGACGTGATCACGGAAGATGTGACCAAACTCTGAAGGAGCGCGCCCGATCCCACCACCGTCACATTCCCGGTGCCGTTCGCGGCATCGACGTTGCCCAACTGAGCGTTGGTCAGCGTCGGCGTGGCGATGACTTCGACGTTCCTATTGGTGATATAAGCCGCGCCGGAGCCCAGAAGGACCGGGGCAATGCCCGCAACGACTGACGCGGAAACCGTACCGCTGGTCTTGATGTCGAAGTCCTGCAGAATTTCAACACCGACCACATCCGTAAACGCGATGTTCGTGGCGGTTCCCACATAACCGCTGGCGCGCATGATGGTAAGGTTCGCGTCGCTGATTGTCGTGGCCGTGACGGTGCCTGTGCCGTTGGCCGTGTCGACGGTCTTGATGTCGGCGATGTTCGCCGAGTCCGTCACGATGACGTTTTGATTGTTGTACGTGCCTTGGGTCGCCAACAACGTCGCGATCGTGGCGGACGTTGCGACCGGATCGGCGGATATGATGACCTGCGCGCTACTCGTCGTAAGCACTCCGCCCGATGCATTCGACAGCACAAGTGAGAAGGTCTCGGCGGACTCGCTCGTCCCAAACGCATGAATAGGGACGGTGATTGCCTGCGACGTTATCCCCGGAGAGAACGTCAGCGTGCCTGATTGCGGCCCGAAGTCGTTACTGTCTGCCGTTCCGGCAACAGTTGCATATTGCACCGTAACCGACGCTGTTGTGGCTTGAGACAACGTTACGGTAAAGACCACCGAGGTCGCCGTTGCGTCGCTCACCGTCGTCCCACCGCTCAGGATGATATCGGGCACGACCACGTCCGCAAGAATCGTGCCGGTCGCGGTCCCGCCCGCAATGACGGCGCCGAGGGCGCCGGTCAGGCGCATCGTGAAGGACTCATCGCCCTCGCCGGTGGAATCGGCCGCAATCGGAACAGAGACGCTTTGCGTGGTTTGCCCGACGTTAAATGTAACTGTGCCGGCCGTAGTGCTGAAGTCGGAACCCGCCGTCGCGCTACCGCTCTCGGTCGTGTAATCGACGGTGATCGTATTGGTCGCGGGCGCCGACAGCGTGATCGTGAAGGTCAATGAACCCGCCGCCGCATCGCTAGCGGAGCCGCCGCTGATGGAGACGGTCGGCAACGGCGGATCCGCCGAAATCGATACCGTGCCCGTCCCGTTGGCGATGGTCCCGCGCACCGGGTCGGATAGCTCGACCGTGAAACTCTCGGCCTGTTCTTGGATGAAGTCGCGCATCGTCGCTATCGAAATCGTCGCGGTGGCCTGTCCGGCGGCGAAGTTCAGTGTTCCGTTCGCGCTCTGGAAGTCGCCGGGCGAGGTCGCGCTTCCGCCCACCGTAGTAAAGGAGACCGAGCCAGATTGTCTGAGGTCCCCAGCGCGCGTCACCGTCAGCACGGCGGTGCCGCCCTCGGCGACCTGCACGCTGTTGATCGCATAAGTCGCCAGCGGATCGGCGAGAATGGAAACCGTCGCGCTGCCTTGGCTGATCGTACCGCCCACGGGGTTGCGCAGGGAGACGGTGAAGGATTCCGCCTGCTCCTGGGTCGTATCCAGAGTGATTGGGATACTGATGGTTTGCGTCGCGACGCCGATCCCAAAAACCAAGAGGCCGCTGCCGGCGCCGCCCGTATCCGCACCAACTGTCGCGGTTCCGCTCTCGGCCACATAGTTGACCGCGACGGTACGGCTAAGGTCGCCGCCGCGCGTCACTGTCAGCACCGCCGTTCCGCCTTCAAGGACAGGGTCGCCGGCGCTGATTGAGAAAACTGCCAACGGATCTTCCGCGATGACTACGGTCGCGGTGCCGGCGTTCGGATCGATCAATCCGCCAACAGGATTGATCAAGGTGACGGTGAAGGTTTCCGCTCCCTCGCCGCCGACCGTTGCGCTGTCCGCCGTGATCGATACGCTCACCTGCGCCGTGGCCTGGCCTGCGGCAAACGATATGCTGCCGGTGGCGGACGCGAAATCCGATCCTTCCGACGCACTGCCCGGCGCGGTCTGGTATGTGACCGTTGTCGGCACGTTCAGAAAGCCCGTGCGGGTGATGGTCAGCACCGCCGTACCGGCTACCGCATCGGAGACCGTCACACCCGCGATTGAAAGCGACGGCAACGGCGGGTCCGCGGTGATTGTCCCGCTAGCTGAAGCAGTGATGATGTTCGCCGGAGCGCCGCTACCGGCGCTCGCCCCGTTCAGCGAAACCGAGAAGCTTTCTTCCGGCTCGCCATTGGCGTTGGCCAGGACGGTAATCGTCACCGTCTTAGAGGTTTCACCGGCGGCGAAAGACACGGTGCCCGCATTTCCGGTGAAGTCCGTGCCGGAACCGGCGCTGCCGCTGGCCGTGGCGTAATTGACGCTAGCCGAGACGCCTAAATTGCCGCTCCGCGTGATAGTGAAGGTGATAGTGCTTTGCGTGGCATCGCTCGTGGTCCCGCCGTCAATGCTGAACAGCACCGGGTTGGGCGGCGGCGGAGGGGGCGTGACAACCGGATTAGTCACCGGCGTGGTTGTCGTCGATGTTCCGGTATTGGTGCTGGTCGTGGTGTTTGTCGTTGTACCGGCCCCGGCGTTCGTCGTGCTCCCGGCCGTGCCTTGCGTTCCCGTACCGCCTTGGGTTCCCGTGGTCCCCGCATTGGGATTGCCTGTGGCCGCGAGATTGCCAGCGACATTTCCGGTATTGATGACCGGTGTCTGCGTTGTCTGCGGGGGCGGCGTCGTCGGCGGAGTTGCGCCAGGTGCACCGCCATCAGCGGGTGGCGCACCGGGAGCGGCGCCATCCGCCGGTGCAGCAGGTCCGCCCGCGTTCGCGTCGCCGCCAGGGCCTGCCGCGCCGCCTGTTGGCGCATTCGTGCCGCCGCCTTGCGGCGTCGGCACGAGATTCGGTTGCTGCTGAATCTGGGTCTGCAGATTGTTGACGGTATCGAGCACCACTGCGGCGATATTCTGGATCTGCTGCGGCGTGAACGCGACGGCGGTAGGCTGCGTGTTGGGAAGGCCGGTCACCGGGTCCGCATTCCACTGCCATCCGTTGTTGCCCTGGACCGCATCGCCGATCACGGTCCCGTTGGGCAGTATCAGGGTGATGCGGCCGGCGGTTTCGTTGCCGGCGGCGTCGGCGCCTGTCGGCCGGTTCACAACGGTGACATCACCGGTTTGGGGGTTATAGATCGCGAGCACGCGCGTCCCGCGGATCCCGATGGTCGCGACCGGCGTCTGAAACACCATGTTATCGGCGCCAGACTTCGCAATCCCGCCCGAGACGAATTCCGCCGCGCCGGAGACAAGACGCAGCGTGCCCTTGCCCACCGCTTTCGACGGGTCATAAACCAGCTCGTCGAGCACAAGTTCGCCGTTCTCGCCCAATGCCAGCGTCGTTCCGTCGACGAACACGAGGCCGACCTGCGCGCCACCATCGGTCTCGACGATGTCGTCCTGATACAGCGGATCACCGATCTTCAACTGGACTTCGGATCCATCGGAGGCGCGAATGACGCGCACGACGCCCGTGAGCGAACGCACCACACCGGCGACCGGTCCCGGCGCGCCGGGAGCCGCGGCCGCGTACTGGTCGGGCGCGATCGAGCCGGCGAACTGGGCGGCGAGTTCACCGGCAATATGAGTCGAATCACCGTCCGACACTGTCGGCAGGTGATCGTTGAGGAAAAAACCTTTGACGATGTATTTGATGCCGGTCGGCGTACTGATCACGAGATCGACGCCAGCGCGGCTGAACATGCTGGTCAGCAGCAACTCGCGGTTCGGGATGACGACCACGCCGTCCTCGGCGTGGATCTCGCGCACATCCAGCCACTGCCGCAACGCTTCCGAGGCGTTCGCGGATTGAGGTGATTCCCCAGGCCTAAAATCGGTGCGCAATTGGCTTACCAATAGCTATGGAGCAAAAACGGATCGGCCGCCTTGCTCTGGGTTCACGTCTATTTCGCAGCCGCGCCGGGCGAAATGGCATCAACTTCCAGCCGCCCGATCGCGAGCAGGAGCTGATAGGCTGCAAGCCGCGCATCGTAGAGAGCCGAGGCATAGTTGATGCGCGCGGAAAAAACTTCGTTCTCGGCGTCGAGCACGTTGATCACGGTTTCTTTGCCCGCCTCGCGCAACTTGGTGCGCGAGCCGAACACTTCCGAAGCGATGTTCACGGCATTCTCCAGAAGCCCCACGCGCTCATTGGCCGTCTGCAGCGAATGCCAGGCCAGGCGCGTTTGCTCTTCGACTTTACGGCGTGTCTGCTGGTAGTCGGCACGGCGCGCGTCGGTGTCTGCGGCGGCCTGCGCAGCCCGGGACTGCGTGGATAGACCACTGAACAGCGTCCATGTCGCCTGCACCTTCGCCGACTTGTCGCGGCGAATGCCGGGAGCGCCGTTGAAGTCCCGCTCGTATTTGCTTTGCAGGACGATATCGAGGCTCGGATAATATTCGGCATTGATCGCGTCGCGTTGCTCGTTGCCGATATCGATGCGCTTATTGGCGCTTTCGACCTGCGCGTTCTCGGCCAGGGCAATCGCAACCGCTTCGTCGATGGTCTTCGGCAAAAGGTGATCTGGCGGCGGCGGCAACGTCATGCCCTTCTGTTCGGGCGGATGGCTGAAAACCTGCAAGTAGCGTGCGCGGGATTCATCAAGGGCGCCTCGCGTCGCCACATAACGTTCCATCGAGAACTGGAGCCGGGACTTGGCCTGAAGCACATCGACGCTGATGCCGGACCCGCGGCGAACGCGCTCGTCTTCCAGGTTCAGTTGCTTTCTGATGTTGTCGCCGTTCTGCGACGTCAGTGTCACGAGTTCCGCCTGACGAAGAACATTGATGTAGGCGGTGGCGCCTTCGTACAGCACGTTCTGACGTGTGTTCGTGAGCGACAAATCGAGGACGTTGAGCTGAAGGCGCGCGGCGCGGCGGTTGGCGAACTTACGTCCGCCGTCGAAGATATTCTCGCGCAAGGTCAGCGCGTAGTTCTCGGCGTCCGTGTCAAAGGGACCGTCGGGCGATGCACGGAAAGCTGGGGTGTTGATCCGTTCGTAGCCATTGCCTCCGGCCACATCGAGACTGGGCAGGAAGGGCGAGAGCGTCGCGCGCAGCCCCTGCTCACCGGCGGCCCGCTGCGCTTCGGCGGATTTGATCATGGGATGATCGCTCGCGAGCCCCCGCAGTTCCGTCTCCAGGGATTGAGGGAAGCCATCTGCCGCCGGCGCACTAACGGCTAAAACCGCACAAGCGGCGAGAAAATATGACCGCATCGAACCAGAAATCCCCCTCAAGCCCCTCTATCGTCTCTATAGGAAGGGTCTAGGGGCGTCAAACGAACCCACGGCGCAACGAAGGTGCGTCTTAACTAATTGAAATTACATAATAATTTAAACCGGTCTGATCGCTAGTCGAAACCGATAAGGGCTGTCAAAACCGCACCTATTAGCGGGCCTTACTTAGAATCGCACAACCGAAAGTTGGTCGTGCGTTTAGAGCGAGGACGGGGCGGCGCGGCGCGCGCTCCATTGTCCTGTCGTGGGAATTCTACCGGTCGAAATGGAACACCGAACCGCCGTAACCGGCGGCGGCCGGCAGGTGTGCCCGCCGCCCGTCCGGCGTGTCTTCGACCACGGGCAGCACGATGACAATCCGGCTGGCGCGGGCCGTCGCCAGCGCCTTCATCACCGTGCCGGCGCGGTTCAGTTTCTCGAGGTTGCGCCGAGTCACGAACTCGAGCTTGCCTCCGGCGGCGCCGGCGAGCGCGCGCTCGGGCGTAATCCACAAAGAGTCCACGGATTCCTCGCCGTCGTGAGCAGCTACCTGATCCCCAGGCGCTGCCGCGACGAAGAACATCGTGTCATAGCGCTTGGGGAATACGGGGGGCGTGATCCAGTGCGCGAAGGGGACAAGGAAGTCGGCCGCGAGCCTCAGCCCCTCGCCTGCGAGAAGATCGGCGAATGCGAGCTCGCCCTTCGCAAGAGCCTTACGCGCCGCGCTCAAACGATCGACGGACGCGGCCTCAATCAGACCGTCCCCCTTGCGCGCGAGCAATATCCCGCTTTCCTCGAAAGTCTCCCGCAGAGCGCCGATGCGGAACGCCATGGCCGCCTCGTCGGTTCCGGGCACGGGTGGACAAAGATCGCCGCGCCGCGCGAGCGCGCGGTCGGATTCGTCGATGCGTCCGCCCGGAAATACTAACGCGTCACCCGCAAAGCCCATCGCATGATGACGGCGCACCATAAAAACTTCGAGGCCGGCGATACCATCTCGCAACAGCAACACGGTGGCAGCCGGCCTCGTTTCAGTCACGAAAAACTACTCCGCCGGCGCGTTGCTTGCGGTGAGCTTCTTGGCGTCCACGGCGCGGTGATCGGTCGCAAGCACCATGTACACCGCCGGCACCACGAACAGCGTGAACAGCGTGCCGATGGAGATGCCGGTGAAGATCACCAGCCCGATATTGAAGCGCGCGCCCGCGCCCGCGCCGCTCGCGATGATCAGCGGAAGCACGCCGAACACCATCGCCGCGGTCGTCATTAGGATTGGGCGCAGACGGATGCTTACGGCTTCTTCAACGGCTTCGAGCTTCGATTTACCCGCCAGCTGCAGCTCGTTGGCGAACTCAACGATCAGGATGCCGTGTTTACTAATGAGTCCCATCAGCGTCACCAGACCGACCTGCGTGTAGATGTTGATGCTCGTCCCGCCGATCCCAAGGCTGATGAAGATGAGCGCCCCGGCGATGGACATCGGCACCGACACCAGGATGATCACCGGATCGCGGAAGCTTTCGAACAGCGCCGCGAGCGCGAGGTAGATGATGATCAGCGCGAAGCCGAAAGTGATCAGGAAGCCCGAGGACTCGTTCATGAACTGACGGCTCGGACCGCCGTAATCGAGATAATAGCCGTCCGGCAGAACCTTAGCCGCGATATCCTGCAACTTGGTGATAGCGTCACCCGTGCTGACCCCCGGCATCGGCACGCCCTGCAAGGTCGCGGCGTTCAGCTGCTGGAAGTGTGCGAGGGACTCCGGAACCGTCTTGTTCGAGATCGTCGCGATGGTCGACAGCGGCACCATGTCACCCGACCCTGTGCGGATCTGGTAGTCCAGGATTTGTTCGGGGTTCAGACGGTACTCCTGCTGAACCTGCGGGATCACCTTGTACGAGCGGCCTTCGATGCTGAAGTAGTTCACGTAGCCGCCGCCAAGCATGGCGGCCAGGGCATTACCCACGTCGCTCATGGTCAGACCGATCTGCGCCGCCTTGTTGCGGTCGATATCGATGCTGATCTGTGGGCGTGTGAACTTCAGGTCCGACATCAGGAACATGAACTGTCCGCTCTTCAAAGCTTCCTGCAGGAACTGCTGGCTGACCTCGTTGAGCTGATTGAACGACTGCGTCGTACCGATGGCGATTTGGATAGGCAGACCCTGCGCGCCCGGCAGCGACGGCGGGGCGAACAGCTGCGGCTGAATGCCGGCGATCTGGCTGAGGTCCTGCTGAGCGACTTGCTGCAACTCTTGAGCCGACCGGTCACGCTGGTCCCAAGTCTTCAAGGGGAAGCCCGCGATCGATTGGCCCGGCAGCTCCATCTGGAAGATGTGCGCGACTTCCGGATACTTCACGGCGAGAGAGTAGAGCTGGTCGCCGTACATACGGCGTTGCTCAAGGGTCGCGTTGGAAGCCGGTGTCGAGAACGCGAGGAGGAAGCCTTCGTCCTCCTGCGGCGCCAGTTCCTTTTGCGACCAGCTGTACAGGAAGAAGATCCCGCCGAGGACGAGCACCGCGAATAGGATGGTCACGGGTACCGTCGTCAGGCTCGACTTTACCGCGCGCATATAACGCGAGTGCACCTTCTCGAAGGTCGCATCGACATAGTGCAGCAGCTTCTTTTCCCACTCCGGCGCTTCGGCGATGGGGCGCAGCATGCGCGAGGCCATCATCGGAGACAGGGTGAGCGCGACGATCGCCGAGATCGTCACGGCGCCGACCAAGGTGAATGCAAATTCGGTAAACAGAGTGCCGGTGAGGCCGCCCTGGAAGCCGATCGGGACGTACACCGCTACGAGCACCACGGTCATCGCCAGGATAGGCCCGCCGAGCTCCTGCGCCGCACGGATCGCGGCATCGAAGGGCTTCATGCCTTCTTCCAGGTGGCGAGTGACGTTCTCGACAACGATGATCGCGTCGTCGACCACGAGACCGATGCCGAGTACGAGCGCCAGGAGGGTAAGCAGATTGATCGAGAAGCCCATCGCCAGCATGACTACCAGCGTTCCGATCAACGACAGCGGCATGGCGATGGCCGGGATGGCCACCGCGCGCGGGCTGCCCATGAAGGCAAATACGACGATAGTGACGATGATCAGAGCTTCGACGAGCGTCCAGATCACTTCGCTGATGGCGGCGTTCACGAAGTCGGTCACGTCATAGACGATCTCGCCCGTCAGGCCTTCAGGTAACTCGGCGACGATCCCCGGCCACTGGGCCCGCACACGGTCCACGACTTCCAGTAGATTCGAGCCCGGAGCCGGCATAATCCCGATGAATACCGATTCCTTGCCGTCGAACGAGACGGCGGTTTCGTATTCTTCCGAACCCAGACGGACGTCAGCGACGTCTTTGAGGCGCACGATAGCGTCGCCTTCCTGTTTGACGATGAGTTGCTCGAACTCTTCCGCCGATGAAAGGCTGGTGGAGGCGGTCAGCGTGGTCTGGACCATCTGGCCGCGGGTATTGCCGATGCCGGCGATATAGTCGTTCTGCGCGAGGCGATTGGTGACGTCAGCGGCTGTGAGGCCCACAGCGGCCATGCGGGCTGGGTCGAGCCAGGCACGCAGCGCGAAGTTCTTGGCGCCGAGGATTTCAGCGTTCTGCACGCCTTCGACGGCCTGCAGTTTCGGCTGCACGATACGCACCAGATAATCGGTGATCTGGTTCTGGGCCAATACTTGGCTGTAGAAGCCGATGTACATGGAATGGGTGCCCATCCCGATGCCCAGCGCGATCACCGGTTGCTGAGACTGCGGCGGCAGCGCGTTGCGCGCGGCGTTCACTTTCGCGCTGATCTCCGTCATCGCGCGGTTGGAATCGTAGTTCAGGCGCAGGTTGACAGTGATGGTCGACACACCGCTCGAGCTAATCGACGTCATGTAGTCGATGCCGTTGGCTTGAGCGATCGCGTTTTCCAGCGGGGTGGTAATGAAGCCCGCCACCACGTCGGGGTCCGCGCCGTAGTAGGCGGTCGTGACCGTGATGATGCTGGTTTCGACCTGCGGATACTGCTGGATCGGCAGGCTGAAGAACGCCCGAAGCCCCAGGACCAGGATCACCAGGCTCACCACCGTCGCGAGGACGGGGCGCTGAACGAAAATATCAGTGAATGATTTTTTCATCGTCCATCCGTTACTGCATCACGGGTTTCGGAGCGGGGTTCATCGAAGGCTGCAGCGTGTTGTTGATCACCAGCGGCGAGCCCGGCAGCAACTTCATCTGGCCCGCGGTTACGACGACATCGCCTTCCTTGATCCCGGAAGTTACCGCGATCTGGTCGCCGCGCGTGGGGCCGGTGGTGACAAACGTCTGACGCGCGGTCAGCTTCGGCTGGCCCTTGTCGTCCTTGCCGTCTTCCATGGCGACATAGACGGTGCTGCCATACGGATTGAAGGTGATCGCGGTCTGCGGCAGCGTCAGGTGTTGCTGCGGCTTACCCGCTTCAATGACCAGGTTCGCCGACGCGCCCGGCAGCAGGTGGTGGTTCTTGTTCGAGAATCGCGCGCGCACTAGAACGTTACGGCTCTTGAGGTCGACTTTCGGGTCGATGGCCGTAATCGTGCCTTCAAAGGTCTCTTCACCGGTCGCATCGGTGGTCAGGCGCACTTTCTGGCCCGCGACCACGCGCGCGGCGTCGTCGGCCGGCAGGTAGAAGTCGGCGAAGATCGATTCCAGCGACTGCAGCGTCACGACCGCCTCGCCCGGATTGATATATTGACCTTCGTCCACGCGGCGCACGCCAAGGCGGCCACTGAACGGTGCACGCACGACCTTCTTGTTGAGGGTCGCGCGCTGTTGGGCGACGGCGGCTTCCGCGTTCTTGAGGTTCGCGGCATCAACGTCGAGCGAGGCCTTGCTGATGGCCTTGGCTTCGAACTGGCGCTGGTTGCGCTCAAACTGCGAGCGGGCGAGGTCGGCAGAGGTCTGCAGCGCCGCGAGGCGCGCCTGCTCGTCTTCGATGCGCAGCTCTAGCAGCACCGTTCCGGCCTTCACTTCGTCGCCTGATTCAAAGTGAATGTTGTCCACGATGCCGGGCACTTCAACCGACAGGTCGGCGCCGCGCTCGGCGCGTAAACTGCCGACCGCCGTAATCGTGGGCTGCCAGGGCTGCATCTTCGCGGTGATGGTGGACACCGTCTGCGGCGGCAGGTTCCCCGGGTTCATGAACTTCGCGATCATGATGC
Source organism: Rhodospirillaceae bacterium (assembly GCA_050246995.1). Lineage (GTDB taxonomy): Bacteria > Pseudomonadota > Alphaproteobacteria > Rhodospirillales > Rhodospirillaceae > SHVO01. Next base: position 55,933 of record JBFWVA010000016.1, on the reverse strand, counting down.
CCTTGAAGATCTGGAAGCCGAACAGCAGGCCGCCGACAACCGCGACCACGCCCACAACAATGATGATGCGCTTAGTGGTGACGTTCATGACTTAGTTCCCTCTCGTGCGGCGCTTTGACGCCTTAATCGGTTTGGCTTTATTCGACCTGTGTCGTGCCCGCGTTCGCGGATTCCTGTTCACGTTGATCCCATCCCCCGCCCAGCGCGACGAACAGCGCCGCGGTATCGGAGAAGCGGTTAGCCTGAGCCTGCACAAGCGCAACGCGCGCCTGCTGATAGCTGCGTTGTGCGTCCAAGAACGACAAGAAGCTTGTGCCGCCCGTTTCAAGCTGCAAACGGGCGATTTCGAAATTTTGGCGCGCGGCGGCCTCGGATTCGATCTGCGCCGACAGCGCCACCGCATCGAGCTCCAGCGCTTTAAGCACATCCGATACGTTCTGGAACGCGCCCAGCACCGTGCCGCGATACTGCGCGGCCGCGGCTTCATGGGCAGCAATCACGGCCTTGCGGCGGTGAAACAGTTCGCCGCCGCGGAAGATTGGTTGCAGAAGACCTGCGCCGATACCCCACACGCCGGTTCCGGCGGAGAACAGATCTTCAATGCGGTTGGCCGAGCTGCCGTAATTCGCATTCAACGTCAGGCGCGGAAAGATAGCCGCGGTAGCGACCCCGATATCGGCGCTGGCCGCATGCAAGTTCGCTTCGGCGGCGCGAATGTCGGGCCGCTGGCCGACCAGCACAGACGGCAGGCTCACCGGCAGATCGCGCGGCAATGTCAGTTGCGCGAGATCGATGACCTCGCCCTTATCCTGATCCGGAAAGCGGCCAACCAGCGCGAGAAGACGATTACGCGCCGCCGCCTGCGCTTTTTGCACAGGCGCCAGGGTTGCGCGCGTCTGGGCGACCTGGGTCAACTGCTGCAGGACCTGCACTTCGGGAATGCCCCCAAGTTCGAGCTGCTTTCGCAGCACTTCGAGCTGCTGGTTCTGTGCCGCGAGGATGTCTTCCGAGGCTGCGACCTGCGCGCTCAGGGACGCTTCTTCGATGGCCGTGAGCACGACGTTCGACGTCAGGGCGAGGAACGCCGCTTCTTTCTGGAACTGCGCGGCTTCGCGGCGAGCGTCATAGCCCTCTACCGTGCGGCGCGTCATGCCGAAGATGTCCGGTGAATAGGAAACCGAAACCTGGGCCGTGGCGATATTGTAGGGCGAGCGCGAACCGCCGCCGCTTTGGAAACCCTGGAAGCTCTGCTGGCGATTGAACCCTGCGGTGCCCTCGATATACGGCCAGAACGAGTCGCGTTCGGCCTTATAGATTTCATCAGCCTGACGCAGACTGGCTTCAGCGGCTTCGAGTGATGGATTGTTAGCGATGGCTTCGGTGACAAGGGCGTTCAGCGCGGGCGAGTTATAGAGTTCCCACCATGCGCCAGCGACGCTTTCGCCGGGGACGAAACGCTGCGCCGTTCCGGCCGGCCCTTGCGAGGACGCGGTTTCGGCCGGCAGCGGCCGCGAACTATAGGTCGCCTTCGGCGCTTGCGGCCGTTCGAAGTCCGGACCAAGTGCGCAACTTGAAAGGAGAACCCCCACAAGCCCCGTCACCGTCACCTTATATAAAGCACGCAATGCGCTCATGATGTTCACTTTTGGTTCGCTTTTTCGGCGCTTCAAGTACCCTCCGGGCCCCCACCCGGCAAGCACAAATTTAGGATGTGGGGGGGTGGCAAGACCGTATAAGGGCGCAGGATAAACCATTCGGCACAAGCTCGCGAAAAATGCCATAAAATCGTTGCAGAATAAGCAGATGGCCAGTCCGCACGCGCGCGGGCGTGTTAACGGGTCGCATCCATGCGGACGGTCATCTTTGGTCACCCCATTCAATGAACGATTCGGTCATCCCCAATCCGACATTTGGAGTCCTGATTCTTGCAGGCGGTCGGTCCTCGCGCATGGGGGCCGACAAGGCCTCCCTACCCTATAGGGGAGTGACTCTGCTTTCTTACATGCGGGATCTGGCTGACAGGGCAGGCGCCGCTTTGGTTCTGGTGGGCGGCGGTCCCAAGGGAGATCTCAAAGATCCCGTCGCGGGCGCTGGACCGGTCGCCAGCCTCTGCGCATTGGCGGACCACACGAGCCGCTGCGCCGGGCCGCTGCGCTGGGTTGTCCTGCCCGTGGACATGCCGTTGCTGGAGCCCACGCTCATCCGCAAGCTCGCGGCGGCGCAAGCGCCGGCGGCTGCTTATGCCGGCCACCCCCTGCCCCTCGCGCTCACCCTTGAAGCACACACCCAAACCATCCTCGAGCGCGTGAAAGCGCGCCTGATGGCCCATGAGAGCGTCGCCGTATGGCACGTCCTCGCCCTTTTGGAGGGGCAGGACATCACCGCCGACGATGGCGAGCACGCGCAATTGATCAACGCCAACACCCCAGAAGAGTGGAGCCGGCTCAATGACCGTCCTTAAGTCGCAACGCGTCGACCAAATTCTCGTGCTGACCCTGAATCTGCCGGCAAAACGCAATCCGATCACCGATTCCGCGCTGATCGACGCGCTGGAAGCCGCGCTCATGGCGGCCGACCGCGACCTCAGCGTACGCGCCGTCATCGTCACTGGCGAAGGCAGCGGCTTCTCGTCCGGCGGCGACCTCGACCAGATGGTCGTCGGCAAGGGCCTGCGCGACGAATTGCCGGCTGAGACACGGCGCAACTACCGCAATGGCATCCAGCGCTTACCGCTGGTCTTCGATGCGCTGGAAGTGCCGGTGATCGCCGCGGTGAATGGCCCGGCCATCGGCGCCGGTTGCGATCTTGCCTGTATGTGTGACATCCGCATCGCCGCCGATAGCGCCCGCTTCGCCGAAAGCTTCGTGCGCGTCGGCCTTATTCCCGGCGACGGCGGCGCATGGCTGCTGCCGCGCGTGATTGGATTCGCCAAAGCCTCGGAACTTGCCCTGACTGGCGAGATGATTGACGCCAATCAAGCCTTGGCTTGCGGCCTCGTGACCGAGGTCGTGCCCGCGTCGGAACTGATGAACGCGGCCCTCAAGAAGGCCCGTCTCATTGCCGCCAACCCGCCTCACGCGGTGCGGATGACCAAACGCCTGCTACGTCACGCCCAATCCATAAGCCTTGCCGCTACACTCGAAATGGCGGCCTCGATGCAAGCCGTCATCCACGAAACCCGCGACCACGACGAGGCCCTGAGCGCGATGAAGGAAAAGCGCCCCGGCGCCTATTCCGGCCGATGATCAAAGCGCGGGAAAATGATCGGAGATGTTTTGCCGTATTGCAATCGCATTCCCCCGCGAATCGCGGAATGCACATTCCCAATTTTTTGAATCATTAAATCTGCGGACCCGGCAAATATCGCTCGACGAAAAATCGCTGTCGGGCGCACCATTCACACGCGCGCAGATAGCCTCCGCGCGCCGCCGTCGCGCCGTGGCTTTAGCGAGGGCGGATCTTTGACATCGTGAATAGGACGGCCTTACGCCGCCGGACCGCGGCGCCCGCCGATGTGACTTAAGTTGAAAGTGTCGCAAAGTGTCGCAGGGTGTCGCTTAAACGAAAAACGCCGCAAGGCATTGGCCCCACGGCGTTATCTAGAAAGTGTCGCGTGTCGCAAGTGTCGCACTAAAGTGTGAACACCCCGCCCCGGCGTCCTACTTCTTCTTTTTCTTCTTCTTTTTTTCTTTCTCGTCGTTTTCGGCGTCGTCGCTTTTCGCGGGCAAGCCTTTGCGGCGTTCGTCGCGGCGGGCCTGACGGGCGGCATACTTGGCGTCGCGGTTTGCCTTCTGCTGGGCCTTCAGGGCCAGAGCGGCTTCGATCTTTTCGCGTTCTTCCGCTTCCTTGGCTAGCTGCTCGGCTTCGGCCTGGCGCTTCTTCTCAGCTTCGATCTCGGCCTTCTTCGCGGCGAGTTCGGCGGCCTGCGCGGCCTTTTCCTGGTCACGCTTCGCGCGGCGCTCTTCGCGCGCTTCGGCCACCGCGATGCGTTCCTTTTGGCGCTCGGCGAACTCGGCCGAGTTCACCGACTTTTCCTTGGCTTTAGCTAACAGCGCGAGTCTCGCGGCCTGCGAAGCTTTTTGGCGTTCAAGAAAGGAAGGGTCGTTCCTCGACATGCAGCGAAGGGCTCCTGATTGTTGCGGTGCGGGCGTCGTTTATATGTGGGAGGGCGCAGGAGCGCCAGAGGCCTTAAGGGCCAAATCGGCCTAATGAAGCGGAAGGGAGGATATGGGCAGACTCGCGCCAGGGTCGCCAAAAGCACGGTTCAGCAGGTGCGAGAGCCGGATACCGGCCTTCTCGATCTGCTCCATGGCGGTCAGCTTATTCTGGGCCACGTAGACCTCATCGAAGACCAAATTCCCAGGATTTCCAAGGTAACCGGTCGCCGGCGTACGCATGATCCAATAGCTTTCCGTGGCCCAGGCCAGCGGGGTCGACTGGGTCCATTGGGGCCGTTCCAGGTAATTTGTGATGACCCGCAGATCGAAGCCGGTATCGGCGGCCTGAGGGGCCTTCGGAGCGGCCACGAGTTCGTCGTTCCAAATCGCATGCATGTTGGTGGCCCGGCCCAGGAAAATGGCCGGCGTGTCGAGGCCGTTCCGGTCGGCCGCGTAGCCTACGGAAAGCGGTTGGTGGACCTCCCCCGTGAAGTGAGCGAGGCGCAGGATGGCTTCGCCGACATCCCCGCGCTGGGCGCTGATGTCGGCGAAAGCGCGTTCGATTTCACGCGCGGGGCAACTGCGCGAATCAGGGCAATCGCGCTCGTAGTTCACGTCCCGGGCGCCGGCCGGAAGGCTCATAAGATCGGCCGGTCCAATCTCTGCGTGCTGGCAGCGCGCGGCAAATTCTTCCTTTGAATTGACGCGCAGGGCCGCGCGCACGCCGCGCTCGGCCGCCGTCTGCAATTCATCCCACGCCTGCTCGCAAATCAGCCCATGGCCAACGGTGCCCCAAGCTCTTGCAAGCTGGGGCGCCGTGGTGACCGTGAGAATCAACAAGGCTGCGAGGGCGGCCCTAAACCGGAACATGCTTATAGGTAGGCGCTGGCAGGCGGCCGAAGGTCTTCTCCACTTCGATCCCAAGGCCTAGGATCTGGGCGTCGCTGCCCGGCATACCCTGGAGCTGCATGCCGACCGGCATATCCATCGGGAGCGCGCCCGACGGGTTCGGCGTCATGTTCGAGGCCAATGCCACCGGCAAGCTCAAGGCGGGCGCCCCGAAGCGTGAACCCCACCAGATGTTGGTGAGGATGAGGTCCCACTCCTCGACCCAGTTACCATTCACCAGGATCCGGGTCTCGCGGGTGTTGACGTCGTGTTTGATGAGCGGCGGCAGGATGTTGATAGTCGGCATCGCCAGGGCAACGATCCCGTTGTCCTTGAAGGCGCCGGAGTAGGTGGCCCAGGCCGCCTTCATCATCGCCATTTCTTCGTCTCCCTTGGGTTCCGGTTGCGGCAGGCGGGCGCCGTTCGGACGCCAGTAGTTGCGCGGCTCCGGGATAAAGCCGTGAAGGCGGCGCATGTCGTCCACCTCCTTCATGGTCACGCTCGGCAGGTTCTCCGCGAGCCACTCGGACATCGGCTTGGCCACGCGCGTGACGGTAGGACCTAAGCGGTCTTTTTCTGAAAGCTCGATCAACGCGTTGAGATCGACTTCGACCAGGATCGCGCCGACCTCCTTCATCTTCGCGAAGCCGTCTTCAATGACCTTACGCACCACCGGATCATGCGGGCGCTTATCCCAGTAGTCGGCGCGCGGGATACCGATGCGCGCCTTGTTGAGGCTCATCTTCGCCGTCTTCTCCCCGGTGATGGCGGTATCGAGCAGCGCCACGTCGGCCACCGTGCGGCCCATGGGGCCCATGGTGTCCATCCACGTGGTCGGCGGTACCATGCCAAGGCCGGAGTAACGCTTGCGGTCGGTGTGGTTGAAGAAGTTGTCGAACGCATAGGTCGATGGACGCAGCCCCGCGATGCCGCAGAAAGCGGCCGGATAGCGCACCGAACCAGCGGAGTCCTCTCCGATCCCAGCCGGCGCGATACGCCCGCCGATGGCCGCGCCGTTACCGGTGCTCGATGAGCCCGTCATACGGTTCAAGTCATACGGGTTGCGCGGCATCGGGTAATAGCGGCCGTTGCCGCCGGTCAGGAGGTCGGACATGGCGGACTTCGCCATCATGATCCCCCCTTCCTTCACCATGGCATCGACCACCACGGCGTTCTTCTTGGCCACGTAGTTCTTGAGGACTACGGAGCCGACCGTCGTTGGGTAGCCCGCCACGTCGATCTGGTCTTTGACGAGGAACGGTAAGCCGGCGAGCACGCCGAGCTTGCCGCCCTTCGCCCTCGCTTGGTCGACCGCACGCGCCTCCTGTTGGATGCGCGCGGGATCGATATGCCAAATGGCGTTGAGGTTCTTGTGCGCCTCGTAGTGCTTCAGAAGCGCATTGAGGTAATCCTCGGCCTTCATCTCGCCTTTCTTGATGCGGTCGACCGCTTCAACCGAGGTGAGCTCGGTCATCGGCGCGGCTTGCGCCTGCGCCGATGAGATCTTCGAGATCGTGGCCGCGACCGGCGCCGCCCAGGCGGCGGCTTTCAGCACATCGCGTCGGGTGGTGTCGGTCATGGAACCTCCTTAGTTGCTCTGGGCCGGGGCCGGGCTCAGCTTCGGCGGTACGCGCTTCTTCGAGGCCTGCTCATAGGCGTAGCCCATGCTCATCAGCAACTCTTCGGTCCATGCAGTGCCGACGAACGAAACCCCGACCGGAAGGCCGTCAACCTGGCCGGCTGGAACCGAGAGATGCGGATAGCCGGCAAGAGCCGCGAGCGCGGTCAGGGAAGCCGGACCTTCCGGGTTCGCCCAACCCGGCGGGCCTTTGCCGCTGCCGTCCGGCGTGATCAAGCCGGCCGGGCCGCCCGTGAGGCTGACGATGGCCACGACGTTATTGTCCCGCAGAACACGGTCGAGGCCGTCGGTGCCCGCCAGGCGCTTACCTTCCGCGAGGATCTTTTGATACTCGGGGTTGGAGCGTCCGCCGACCGTGGCTTCGGCATCCGTGAAGGCTTCCTGCTGATGCATGCTTTCACGCGGATCGGTTTGGTTGAACGCGATGACGTCCGCGAGAGTGCGGGTTTTCACCAGCTCCGGGTTGGTGGTGGCGAGGTAGTTGTTAAGGTCTTCCTTGAAGTCGGCGAGCAGGATCGGACCCATCTGGCCGCCGACGTTGACGAGGCCAGGTTCGGCGATTTCGACGATCTCGGCGCCCTGCGCCGCCATGGTGGCGAGCGCTTCGTCGAACACCGGGGTGGTCTTCTCATTGAAGGCGCGGCCGATGCGAACAACACCGAGGCGCTTGCCTTTCAGGGCATCCGTGGAAAGGGCCTTCACGTAGTCGGTCTTGTGAGCGTCGGCATCCATCGACCACGGATCGCTGGCATCGCTGCCGGCGATAACCGTGAGGATCATGGCGGCGTCCTTAACGGTACGCGTCATGGGGCCGGCCATATCCTGCGTGAGGCTGATCGGAACGATGCCGGTACGCGGTACCAGCGCGATGGTGGACTTGATTCCGACCACGCCATTCACGTTCGACGGACCGACGATCGAGCCCGAGGTCTCGGTGCCGATGGCGCCGGCCGAGAAACTGGCGGCGGCGACGATGCCGGGTCCGTTGGAAGAGCCAGCCGCGGTGCGGGTGATGTCGTAGGGGTTATGCGTGCCGCCGCCGACGGTCGAACCGTTGAGGCCGGTGGCGGTACGGAAACCCGCGAACTGCGAGGTGTTGGCCTTGCCGAGGATGATGGCGCCCGCTTCACGGAGACGGTGCGTGACCACGGAATCCTTCGCCGGCATGTTTTTCTCGAGCGCCCACGAGCCGGCTGTTGTCGGCATGCCGACCGCGTCCAGATTATCCTTCAGCAGGATAGGGATGCCTTCCAGCGCGCCCACCTTGCCCGCCTTTCGGCGCGCATCGGAATCGGCGGCTTGCTTTAGAGCGTCAGGGGCAATCGCGATCACGCCGTGCAGCGGACCGTCGTACATCTTGATGCGGTCGATATAGGCCTGCGTGACGGCAACCGAGGTCGTTTTGCCCGCGGCAAGATCATCGGCAACCTGGCTCAGCGATACTTCTTCGACGGCGTAAGGTTTTGGTGGTTCTTCCTTGCTGCACGAGGCAAGCGTGATCGAAAGAACGAGCGCAATAGCGGTGAGTGGGCGGTTCATGACGTCCTCTTTCTACTGTTTTGCGGCTGCGGCTTGTTTGTAGGCGGTCGGCGGCACACGTTTGTGCGACGCCTGCTCATAGGCATATCCAAGCGTAATCATCAGGGAGTCCGACCACATCGGCCCCACGAACGAGAGGCCGACCGGCATGCCGTCGACGAGGCCCATCGGCACAGTGATGTGCGGATAACCCGCGATGGCGGCGTGGTTGGTAAGGTTTACAGGGCGCGCGCCCTTGGGCGCATCGTCGACCACGTAACCGGTATCGGTACCGTCCGGCACGATCGGGAAGGCGGGCGGACCGGTCAGTGTCACGATCGCCACGGCGCCGGCGTCGGACAAAGCCTTGTCGATGCCTTCAGGACCGGCGCGGCGCTTGGCGTATTCAAGCACCTTCATGTACTCGGGGTTTTGGCGTCCGCCCTGGGTGGCTTCGGCGTCTTCAAAGATGTTCACGCCGTGCATGCTCTCGCGCGGATCGGCCTTGCTGAACGTAATAAGATCCGCCAGCGTTTTGGTCTTCACCGTGTCCGGCGTGGTGGCGAGATAAGCGTTCAAATCTTCCTTGAAGTCGTAAAGAAGAATGATGCGCATTTCCGGGAGCAGGTCCTCGAACATCTCCTTCGGCGCTTCGACGATTTCGGCCCCTTGCGCGGTCAGGGTCGCCACGGCTTCATTGAACGGCACCTCGGTCTTCGCGTCGTAACCGGCAAGGCCGCGCACGATGACGAGCTTCTTGCCGCGCAACGCATTGGCATCGAGCGCAGCCACGAAGTCGGTCTTGTGCGTATCGGCATCCTTGCTCCACGGATCACCCGCGTCGGAACCGGCCATGACGTTCATCATCATGGCGAGGTCTTGAACGGTATGGGTCATCGGCCCCGCGGTATCCTGCGTGAGGCTGATGGGCACGACACCTCTGCGCGAAACCATCGCGATAGACGGTTTGATTCCGACCAAGCCGGTCATCGAGGAAGGGCACACGACCGAGCCCGACGTCTCCGTACCGACGGTCGCTGCGGCGAAACTCGCCGCGCCGGAAACACCAGATCCATTACTCGATCCGCACGCCGACTTCGCCGGATCGTATGGATTGCGCGGCCCGCCGCCGACGGTCGAGCCGTTGAAGGCCATCCGCGTGCGGAAACCGGCGAACTGTGATGTATTGGTCTTGCCGAGGATCACCGCGCCGGCGCCGCGCATCCGGCGGATCACTTCGGAATCCTGCTTCGGCATGTTGTCGATCAGCGCATAGGAGCCCGCGGTCGTGGGCATGCCGACGGCGTCGATATTGTCCTTGAACAGGATCGGCACGCCGTCCAGCGGGCCCAAGGATTTTCCATCTTTCCGGCGCGCATCGGCGGCGGCGGCCTGTTGCAACGCGTCCTCGGCGATGCGGATCACGCCCTTCAACGGCGCATCGTACATCTTGATGCGCTCGATGTAGGCTTGGGTCACAGCGACTGAGGTCGTCTTACCCGCGGCGAGGTCCGCCGACACCTGTGCGAGGGTGACTTCTTCGACCGCGTAGGGCTTGGCCGGTTCTTCTTTATTACAGGCGGAAAGGCTCAGCGCGAACGCCGTCCCGAGCGCGATAACGATCCGTTGTGAGTTCATATTCCCCTCTTAAAACTCAAGAGCCCGCGCCACTCATCGTGGCGCGGGCTCCGGCGATTGGTTATTTCGGCTGGGCGACGGCCTGTTTGTAGGCTGTGGGCGGTACCCGCTTCTTCGAGGCTTGCTCATAAGCGTAGGCCAGCGGATAGAGATCGCCTTCGGCCCACTTCGTGCCCGCGAACGAGAGGCCGAGCGGCATCCCGTTCACTTGGCCCATCGGCACAGAGATGTGTGGATAGCCGGCCGAGGCGGCATACGCCGTCAAGGAAGCGGCCTGCGAACCGCGCGGATCGGGAGAAACCGCGCCGCTGGTGGTCGAACCGTCGACAGGGATCGTATCGGCGGGCGGTGTGGTGACGGTCACCAGCGCGATGGCCCCGGTTTCCTTAAGCACGCGGTCGATGCCGTCTTCCCGCGTGATGCGGAACATCTCGGCCAATGTCTTTTGGTAGTCAGGGTTCTTGCGGCCATCGACGGTCGCGTCGGCGTCCGTGAAGTTCTCCTGCTTGTGCATGCTCTCGCGCGGATCAGAACTGTTGAACGCGATCAGATCCGTGACGGTACGCACCTTCACGGTATCCGGCATCGTCGCGAAGTAGTTGTTCAGATCTTCCTTGAGGTCGGCGAGAAGGATGATGCGCATCTCGGGGCGGATATCGATCCATTTCGTGTCGGCCACCTCCACGAGGTCCGCGCCTTGGGCCTTGAGGACCGCGAGCGCTTCGTCGAAGACCGGCGTCGTGCGTTCGTCCTGACCGCGCAGGCCGCGCAGCACCGCCAGGCGCTTGCCCTTGAGGCCATCGGTCGAAAGCAGCGAAACATAGTCCTTCTTGTTGGCGTCCGCGTCGACCGACCAGGGGTCGCCAGGATCGCTGCCGGCGATGACGTTGAGGATCATCGCATTGTCGCGCACGGTGCGGGTCATCGGCCCCGCCATGTCTTGCGTCAGGCTGATGGGGACGATGCCCCGGCGCGAAACCAGTGCGATCGTGGACTTGATGCCCACCACACCGTTCTGGCTCGACGGGCTGGTGATCGAGCCCGATGTTTCGGTGCCGATGGTGCCGGCGGAAAACGAGGTCGCCGCTGCGATGCCCGGGCCATTTGACGAGCCCGCGGCGGACTTCGTCAGGTCGTACGGATTATGCGTGCCGCCCCCCACGGTCGAGCCGTTGAGGCCGGTCGAAGTGCGGATGCCCGCGAACTGCGAGGTGTTCGCCTTGCCGAGGATCACAGCGCCGGCCGCACGCAGGCGGCGGGTCACTTCGGAATCCTGTTTGGGCATGTTGTGCTCGAGCGCCCACGATCCCGCCGTGGTCGGCATGCCGACCGCGTCGATATTGTCCTTGAGGAGGATGGGAACCCCATCGAGCGGACCGAGCGCCTTACCGTCCTTGCGGCGGGCATCCGACGCGGCGGCTTGCTGAAGGGCATCCGGCGCAACGGCGATCACCCCATTGAGTGGACCGTCGTACATATTGATGCGGTCGATGTAGGACTGGGTAATGGCCGCCGAAGTCATTTTGCCGGCGGCGAGATCGTCAGAGATCTGGCTCAGCGGCACTTCTTCGACATTGTATGGCGCAGCGGGCTGTTCCTTGCCGCAGGCGGCAAGACCAAGCGAAACGAGCAGAGCAAGACTGGTGAAACAGCGGCGGTCAATCATCATTTTCACATCCCCTTATGCGAACTGATTGAAACAGCGTGGCCGCGAGTTTTGCATAGCGAACCGCGCTGTAACAGCCCCCGAGAATCATCCCAAAATGGGCCGAATTTGAAGCATTTCTGAGCTCTCCCAATGCGACGATACGCTCTCCTTCGCAGCACGGTCGAGACTCGGGTTTATTTGGCCTGCGCGATCGCCTGTTTATAGGCCACCGGGGCCTCGCGTTTTTTAGACGCTTGCTCGTAGGCGTAACCATATGCGAGCAGGGTGGCTTCAGACCATTTGGGTCCGACGAATGAAAGGCCGACCGGCAATCCTTCGGCGAGGCCCATCGGTACGCTCAGATTCGGATACCCCGCAACGGCGGCCGTGCCGCTGACGGTGGGAGGCACGGAACCCTTCGGGCGTTCGGCGGCAACATGCGTGCCCGTACCATCCGGAATGATCAACGCGGGAATCCCGGCCGTGAGGGCGACGACCGCAGTGGTGTTGAACTCTTTAAAGGCGCGGTCAAATCCTTCGACCGAAGCGCGCCGGCGCGCATACTCAAAGGTTTTCATATATTCGGGATTCTGACGCCCCATCGTAGTGGCTTCGGCGGCCTCGAACAGCTCTTGGCCGTGCTTGCTCTCCTCCGGATGAGATTTGTTGAAGGCGATTAGGTCGGCGATGGTGCGCGGTTTCACCGCCTCCGGCGCGTGCGCGAGATAGGCCGCCATATCTTCCATGATATTGTAAACCATGATGAGCCGCAGCTCTTGCGTAAGGTCTTCCATCACATCGGCTGGAAGCTCGACCAAGGTTGCGCCCTGAGATTCCAGCACACCAAGGGCCACATCGAGAACCGCTTGTGTCTTTTCATCATAGCCGCCCGTGTTGCGCACGACTCCCAGACGCGTGCCCTTCAACGCCTCTGTTGAAAGCCCTTTGGTGTAATCGGTCTTATGCGCGTCGGAGTCCGCGGACCATGGATCGCCCGCATCCGACCCCGCCATCACGTTGAGCATCATCGCGATATCGGTCACGCTGCGGCCCATCGGACCGATCGTGTCCATCTCCAGACTCACAGGCACGACGCCGCGGCGCGATACCAGGGCCACGGAAGGACGCAAACCAACAACCATATTGTGCGAGGATGGGCTGACAATTGAGCCGGTCGTATCGCTGCCGACCGTCGCCGCCGCAAAGCTAACCGCCGCCGCGATGCCCGATCCGTTGCTTGAACCCGAAGCCTGGCGGTTGAGGTCATATGGATTGTGCGTACCGCCGCCGAGGACGCTGCCGTTGAGACCGCGGGTGGTGCGGAAGCCGGCCCACTGCGAAGTATTCGCTTTACCAAGGATGATGGCGCCGGCCGCCTTGAGACGGCGCGACACTTCAGCATCTTGCGCGGGCAGGTTATTCTCGAGCGCGTAAGAACCGGCCGTCGTCGCTACGCCCGTCACGTCAATATTGTCTTTCAGAAGCACGGGTACACCATCCAGCGGGCCAAGCGACTTACCATCCTTGCGCCGCGCGTCCGAAGCGGCCGCCTGTTTAAGGGCATCCGGCGTGATGCTGATCACGGCATTCAAAGGCCCATCGTACATCTTGATCCGGTCGATATAGGCTTGTGTGACCGCCGCGGACGTTGTCTTTCCGGCCGCAAGATCGGCGGACACTTGCGCAAGAGAAATCTCTTCAACCTCGTACGGCTTAGGGGCCTCTTGGCTGTTGCAAGCGACCAGCGAAACCGAAACCAGAAGGGCTGCGGTGAAGGAACGAATGTTCATCGTCGAATTCCCTGATTAATTAGAGCTGACGCCTTGCTTGTATGCGCTTGGCGGTACGCGTTTCTTGGAGGCCTGTTCGTAGGCATAACCCATCGACAGCAGCTGATCTTCCGACCACGGCGGGCCAACGAACGATAGTCCCACCGGCATTCCATCCACGTACCCCATCGGCACGGAAAGATTGGGATAGCCGGCGAGAGCGGCAACGCCGCTGATGGACGGTTTACGCGCGCCCTTCTGCATGACGGCGGCCGGATGGCCGCCGCCGGCAGGCGCCGCCGCTGCCACAGCAGGAGGACCGCCGCCGATCAAACCGGCGGGACCGCCGGTCGGCGCCACGATCGCGCTAATTTCATAGTCGGACATCGCCTTGCCATACCCTTCGGCCCCTGCCCTGCGCTGCGCATATTCACGTGTTTGGATATACTCCGGCGTTTCGCGGCCCGTGGTGGCCTCAGCGGCCTCGAACAGATCCTGCCCATATATGTTCTCGCGAGGGTCCGCCTTATTGAAGGCGATAAGATCCGCAAGCGTGCGGTGCTTCACGTTGGCAGGTGCATGCGCGAGGTAGGCAGCCATGTCCTCCTTGATGTCGTAGATCATGATCAGGCGCTGTTCCTGACTGAGATCCTCGAGCACGGCGTCGGGAATATCGATCAGCGTCGCCCCTTGCGCCTGGAGGACACCGAGCGCTTCTTCAAATCGTGATTGCGTGCGTTCGGCGGCGTTGGTGCCGCGATAGACCCCGATGCGCTTGCCTTGCAGCGCTTCCGTGGACAGGGCTTTTGCGTAGTCGGTCTTGTGTGTGTCTGACGCGCTGGTCGCCGGATCGGCGGCATCAGTACCCGCTAGAACAGTAAGCAGCATGGCCACGTCACGAACGTTACGGCCCATCGGACCCGCGGTGTCCTGCGTAAGGCTCACCGGCACGATCCCGCGCCGGGATATGAGTGCGACGGTGGGACGCAGCCCAACAACGCCGTTGGCATTCGAGGGCGCAACCACGGAGCCGGTGGTATCTGTTCCGATGGTCGCCGCCGCGAAACTGGCGGCGGCGGAAATACCCGATCCGTTGCTCGAGCCCGCCGCACCGCGCGCAAGATCGTATGGATTACGCGCGGTTCCTCCCACGGTGCTCCCATTCATCCCGCTCGTCGTTGTCCGCAGACCCGCCCATTGAGAGGTATTGGCTTTGCCGAGAATCACCGCGCCGGCATCCCGTAACCGCCGGGCCACTTCAGAATCTTTTGCAGGCACGTTGTCGATGAGCGCGAAGGACCCGGCGGTCGTGGGCATGCCCACCGCATCGATATTGTCTTTGATCAGGATGGGAATTCCATCAAGGGGCCCTAACGTCTTGCGCTCTTTGCGCCGTTGATCGGACGCTGCCGCCTGCTCCAGCGCATCGGGCATGATGCCGATCACACCGTTCACCGCTTTATTGTAAAGACTAATGCGTTCGATATAGGCCTGAGTGACCGCTACCGAGGACGTCGTGCCGGCGGCAAGATCATTGGCGATCTGACTCAACGGCACCTCTTCCACCGCATAGGGCTGGGCTTCTTCTTGCTTGTTGCACGCCGCGAGAAGGGCAAGCCCCAGCGCGATGCCTGTCAAAGAGCGAATATGCACCGATGAATTTCCCTTGTTATTTCGCGGCGGCGGCTTTGTAGGCCGTCGGCGGAACACGCTTCTTTGACGCCTGTTCGAAATCATAACCAAAGCCGACCAGCGCCGCTTCGGACCACGCCGGGCCAACGAAAGAAAGACCGACCGGCAAACCGTTGACGAGGCCCATCGGCACAGTCAGGTTCGGATACCCCGCCAGCGCGGCGTTGCCGCTCATGTGCGGCGGCGCTGCGCCTTTCGCGCGGACACCCGCAACATGCTCGCCGCCCTTACCGTCCGGCGGGATGACTTCCGCGGGGCCGCGCGAAAGACCGATCACCGCATCGACCCCGAAATCCTTGAATGCGCGGCCAAAGCCTTCAACGCCAGCGCGGCGCTGCGCATACGCCTTGGCCTTCACGTACACGTCGTCCTGGCGGCCATTCGTTGCCTGCGCCTCTTCGAACATGTCTTGGCCGTGCATGCTCTCGCGCGGATCCGTCTTATTGAATTCGATCAGATCGGCGAGCGTGCGCGATTTCACGCTGGCGGGAGCGTCCACGAGATAGGCCGCCACGTCTTCCTTGATCTCATGGATCATAATGACACGCTGCTCCTGACTCGTATCTTCAAGAAGATCGGCTGGCAGTTCGACGACCTCGGCGCCCTCCGCCTGGAGGACCTTGATCGCCTCGTCGAGAACAACAGCCGTCGTTTCGTTGTATCCGCGGGTCCCGCGAAATACGCCGAGCTTCTTTCCCTTCAGCGCTTCGATCGACAGCGCTTTGACGTAATCGGTTTTATGGGCGTCGGCTTCCGCGCTTTCCGGATCGGCCGGATCGCTTCCCGCCACGACACTCAGCATCATCGCGAAGTCGGTCACGGTCCGTGTCATCGGACCCGACGTATCTTGTGTATGGCTGATCGGAACGATCCCACGCCGCGAGATCAAGGCGATGGTGGGACGCATCCCCACGAGGCCCATGTAGGAGGACGGACTGATGATGGAACCGGTTGTATCGGTGCCCATCGTGCCGGCGGCAAGGCTGGCGGCAGCGGCAATTCCCGATCCGTTGCTCGACCCTGCGGCCGAGCGCGTCAGGTCATAGGGATTATGCGTGCTTCCACCTACGGTGCTTCCGTTGAAGGACTCCTCGGTGCGTAAACCCGCCCATTGTGATGTGTTCGTCTTTCCGAGGATCACCGCGCCCGCCTCACGCAGGCGGCGCGTGACCTCGGAGTCCTTGACCGGCATGTTGTCAACCAACGCAAACGACCCGGCCGTCGTCGCCAAACCGACCGCGTCAATATTGTCTTTCAGGAGGATGGGAATTCCGTCCATAGGTCCGAGGGATTTGCCATCCTTGCGCCGCTGATCGGAGGCCGCCGCCTGCTCAAGCGCATCGGGCATCACGCCGATGACGGCATTTAGCGCACCGTCATATTTGTTGATGCGGTCGATGTAGGCCTGAGTTGCAGCAACCGAGGTCGTTTTGCCGCCCGCAAGGTCCGCAGAGAGCTGCGCCAAGGACACCTCCTCCACCTCATAGGCTTTCGCGGGCTCCTCCTGCTTATTACAGGAGGCGAGTGTCAGAGACAGGACCAGCGCGATCGCTGTGGCGGAACGGATGCACATGGCACGTCCTCGGTTAGTTGTTAGTCGCCGCTTCCTTATAGGCCGTCGGCGGCTTGCGAGCGTGCGAAGCCTGTTCGTAGGCATAACCGTAAGAGAGCAAGGTGGCTTCCGACCATTGCGGCCCGACAAAAGACAGACCCACAGGCAGACCGTTTACATCGCCCATTGGGACCGTGAGGTTCGGCCATTGCGCCAGCGCCGCAACCCCGCTGATCGAAGCCGGACGCGCGCCCTTCGGACGCTCGAGCGCCGCACCGCCGCCGCTTGTTCCGTCGGGTTGCTGCACATCGGCCGGCCCGCGGCTGACGGCCACCAACGCGCTAACGCCAAATTCGGTGAAGGCGCGGCCGTATCCTTCCGGACCGGCCTTGCGATGCGCATATTCCCAAATCTTTTGGAATTCTGGGTTCTCGCGCCCGCCTGACAGAGCCTCGGCAGCTTCCAGGTGTTCTTGACCGTGAACACTTTCGCGCGGATCGGCCTTATTGAAGGCTATGATATCAGCGAGGGTGCGGATCTTTACGGCCGACGGCGCTGTGGAAAGGTAGGAAGCCATATCCTGCTTGATGTCGTAATACATAATGAGACGCTGCTCGTTGCCGAGGTCCTCGAGGAGATCGTCCGGAAGATCGACGAGCTCCGCGCCCTGCCCCTTCATCACCTCGAGCGCCCTGTCGAAAATAGGCTTCGTCGCATCCGTGTGAGCACTCGTATTACGGAAGACCCCAAGACGCTTGCCCTTCAGAGCATCGGGCGATAGCGCTTTCACGTAGTCCGTCTTGTGCGCGTCGGCGTCCACCGACCATGGATCACCCGGATCCGAACCCGCCATCACATTCAACATCATCGCGAAATCGGTGACAGTGCGCGTCATCGGGCCGGCCGTATCTTGGCTAAGGCTAACCGGCACGATGCCGCGTCGCGATATAAGCGCGATGCTGGAGCGCATGCCGACGAGCCCCATCAACGACGACGGCCCCATGATCGAGCCCGTGGTATCCGTGCCAACTGTCGCGGCCGCGAAGCTCGCCGCAGCGGCTATGCCCGAACCGTTTGAGGACCCCGCTGCCGTTCGTGTCAGGTCGTAGGGATTGCGCGTTGGGCCACCAACGGTCGAGCCGGCGAAAGCCGCCGTTGTACGCAGCCCCGCCCATTGCGAGGTATTGGCTTTGCCGAGAATGACCGCGCCGGCGGCGCGTAGCCGCTTCGCAACTTCGGAGTCCTGCACCGGGAAGTTCTCGACCAGCGCGAAGGAGCCCGCTGTCGTTGGCATGCCCATCGCATCAATGTTGTCCTTCAAGAGCACGGGAACACCGTCGAGCGGGCCGATCGCCTTGCCGACCTTGCGGCGTTGATCCGAAGCCGCCGCTTGTTGCAGAGCATCGGGCGCTATCATGATCACGGCATTGAGAGGTCCGTCATACTTATTGATGCGATCGATATAGGCCTGGGTGACCGCAGCCGAAGTGGCTCTGCCCGCAGCGAGGTCGGCAGAAATCTGCGAAAGCGCTACCTCCTCCACATTGTAGGGCGCGGCGGCGTCTTTCTTCTCACAAGCCGCAAGCGAGAGAGACAGGACGAGAGCGATGGCAGTCAGTGGGCGGTGCATGTTCATGTTCGATCTCCTCGAAATCGCTAATTCGCAGCGGATTGTTTGTAAGCCGTCGGCGGCACGCGCTTTTTCGAGGCCTGTTCGTATGCATAGCCGAGGGACAGCAGCAATTCTTCCTGCCACGCCGTGCTGATGAACGAGAGCCCGACCGGCAATCCCTTGTAGAGACCCATCGGTACCGAGAGGTGCGGGTAACCGGCGATCATCGTCGAGGAGGTGGCCGAAACCGCTGCGCCGGCCGGCACCTTGATGGCGTGACTGGTGGCGGTTCCATCCGGTTGGATGACTTCGGCCGGGCCGCTTGTGGGATTCACAAGCGCTACGACATTGTATTCGCGCAGCACCCGGTCGAAGCCGTCCGCTTGGGTCTTCTGCTTTGCGCTATTGTGCGCGGCGATGTATTCGGGCGCCTGACGCCCCCCCATCGTCTTGTCCGCATCTTCGAAAATATCGGAGGTATGCATGCTTTCGCGCGGGTCTGCATCGTTGAACGCAATGAGGTCCGTCAGCGAGCGGCTCTTAACCGCCGCCGGTGCGCCCGCGAGATAGTTATTGATGTCTTCCTTGAAGCTGTACAGCAGGATGATGCGCATCTCATCGGATGCATCAGGAATGCTGCCCGGCGGAATTTCGACAAGCTCCGCACCCTGACCTTTGAGGACACCAAGCGCCTCTTCAAAGAGACCCATCGTCTCCTCGCCGTAACCGCGCATACCGCGCAGCACGCCGATTCGCTTGCCCTTAAGGGCGTCGGGGCTCAGCGCCGCAACATAGTCCTTCTTGTGCGCGTCCGCTTCGGCGCTCCACGGATCGGCAGGATCGCTCCCAGCCATGACGTTCAGAAGCATCGCCACGTCACGCACGGTACGCCCCATCGGGCCGGCTGAATCCTGATCCATGCTGATGGGAACGATGCCGACGCGCGGCACCAGGGCGATGGTTGGCTTCAGGCCAACGATGCCATTGTTGTTCGAGGGCCCAATGATGGAACCACCTGTATCTGTGCCGACGGTGGCGGCCGCAAAGCTGACCGACGCCGCGATGCCCGATCCGGAACTGGACCCCGCCGGAGACCGCGACAGATCATAGGGATTGTGTGGGCCCTTTCCCACCGTCGAACCGTTAAGGCCTTTCGTTGTGCGGAAACCCGCCCATTGTGATGTGTTCACCTTGCCGAGAATCACCGCGCCCGCGCCGCGTAGACGCGCAACCACGGTGGAATCTTTTTCCGGCACGTTGAACTCGAGGGCATAGGAACCGGCGGTCGTGCGCAGGCCCTTCGTGTCGATATTATCCTTAAAAAGAATCGGAATACCGTCGAGCGCACCTAGTGATTTTCCGTC
Organism: Rhodospirillaceae bacterium; assembly: GCA_050246995.1. Lineage (GTDB taxonomy): Bacteria > Pseudomonadota > Alphaproteobacteria > Rhodospirillales > Rhodospirillaceae > SHVO01. The sequence continues at coordinate 36,456 of JBFWVA010000016.1, read as the reverse complement.
CTTGCGGCGGGCGTCGGCGGCGGCGGCCTGTTCTAGAGCGTCGGGCGCAATGAGAATCACCGCATTGAGACCGGCATCCATACTTTTCATCCGGTCGATATACGCCTGGGTTGTAGCCACCGAGGTGGTCTTCCCCGCGGCGAGGTCCGCAGACAACTGCGAGAGCGTCACCTCCTCCACTTCATAAGGCGCAGTTGCGGCCTCTTGCTTCTTTTCGCAGGCGCCAAGCGTGATCGCCGCGATCAAGGCGAATGCAGTCAGGGGGCGACAGAACATTTTCGCATCCTTATGAAATTATGGAGTGGCGCTCAGGCGGCGCAAAACGAGAAGTTCTGGGCGGATTTATTGTTGGAAACGCTCCGCTGCGTTTGGTTCAGGCTACACCTCGCTCGAAGCGCCGGCTAATTGGACGATAGCTCCTTATTTTGATGCAACCGCCTGCTTGTACGCTGCGGGAGCAACACGCTTATGAGAGGCTTGTTCGTAGGCGTAGGCCATCGATAAGAGTACGGCTTCCGACCACTTCGGGCCGATAAAAGAAAGACCTACCGGCAGACCCTCTACCTGGCCCATCGGCACCGTGAGATTCGGATAGCCGGCAAGCGCGGCATACATGCTCGGCGACGGCGGCGAGCTTCCCTTCGGGCGCGCTGAAATTGTATGGCCTGCGGTGCCCGGCGGCGGAATGAGCCCGGCCGGTTGGCCGGTCGGCGTCACGACGGCAACCACCCCATATGCGAAGGCCTTGTCATAGCCCTCGGGCCCGGCCTTGGTCTTCGCATAGGTCAAGGCGTTCACGTATTCGGGATTGTCCCTTCCCGTTGTCGCCTCGGCAGCCTCGACAAGATCCTGGCTCCACATGTTCTCGCGCGGATCCGCTTTATTGAATGCTACAAGGTCCGTCATTGTGCGCACCTTCTGCGCTGGCGCGGACGCGGCGAGATAGGCATTCAGATCCTGCTTGAAGTCGTAAACCAGGATCACGCGCTGCTCTTGGCTCAGGTCCTCGAATATATCAGCGGGGATATCGACGAGTTCCGCGCCTTGCGCCGTCAACACAGCCAGCGCATCGTCGAAGAGCGGCTTCGTGACATCGGAGTAGCCCGACATTCCGCGAATGACGCCGATCTTCGTGCCCTTTAGCGCCTCGGTGGAGAGTGCTTTTACGTAATCGGTCTTGTGTGCATCGGCTTCGGCGGAAGCCGGGTCGCGGGCTTCGGTCCCGGCCATGATATTCATCATCATCGCCGCATCCGTGACGTTACGCGCCATCGGACCTGCGGTGTCCTGACCTAAGCTGATCGGCACAATGCCGCCGCGCGAAATCAGCGCGATTGTCGGGCGCATACTAACCAGGCCCATAAGAGACGCCGGACCGATCACCGAGCCCGTTGTACACGTTCCAACCGTGGCGGCCGAGAAACTGACCGCCGCCGCAATGCCCGAGCCGTTGCTGGAACCAGCTGGCGTGCGGGCAAGATCATATGGATTGTGCGGCATTCCACCCACGGTGCTGCCGAGCAGTCCCTGCGTCGTGCGTAATCCGGCGAATTGATTCGTGTTCACTTTTCCGAGGATCACGGCACCAGCTTCCCGCAAACGGCGCGTCAAATCCGCATCCTGAGCTGGAATGTTGTGTTCGAGCGCGTAGGAACCGGCAGTGGTCGGCATACCCTTGGCGTCGATGTTGTCTTTCAGAAGGATGGGTATCCCGTCCATCGGGCCGATAGCCTTACCATCTTTGCGCCGCTGATCGGATGCGGCAGCCTGCTGGAGGGCGTCGGGAGCGATCATAATGACGGCCTTCAACGGCGCGTCGTAAGTCTTGATGCGTTCGATATATGCTTCGGTGATGCCGACCGCGCTCGCTTTGCCGGCGGCCAGGTCTGCGGAGATCTGCGAGAGCGGGACGTCTTCAACGGCATAAGGCTTGGCTGGTTCTTCCCGAGAACAGGCGCCAACGGTCAATGAGAGCATTAGTGCCGCGGCGGTCAGCTGCCGATACGTCATCTTCACGTCCCCGGTACAATAAAGCGAACGATGAGAAGTCGAAGCCGTAGAAAGAACGAAGGGAGGCACTTCTGCCTCCCTTCGCCTTTAGAGCGCTAATTAGAACTTGAAACGCGTTCCGAGACGGAAGCTGCGACCAACCAGATCGTATTGTTTATTACCCATCCCGCTGTAGAAAGCGTTCCCAGCCGGGGCGCCGATAATGGGGGGCTGTTTATTGAACACGTTTTCAGTCACGAAAAACGTCTCGATAGCGCCGTCCATAAGCTTGTAGTTAAGTGCGATATCGAAGTAGACGACGCCGGGCACCTTATTTTCAAAGCCAATTGTTGGACGTGCCACGGTGGACGCCGGGCAGCCGCTGGTGCACACCGTTACGGAGTTATTGTAGACACCAGAATTCCAACCGCGCGCCGTAAGATTGGCTCCGAAGTTCTCACCGGAATAGGCCGCCGACACGAGATACTTCAAGTCGGGAGCGAACATTCCCCCGGTCGATGCAAAGCCGCCCGCGCCGTCGGCGAGCACGCCGGCGCCATCCACCGAGAACGCCCCGTCGATAGTTTCCAGCTTGATGTATTTCGTAGCAAGGGCACGCAAGGTGATCCCGCCACTCATATCTTCGCTGATGTCGGAGAGATCGAAACGATAGCTGGTCTCGAAATCGATACCGCGTGCGGTCTGCGACAACACGTTGGCCGGCAACACCTTCACGCCGACGATAAGCCCAGCGGCATCTCGCTCGATATAGTTGCAAAGCGCGGTTTCGCCCGCGAAGCAGCGATCCACGTAATTTTGCGAACCGAGCGTCACGATAGCGTCTTTCATGTCGATATTGAAGAAGTCTACCGATGCGCCGAAGCCGGGTAGGAACGAGGGTTGCACCACCACACCAATACCGGTGGTGTCGGCCTTTTCAGGCGTCAGAGTACAACCAACCGCAGGATCGCAGCCCGCAGCGCGGGTGACGATAACCGTTGGGCGGTCATTATTGAACTTATCGAGCACCGTACCGGTACCCGAACGGCCTGCGAGGAACAGGTCGCCCAGATTTGGCGCACGAATGTCACGTGAACGCGTTGCACGGAAGGTGACGTCGTCGATCGGCTTCCATGTTGCGCCGACTTTCCACGTCGCGACAAAGCCGGACGTGCTGTAGTCCGTCGCGCGGACCGCGGCGTTCAAATCAAGCTGCTTCGCCCAGCTTTCTTCGCTCGCCAGCGGAATGACTGTTTCTAAGAAGCCCTCGGTCACCGAATACTTGCCCACGGAAGCAGTGAAATTGCCTGCGAAGAAGTGACGGTTGACGTCTTTCGTGCTGGCAATTCCGCCGACTTTTTCCGTGCGGTGCTCAAGACCAAAAGCGACCGATACCGGACCGGCCCATGAGGAAAATGGCTCGCCTGATACGCTAGCCGCCGCAACGTCCTGCTGCAGATAGATGAGCGCATAACCGGTGTCGGTTACGTAATCGATTGCAGCGCTGGAGTTGACGTTCGTACCCATGACATTGAACGGCACGCATCCCGGCAAATCGTTGGCCGGATTCGTGTCGATGTTTACACGGCAGACGATCTGACCGTTAGCCGGATTGACAACGGCGTCGATGGCGCTGCGGAAGACCGTAGAGCCGACCCCACTCAGCAAGTCGTCAGGCGTGCGGACCGACGCATGCGTGGTGCTCCGCTGATAGTACGCATCCCAGGTCCAATCTGATTCGAAGGCATCGAAGGACCCCTCTATGCCCGCGACGTACCGACGCTGCACGCGCTCGTTCTTATTGCCGAAGCCCGGGACCTGGCCGACCAGCGTGGTGCCTAAGGTAAAGTTCGTGATGCCATTCGCCGCCATGGTCGCGCGGACGGAGGCAGGGATAAAAGCGTTGTCCTGCTGGACGGTCAAGCTGCCCAGTTGGAACTGGGGCACGCTGTCGGCCGAGCGGTTGAGAGTATAAGCCCAGCCATATTCAGCAAAGGCATTGACGTTATCGGCGAGATCATAGCTGAGGCGGAAGTAGGTGTTCGCGCGCATCAACTTCGTAACGATAGAGGAGATACGGTCGTAACGGTTTGTTCCGTCGCCACCTACTTGCACCTGCCCGGAAATGGTCCCGAAGCGATACGGCGCCGGGGCGCCATTTTCGAGGAATTGCGTGCCACGGAGTGGGCAAGAAGTCCCAGTGAAGCCAGCGCAGCCAATGATAAGGCCGCCATAAGTTGCGGTGCTCGGGTTGAAGTTCGCCATCGTGATGTATTGCGGCTGTCCGTTGCCGGCCGCTTAGGCCGGGTTGACGGCGATCGCGAGATTATTTTCTGACCAGGCACGGTCTTCACGACGCGCGCCATTTTCAAAGCCGTTTTCCCCATACGCGAGGAAATGGCCGCGCCCGCCCGCGAACGGCACGCCGACCGTCAATTCGACCTTATAGTTTTCGTTATCGCCGTAGGTGGTGATGCCGCCTTGAATATCGCCCTTTACGCCCGTGTACTCTTTGTCGAATACAAAATTTACAACGCCGGCCAATGCATCGGACCCATAGGCCGCGGAGGCGCCGCCTGTGACGATATCCACACGCGAAACGAGACCGGTCGGAACAGTGTTGATGTCCACCGCGCCGCCGTTGTTGTTAAAGCCGGCCAAAGTCGATCCGACGATGCGCTTACCATCGACGAGCACCAGCGTGCGGGTCGGATTTATCCCGCGCAAATTGAGATTGTTGATCCCGCCAGTCATATCGGCAGTCGACGAACCGCCACGCGTCGACAAACTGCTGGCGAGGGCGGGTAAACGGTTGATGGAATCCGCGATATTCGCCGTGGCCATGGTGTTCAATTCCGAAACGCCAAGAACCGAAACAGGCGTCGGAGCTTCGTAACCATCGCGCACGACGCGCGAACCGGTGACGACGATTTCATCGAGAGAAGCAGCGGCGGCAGGCTGTGCCTGCGCAAGCTGCTCTTGTGCGAAGGCCGCGCTGGAGACAGCGGCAACCAGGGCGGCCGCGCTGACCGAGGTCAAAACGCGCCGCTTCGTATTCGAACCGTATGAAAGCTTCATCATAGGACTTTTTCCCCTTTTGATTTCGTAGTGTCTGCTGACACCACACCCTAATTAGTTCCGTAACACTCGGTGGGTTACGCCCACCCTCCCAGACGCAAATTATTTCGGAGCGGCGCCGGCCTTGTAGGCCGCCGGCGGTAGACGTTTGTGCGAGGCTTGTTCGTACGCGTAGCCAAGAGACATCAGGAGCGGTTCAGCCCACGCCGTTCCAACGAACGACAGGCCGACCGGCAGTCCGCTTACCTCCCCCATTGGGACAGTGAGGTGCGGATAGCCGGCCACCGCGGCATAAGTGGTGATCGAAGGTGTTGTTTGGCCTTTTGGGACAAGCGCGACAGGATGGCCGCTAGCCATGCCGTCAGGCGGAATGGGCTGCGCGGTGTTGCCGGTGATTGTCACAAGCGCAACGACGTTATTGGCCTGCAACATTTTGTCGATGCCTTCGGCCTGGGTCGTGCGTTTCGCATATTCAAGATTCTTGATGTATTCCGGATTTTGGCGGCCGCCGGTCGTTGCGTCGGCGTCTTCGAACAAATCCATCGCGTGCATACTCTCGCGCGGGTCGGATTTGCTGAAAGCGATGAGGTCGGTCAATGTACGTACCTTCACGGTCGCCGGCGTACCTGCGAGGTAGGCATTCAGATCCTCCTTAAAGTCATGCAGGAGGATCACGCGCATTTCCGGGCTGACGTCCACAAAGGCGTCGTTGGAAATTTCAACGAGCTCGGCGCCTTGGGTTGTTAGGACGGCCAACGCCTCGTCGAGAACCGGCTGAGTCCGTTCGTTGTATCCGCGAAGGCCGCGGACGACGCCCAAGCGCTTACCGCTAAGAGCGCCGGCATCGAGCGCGCTGACGTAGTCGGCCTTGTGCGCATCGGCATCGACCGACCAACGGTCGGCGGGGTCGCTGCCGGCGATCACCGTTAGGAGCATCGCAGCGTCGCGGACCGTGCGGGTCATTGGACCGGCGGTGTCCTGCGTCAAGCTGATAGGGACAATCCCGCGCCGCGAGACAAGCGCGATCGTCGGCTTAAGGCCGACGACGCCATTCAGCGATGAGGGGCTTGTGATCGAGCCGCTGGTTTCAGTTCCAATCGTGCCGGCCGCGAAGCTCACCGAGGCGGCGATACCCGAACCATTGCTTGAGCCACCGGCGGTGCGCGTCAGGTCGTAGGGATTGTGCGGCCCCTGGCCCACCGTAGAACCATTGAACGCCTTGGTATTACGGAAGCCCGCGAACTGAGAGGTGTTTACCTTGCCGAGGATCACCACGCCCGCGCCGCGCAAACGTTTCACAACCTCGGAATCCTGTGCGGGCAGATTGGCCTCCAGGGCAAAGGATCCTGCCGTCGTCGGCATACCCGTCGCGTCGAGGTTGTCCTTGAAGAGAACAGGAACCCCGTCGAGCGGTCCGATAGCATTACCGGCTTTGCGCCGTTGATCGGAAGCCGCGGCCTGCTGGAGGGCATCCGGCGCGATAAGAATGACCGCGTTCAAGCCGCCATCGTATTCCTTCATACGGGCGATATACGCCTCGGTGGCTGCGACGGATGTCGTCGCCCCGCTGGCGAGATCAGCCGAAACCTGACTGAGGGGCACCTCTTCGACGGCATACAGCTTCGGCGTCTCTTCCTGTTTCGAACAGGCGAAGAGCGACGTCGACAGCAGCAGCGCTAAACAAGCCGAAGAGCGGTTCATCCTCAGTCCCTAACGAAGCAATCCGGTAGCCTGGCTTAAAAGACGTAGGGCGGTCTCAATTCTAGATCACTCATGCGCAGACGAAAGTTGATGCAATGCAAAACGAGCGCGCGGACGGCAACGGGGTCGCGTCGATCCCACGCGAATACGCGTCATTCAGAATTATTCTTGGCGAAGATAAGATCGTGATTACGCGCAACATCGACGTCCCCCAATAACGGCATCCCCCATTTGACGCCGGCGTCGGATAGCAAGAAGGCGAGTTAGCAACACTTACACGGCACTGCCGGCACCCCTATGGGTGCGGTGCAGCGATAGATCATCGGCCTTAATTGGTAGCGGTTTCAATAGGAAAAGTTCATGCAAACTTAATCGAATCAGTGCGTTTCATGCATGATTTTGGTTGAAGTGACATTTTTGCATTCGATTTAGTCTTTCTACTGCATAAAGCAGCGCGCCTATAAAAATCGCTGCTCTAGCACCGTTCAAATAAAAAGGGCGGGAACATGCGTTCCCGCCCTTTGCTGTCGAAGTTCCGGTATTATTTCTTCGGCGGAATAAAGCTCTGAATCTGCCGCACAGCAAAACCGACCTTATGCTCCAGTTCCTCCTTACCGAGTTCGGCCGTGGAGCGGCGCGGATCGCCGGTGATGCCGTTATTCAGCTTCCGCACCGGCTTTTCGCCTTCCTTCGGCACCGGATCACCATTGGTGACCGGGACGAGTTCGCGGCGGACATACTCGTTGTTCTTGTCGAGATACATCATGAGCGAAGTGTCGGTGATACCGCCATGCGAAGTGGGCGGATAACCGCGTTCGGCCAGGATCTTATCAAAATCGGCGCCGGCCTTGATGTAGACGTCGTCGCAATAGAACACGTGGATGCCTTGCGGCGCATACTTCGCTTCGAGCTTGGCCGCGACGTCCTGATACACCTTCGGCTGACCGCCGCCGTGGTCACCCATGATGACCACGTTCTTAAAGCCGCTCTGAATCGCCTGTTCCGAGATGCGTTCCAGGACCGCGCCCAGGAGCTCCGGCGTCAGGCCGATGGTGCCCGGCAGTTCGGCACTGGCGTTGTTCGGGGTGAACGGCAGGACCGGCATCGCGATGGCGTTGCCCAAGCGTTCCGCGATCATTTTCACGGTCGCCTGCGCCATCAGGTTATGGCCGCCGTTACCGTTCTGCGGGCCGCGCTGCTCGACGCCGCCCGTGTAGAACAGGGCCGTCGTCTTGCCGGCCGCAAGCGCCGCTTTGACTTCCGGCCATGTCATCTTTTCGAATTCGATCGACTGGTTGGCCGCAGCGGCGTAGGCCGCGTGGCTCATGGAAATCGCGGGCGACAATGCCAGCGCAAGGGCAGCAACTTTAAGAATACGCATCAAGGCTCCTCCCAAGGATAAATGCCAATGTAACAGCCATATCACGACCGCGCGCCCTGCGGCAAAGCGCCCGGAGGACTGGTCACAAACATGTGTTGACGCACGACCTCGGCAACGTGTTTGCGGCCCGGCTGCATGACCACGACCGTCAAAATAACCGTCACGAAAGACACCAGGGAAATTGACGCCCCCACCATGTTGTCGTCCTTAAAAATATAGTCTGTCGCGATCGCGACCGTTGTCGCCCCGAGCCCGAGGGCGATAGCGTTGGCGACAAACAAGTAGATCGCGGAGACTTGGCCGCGCATGCGGTTCGGCGTGACGATTTGCAAAACCGCCGCATTCACGCCGATCCATGTGAAGGCGAACAGCGAATTCAAAGAGATCAACGTCAGAGAAAGCCACTTGATCGGTATAATCGGACCAAGACCGCTGCAGATCAGCACGCCAACACTAAAAATCATGCCCACCCGGCAGTGGCCGTCGGCATGGCCGCGCGCAAGAAACCAGTCCGCGATCAGCCCGCCCGACGCCGTGCCTATGATTCCAAAGACGAGCGCCGAGAAACCGAGAAACAGCCCCGCTTCGGAAACCGAGAAGCCGTGGACGCGCTGGAGATAAGCCGGATACCAAGCGGCCGCGCCGTACCATATGAGCGCAACCAGCGTCAGGCCAAAGAAGATTGGCGCGTACAATTTCGCGTTGGCAAAGATGTAACGCATGACCACAGCGAAACCTGGCGTGTCTTCCCCGGGGACCGTGTGGCGCGGCGGTTCGCGCACGACCAAGAGGCTCAAGATCGTCAGCAAGAAGCCGGGAGCGCCGACGGCAAGAAAGACGGCCTGCCATGGCCGTACATCACCAATGAATGGCACCTCGACCTCTCCCATGTTGCTGATGGCCTCCACGAGCGGCCCACCGATCAACAGCGCGAGACCCGAGCCGAGCGGAACGCCGAGCGTGTAAACGGAAAGTGCGCGGGCCAGGCGGTTGGGAGGGAACAGATCGCTGACAAGGGAGTAGCTGGCCGGCGACAGCACAGCCTCGCCGATACCGACGCCGATGCGTGCGGCGAAAAGCCGCCAATAGGTATTCACAAGACCACAGGCGAAGGTCATCACCGACCAAAAGAAAACGCCTATCGCAATGAGCTTGCTTCTACTCCACCGGTCAACCGCATAACCGACGGGCACGCCGGCGATACTGTAGAGCAGCGCGAACGAAAAGCCGGACAGCAGGCTGAATGCGGTATCTGAAATCTGCAGATCCTCACGGATCGGCTTGACCATCAAACCAACGATTTGCCGGTCGATGAAACTGGATGTGTAGAGAAGGATGAGAACGCCAATAACAACCCACGAATAGAGCGGGCTGAATTTCCGCGCCTCGGGCCCGGTTTCTCCATCTGACGTCATCCAGCCTCCCCCACAGACATCTCCACGTGAAGTGTCGGCGAAGTCTAAAAGAGGAACTAGGGTCTATTTTTTCAAATGGAGCGTGAATTCATTTCTTAGGCGACCGAATCTGCCGTGAACCAAAGTTTTTGAGGCGGAATTTCGCGGCAAGGTCCGCACATGGACTTGTCTTGAAGACGCAGTCGAGTAAGGTACGCCCGGGATCTGGGGGAATACCTTCTATATGTACGCCAATACTTTACGCGCAGGCCTGCTTGCAACCGGCCTCGCGCTACTTTCGCCAACGCACGCGCACGCACAAGACACGAGCCCGCTTCCGGGAACATTCACCGGCAACATCGCGATTGTCAGCGATTACATCGTTCGTGGGATTTCACTCAGCAATCAAAACCCGGCGATTCAGGGCGGCTTGGACTGGGACAGTGGTACCGGCGTCTACGCCGGAATTTGGGGATCGAGCGTCGAATTCGGGAACGATGCGAGCGTGGAACTGGATTTCTTCGCCGGCTATCGCGGGCGGATCGACGCATTCAGCTATGAAATCGGCACCACCTACTATTGGTATCCGGAGACCATTGAGGACGGACAGAGCTTCTGGGACGTCCACATTGATGCGGGGTACGACTTCGGAGCGGCGTCCGTAACCTTGGGCGCTGCTTACACGACCGACGACTACGGCCCCCTGCTCAATGACCAGACACTGTATTACAGCGCCGACATCGCGGTTCCGTTGGCGGAGACGATGACGATTAGTGGCGGCGTTGGCTACTCAGCCATGGAAGACCGTATGAATTACAGCGATTGGAACGCCGGAGCGACCTTCAAAGTCTACGACTGGTTCAATCTCGACGCGCGCTACTACGACACCGACAGCGAGGCCATTTGCGGAACCCATTGCGATTCGCGATTTGTGGTGAAGATTTCCCGTACCTTTTAGGTCGGCCATTGCAGATTGATCCTTGCGGCAAAGCGGTATAGCTCTGGTTCGACCGAGCGCAACTGATTGAGGGCTGAGATGGCCGGGCTTTACTTCGAGGAATTTGCCGTCGGCATGAAATTCCAGCATGCCATCCGCCGCACCATCACCGAGGCGGATAACGTATTCCTTACGGCCCTGACGCATAATCCGGCCGCGCTTCATCTCGACGAAGAAGCGATGAAAAAAAGCGAGTACGGTCAACGCCTGGTCAATAGCTGCTTGACGCTCTCGTTCATGGTGGGGATTTCCGTCGGCGACACGACTCTCGGCACCGCTGTCGCGAATCTTGGTTGGGACGAAGTGCGCTTTCCCAAGCCCCTTTTCCACGGCGACACGATCCGCATCGAAAGCGAAGTCCTGGAAATCCGGGAAAGCAAGTCGCGGCCGGACAACGGCATCGTCGTCTTCGCTCACCGCGCCTACAATCAGCGCGAGGAACTGGTAGGATCGTGCAAGCGCTCCGCCCTCATGCTTCGCAAGCCGAAATAAACGGCGGCTCCCATGCTTCTGCGCTCGATGCTGTTCATTCCCGGCGATAGCGAAAAGAAGCTCGCCAAAGCCGACGAGATTGCCGCCGACGCCCTCATCCTGGATCTTGAGGATTCCGTATCCGCCGCGCGGAAAAGCGCAGGGCGCGCCCTCACTGCGGAATTCCTTAAAGCGCGCGCGCAGGCCGGACGGAAAAGTAAGCTGTTCGTGCGCATCAATCCGCTTGAGTCAGATGCCCCGATGCATGACTTGGCGGCGATCATGTCCGGAGCGCCGGACGGCATTGTACTTCCGAAAGCCACAGGACCGGCCGCCGTTCAATCGCTCGCGCAGCAGATTGAGGAACATGAACGCCGTGCCGGCCTTAAGCCAAAGACGGTGATTGTTGCAATTTCGGGCGAGACCGCGGCCGGAGTCTTGTCGGCATCCGAATACGCGAAAGGCGTTTCACCGCGTCTTACCGGCCTATCGTGGGGGCCGTGGGATCTTGCCGCGGACCTCGGCGCTGCGGGCAATACCGACGATACTGGCGCGTTCGATTTCACCTACAAATTGGCGCAATCGCTGACCTTGCTGGCGGCGAAGGCGGCGGGCGTGCAGGCAATCGATACCCCACACACGGACTTCAAGGATGAGAAAAAGCTGCTGGCGGCCTGCAGAGACATTCGCCGGCAGGGTTGGAACGGCAAACTCGCCATTCATCCGGCGCAAGTGGCCGTCATCCACGAGGGCTTCAAACCTTCGGCGGAAGAAGTCGCCCACGCACAACAGGTGATCGAGGCTTTCGAGAGTCCGGAGTCCGGCGTGGCGTCACTCAACGGCGTGATGCTGGATCTGCCGCATCTGAAGCAGGCGCAGCGGACCATAGACCTCCACAAGGCAGGTCAATAGTCCGCCGCATCGCTAACCTCTACTTCGGCAACTTGCCGTCCATTTCCATATACACACGGGCAAGCGCGCGGGGCGCTTGCTGCGGGTAGAGAGTCCATGTGGTGTAAGAGCCCCAGTTGGCCTTTTCGTGCGCCGGACAATTCTTCTCGGTTTCGCACGTAAGGCCGGCGGCGCGAAGGCGCTTGGCTTCGGAGAGGACGAGGTCCGTTGCCTTCAGGTACTCGCCAAGGTCAGCCTTGAGAGTCGCAGCATCACTGTCCGTGAAGCCGTGGCCGGGGATGTACCACGTCACATCCATCGCCTGCGCCTTCCTGATCGTTGCCGCCCACTCGCTGGGATAAGCGCTGACCATCGGCGGGAAAACGTAGCGATCATAAAGCTCGGACATGAACATGACCTTGCTTTGGGGCAGGTAGACCACGAGATCGCCGCCGGTATGACCGCGGCCCAAGTTGAGGATCTGGATATCGGTGCCGCCGACCTTGAGATCGCGCCTATCGGTCACGAGTTCGCTGGCCAGAATTTCGCGCTTTTGCGCTTCCATCGTTTTCTTGGAGGCCGGCGTGGAGATGAACACCATATTCGGCCAAGCTTCCTTGAGCGCCGGGTTCGCGCCGACATGATCCACATGGTCCGAGGCGATGATCATGTATTTCACGGGCTGCGGCGTGATCTTTTTGATGTTCGCGACCATCGCCTTGCCTTGCTCGATATTGTCCTGGCCGTCGGCGATGACGACGCCGTCGGTTGTGACAATGATGAGGCTATTGGTCGTGAGCGTCTGGCCGGCGGACGTCAACTTGTCTTCATAGGCATAGACGTTCGGCACGACTTGGTGCCAGCGAGGGAAATCCGTCGGCTTCAAGCCACGCTCGGCGATATTGGCCGTTTTGACAGCGTCGGCGCCCCACGTAAGCGTTGGCGCGACGAACGTGCAGGCGAGCATTCCCGCGATCAGCCTCAAATTCTTCATGTTGTCCTCCCAATGGCAGCGGCGAAGTGGGAAGGATAACCGTACGGCATCTCGGGCAGAAGCTAGAAACCGACCGTGATCCCGAGGACGGCGCCCCGGCTCCGCCAAACAAGGCGCCCTGGATCGCGCTGGAACGATTGAAAAAGCGCGCCACCGAGATTAATGCCGGGTGCCAGCTTGTAGCTTGTTTGGAAGGTCAGGCGTTCAACTTTATCAAAGGTCGCGCCGTTGGTTTCGCGCTTGCGAACAGCTTGGCGAAAATCTCCCGACAGCATCCACGGGCCTGTTACATACATCACGCCGCCGGCCCAATTTCTTTCACGCAGCCCAAAGATCGGCGCGACGTTCATATAAGTTCCACTGACCTCGAAGGGACCGATGAAGAGATCGGCCAATGCATTCCACGCCGAGACTTTCTCGGGGAACTGCACCGCGTCCGCCCGATAGTAGCCGGCCAGCGCGCGATAGCGGACTCCGTTGCCGAGCACGCCGACACTTCTGATCGTCGATTCGCTGCCGTTCTTGGTGCGCGTGCGTTGGGCGGAACTAATGGGCGTATCGCCGTTCGGATAGTAACCAATCGCAATATCCAAGGTATTCCAGCGCGGCGACTGATAAACCACGCCCGTGGCATTGCGGGTAAAGCGCTTGAACGTCAGGCCATCGCGCATCTGCACTTCGACGCGCGGACGGACCGCGGACGAAATGATTTCGTCGTCCATATGCAAAAACGCCTGAGGCGCGACGGACTCGACCATGCCCGCGTTGGCGGCGCGGCGATCCCCCAGCTGGAGGCGTCCGAAATTTCCAAAGAGTTCGATATAAACTTCGTCAGTGTTATCGGGCTGGCGCGAATTGGCGATGAAGCGCGCACTGCCGCGTATCGCCAAGTCGTCCCCCAGGGGGATCCGACCATCAATGGTCAGGCGGGAGTAGTTGAACATCCCGGTGGCGTTCGTGTCTTCGGCGGGACCTCGGGGATCATCGGTGTCGTCGCGCACGAAGAAAAACTGGTTTGCGCGGCCACTAATGGTCACGGTAACGGGTTCCGCGCCGGCTGTTGCGGCGGACGCGGCCGTTTGAATGAAAAAAAACGCGATCCCGGCCGCGTGGCACGCAGCCGCCTTTACGACGGCTGATGCGCGTCGTCCGACCATTCGATTATCCCCTCCCCTTGCCGGGCATTCCTCCCGGCAGTCCTCGCAAGGCCATTATTGGAGTGAAATGAACCCTTGGGAAGGGCCTGCCTGCCGCTAACCCACGGATTTGTAACGCATACGCGGCCCCCTCGCGCAGCGTTGATGTGGTGCGGAGACGCGCGGCGCGCTATATTTTCACCCTCTTGTGCCGCCGGTTCCGGCGCTGGCATACGATCATGGGAGGCTCAAAATGAGAACGTTGGCACTCGGGTTGTCGACCAGTTGCATGGTCTTCTTATCTGTCGCCACCACCGCATTCGCAGCATCTGAACCGCCGAAAGGAAGCGAAGAGCATCCCGGCGCCGTGGCGCTGAGCGAAGGCGAACCTGGAAAGTGGGTCTATCGGCGTTTTCCGAGCCTCATGCCCTTATACGTTTATGATGACGATCAGCCCGGGAAGTCGAATTGCGGGCGCGGCTGTCAGGGCGTGTGGCCGCCACTCTGGGCGCATGAAGAAGACAAGCCAATGGGCCATTGGACGATCATGAAGCGCGAGGACGGCACGTTGCAGTGGTCCTACAAGAACAGGCCGGTTTATATGCGCTTCCACGACGGTCCCGAACTACGCCTTGGCGACGGCGAAGACGGGAAATGGCATCTGATCGAACCGTAGACCTTTCCACAAAAAGAAAACGGGCTCCCGTGCATCCACGGGAGCCCGTTTTGCTTTAGAGGACCCGTTAGGCCGCCGGTGCAACTTCCTCACGCTTGGTGGCTTTGCGGCGGTTCCACTCGTCGCGTATCGCCGCCGGCGTCGGAGCGGTCATCAGACTGACGACGACGTAGACGACGAGGCTACCCACGATCCCATAGAAAATCGGCTCGTTGGCAAAGACATCCTTCATCACAAACATCGTCCCGAGGGTCAGCGCCGTGCCCGCAATGATACTGGCAAGCGCACCCTTGATGGTGCCGCGCGGCCAAATGAAGCCGCCGATGATCGCCACCATGAGGCCGCCGACCAGAATGTCATAAGCAATGGTCAGCGCCTCGACGACACCGCGCACCACACAGGCGGCCCCGATCATGAGAATCCCGAAGATGAGGATGTAGATACGGCTGTTGCGAATTTCATCGCGTTCGCCATGCGGCGTGGCGGCGCTACCGCCCTTCGACGGAGCAAGTTTCTCGACGATATCCTCTTTCACCACCGTGGCGGTCGCGATGAGCGCGCCGCTCGAAGTCGACATGATGGCCGAGAGCGCAGCCGCCATGACGAGACCCGCGATACCCACCGGCAAAGCATATTCGACGATGGTCGGATAAACGGTGTCGCGCACTTCGATGTTCGGCAGCAGTACTTTGGCGCACATGCCGATAAGCGCGCCGGCGAATGCATACAGGATGCAATAGACGCCCGAGGCAAATCCGGCCCATTTGGCGACGCCTTCACTCTTCGCCGTGAAGACGCGCTGCCAGATATCCTGGCCGATGACGAGTCCCAGGAAGTAAACGACGAAGTAGGTGATGATGGTCTGGGTGCCGATATGCGTGATGGAAAACGCGGTTTCAGGCAGGGCGGTGTGCATGCCTTCCCAACCACCGGCTTTCACCAAAAGAATCGGGAGCATGATGAAGAATATCCCGACAGTCTTAACGATGAACTGCACAAAGTCCGTCAGCGTAATGGACCACATGCCACCGAGCACCGAATATAGAATCACGACGCCGCCGCCGAGAAGTATCGCGGGCACGCGGTCCAATTCAAACAACACGCCGAAAATCGTGCCGTACGCCACAGTGGAGGTGACCGAGAGCATGAAGGTATAAGCCGCCATCACGATGCCGGTGAGCAGGGACGCGCCGGGGCCGTAGCGCAGCTCGAACATCTGCGCCACCGTGTAAACTTCAAGACGATTGATCCAGGCGGCGAACGCGAGACTCAAAAGCAAAAGTCCGCAACCGATGGAGAACACCAGCCACATGCCGGAAATACCGTACTGGTACCCAAGACCAACGGCGCCCACCGTGGAGGCGCCGCCGAGGACAACCGCCGCCATGGTGCCGGAATAAAGCAAAGGACCGAGCCGGCGGCCGGCGACGAGAAAATCCTCATCGTTCTTAGATCGCTTGGTCGACCACACGCCGATCCCGATCATGCCCAGCATGTAGAGTGCGATAACGATATAATCCAACATCGGTCCCCCCGACTTCTCTAAAACAGAAACTTATTTGCCTTTGGCCGCGATGGCTTTCTTGATCAATTCGGCGGTCGCGTTCGCGCGGAACTCGACGATCTCCTTACCGATCTGAACAGCCTTATCCTTGTCGGCGATCGAGACGCCGTCGATCGTCGCCTTGCCGGCCTTCGTACGCGCCGCCCAACGCACCGATTCAGGATCGGTGACCATCATGTTCATCGTGATGGACGGATCGTCGTGCAGTTCGTCGGTCGGAGAACCCTTGGGCTTCATCACGCCTTTTTGGCGCAGAAACTCCTCGACGCTTTCATAGTCGTAATATTCCTGAATATGCACGACGAAAGCCTTGCTCTTGCCGTCACCATTCGACTTTGCCGCGACGGCCTTCATACCGTTCTGATTGCCGCCGCTATCGCCGATCATGACGATGTTCTCGAAACCGCCGACGCGGAAGCTGTCGACGATATCCGTGAGCATCGCTTCGTAGCTGGCCGGGCGCATGCTGATGGTGCCGGGCGTGCCCATGTGGCCGGATTTAGTGTCGAGATTGCCTTCCGGCACGAACGGTACGATCGGCGCACAGAGCGCATTGCCGAGTTTGCGGGCGATAGCGTCGCAGTTGGCGCGCATCACGTAGTTATGTTTACCGAGCGCAAGCCACGGACCATTCGGCTCGATGCCGCCGGTGGGAATGATGACGGTTTTTTTGCCCGCGTTCATCGCGTCGCGAACGTCCATCCAGGTCATCTCTTCCAGCCATACCGTATCGACCTTCGGGAGCGGATTCGCGGCATCCTTGCAGTTATAGGCGCTTTTGGCGCAATCCCCGCCGCCCATGGAGCGCGGGTCGGGCTTTTGGCCTTGCTGCGCGAAAGCGACACCGGCCGCCAGAATCATCGCCGCTGAAAAAGCTGCAGTGCGTTTCATGATGCTCTCCTGTTGTGCGTGACGTTTCAGTTCGGCGCGTATTTGAACTTTTGAACGCGGCGGTCTTCCGAAACGTAGATATTCCCCTTTGAGTCCACCACGGCCTCGTGGTTGCGGTCGAGTTCGCCGCCGTAGGTCCCGTAATGGCCGAAGGAACTTAACACCTGGCCGTCGTCGCGGCGAACGAAATGGATCCGGAAATTACCGGGATCGTTCATGACCATGAGGCTTTGTTTCGCATCCGGCCAGAACTCAATGGTCCCGACGGCGCCCGAGCCGCGCGTCTCTTTCCGGTAAATGTATTCTTTGACGAAGGTGCCGTCCTTCTTGAACACCTGCACGCGGTTGTTGAGGCGGTCGCAGACGTAAACAAGGCCGTCCTTCGCGATACGGACACAGTGGACAATGCGGAACTGCTGCGCCGGCGGCGCTGCCGGATCATAACGGCCGATATCGTTATCCGTCGGCGGCTTTCCGTACGCCCCCCACTGGCGCTTGAACTTGCCGGTGTCAGCGTCGAACACGATGACGCGGTGATTGCCGTAACCATCGGAGATGTAGACTTCGTTCGCCTCCGGATCGACGACCACGTTGGAAGGTCCGGAAAGCTGCGTCGTATCGAGGCTTCCTTTCGACGGACCGGCAGAGCCGATCTGCATCAGGAACTTGCCGTCATGGGTGAACTTCAGGACCTGACCGTCCGCAGGGGATTTATCCTGACCTTCGCGCGTCTGACTGCCGCCGATCCAAACGTTACCTTTGTGATCGACGTAAAGACCATGCGCATAGGACGGCCATTGATAGCCGTTTCCGGGGCCGCCCCATCCTTGGACGACGTTGCCCTCGGTGTCGAATTCGATCACCGGCGGCGCGGCCACGCAGCAATCCCCGGCGGGCGGCGACTGCTCGGCGCCGCGCGCATAATTCGGAACATCGCGGGTCGCGGCATGGACCCAAACGTGATCACGGCTATCGATGAAGATGCCGCCGACACCGCCCATGGCCCATTTGTTGGGCAGCGGCAGTTTCGGCCAGGTGGCGTCGAACTTGTAGCGGGCCGCGTCCGGCGCGGTGGGAAGTGTGTCGGCGGCACACGCGGGCAGCGCCGCGAGGCAGGACATCAGCGCGAGGGCGGCGAATCCCGTTCTATGCACGTTTGCTCTCCCGTCAAAAGTTCACAGTTGATTGGAAAATATAGAAAATATTGGTCCCCGAGGGGTCCATGATCCCTTTTCCGCCCTAGCCACGGCAAAGGGTATTTTCTCAACGCCCGATGTGAGGATTTCTCAAGAGATCAGTCGGGCAGATGGAGCTCGGCCTTGTGTTTGATCGTGAATGTCGCGCCGGCCGAGGCGAGCACAATGATCATGATCGCACCGATATGCAGCGGCGCGAGGGTTTCCCGCATAAGGATAAAGCCGGTCACGGCCCCAAGCGCCGGCTCGAGACTCATCAATGTGCCGAAGGTGTGCGTCGGCAAGCGGCGCAACGCGTACATCTCGAGCGTATAGGGGAGCGCGCCCGAGAGAATAGCGACAGCGATCCCGGCCGGCAGGACGCTCCAGGAAAAAAGAGCCGCGCCCGCACTCGATATTCCAACGGGCGCAATGAGAGCCGCCGCGATAATAAGGCCGAGAACGGCGGTCATCCGCCCATGGTCACTACCCGCCTTCTGTCCGGCAACGATATAGATCGCCCAACAGACACCGGCGACGAGCGCATACATCACGCCCGCCGGGTCGAGCGCGCGGCTGGTTGCGCTGATGGGAAGCAGAAGGAGAAGACCGGCCACGGCCAGAGCGACCCAGAGGAAGTCGATAGGACGGCGAGACCAGATCATCGCAACCGCCATTGGCCCCGAGAACTCCAGAGCCACAGCGATACCAAGCGGGATCGTCTGCAGCGCGGTGTAGAAGGCCAAGTTCATGCCCGCAAGCGACGCGCCATAGACCGCAACGGCCCGCCAGTTTGATTTCGTGATGCGCGCCCGCCAGGGCCGGAGCACTGCCGTGAGCAAAGCCGCCGACAGGACAAGACGCAACGTCGTCGCCCCTTCGGACCCGATGGACGGAAACAACGTTTTCGCAATGCTTGCGCCTATTTGCAGCGAAAGCATCGCAACGATCAAGCCGGCCAAAGGAACGAGGAGAGGAGAGCGGAGCGAAAACATGGGACGTTCGCAGATAAGAATAAGGCGGGCTCGATCTTTGCCGAGCCCGCCCCGTCACTTCTATAGAGAGATAGCCGGCTAGACCAGCATCTCGCCGACTTCCTTAGAGGTGTTGTTGCTCTTTTCGCCCCAGTACGAAACGTCGATCCCCATCACGCGTAGAGCCGTGTAGGCCACGCGCGTGCCGGCGTCCGTTTTCAGGTCGATGTGGAGACCATTTTTCACCTTACCGCCGGCGCCGCCCGCGGTCATGAGCGCCATGCCATCGAGAGAATGGGTGCGGGCGTAGCCGTGGTCGCTGGTGGCATAGATCAAAACGTTATCGAGCACGGTGCCGTCGCCTTCCTTGACCTTGGTGAAGCCTTCGACGAATTGCGCCCAAGCTTCCATCGAACGGCGCGTGAACCACGACACCATCGGCTGATAACCGAGCTTGTCGTCGATCCGCTCTTCGTGCGTGGCGGTGTGATGCGGCTTGTCGTAACCCGCCTTGCTCGCGCAGCCCGAACGCGTTGTATAGCACATGTTGAAAACGCGGGTCTGGTCGCAGGCCACCGCCATGACCATGAGGTCGGTCATGACTTTATGACGCGCATGCAGAAGCTCGACCTCCTTGCCCGCCGTCGGCTCTTTGTCGACTTCCTTCGGCCGCACACAGGCCGCGATCGGTTCGGGCTTCGTCAATTGCTGATCGAACTGGCGCTCGAGATGACGCAAACCGGTGAAGTACTGATCAAGGCGCGCCTTATCTTCGGCGCCGATCTTTTGATTGAGCGCTTTGACTTCATCAAGCACGCCCGAGAGCACGCTTTTACGCACCATGGTGCGCGGATTAGGCGTAAAGCTGGGCGCATTCGGGTCCTGAAAGTCCGGTCCGAAAAGGCGTGTGTAAAAGTTCATGGGCGAGATTTCAGGGACGTTCGGCGTATTCGCGTTCTCGAAGCTGAGTGTGCTCCCGGTTTCGCCGGTATCAGTCGCCGTCAGCGACTTGAAGCGCGTCGTGCGTCCAATCTGATTGGCGATAGTGACGTCAATGGTCTCGCCCGGCATGTCGTTCTGCCCGCGCGGCGGCCCGCCCGTACGCAGAATCACCCAACCGGTGTAGTGGCACTGCCCCGGAGTGCCATCACGAAACGCGGTGGCGTTTGTGATGAGATTCATATGCTGCTGGATCGGCTTGAAGGCCGTGATTTCTTCCGGCAGGTCATAGTTCGCGCCGGTCTTTTTCGGCACGAAGATATTTGCCGTCATGCCGAGACCCCAATGCCAAGTGCCGAACCGCACCGGCATCGGCTTGCCGTCGGCGAGCGCGTTTCCGTTTCCATTTAGAAAAGTATTGAGCAAGGGCAGCGCCACGGTGACCGCGCCACCGTTCAGCATCCCCTGCAACACACGCCGTCTGTCCAATCCCATCGCGAGATCCTCCACGGACAAAAACAAGCCAAGTCGCCGCGGCGCAGGATACACCTAATCCCGACAAAGTTCTTGGGATTTCGCTGAGGTCCCCGCGCCCAGCCGGGCGACAAAGAACCAGGCTAAATCAACCCTTTCGGGCCTTCCATTCGGCCACCGTCATCCGGTCGACCTGAAAGCGGTCCCGGGTGGTCGTATACCAGCCGGTGCCGTGCATGCGCCCGACGAGGTCTAGGCCGTCGACGTTCACATGCATTTTCTCATCGATCAAATCGTCGCGGACGTACATTTGGACGATCTCGCCGGTGATCAGGCTGCGATTGTGCGGGAGGTTTCGCACATCGAACAGGCGGCATTCAAAACCCGCCGGCGATTGCGCGATCCCTGGAGCGGCGATTTTCCGCGACGCACGCGGGCTAAAACCGGCTTCCTCAAACTCGCTTACCTCTTCGGGAAAATCGATCGCGCAGACAACCATACGCTCGGCAATCTCGCGGCTGACGAGATTCACCACGAACTCCCCGCTGTCGATAATATTGCGCGCGGTGTCTTTGTGGGGCTTACCGTCACCGCGGCGGTTACCTTCAACGCCGATCACCAACAGCGGCGGCGCGTTACTGAACACATTGAAGAAACTGAACGGCGCCGCATTGGCGCGGCCGTCGCTATCAAGAGTCGAAACCAGCGCAATCGGCCGCGGCATCACCGTGTTGACCAGTAGCTTGTACATCCGGTCAGGCGAAAGGTGCGCGACGTCGATGTCCATGACTACCAGCCAAGCCGGACGCGGCCGAGCGCCATTGCGGTGGCGGCTTGCGTCGGCTCGACGACGGGAATTTGCAAAGCGTCCTGGAGCGCGTCGCGCAGGGGCGCCATGCCCGCGCATCCCATCACGATGACATTGGCGTCCTTCTCGTCGCGCAGACGCGTGCCCACTTCGGTCATCCGTGCAAGCGTTTTTTTGCGGTCGGAAAGCTCCGTCACACCCATGTCAATGGCGAATTCGCCGGCGAGACGGTCCGTGACGCCCATGGCGCCCCACAACCGCATGTGGCGGGCGATCGAGGTCTTCAGGATGGCGATCACCCCGAATTTTTGCCCCATGGTGAGCGCGGTTAGCACACCACTTTCCGCGATGCCCAGCACGGGACGTCTAACCGCTTCGCGCACGACATGCAGCCCCGGATCGCTGAAACACGCAATCACAAAGGCCGCGGCCTCGGGCTCCAGAGACTTCGCCAGGGCCGCCAGCGGCAGCGTGACCGATTCGACGTCCGCCTGACTTTGGATGCCGGGCGGGCCTTCCTTGAGGGTCAGGCACCGGATCTCCGGTCCCCCGGGCATACGCAGGGGCTCAAGGGCTGTATCGAGTCCCGACGTAACAGACTGACTTGAATTGGGATTTATGACGATGATGCTGGAGGCCATGGCGCGTTTTAGGGCACACTCCGAAGGCCCTCACGGGCGGGGCCTGAAGCCCGAAATGTCCCATATGAGTGACGTGTATGGAAGAGTTCGATCTGGTAGTCCGCGATGGCTGGGTCGCCACGGCCAGCGAGGTGGTCGAGGCCGATATCGGCGTGAAAGACGGCATCATCGCCGCCGTCGGCAAGGCGTTGCCGCGCGGCCAGCGCGACATCAGCGCCTCGGGCCGTTGGGTGCTGCCCGGCGGGATCGACAGCCACTGCCACGTGGAACAGCTCTCGGGTATGGGCATCATGTGCGCCGACGATTTTTACTCGGCGACTGTCGCCGCTGCTTTTGGCGGCACGACCACGATCATTCCCTTCGCGGCCCAGCATCGCGAAATGAAAATCGCTGACGTTGTCGCGGACTACGCCAAGCGTGCCCGCGAGAAAGCCGTCATCGACTACGGCTTTCACCTCATTCTCGCGAACCCGGATGAGACGGCGCTGAACGTCGATTTGCCGGCGGCGATCCGCGACGGGATCACGTCGCTCAAGGTCTATATGACCTACGACAAGCTCAAGCTGGACGACTATCAGCTCCTGGACGTGCTGGCGTTGGCGGCCAGCGAGCAAGCGCTGGTGATGATCCACGCCGAGAACCACGACATGATCCGCTGGCTGGCGAACCGCCTGCTGGCGCGCGGCCACAAGGCCCCAAAGTTCCATGCGGTCGCGCACGATCCCATCGCGGAAGGCGAAGCGACCAACCGCGCCATCGCACTCTCACGCCTGATCGGCGTGCCGGTGCTGATCGTGCACGTGTCGGCCCGTGAAGCCATCGACACCATCCGGACCGCCAAACAGCGCGGCGCGGCAATTTATGCGGAGACGTGCCCGCAGTATCTTTTCCTGACGGCCGATGACCTCGACAGGAACGGCTTGGACGGAGCGATGTATTGCTGCTCGCCGCCGCCGCGCGACAAGGATTCACAAGAAGCGGTGTGGGCCGGGCTGAAAGACGGCACGCTGCCAATCTTCTCGTCCGATCACGCACCCTACCGTTTCGACAAGACCGGCAAGCTGCCGAAGGGCGACGCGACGACGTTCAAGGAGATGGCCAACGGCCTGCCGGGAATTGAACTGCGCATGCCGCTCCTGTTCTCCGAAGGCGTAATGGCTGGCCGACTGTCGCTGCAGGAGTTCGTCGCGCTGACCTCCACCAATCACGCGTCGATGTACGGCCTGACAGGCCGCAAAGGGACGATCACGGCGGGCGCCGACGCGGACCTGGGGATCTGGAACCCGAACCGCGAGGTGACGGTGAGCGCGTCGATGCTGCACGACAATACGGGCTACACACCTTACGAAGGCCGCAAGCTCAAGGGCTGGCCGGAGACCGTGATCAACCGCGGACGCGTCGTGGTCGAAAACAATACGCTGATGGCCGAGCGCGGCTCGGGACAATTTCTTAAACGCCAGGCGTCGGATGCGCTTTCCAGCCCTTCGGGTCTCTCGATGGCGGAAGCGCGCGAGGCGCTGCGTTCAATCGTTGAAGTAGGAATGAAAGATGAGCGGTCTGAAACGTCCCTTTCCTCTCGCCGTAGCGCAACTCGGCCCTATCTCACTTGCCGATAGCCGCGCCGCCGTTGTTAAGCGCCTGATCGCGCTTTTGCGGGAAGCTCATGCCCGCGGAGCGAAGTTCGTCGTTTTTCCGGAACTCGCGCTGACGACGTTTTTTCCCCGCTACTGGATGAGCGAAGAAGAAGCTGTCGAACGCTTCTTTGAACGCAGCATGCCGGGGCCGGAAACCAAGCCCCTATTCGACCTCGCGGCGGAATTCAAGATTGGCTTCTACCTTGGATACGCGGAGCTGACGCCGGACGGCCGGCGCTTCAACACCGCGATCATGACCGACGAGAACGCCAAGATCGTCGGCCGCTACCGGAAGATCCACCTTCCCGGACATTCCCATCACATCGAGACCGCTCCGTTCCAGCATCTGGAGAAGAAATTTTTCGATGTGGGGAATGAAGGTTTCAACGTCTGGACCACGCAAGGCGTACGAATGGGCATGTGTATCTGCAACGATCGCCGGTGGGCGGAAACCTACCGTGTCATGGCGCTGCAGAGCGCCGAAATCGTGGTCCTTGGTTACAATACACCCAGCGTGAACATTCATTGGCCGGAGGCGCCCCATCTGCGCATGTCCTCGCATCTCATTTCGATGCAGGGAAACGCCTACGGAAACGCGCTGTGGGTCGCGGCGGCTGCAAAGTGCGGTTCGGAGGACGGGTTCCACATGATCGGCGGCTCAGCCATCGTCTCCCCCACCGGTGAAATCACGGCGCTGGCGCAGACGGAGGCCGACGAACTGATCTTCGCCAACATAGATTTGGCCATCGGCGAAACTTTCCGTGAACACGTGTTCAATTTTGCTAAACATCGGCGCCCCGAGCATTACGGCCTGATCGTCGAGCGGACCGGCGCCGGAGCCCCGTTGGGAAAAAAGCCGGACTGATCTAACCTACCCATCTCGCGCGCCAAACCAGAGGGCCGTCATGAGCTACGTCAAAGTATGTTTAAGCATCGCCGTCGCGGCCCTCATCAGCACGGCGGCGGCCGCGCAAAACTTAAAGACCGGAGTAGACGCGACTTTCGCGCCGCATGCCATGCGTACCCTGGGCGGACAGCTTCAGGGCTTCAATATTGATCTCGGCAATGAACTCGCGCGACGGCTTGGCAAGAAGCTTGAGATCGAAGGCACCGAGTTCTCGGGGCTCGTCCCCGGCCTGAACGCGGGTAAATACGACTTTGTCCTGGCGGTGGTCACCGCAACGCCTGAACGCGCCAAATCGATGCTGTTCACCGAGGGCTATCTCAATCAGGACTTCAGCTTCATCGAGAAGAAGACCGCGCCCGGCCTCAATGCGTTGGATGAGCTGAAAGGGAAAACAATCGCCGTGAACAAAGGCTCGGCCTATGAGGCCTGGTGCCGTGAGAACGCGGCAAAGTATGGCTTCAAGTTCGACGTCTACGGTACGAACGCCGACGCGGTTCAGGCGGTGCAAGCCGGCCGCGCCGATGCCAGCCTCGCGGCCAATACCGTCAACGGCTGGGTGGCGAAACAAAATCCCGCGGTGAAGACCACCTTCACCATCACGACCGGACTCGTCACGGCTCTGGCTTTCCGAGGCAACGACAAGGCCGGACGCGACGCGGCGTCGATGGCGTTGAAGTGCATGAAGAAGGACGGATTCATCGCGAAGTCAGCGCAGAAGTGGTTCGGCTTCACGCCGGCGGCGGACAGCGCGGCGGTCGCGATCGCGCCGGGCCACGGCGTGCCGGGGCTCGAGGGCTACGATCCCGCGCCGGTCACCCTCAAATGCTGACCATGCGGGCCGAATGAGTTCATCGCCGCTCCTGGAGCTCGTTGGCCTTCGCAAAGCCTACGGTTCGCTCGAAGTACTGCGCGGCGTCGATCTCGCCGTGCACACGGGCGAACTGGTGTGCGTGGTTGGGCCGTCCGGCTCGGGCAAAAGCAGCATGCTGCGCTGCTGCAACCGGCTTGAAGAACCCAGCGGCGGGCGGATTGTCATGGACGGCGCCGAGATCACCGGCGCGAGCGTGGACGTCAATGCCGTGCGCCAGAAAATGGGAATGGTGTTTCAGCAGTTCAATCTCTACCCGCACCTAACCGCATTGGGAAATGTGACGCTCGCATTGCGGAAGGTTCAGGGCAAATCCGCCGTCGAGGCCGAAGCACTGGGACTGGCGGCGCTGAAACGCGTGGGCCTTGCCGACAAGGCCCAGGTTTATCCAGGACAACTGTCAGGCGGACAACAACAACGTGTCGCCATCGCGCGGGCCATCGTCCTTCAGCCAAATTTGATGCTGTTCGATGAACCGACCAGCGCCCTCGATCCGGAAACAGTCGGGGAAGTGCTGAAAGTAATGCGCGAACTGCGCGACAGCGGCATGACGATGCTCGTGGTCACCCACGAAATGGGTTTTGCACGCGAAGCCGCTGACCGGGTGATCTTCATGGACGGCGGCGCCATTGTCGAACAGGGTTCGCCTCACGAGATTTTTGGCGCACCGAAGCATGAACGCACACGGGCCTTTCTGACCCGTTACACGAGCTGGGCGTAATGGACGGTCCGGCGCGTCTGCTCGACACCTTCTTCAATGCCGAGGTTGCGGCGCGCTACTGGCCGGAAATTTTGGCGGGCATTTGGATCACCGTTGGCGTGGGCCTTGCGGTGACTGTTACGGGCCTCGCGCTTGGGCTCGGACTGGCCATCCTACGCGCCAGACAACACCTTTGGCTTTCGATCCCCATCGTGGGCTTCGCCGATATAATGCGCGCCTTACCGCCGCTGATTATCATCATCGTCTTTTACTTCGCTTTTCCCCTGATCGGCATTTCCATGTCGGCCTTTACCGCGACATGGCTCGCGCTCTCTTTAGTGTTGGCGGCCTACGCCGAGGAATCCCTTTGGGGCGCGATCCTGAGCCTGCCGCGGGGGCAATCGGAAGCGGCACGGTCGACCGGACTTACCTGGTGGCAAACGATGACGACGGTGATCCTGCCGCAAGCGCTGCGGTTGGCGCTGCCGCCGCTGACCAACCGCGTTATCGCCGTCAGCAAAAATGTAGCGCTCGGATCGGTGGTCGCATTGAGCGAAGTCTTGAATAATGCCCAGTCGGCCACCAGCACCGCCGGCAACCCCACGCCGCTTACGATGGCCGCCGCGGCCTATCTCGCGATTTTCATTCCGGCGATGATTTTGGCCCGCCGGATGGAGAGCCGCATGCAGTGGCGGGTGTGAAATGGACGCGTTGCTGGAGAATTTCTTCAATATCGCCGTTTTCCGAGAGGTTTTGCCGTTCCTTTTGCAAGGCCTGCTAACCACACTTGGCTTGTCGGCTCTCGTCATTCCGATGGGATTGCTTGGCGGTCTTGTCGTCGCCCTGCTTGCAACACAAGCGCGGAACCGGTTCATCACATTTCTGGTCGCGGCTTATGTCGATCTGTTTCGCGCATTGCCGCCCATCGTGCTCCTGATTTTCATCTACTTCGGATTTCCCTTTCTTGGCATTGATCTGCCAAAATTGATTGCCGTCGCTCTGGGCTTCCTCCTGAACAATTCCGCCTATTATGGCGAGATCTTCAGAGCCGGCCTCCTCAGCGTGCCGACGGGCCAAACGGAAGCGGCGCGCTCGACTGGACTTACCCGCGCGCAGACGCTGATCCACGTCGTTATTCCACAGGCGACGCGCAACGTCCTTCCCGACTTGGTCAGCAACAGCATAGAAGTTGTGAAACTCACCACGATCGCCAGCGTAGTGGCGGTGCCGGAACTGCTACGGATCGCACGCGACGCCCAGGCGCTGGTTTACAACCCGTCGCCCATCGTCCTAGCCGCCTTGATCTATTTGATTATTCTGTGGCCGCTCGTGCGCTGGCTGAGCCGCCTCGAGCATCGCAACCTGCTCGCGCGGTGAGGCGATAAGGGAATCACCTTATACCGCGCGTTACAACAATCCCGCATATAGCAGGCCTATATAAGGTCAATTCATCCGCGATAGGCGGTCCGACTATGCTGCTGCTGATCGATACAGAAACGAAGGAACTGCTCGCGCGCTTTACCAGCGAAACGCTCGCGCGTCTGGCCGGCAGAGCTATCTCGGAAGAAACCCATCGCCCCATTACCGTAACGACGTCGGCAACGGCCCCGACCCGCAATCCGATCGCGCGCTTCGTCGACGGCGAAGAGATCCGCAAGACCGCCACGATCCATTACCTGGACTAACGCGGCGCCCCTTTCCGGATTTCATAGATAACGTTGTACTGATCAGGGCCTGTCAGCGGACGCGTAAACCGGCCTTCGCGTCTGACGCCCCCAATTTTCTCCATGGCGCGTTGCGAGCGCCAATTCGTTTCGCCGACCCAGAAAACGACCGTGTTCACAAAATTGAAAGCGTGCGCGGTCATGAGATTTTTGATCTCGCGGTTATAGTCACCGCCCCAATACGCACGCGCGACAAATGTCCAACCGATTTCGATTTCGCTCAAGACAGGGTCGTAGCCGTGATAGCGGCTGGAGCCAATCACCACATTGGTTGCGCGGTCAATAATGGTGAAGGCGCTTCGTGACGCAATGGCGTCATCAAAGTACCTGCGAAAAACAGGCTCCGTGTAACGATCGCTCGCGGGGTGCAATTCCCACACTTTTGGGTCGGACGCGGCGCGGAACATGGCTGTCCAATCATCCGAAGCAATCGGACGAACGATTACCTTCGACCCGATCAAGGTGGGCTGGAGATTCGGGGACGGCAAGTTCATGGCGGCTCGTGTTTTTTGTTCCCTTTTGAAGAAAGACAATACTAGTCTCGCGGTCAAGCTGAACCTGCTTTGAGGGGTATCCGATGAACAATTTCCGCCTGACCGTAGCCGCGCTCGCCTGCGCGCTGATGACGTCCGTCTCCGCTTCGGCGGCCGACGCCGCAAAATCGGCCGACATCGCCCACCATAACCTGAAGCCGACGGATTTCCCGCGCTGGCATCAGATCGTCCCGAATGTGTACGCCTATGAAGATACGCTCATTACGCCGGACTTCACTTTCACGACCAACAGCCTAATCATCGTGACGAATGAAGGGGTAGTTCTGGTGGACGGCCAGGATAATGAAACCCGCGGCAAGGCGCTGGTCGAGGCAATCAAGAAAATCACCCCGCAACCGCTCAAGTACATGATCATCGCCTCAGACCATGGCGATCACGTAGGCGGTCTTCCGGTGGTGAGGGCGGCCTTCCCGGACGCGACATTCATCTCGTCGTCGGCGTCGTTGAAGACGATGCAGGGCCAAAAGCGCACGGTGCTACCGACCGAACTGGTGGACGACAAGCGGTCCCTCAAGCTCGGTGGGACCGAGATTCAAATCCTGAACCTCGGACGCGCGCACACGGGCGGCGACATCGTCGTATATCTGCCGGCGACCAAGGTCATGTTCCTAAGCGAAATCTATGATCGCAATTTATTTCCGCCAATGGTGACCGGCTTCCCGACGGAATGG
Organism: Rhodospirillaceae bacterium; assembly: GCA_050246995.1. Lineage (GTDB taxonomy): Bacteria > Pseudomonadota > Alphaproteobacteria > Rhodospirillales > Rhodospirillaceae > SHVO01. Next base: position 7,224 of record JBFWVA010000016.1, on the reverse strand, counting down.
GTCGCGACCCTGAAAAAGGCCCAAGCCATGGACGTGACGTGGTTCATCCCGGGGCACGGCTTCACAACGGGCACGGCGGCGGAACTGAAGACGGATCTGCAAGACTTCACGAAAGCTGTGGAGTTGGTTGTGTCCGAGGGTAAGCGCCTGCATCCCACGGGCGCGCCATGCCCGACGGAAAAGGATTGCCCGGCCAATGCGAAGGCCAACTGGGGCCCATATTCCAATGCGACCGCCGCCGCGGGACAGGCGCCGCGCGCGCTGGCGCGCATGTATTCGGAAATCGAGGGAAAGCTGCCGAAGTAGGACGCGTGACGGTTTCTGCGTAACCGTCACGACTTTTCCAGGCTGAACACCGGCCTCGCGTTGAGTTACTCGGCCCTTAGCGGTGATATAAGTCACCTCAACGGTTACCGGGTCACTTGAAGCGAGGCCAAAGTGTATGGGCGTGACGCTTTGTCAATTGTAGCCGTCGCCGGTGTTCAAGCGTATGAGAGTCCCCCATAGGGCCATCCGCCGGACCCCGAGCTTGGACCATCCCTGAGGAATCCGGGAGCACTGTTAGCGGCCGTAATAGGTGCGCCGACCGTAAAGCATGGTGAGGTTAATACGTCGATTGAGGTAACCCTCGTTGAACTCAATCGTATCCGTTTCATGGAATAAATCGGAATCGAAGATCACCGCACGATTGGAGCGGTAGGGCACCTTTACCGGCTTCGCGCCGGCTTTTGCGAGGAAGTCGCGTATCCCTGGTTCATCGCCGTTGTACTTCGCTGGGTCCCAATCGTCGGGCGCGGCGGCATCCCACACGACCAATCCACCGCCTTCAGGATTTAGGTTTGCTTCATCGGGCGTGATCCAGAAATTCACGTTCACGGCAGCCTGATCAGCATGGATACCAATACCCTTGAGCTGACTGTCGTACTTGAATCCCCACATCATCCGAAGACGGTGATCGCCGATGATAGCCGGGAACGTATCGCGCAGCTCTTCGGCAATTTGAGCCAGCAACGGGCAGGCAAAACCCTGCTCCGGCATCGCGCCGAGATAGCCGTCCTTATAAGATTTATGCCAGATGGTCGAATCCCAACAAAAGCGCCGCAACCGCACCAAAGCTTCATCCGTCAACAAGTTGTCGATCACCGCAATCCGCGGCTCGCGTCTGGCCCATTGCGCCGACGCCGTCTCTATATTGGCTTGGTTGATTGCGGGTCCCGAAAGTTTGCCGCCTTCGGCGAAATGATACCCACCCTCGGCCACGGCGATACCTTGCGCCGCAAGATAGTCGCGCTGCTCGGCGTCGTGTCTCTGCTTGTGCGGGGATGTCGGCATCCCCGCGATAAGCCCGGACGCGATCGCCTGATCGGCCGCCCTGCACATGATCGCAAGACCTTCGGTGACTCTATTGAGTTCACAAAGCAACCACGCGCGCTGCACCAAAGCCCGCCGCGCAGTTGGATCTATCGCCAATGCTTTATCAACGTTCGTGAGCGCTTCTTCGAATCTGTGCATCGTACGGAGCGTCAAAGAGCGCGCGTACCAGGCTTCCGCATTGTCCGGTGCAATCGAAAGCGCGGTGTCGTAGCTGGCGATGGCGTCGTCCACCCGCTCAAGCACTTCCAACGCCTTGCCGCGATTTATCCAGTCAGGTGCGTGCCGAGGGCGAAGCGCAAGCGCACGATCGTAGCTCTCGAGCGCCTCGGTCATACGCTCCATTTCATAAAGCGCGGAGCCGCGATTGCTCCAGGCTTCGAACATATCCGGAGACTGCGTCAGCGCGGCCTCGAACGCCTGGACCGCCTCACCGTAACGCTTCAAATCCGCGAGCACACTGCCGCGATGACAGAGCGCAGCCGCAAACCGCGGCGCGAGCGCGAGCGCGTTATCGAAGCTGCGCAGCGCCTCTTCGAGACGCTTTTGCAGGTGTAGGGCCGAGCCGTGGCCATCCCAGGATTCCGCATTCGGCGTAACAGCGAGGGCTTGCTCGAACGACACGACGGCGTCTTGAAAACGCGCAAGCCGCGTCAAAATCACGCCGCGGTTATGCCAGGCCTGGAGGTCGCGAGGATTGGCCGCCGTAATCTTGGAAATACTCGTCAACGCCGGCGCGAGGTCACCACGCCCCATCAACAATACGCAGTGAAGCAGTAGCGCTTCACGGCTTTGAGGATTGAGTTTCAGAGCCGCTTCGACAGCAGGCAGGGCGTCTGTCTGCTGCTGATACAAGAGGAGCGCCAGCTGATACTGCGCCGGGAAATTGCGCGGGTCCGTCCGCAGAACCTGCTCATAGAGGCGCTTGGCTTCGGTAAGATTACCGGCCTGATGAAACGCGACCGCTTGGTTTAACAACGCTCGGGCAGCCTTCGGTTAGGTCTGTATGGGAGGCCATACTAGCCTCCCCCGCCCTATCCGTCACCGGAGCCCAAACCCCACATTTAGCGCTGTTGCGTTGTGGCCACCGGCTTTTCACCGGCGGGCGTGGTGTGGTCCTGCGCGACGGCCGCAGGGGGATGCACAATGAACACCTGCTTGAACTTCACACTCACCGACGCCGAAACGGCCGTATTCACGCCCTGGGCGTCCGGGTACGCGTCGGCGACTTTCCGCAGTGCGCGGTACAAGGACGGCGAGGATTCCTGGCCGTAGCTTTGGTGATGCGTCGACCAGTTCGTGTTGACGTTATAGTAAAAACCCATGAGATCAACGTAACCGCCCATCAGTCCTTCCGCCCGATCGGCCGCGAGCCGCAAGCGGAAGCGCACATCGCGGATGGGCAGCAACGGGTTTGTATTCGCGGGCTGTCCCGTCCAGGGGAATATGAAATCGGCGGGGTCCGTCGTCAGTACGCCGTCTTTGATCTTGCCATGGAAGGTCTGGCGGAAGTCCTTCCCCCAGCGCAAGTCCACGCGCTGTGATCCGCCCGAAACAGGCTCTCCCGTCGAGTCCGTGAGAAGGTCATCCATGCCGCGATAGGTGTTCACCGTCACGTCGTCATCGTTAACGATGCTGTCCACACCGGTAATTTCGACGAGAATGCGGTTATAGGTGAACTGCTGCATGAACTTGTTCTCGAAATGATAGGCGGTGCCTTCCGGCCCGCGATAATTCGAGATGCAGCCGATGGCACGGTAAAGCTGATTGTCCACGCCCTTCTCGCCATCCGGGCTCGTGAAATCCTCGGCGCCGACCTTTCCGTCGAGATCCATGCCGAGTGCGATCGGGCCCTGGGCTTCATAAAAGGGATAAGGCTCTTTGGATGTCGACGGATGCCACGTCTCGCCTTCACGCGCGATGTGGGTTTCCATGATGGTCCGCTTCGTTCCGTCTTCCGGAAATAGAAGTTTGAACTGCTCGCGCGGTCCCAGATTGAAACCGTTCGGACATTCCTTCTTTCCGCCCTCACTCTGAAGAACGGCCCAATGCCGTTCCGTGAGCACGTATCCGATGGTGCCGTTCTGGATTGGAGCCACCGCGTCCCCGGCAGCGGCCGTGGGACTGGCCGAGGCGCCACACATCACGGCAATAAGCGCCGCCGATGCGGCCACTGAAGAACGCTTCATATCCAACTCCTTGAACGACCCGCCTCATTCATCCCGGCTGGCACCGGAAGTATACTCGCTCCAGCGTAGCAGATTTTGCCAATCGCAGGCGGAATAAGGCCCGCTAACGGCCCATTTTGACCTTTGTAGGGGCGATTTTGGAAAGTTGTTTCAGGTCACGCCGCGCGACCGTCATCGCCCAAGGGCAACGGCGCGCTGTAGGAGAATCTCCTCCGCAGCCTCCAACCCTACTCCGCTGAGGGCCGCAATACGATTGCGATGGTCGCTAATACGCGACGAACACCTACCGCCATGTTTTCCGACGACAAGGTTGATCCGGAAATGATGGGGATATGTCTGATGTCGAACTTGCGCTGCCGACCGCGGAAATAGGTGCGCCATGCCGCGTTAGTGATGCCGTCGTAGTTCTCCAAACATTCGAGAACCTCCAATTGGCGGACAACGCCCTTTGCATCGACACTCACCGCGTAGGTTATCCAATCGTCCTTTCCCGGCACTTGGTCCAATACCAGCCAGTCACCGGATTTCGTGCGCCATGCGCGAACATTCCGACTGTAAGGCTCAGCCCCGACCTCGTCCACGACGGCGTTATATTGATCTTGGTCCAGAGTGACGAAGGTCTTTTGAAGAGTTTGGCCTGGAAACATAAGACGCTGCGCGTCTTCGACACTCAGTCCGCCTGATCCTCCGCGGACAAAGCCTTGTGAGCGCAAAGCTGGGCGAGGGTGTAGTTGTCCGGATCCTTCGCAGCGGTCGGAGGACTTCCGGGTTGCCCCATCCGATTCGGTTCCGCGCCCAGCGAAGATTGAGCCGTTAGCATGAGTACTATCGCAGCGATTAAGGAGGTCGTGGGCTTCATCGAATGGCTCCTACAGGCCCCCGCCATTCAACTATCACCGGCGCTCTTTTGTTCACGCGAAGCTGTATTTAAGCGGGGCTGGTGGGCTCGAATGTAGAGCAACGCCAGCGGGCGGAGAGGGACACAGCCCTCAACCGCGAAAATGACCAAGCTTTAGAGGCATGCATGCCAAAAAAGAGGTAGCCGCACTGATTATGCGGGAGCCCGGAAGCAGCCCCCAATTCTCGAAGTTTTACCTCTAACCGTGACCGCGTAACCTATTGTTGTTGTCCGCTGACCGTGCGCGCTGGGGCCGGCGCTTGCGCAACCGGCACCTTATCTTCCGGACGTACGATATAGACTTGCGCCCATCTGGTTACGAGTGCGGAGGAAACGCTGTCGCGTTTTCCGGTTTCGGGGTTTACCGGACCATCGGCGATCTGTTCGAGATTTTGATAGAGAAGTGCCGAAGGATTGCGTCCATAGCTCTGGTGATGCAGAGACTCCGAGCGCAGTTTTCTGCGGTGGAAACTCTTAAAGTCCAAGTAACCGCCGAGCATACCTTCCGCAAATTCCGGAGTCAGTTTCAGCCGGGTTCGCATAGCATAGACCTTGAGTTCGGTCGGCGAGTTGAAGGTTTGCCAGGGGAACACGTAGGTCCCGGGATCCGTAATCAGGACACCGTTCTCGATCCGGCCCTTGTAGCGCTGGACGTACTTCTTGCCCCAACGGGTATCGAGTTTCTGCGTACCGCCAGGGATTCCCTTGAAGCCGATCGTCGTACCCGCTGCATCGCGTAGCAGGAGGTGCAGGCCGCGGTACATCGTCACGACGACTTCCGGATCGTTCTCCAGGCTGTCGAGTTCGGTGATCTCGAACAGCATCCGGTTATGAGTGCCTTCCAAAAGCTGGCGAATATCCCAAAAGTTGTTGAAGGCGTCCTTGCCGCGATAGCTCTCGATACACCCGATACCGCGATAGAACTGGTTGTCGATCCCCTTTTCGCCATCGACGTCGGTGAAGTCGTCGGCATCAATCTTACCGTCGAGATTCATGCCGGGTGCAACGGGCCCGCCAGCCAGTTTGAAGGGAAACGGCTCCTTGAACTGGTCCGGATACCAGCCCGCGATTTCGCGGGCGGTCGCGGTCTCTACATAGCCGCGCTTCTTGCCGTCTTCAGGAAACAATATCTTGAAGTGCTCGCGCGGCCCGTCGTTGAAACCGTCCGGACATTCCTTGCCTTCCTCGGTGTATTGCAGCGCCCAGTTCACATAAGTGATCGTGTAGGCGATGGAACGCGTCTTCGCGATGTCCACCTTTACAGCGTCTGACCCAGCAGTATCAGCCGCACTCGCCGCAGAGAACGTCAGCGCAACAGCGCAGGCGCCGCCCATCAGTTTCTTCAGTCCGAATTTCGTCATCTTTCGCTCCATCGCGGCGGCGCCGCTTAGTTAGCGTTGTCGAGAAAATCATCCCGCAGGAAAAAGGCGGTGAAGCCGTTCCGGGTGCCACGCCATTCACCGAATGAGTCGCCTTCCGTATCACCCGGGTTCTTGTCGTCGATGAAAGTGTAAACGGGCCGGCCGCGGAAAGCCCAAACATACGTCGCATCAGCCTGGTCAGGCGCCGCGTACTTGCCGGTTTTCGGATCTATGGCCACGACGGTCCAAGAGCGGCTGCCGCTCTTTGCGTTCCGGGCCGCGGCAACCATGGGCCAAATCTTGGAACACTTCTCCTGGCTGCCGCCGCACATTGCGATGCGGTATGCCTGCGTTGTGTCCGGGTGATCGCAGCGTAACTGGTCGAAGCTGTCGTCGCCGCAGTTATATGTGTAAATCGTGTGCCCGCTACTGTCGGCGAGCACAAGGCCGATGCTCGCTTCCTGAACCGTGAAGCCAGGCGGATGGGGCGGGCCTTTCTTCATATAGACGTTGTGCCAGCCGGCCGTATCGCCGCCCTCCAGACTCCCCTTGTATGAGTCCAAGGCGTGCCTATAGACGGGCTTACCTCTAAACACCCATTGTTTCACGCCATTGGCACGTTCCAGTGTGGTCCAATCGCCCTGCTCGCGCGCCAGTTCCGGCGCGATTATCGGCTGCCACGTCTCTTCGCAAGCGCCTCTGCAGGTCGAATTAGTCGTAGTGTCACGGTCGGAAGCGTAGACCGAGTAACCCTCGATGGTGGTCACGAGGACGCCGGTCGCGACGACACGCACCGAAAATCCAGGAGGAACGTTCGGCGGCGGACCTACCGGAATACGCGCCGCCGGCGAGTCGTTTCCGCGGGCGCGGGAGCGGTCACCGAGGACGTCTCCAGGCTCCTTGTCGAAGTTCGAGGTGTAAACGGCCTGCTCGTTATAGGCCCACTGCTTGTTGCCGTCGGCGCGGGTGATCAGGGTCCAAGCGCCGACCGGCTTGGCATCGGCGGCCGCAAGCTCGGGGATCCACATATCCACGCAGGCGGGACGCGTTTCGAGGTCGGGCAGCAGGAGACCCGGCGGCCATGGGCTCGCGAGCCCGGCGCTCTCGGTCAAGACCTTGCTGCCGCAATTGGACTTACCTTTCGCGTCACCGGTCAGGCCGTTGCGCATGCGCTGGAACGGCCAGGTGTAGAGCGTGCGGCCCCGGGCGTTGGCGAACACCGACCCTTCGAGCTCGGTGGCCTGAACGCCGAACCCGTCCGGCATCGGTACTTTCACATAGTCCTCGGCCGCGACGGCGACGCCGGAGCCCGCAAGGACCGCGGCGAACAGAGCGATACCGAATTTCGTAAAACGAGCCATCACACCCTCGCAGCGCACGCGGCGCTAGACCAGAATTTCCCCGA
>JBFWVA010000015.1:0-80465 GCA_050246995.1 Rhodospirillaceae bacterium | reverse complement strand
GAAACTTTCGTTTCAGCCCCTCGGCTTGGGAGGCCGGGTTCTAAGGGTTCACCGAACCCCCGTCAAGGAACTTTTTCAAAGTTTTTTTCCAAGACGTTTTTTCGAACCAGACCAACGGGTTAACCTTTAATTAAGGTCTCCCCACCGGGGTGTCCGCAGCAGAAGACGCCAAACGACGCCGTTTTGCCTTGGACGGCCTGAAAAATTGTTATTTTTCAGATGGTTGCTCGCGGCCCGGAGGCGTTGAACGGGGCGGGTTATAGGGGGGAACCAATTCGCCCGTCAACCGCATTTTGCAACAATTTTGCAAGGCATTGATTTTTAACATGTTTTTATGTGTTTTTGGCTGACCGGCTGGTCGGCGAACCAGGCGTCAAGTGCGAGACTCTGGCCCGAGAGGGGGCGCTAAAGCCTTGTTCGCCCACGAATCCGGCCTTTTCGCTTTCGGGCCGATCTCTCCCCTTTTGCGCCCTTATCCATGCGCGTGTGCAATGCACCCAGGCCTGCTCGCGCCCGGAACAGGAGAATCGGCCTTCTGCGCCGATACAGATATGGGCTGGCGCCCACAACGCCCCGGAGAGCGAGCCCCGCGGGCGGCGCGCGCCGTGAGGGAGCACCTGCAAATACCTTTCCACTTCGTTGATCTGTAAAAGAATTCAACGTTGACACCCAGAGTCGCGTCATTCACAGTCCAAAAGCCGCGACAATAATATCACATGCAAGAATATTAGCGGCGGAGGGGGAGCTAACGCCGGACCAAGGCAGGCCCCACTTCAGTTGTCTTGTTAGAACAGGGGTTTAGATGGGGGTTAACCATCCCGGCGCGATCGCGTACGCCTTTATGGGCGCGCTCATCGGCGCTGTAGTCACCTACTTCAATCCTGTCGGACCGGCCTTTCTCGGCCTGGAAACGCGCTGGACCAGCGAAGCGTTGGCCGCGATCGCCGAGGATTTTGTCCCGCCCGCGCCGGAGCCCGAGCTTTGGCTCGACTCCCTGCCTGAAGTGCTGCGCACCGGTGTTGATACAGAAACCGTGCGTGTGCGCGCCGGCGATACACTGCAAGAAGTGCTGACGCGTACCGGAATCGATACGTCCACCGCTTCCGACATCGCAAATGCGCTGTATTCGGTCTTCAATCCGAAAAAGCTGCGCGCCGGACAGGAACTTGAACTCGCCTACAACGCCATTGTCGTCGACGGCGAAACACCACTCCTCAAGATGGATCTCGAAGTCACGCCGGGACACCTTGTGTCCGTCGCGCGTAAGGACGACGGGTCGTTTGCCGCCCGCGAAATTCTCACGCCGACACATCGTGAATTCGTGCGCGCCGAGGGCACGATCGAATCAAGCCTGTTTGAAGCCGCGCAGAATCAGGGCGTCCCGCAGGACGTCATGGCCGCGCTGGTGAAGCTCTTCTCCTATGACGTCGACTTCCAGCGCGACATCCAGAAGGGCGATACATTCTCGGTTCTCTATGAGCGCACCGTTACCGAAGACGGCCGCACCGTGAACAATCACGACATCGCCTATGCGGCGATGAATGTTGGCGGCCAGCCCCTCAAACTCTATGCGTTTGAATATCCGGACGGCGGCGTCGAATACTACAACGAGAAAGGCGAAGGTATCCGCAAGGCGCTGATGCGTACGCCCGTCAACGGCGCCCGCCTCACCTCCAGCTTCGGCCAACGCAAGCATCCGATTCTCGGCTACTCGCTGATGCACCGCGGCGTCGACTTCGGCGCCACGACAGGCACGCCTGTCATGGCCGCCGGTGATGGCGTTATCGAGAAAGCCGGCCCGAACGGCGCCTACGGCAACTACATCCGCGTCCGCCACAACGGCGATTTCTCGACCGCTTACGCGCATCTGTCGCGCTTCGGCGCAGGGGTCGCGGCCGGCAAACGCGTGCGTCAGGGTCAGATCATCGGCTATGTGGGCGCAACGGGCCGCGTCACCGGCCCGCACCTGCACTTCGAAATTCTGCGCAATAACGCTCAGGTGAATCCAATCACCGTGAAGCTCCAGGGCGCTCAGAAACTCGATGGAAAGACGTTGGCGCAGTTCAAGACGACGCTCGCGCAGACCGACCGCAAATACGCGGCGACAAGCTCCATCCAGCAGTACGCCGCAGCCCGCAAGGACGGCGATAAAATCGCGTCCGCCGAATAACTCCTAGCCCGCGGATTTGATCTTCCGGCCGTCGATGACGATCCCGTCCTCGCCGGCCGAGATCCGCACAGTGGTGCCGTCGGCAACCTTGCCTTCCAGCACCGACATCGCGAGCGTGTTTTCCAGATACCGCTGGATCACGCGCTTCAACGGCCGCGCGCCGTAAATCGGGTCGTAGCCGTGATCGGCGAGCCAGGCTCGCGCCTTTTCATCAAGATCCAGCGTGATATTGCGGTCTGAGAGCCGCTTTGCGAGGCGCTCGATCTGGATGTCCACGATTCGCGCCATCTGCGCTTTGAACAGCCGGTGGAACAGCAATATTTCATCGAGACGATTGAGGAATTCCGGGCGGAAGGCCGCACGCACGCGCTCCATCACCTGCTCGCGGACCGCGCCCGAATCCTCGCCTTCCCCCTGATTCGCCAGGATATCGGCGCCGAGATTCGACGTGAGCACGATGAGTGTGTTGCGGAAATCGACGGTACGCCCCTGTCCGTCCGTCAGACGCCCATCGTCGAGCACCTGGAGAAGCACGTTGAACACGTCCGGATGAGCTTTTTCGACTTCGTCGAACAGAACGACCTGATACGGGCGGCGCCGCACGGCTTCGGTGAGCGCACCACCTTCATCATAACCAACGTACCCCGGCGGCGCGCCGATGAGACGCGACACCGAATGCTTCTCCATGAACTCGGACATGTCGATTCGCACCATCGCGTGCTCATCGTCGAACAGGAACGAGGCCAGCGCTTTGGTCAGTTCGGTTTTGCCGACACCGGTCGGCCCCAAGAACAGGAACGAACCCATCGGGCGATTCGGATCCTGCAGACCGGCGCGCGCGCGGCGCACCGCGTTCGCAACCGCTTCGATCGCTTCTTTCTGTCCGACAACGCGTTTTCCGAGCTGATCTTCCATGTGGAGCAGCTTCTCGCGCTCGCCTTCCAGCATTTTATCCACAGGGATTCCGGTCCAGCGTGAAACGACTTGCGCGATATGCTCCGGCAGCACTTCCTCGGTCACCATACCGCCTGCGCTTTGCGTTTCGGCGGCCTTCAGTTGCGATTCGAGCAGTGGGATCACTTCGTGCTGAAGCCGCCCGGCGCGTTCGTATTCGCTCCGGCGCAGCGCCTGCTCAAGCTCCTGCCGCGTCTGCTCCAGTTCTTCCTTCACTTTCGTCGAACTGGCGAGCTTGGCTTTTTCCGCCTGCCAACGCTGTGTGAGGTCCGCCGCTTCCGATTCGAGGTCGTGGAGTTCGTCCTCCAGCTTGACCAAACGGTCGCGTGACGCCTCGTCCTTCTCTTTTTTCAGCGCTTCGCGCTCGATCTTGAGCTGCACGATTCGCCTGTCGAGTTCATCAAGTTCCTCGGGCTTCGAATCGACCTGCATACGCAATCTGCTCGCCGCTTCGTCCATCAGATCGATGGCTTTGTCCGGCAGGAAACGATCGGTGATGTAGCGATTCGAGAGAGTCGCGGCGGCGACGAGCGAGCTATCGGCGATTCGCACACCGTGGTGCAGCTCGTATTTTTCCTTGATGCCGCGCAGAATCGAAATCGAGTCCTCTACCGTCGGCTCACTGACGAACACCGGCTGGAACCGACGCGCAAGCGCGGCGTCTTTTTCCACATGCTTGCGGTACTCATTAAGCGTCGTGGCGCCCACGCAGTGAAGCTCGCCGCGCGCCAGGGCGGGTTTCAGAAGATTTGACGCATCCATCGCCCCTTCCGCTTTACCGGCTCCGACCAACGTATGCATTTCATCGATAAACAGAACAATCTGGCCCGCCGCCGCGCTCACTTCGTTGAGCACGGCCTTCAGACGCTCTTCGAATTCCCCGCGGAATTTCGCGCCGGCAATCAACGAGCCCATGTCGAGGGCCAGCAATTTTTTGTCTTTCAGGCTTTCCGGCACGTCGCCGTTGACGATTCGCAGCGCCAACCCTTCGACAATAGCCGTTTTTCCGACGCCGGGTTCGCCGATGAGGACCGGATTGTTCTTGGTCCGCCGCGATAGGACCTGCACCGTCCGCCGAATCTCTTCATCCCGGCCGATGACGGGATCGAGTTTGCCGTTTCGCGCCGCTTCGGTGAGGTCGCGCGCGTATTTTTTCAAGGCTTCGTATTGATCTTCGGCGCTGGCGCTATCGGCTTTGCGACCTTTGCGGAGTTCGCCGATGGCTTTGACGAGACCCGCCGGCGTTGCGTTCGCATCTTTAAGGATTCGTCCGGCCGGCACTTTGCTCAGCGCAAGAGCCAGCAGCAGATATTCCGCGGTGACAAAGGAGTCGCCGGCCTTTTCGGCGGCTTGTTCGGCCTGATCGAGGATTCGGGTCAGGTCCTGCGCCATGTACATCTGCGCGGTGCGCCCTTCCACCTTCGGCAGCTTGCGCACTTCAGCTTCCGTTTCGCGTTGCGCGCGTGCGGCATCGCCGCCCGCCCCCGCGATGAGCTGCGACGCCAAACCCTCTTTATCGTCGAGCAGCGCCTTTAAAAGGTGTTCGGGCGTGATTTGCTGGTGGTTCTCACGCAGCGCGATGGTTTGCGCGGCCTGCAAAAAGCCTTTGGCGCGGTCGGTGAATTTCTCAATATCCATAATAGGTCGATCCTTCCCGGGCCGGGCTTAAACCCGGCACACAGGTAATGTGGGACCCAGGGCCACCCGCGCAAGGGGGTGGACCCGCACCTATTCCATCGTTTGTGGATACTTAGGAGGCAAAAGCCGCCGGGTTAATCACCCGGCGGTCTTTTCCTATTCGCTCGCGGCGCCCGCGAACGAGCGGTCGCTTCGGCCACGGCGGCGGCGGCCGCGATCACGGCTCCCCCGCTCGCGCGGCTGATCGCCGCTTTCCGGCTGGCCTTCGGCTTCCTGAGGTTCTGCGCCGCCTTCAAGCGGCGCATCACCCAGAATTCCCGGCGGCAATGCGATTTCGGCGTCGTGAGCCTGCGGTTGCTCGGGTTCCGGCGCCGGATTGTGATGCTGCTGCGGCTGCTGTTGCGGCTGCTGCGGCTGTTGGTGCTGCGGATATCCGCCGCCCGGACCGTGGTGCGGTTGCTGATCGTCGTAGGATCCGTAGCCGCCCTGACGATTGTCGTAATTCTGATGCTGGCCGCCCTGGCCGTCGAACCGGCGCTGGCCGTTGTTCTGCTGTTCAAAGCGGGCGTTGAGCACACGGTAATAGTGATCAGCGTGCTGGAAGTAGTTCTCTGCCAGCACGCGGTCGCCCGCGGACGAGGCGTCGCGCGCCAGCGCCAAGTACTTTTCCATCAACTGCTGGGCATTGCCCCGTGGCCGGTTATTACCGCCGCCATCGAAATTAGGATTACGGCCAGGAGGACGCGGCTTACCGCCGCCGCCGCCACCGCCGCCGTTACGTCCGCGCTGACGTCCCTTCATGTGATTCTGCTTATATTCATTCAATTGGTTAAGACCCAGGAAAAGCCCACTTGAGACGTCCGCCCTCAACGTTTGGCGCGGCGTAGAGCCACGACAGCACGGCTTTTTTTGGGGGTGGCACGCAGCGGCAAATCTGGCCGCCTCATGCGAAATTCACCGCGCTTCAAACGCTGAAGCCTCGCCCCTCGGGGCCATGGGAATTTCGCTCTTCGGTATTAAATCTAGTGTCCCTTCGGGCGTTGTCCAAGCCTTTTTTGTGAGTCTAGAGGGTTCGATTTCCACAAAAATCAGCCGAAACGGGCCATAAGAACCCGGTTTTTGCCGGCCAGGTCGCAAACTCGCGATTCAAGGGCGAATTCGGCAGCCACGAGTAAGTCTTCCACGGCATCCGCCTGCGTTGCGCCGATCTCGAGAAGCACCCGGCCTCCCCGCCGGAGCCGGGCTTTGGCGGCCGGAATCAGTGCGCGATACGCCTCGAGCCCGTCCTCGCCGGCGAACAGCGCAAGGTGGGGATCGAAGATCGCAACCTCCGGCGCCAGCGCCGCTGCTTCGCCAATCGCAATATAAGGTGGATTGCTCACGATAATATCGAACTGCTCGTCGATACCGTCGCACCAGTTGCCTTCCCGAAACGCCGTACGCGCCGTAAGGCCAAGACGCGCCGCGTTCTCGGCCGCGGCTTCCACCGCCTGCCGCGCGCGATCGATTCCCAGCCCCGTCGCTTCGGGCCACGCGCTCAAAATCGCGAGAAGAATACAGCCGGTGCCGGTGCCGAGATCCAATATGCGGCGCGGTCCCGGATACGACGCTTTCAAAGTCAGCGCGGTGGACACAAGAGTCTCGGTATCGGGACGTGGATCGAGCGTTGCCGCATTCAATTTAAAATCGAGTCCCCAGAATTCACGGTGTCCGAGGATGCGTGAAACGGGCTCGTGTTTGAGGCGGCGCGCGGCAAACTCGCGCACAGCGTCGCACTCCGCGCTTGTCAGGGCCTGTTCCGCCCGTGCGAACAGCATCGACGGCTCCAGTTGCGTGGCGTGGCCTACGAGGATGCGCGCATCCAGGCGCGGCGTATCGAGACCCGCGGCAGAGAACTCTTTGGTGAGGTCGTTGACGGCGCCGCCGATGGTCCAGTCGTGCGCCATGGCCTTTAGTTGAGCGCGGCGAGACGCTCGGCCTGATCCTCGGCCGTCAGCGCGTCCACCAGGCCATCGAGCCCTCCGCCTTCCATCACGTCGTGGATGTTGTAGAGCGTCAGATTAATGCGGTGATCGGTTACGCGGCCTTGCGGGAAATTATAAGTGCGGATGCGTTCCGAACGATCTCCGCTGCCGACCTTGCTTTTGCGGTCGGCGGCGCGCGCGGCATCCACCGCCTGACGCTTCACGTCGTAAAGACGCGCGCGCAGGATGCTCATAGCGCGGTCGCGGTTCTTATGCTGCGACTTCTCCTCCTGGCACTTCACGAAGAAACCCGTCGGAATATGCGTGATACGCACCGCGCTTTCGGTCTTGTTGACGTGCTGACCGCCCGCGCCCTGTGAACGCATGGTTTCAATGCGCAAATCGTCCGGATGGATCTCGATATCGACTTCCTCGGCTTCCGGCATGACGGCGACGGTGGCCGCGGAGGTGTGAACGCGCCCGCTGCCTTCGGTCTCGGGCACGCGCTGCACACGATGCACACCGGACTCGAACTTGAGGCGCGCGAACACGTTGCGGCCCTGCACGTTGGCGATCGCTTCCTTGAAGCCGCCAAGGCCGGTTTCGTTGAGATCCACGATCTGGAACTTCCAACCTTTCTGGGCGGCGTAGCGTTCATACATGCGGAACAGCTCGGCGGCGAACAATGCCGCTTCCTCGCCGCCCGTCCCGGCGCGCACTTCTAAGATAGCGTTCTTGGCGTCCGCCTCGTCCTTGGGGATCAGCGAGATCTGCACCTTCTGCTCTTGCTCGGCGACCAGCGGCTTGAGGCGATGGAACTCTTCCTCCGCCATTTCTTTCATGTCGGGATCGCCGCTCTCGACCAGGGCTTTCGCGTCTTCGAACTCTTTCTGTAGGCGGCGCAGCGTTTGGACTTCTTCGACCACGGGTCCAAGATCGGAGAATTCCTTCGAGAGCTGGGCGAACTTCTGCCCCGTGGCGTTGATCATCAACGCCTGCAGTTCGTCGTAACGGCCGAGCAGGCGGCTCAAATTTTCGTCAAAACTCATGATCTGAATGCGGCCAAGGCCGTCTCTAGGTTGTTCTGGGAAACAGTGGTCTGTTCCCCTGAAGTTAGGTTGCGGACCGTTGCATTGCCATCGCGGGCCTCGTCGCCGCCAATGATCACGGCGGCGACCGCCTTGATCTTGTCTGCGCGGTTCATGCGCTTCTTCATATTGCCGCTGTAGCCGACATCGACGATGAATCCGGCCTTGCGCAGGCGCGCCGCCAGCCCTTGCACTACAGCTTCTTCTGCTTCGCTCACCGGAATGAACGCAATCGGCCGCGGCGCGGCTGGTGTTTCCTTCAGCAGCATCGACAGGCGCTCGATACCGGCCGCCCAGCCCACGCCAGGGGTCGAAGGGCCGCCCATCTGGCCGATGAGGCCGTCGTAACGGCCGCCGCCCATCACGGTGCCTTGCGCGCCCAAGGCATCGGTCGTGAATTCAAAGGCGGTATGGCAGTAGTAGTCGAGGCCGCGCACTAATGCTGGATTGATCTTGTACGTAATACCGAGGGCATCGAGACCTGCCTTCACCTTCTCGAAAAAGACGCGCGAAGTTTCGTTCAGGTATTCCGACAGGAGCGGAGCGTCGGCAACGGCGGCGCGGTCGCCCGGGTCCTTGGAATCCAGGATACGCATCGGATTTCGCTCTAACCGTTCCACGCTCTCCGCCGAGAGATGGTCTTTGCGCACGGTCAGATAATTCACCAACACTTCGCGATAGGCAGCGCGGCTCTCGGGATCGCCGAGGGAATTCAGCTCCAGGGTGATCGCTCCGGAAAGGCCAAGCTCGGCCAGAATGTGGTGACCCAGCGCGATTGATTCGACGTCGGCCTGCGGACCCGGCACGCCCAGAAGTTCGATGCCGATTTGGTGAAACTGGCGCTGGCGGCCCTTCTGCGGGCGCTCGTGGCGGAACATCGGACCGCGATAGAAGAACTTCAACGGCGTCTGCTGAGCGAGACCGCCCTCGATGAAAGCCCGCGCGACGCCCGCCGTGCCCTCGGGACGCAAGGTGATCCGCTCCCCGCCCTTGGTCTCGAAGGTATACATCTCCTTCGTGACGATATCGGAGGTGCCGCCAAGCGTGCGCGTGAACACCTCGGTGAACTCGAAGACCGGCGTGGCGATCTCACTAAACCCGTAGCGTTTCGCCACTTCGAAGGCGCGCTCTTCCACGTGACGATGACGCAGAACGTCATCGAACATCAGATCGTGGGTACCGCGGACGGATTGGAGATTAGACACGGGTGGTTTCCATTGATGGTGAAAAACGAGTAACGGGGCCAGAAGGCCCGCTACTCGGCGGCGTGCGGCTTATGCTCGCCGGCGGCGGCCTTGGCGGCTTCCATCTCGGCGGCTTTCTTTTCGACGAGCTTCACGATGTGTTCGATCTTGCTCTCATCGTCGATGTTATGATCGGCCAAACCACCGATATACATCTTATGGCTTCCGCTCCCGCCACCAGTGAGGCCGATGTCGGTCTCGCGCGCTTCACCGGGACCGTTCACCACGCAACCGATGATCGAGAGCGACACCGGCTGCGCAATGTGAGCCAGACGCTGCTCGAGGATCTCGACCGTCTTGATCACGTTGAAGCCCTGACGCGCGCAGCTCGGGCAAGAAACGATGCGGACGCCGCGATGTCGCAAATCCAGCGACTTCAGCATGTCGAAGCCGACACGCACTTCTTCCACGGGGTCGGCGGACAGCGACACACGGATTGTGTCGCCGATACCGGCCCACAACAGCGATCCGATGCCGATGGATGACTTTACGGTGCCCGAGCGCAGGCCGCCAGCCTCGGTGATGCCCAGGTGCAACGGATACTCGCAAGCTTCAGCCAGCGCATTGTAAGCCGCGACCGCAAGAAAAACGTCGGAGGCTTTGACGCTGATCTTGAATTCGCGGAAGTCGTTGTCTTCGAGAATCTTGGCATGCTCGAGCGCGCTTTCGACCATCGCTTCCGGGCACGGCTCGCCGTAACGTTCCAGAAGGTGCTTTTCCAAGCTACCGGCATTGACGCCGATACGCATGGAGCAGCCGTGATCTTTCGCGGCTTGCACCACTTCCTTCACGCGCGCGGCCGAACCGATGTTGCCCGGATTAATACGTAGACATGCCGCACCGGCCTGCGCGGCTTCGATGGCGCGCTTATAGTGGAAGTGGATGTCGGCCACGATCGGGACCGATACTTGCTTGACGATGTGTTTAAGGGCCGCGGTCGACTCTTCGTCCGGGCAGGAAATGCGCACGATATCGGCCCCAGCCGCTTCCGCCGCGCGGACCTGCGCGACGGTGGCGTCGACGTCATGGGTCAACGTGTTGGTCATGGTCTGCACGCTGATCGGCGCGCCGCCACCCACGGCCACTTTGCCGACATGGATCTGGCGGGACTTCCGGCGGTGGATATCGCGGTACGGACGTAGGCTCATGACACTCACTTTAAAGGGCCTTCAGCCCCCAGTGAGCGGCTTATACCGCAAATCGGCCCGCCCCTAAAGCGGCAAGCGGCGGCCGATTATTTAATTGATTGAAGGCTTTGAAGCCGCGGGCGCGGCGGGAACGGCCGCAGGCGCCGGAGCGGAGGGGGGCGCAGCGGCCGGCGGCGATGGCCCCGCAGCCGCTTCGGGCTTGGCCGCTGACGGTCCCGCGGACCCCGGGGGCGCACTTGCCGCCGGGATCGAGGCTGGGGTTACAGCCGATTCCGCCGGCTTCACGGGGGCCGGAGCAACCGGCGCCGGCGGGGATGACTTCAATTTTTGAGGGTCCAGGGCCACGCCGCGCGCGAACAGGCCCGCATCCAATGGCGGCATCGCTCTGCCGTTCACGAGGATTTCCAGATCGTTCGCATTCGCCGTCACGAGCGTCGTCACGCCCTGTTCGGGTAACCGCAGCACCTCTTCCTTACGCAAAAACTGCGTGCGTTCGACCGCTTTGGCATCACGCAACGTAACCCACACATCCGCTTTCGCACGCAGCTCGATCACATCGCTAAGGACAGGAAGTCCGGTGACGGGCGGCGATGTCGTGGCCGGAGTTGATGCGAGCTCCACGACCGCCATTTCGCCTGCGGCGTCAGCCCCCATGAGCGATTGATCGGGGGCCGGCGCGAGGTCGCTCCCGTCCACGGCCGCGCCCGGGCCCGGCCCACTAGCGGTCACGGGAAGCGCGGCTTCAATCGTGTTTGGGTCTGCAATCGAAGCGAGACGGTCGGGAACTTCCTGAATGAGTTCCACGGCGCTGCGGTCCGAACCCGCGATGGAATACCACACGCCGTAAATCAGCATGCCCGCGACGACCGCGATAAGAAGCAGCGTCCCCGACGGTAACGCTGAGTCCGATGTGGGCATCTGAAATTCGAACGCGGATTTGTGCCTTACGCCACCGCTTTCTTCCTTGTAGCGGCGCACGATCTCGTCGCCATCGAGGCCGAGGTGGTCCGCATAGGCGCGCACGAACCCAATCGCATAAGCCTGGCCGGGCAAATCCTCGTAACGCCCGTCCTCAATCGCGACCAGGTAGTTATAACGGATGTGCAGGATATCGGCGATCCGCTGCAGGTCTTTGCCGAGGCGCATACGTGTTGCGCACAACAGCTTCCCCAGCTCAGTCGGACCGGCAGGCACAGGGGCTTCGGGGGGCATGTTTTTCGCCCCGAATCCCATGAACGGCCTGCTCGAACCTTCGCGAGCGCTATCGTTTAAGCTCGTCATATCCCCCAGCTTGCATGCGCCGGTTCCTCCTGCGTTGTGGGAACCTCATCTTGCACGCGATGCCAAATTTTATCGGGCTAGCCCCCCAATTGGAAGTCTGCCTTTTTCCTTAAACCGTAAGCCCGCGATCACGCGCGAAAGCACGCAAACTTTCGCGTAACGACGTTTCCGGCGACGCAAGACGACTCTGTACGAAAGGCTCCAAGTCGGCGAGCACGGCGCTGCGAATGGCCGCGCGCACAGGGCCGATCCCGGCCGCGGACATCGAAAGGTTCCGGAAGCCCAGTGCGATCAAGGTCAAGGCGTCGAGAGGGGACCCGGCCATTTCGCCGCACACGGAGAGCTCGACATTCCCCGGCTTGCACCGCGCGATCACGCTCGCGAGCATGTTCAGCACAGCCGGCGACAGGGTGTCGTAGCGGTTGGCCAGGCGTGTATTCCCGCGATCGGCGGCGAAAACGAATTGCATCAGATCGTTCGTACCGATGGAGATGAAGTCCGTATATTTTGCGAGGCTCTCGAGCTGCCACAGCAGCGAGGGCACCTCCAGCATCGTACCGACTTTCACGGAGAGCGGTGCGCGGCCGCCCTGTTTGAAATGACGATCCATTTCCATGTTGAAAATGCGCCGCGCGGCCTGAAACTCCGAGACCGTCGCGATCATGGGAAACATCACGCGTAAATGCCGGCCGGCGGTTGCCTTGATCAGCGCGCGAAGCTGCTGGCGCAGCAATGACGGCCGGTCCAGCGTCAGTCGGATGGACCGCCAACCCATCGCGGGATTGTCTTCTGGCGCTTGGCCTGATGAAGCAGCGATCTTGTCTCCGCCGACATCCAAGGTGCGGAACGTGACGGGGCGTCCACCGGCGCCGTCCAGCACTTGCTTGTAGAGCGTTTCTTGCGTCTTCACATCGGGCAGCTGCGGCAGCGCCAAGAACGGCATCTCGGTGCGGTAAAGACCTATGCCGTCGGCGTTGGTTTCCGTCAGACCATGCATGTCGAGCAAGAAACCGGCGTTGAGATTCAGCGTCACCTTCACGCCATCGCGCGTGACCGCCGGCAGATCGCGAATCGCTACATAAGTAGCCTTCTGCTTGGTGCGCGCATCCACGGCGGCCGTATAAAGATCGACCACTTCTTCCGACGGGCGCAGAACTACTTGCCCCGCATTCGCATCCAGGACGATCTGGTCAAAGGCATCGATACGCGTGAGCGCGCCCTGCACCTGGGCGACGACGGGCAGGTCCAACGCCTTGGCCACGACGGCCGCGTGCATGGTCGGCGAGCCCTCTTCCATCACCAAGCCTTTCAGCTTGCGGCGGTCGTAGTCGAGAAGCTCCGTCGGGCCGATAGACCGGCAGACGAGAATGGCATTGTCGGGTAATTCCGCGCGCATCCCGCCGCCCGCCAGAATACTGAGCAAGCGGTTGGCAAGGTCATCGAGATCCTGCAGCCGCTCGCGCAAGATAGGATCGTTCACCTGCATCATGCGCACGCGCGTGTCGTCATGCACCTTCTGGACGGCCGCCTCGGCGGTCAGGCCCGACGCAATCACTTCGGAGATGCGGCTGATCCAACCACGGTCGTCGGCGAACATGCGATAAACTTCGAGGATATCGCGATAGCCCTCGGCGAAGTCATCGCCATGCGTGCTGTCGATCAGCGCGTCGACTTCCGTACGCAAGGTATCGAGCGCGGTTTGAAGGCGTTGCTCCTCCACCATCGGATCGTCGCTCACCAGCCTGCCGATACGGATATGCGGCTTGTGCATCACCGCGACGCCGATCCCGACGCCGGGATGGAGCGAGGCGCCCGTAAGGCGCACATGAAGCAGCGCGTTACCTTCAGCTTGGAATAACTCCTCACGCCGCACGATCTGGGTGGCAGCCATCAATTCGGCGATCACCATCGCGACCGTTTCGAGGGTTTCCACTTCCCAATCGTTGAACGGACGCTCTTCGCGTGTCTGCACAACCAGGACGCCGATGACGCGGCCAGCCTGAATCATCGGCACGCCCATCAGCGAGCGGAAAAAATCTTCACCGGTTTCAGGGCGGTACACGAATTGCGGATGCGACCAGGCATCGGCCAGCGCGAGGGGGCGCGCATGGGCGGCGATCTCCCCGACGAGACCTTCGCCAACCCGCAGACGCGTTAAGTGAACGGCTTTCTGCGACAGACCGAACGTCGCGAACAGTTCGAGCACTTCACCGGCGCGCATCACATAGCAGGAGCAGACATCTGCCCTGAGGTCGTTGGCGATAAGCGCCACAACCTTATCGAGACGTTCCTGGACAGCGCCGATGCCGGCCATGACGTCGCGCAAGCGCGACAGCATGCGCCGCAGGTCAGCGGCGCTGAAGCCGCTCATGGCGTGTGACGCCCCGAGAGCGCCGCGTTCGCCTGGGCAATGATCTCGGACATAATCGCGGTCACCGGCTCCTCACGAGTCACCATGCCGACGCTCTGTCCGGCCATGAGCGAGCCGTTCTCGACATCGCCATCGATCACCGCACGGCGCAAGGCGCCCGCCCAATAGTGCTCGATTTCGAGCTGCGCGGCGGTCTGGTCGAGTTCACCGCGCTCAAATTTGCCGAGCACTTCGCGTTGCTTTTCCATAAACGCTTCGCTCGCCTTATTGACGAGAGCGCGCACAGGGATGACCGGAAAGCGCTTGTCGAGTTGCACCGACGGCATGGCTTCGCGCGCCGCGGCCTTGATGAACGCTTGCTTGAAATTCGGATGCGCGATGCTTTCGGTGGCGCACACGAAGCGCGTTCCCATCTGCACGCCGGAGGCGCCCATTTCCAGGAACGAGGCGACGGCCTCTCCGCGGGCGATCCCGCCGGCGACGAAAACCGGCACGTCGCGGATGACGGGCAGGACCTCCTGCGCGAGCACAGAGGTGGATACCGGCCCGATGTGGCCGCCGGCTTCGGACCCTTCCACCACGATGGCGTCGGCGCCGCTTTTGATCAGCCGCTTTGCGAACGACGCCGCGGGGGCGAAACAAACGACCTTGGCGAACGCCTTGGCCTTCTTCATCGCCTCGCCCGGCGAAAGGCCGGCGGCGAACACGACGTGACTGACCTTATTGGCCGCGCACACCTCCACCAGCTCTATGAGCTGCGGGTGCATGGTGATGACATTCACGCCGAACGGCTTTTTGGTCAGCGCTTGCGTCGCTTTGATCTCGGCGTCGAGCAGCGCCGGGGTCATGGACCCGCAGGCGATCACGCCGAAGCCACCGGCATTCGAGATCGCCGCCACTAGATGGCGTTCGGACACCCAGGACATTGCGCCGCACATGATCGCGATCGGGCATTCGAGGAAATCCGTGCCGCGTTTCCACAGCGCGGCCAGGCGCGGACTTACCTCCGCGGCCGGAAGCGGCGCGGTCTGGGAGTGGGTTTCTTTTGCGACCGCGTCCGACATTCCAGATCCTGTCTTTAATTAGGCGGCGTCGAGGCCGTAGGCGGTGTGAAGCGCGCGCAGGGCCAGTTCAGTGTATTCCTCGCTGATCAGCACGCTCACCTTGATTTCACTGGTCGAGATGATGTGGATGTTGATCTTGCGGTCCGCGAGGGCCTTGAACATCGTCTGCGCGACACCGGCATGGCTCCGCATGCCCACGCCGATCACCGAGACCTTCACAACCGACTTGTCCGTGACGATCGACGCATAAGGAACCTTCATGCTTTCCTTGATCACCTTCAGGGCACGGTCGAGTTCACCGCGGCTGGTGGTGAAAGTCAGGTCCGTCGTGCCTTCACGGCTCGTGTTCTGCACGATCATGTCGACGTTGATATTCGCATCGGCGAGCGGTCCGAAGATGGACGCGGCCACCCCCGGCTGATCCTGCACACCGACCAGCGTCACCTTCGCTTCGTCGCGGCTGTAGGTGATGCCGCTTACCAGTTCTTTTTCCAAGATCTCGTCCTCGTCACAAACCAAAGTCCCCGGGGCGTCGCTGAAGCTCGACAGCACTTGCACCCGCACGCGATGTTTCATCGCCATTTCCACCGAGCGCGTCTGGAGCACCTTTGCGCCGAGGGATGCGCTCTCAAGCATCTCCTCATAGGTGATTTTATCCAGCTTGCGCGCGCTCGCAACGATCCGCGGATCGGTCGTATAGACCCCGTCCACGTCGGTATAGATATCGCAGCGGTCCGCCTTAACAGCCGCCGCTACCGCGACCGCCGTCGTGTCCGAGCCGCCGCGGCCCAGCGTGGTGATGCGGCTTTCGCCGGTAACACCCTGGAATCCCGCGATGACCGCGATCTCACCGGCTTCCATGCAGCGGATCAGACCATCGCCGTCGATAGATTCGATGCGCGCCTTGCCGTGGGCGTCGTCGGTCGAGATGGGAATCTGCCAGCCGGTCCAGGAACGGGCTTTCATTCCAATCTCTTGCAGGGCGATGGCCAAAAGGCCCGTCGTCACTTGCTCACCGGTGGACACGACCGCGTCGTATTCCCGCTGGTCGTGCATCGGCGAAATTTCATTGCAGTAGGCGACCAGCTGGTTGGTCACGCCCGACATGGCCGAGACCACCACGGCCACCTGATTGCCGCGCTCGACTTCGGCCTTCACGCGTTTCGCCACATTCTTGATGCGGGCGATGTCGCCGACCGAAGTACCGCCGAATTTCTGAACAATCCGCGCCATTCTCTAAATTCTCTAAACTGTTATTCGCTCAGCCCAAAAGGCCGGCCTCATTGACTGAAAAAGTCCGCGCCGCCACCAAAAGTCTTCCAGCTATGGAAAAGGGCCCCCGGCACTTAAAGGGCGCGTATAAATAGCCAAAGCAACTCGGGCGAACAAGGGTTCGGACCCGGGTTTTTTGGGCTCACGGAATCAGCCATTTTCCGCCGCTTTTCAGGGCTTTATAGTTCCCGCCATGCAAACGCCTCCTCAATCGACCGCCGCGCCCGAAGAAGTCGCGAAGTTCTCGGCCCTCGCCGACACCTGGTGGGATCCCGCCGGCGCCTTCCGCCCGCTCCATAAATTCAACCCGGCGCGCCTGTCTTTCATCCGGGACCGCCTCCTGGCCCATTTTGGGCGTGATGGAGACGGCGATCGCCCCTTCAAGGGTCTGACCCTCCTCGACATCGGCTGCGGCGGCGGCTTGATCGCCGAGCCCATGGCGCGCCTCGGGTTTTCCGTGACCGCGATCGACGCCTCTGAAGAGAACATCGGCACCGCTCGCGTCCATGCCGATCGCATGGGGCTCAACATCGACTACCGCGCCGCGATGCCCGAGGACCTCTCTGAAACCAGCTATGACGCGGTGCTGGCGCTCGAAGTCATCGAGCACGTCGCGGATGTGGATGCATTCTGGCGCGCCGCCACCGCGCGCGTGAAACCGGGCGGCGCGCTTATCGCGGCCACCTTGAACCGCACCGTGAAGTCCCTCGCCCTCGGCAAGATCGGAGCAGAATATGTGCTGCGCTGGGTTCCTGCGGGCACACACGACTGGCGCAAGTTCGTCCGCCCGAGCGAGATGGTGCGCGCCCTGCGCGCCAATAGCCTTCAGGTCGGCAAGCTGTCGGGCATCAGCTACAACGTTTTCCTGGATCGCTGGGAAGTCACGGACGACCTTGCCGTGAACTATATGGCCTACGCGACGAAGCTGGCCTGACATTGAGCGGTCCCGATCCTGGCAATGAAAGAATGGCGGACATTTCTTCCATAGAAGCAGCAGCCCCTTCATGGCGGGAAAAGTGCTGGCGCATCGTGTTCCGGCACGACACCGTCGCGGGCAAGGCCTTCGATATTTCGCTGATTGGCGCGATCGCCCTCAGCGTCCTTATTGCGATGCTTGACTCAGTCGCCACGATACATGCCGCCTACGGCGAGACTCTTTACGTCCTCGAGTGGGCGTTCACGTTCCTCTTCACCGTCGAATACCTCTTCCGCCTGACGATCGTAAAAGCGCCCGTGCGCTACGCCACAAGCTTTTATGGCGTCATCGATATCCTTGCTTTTTTGCCGTCGTACATCGGGCTCTTCGTTCCCGGGGCCCAATTTATGATCGTACTGCGCGTGCTGCGCGTTCTGCGTATTTTCAAAATCCTCCACATGGACCGGTATGTCGAGGAAAGCAGCATCCTCGTTGCCGCGCTTATGCGCAGCGGGCGGAAAATATTGGTTTTCCTTTTGACGATCACGACGGTCGTCACTGTTTTCGGAGCCTTGATGTATCTGGTCGAAGGCCCGCAAAGCGGGTTCACCAGCATCCCGATGTCGATGTATTGGGCGGTCGTGACCGTGGGAACAGTCGGTTACGGCGATATATCACCGGCCACTTCGCTGGGCCGTTTCATCACTGCGGCGCTCATCCTCATCGGATACGGCATCATAGCCGTGCCGACCGGAATTTATGCCGCGGAACTCTTTGGCGCTACGCGCGCAGGCCGAGATGCGCGAACCTGCCCCGCGTGCGAAACGCCCGGCCACGACGCCGACGCGCGGTTCTGCCGTCGATGCGGAAACGCCCTTCCGGGGCTCGGTACGTCGCCCTCAGCCGGACCTTAGGCGTTGATCTTGCGTTTGCCCGGGATCGCGTAAACCTCGATCCCCTCGTCGAGAAGCTTCTTGGCTTCTTCCTTCGAAGCGCTCCCGTAAATGCCGCGTTCCTTCGATTCACCGTAGTGAATGCGGCGCGCCTCGTCGGGAAATTTGTCACCGACGTGCTCGAAGTTTTTCTCGATCACGTCGCGCAGCTCTTTCAGGGCGTTGTTCGCTTTATCCATCGCCGCTTCCAGCTGTTGCTGTTCAGCGGACGCGGCTTGCGAGGCCTCGTCGGACTTCGCGATGCGCGGCGCCATCGGCGCCTTCTGCACTTTCGTGCTACCGCAGCGCGGGCAAGTCACTTCGCCGGCCTTGATCAGTTTTTCGACAACATTGCTGTTGCGAAACCACGATTCAAAGCGGTGTTCGCGCTCGCAGTTCAGATCGTAGAGGATCATTGCGCCGCGGCTGCCGGTGTAATTGCGGGGGCGAACGCCGTATCGCGCGAAATCGCCGGCACGCGGCCGCGCGCGCTTGCGACCTCGGCTGGATCGATCATTGCAGTGACAAACCCCGGCTCGGTCCCCGCATCGGCCAATACCTCGCCCCACGGGTTGATGATCAACGCGTGACCATAGGTTTGGCGGCCGCCCGCGTGGGTGCCCGTTTGCGCGGGCGAGAACACGAAACATCCCGTTTCGATAGCGCGGGCGCGCTGCAACACATGCCAATGCGCTTCGCCGGTGCGCTGCGTGAACGCGGCCGGAATGGTCAGGAACTGCGCACCCGATTGCGCGAGATGCCGGTACAAATGCGCAAAGCGCAGGTCGTAGCAGATGGAGAGGCCAAGACGGCCCCACGGCAGATCGACCGTCACGGCCTGGTGGCCGGCACTAAACGTGGCGCTCTCGACGTATTTTTCGCCGTTGCCGAGATCGACATCGAACATATGAATCTTGTCGTACTTCGCCGCGATGTTGCCTTCGGGCGTGACGACATACGTGCGGTTGGCGATCTTGCCGTCCGGCAATTTCACCGCAAGGCTGCCGCAATGGAGCCAGGTGCGCAGGTCCTGCGCGAGGCCACGGAAGGCCTTCAGGGCCGCGTGTTGGGACTCCGGCATCGCTTTCGCGGTGATGTTGTCCTTGCCCCATTCCATCATCGAGACGTTCTCGGGCATCAGCACGAAGTTCGCGCCGTCAGCCACCGCATCGCGCGTGAGTTTGCTCGCCGTCGCGATGTTCGCCGCCATATCGTTGGTCGCATTGACCTGGATGCAGGCGGCTTTGAATTTGGTCTGGTTTGTCATGGCCCCGGTTTTAGCATGGTATCGAGCCCACCCGCAGCATCAAGTGCGTAGAGGTCGTCGCACCCGCCGACATGGGTCCCGCCGATGAAAATCTGAGGAACGGTCCGCCGTCCGCCGGAACGCTGCAGCATCTCGGCCCGCTTGGCGCCGCCGTCCGCGACGTCAATTTCCTGGAACGACACGCCTTTTTTGCTCAAAAGCGCCTTGGCGCGGGTACAATATCCGCAATAGGGCGAGGTATAGATTTCAACCTGGGGCACGGGATGTGGTCCTGAAACTCGGGGAAACGATACTACAGCTAGATGGGGGCGGCGGACGGCTTTGACAATCACACGTATCGTTCTTTTGACGCAGCCCCCGGAGGGCGCCGTTCTCGGGAAGATCCTCACCGCGCACAACCCGGATCTGGAGATTGCACTGGTTTCCGACAAAGCGGCGCTCGAAAACCTATTGGCGGAAGACCTCGCGGCGACCCGTCTTCTCTCCTTCTGCTCTCCTGTAATTGTGCCGGCCAGGCTTTTGCAGGCCCTGCCCGGCCCCTCCTATAACTTCCATCCCGGCCCGCCGGACCGGCCCGGGCGCTATCCCTCGGTCTTCGCGATCTATGATCAGGCGGCTCACTATGGCGTGACGATCCACGAGATGACCGACAGGGTCGACGCCGGTCCCATCGTCGCGGCCGAATGGTTCGCCGTACCCGCGGGCGCCGCCCTCGCCGATCTTGAAGCGCTCTCGCTCGAGTATCTTGTCGCCGTGTTTAAGCGCCTCGCGCCGTTCCTCGCGCTGAACGCCAATCCGCTGCCGCGGATTTTCATTCCATGGAGTGGCGTGAAACGCACCAAAGCCGATTGCGAGGCCATCTGCCAACTAACGCCAGGGCTTTCAGAAACAGAGATCGCGCTCCGCCAACGCGCGTGCGGATCACTTCTACGCTAGAGGGCGTCGGCCGGGTTTGGAACCCGCGCTAACGCCAACACGTCCACCGCCGCTGCGCCGGCCTGCATCAGCGTCAACGCGCATGCGTTCGCCGTCGCACCACTCGTCAGCACATCGTCGATCAACAAGACGCGTTTTCTGTCGATTGGCCCCTGCCGCCGCACGCCAAACGCTTTCGCGACGTTCCGCCGCCGCTCTGACCGGGAAAGCCCGCCCTGCGGCGGCGTCGCCTTCGTGCGGGTCAGCACGTCGGCGGCAACAGGTTTTCCGGAAAGTTTGCCTACCGCATGCGCGAGCAGCGCCGATTGATTGTACGCGCGCATCAGCAGGCGCCAGCGATGCAGCGGCACGGGCACCAGGACGTCGGCGGCCGCGATGATCTCGCGGCCGGAACGCTGTAGCCATCTTGCGAGATGTACGGCCATGTCGGTGCGGTCACCATGTTTCAATTTGAGCACCAGCGGCCGGCTATGTTCATCATAGATAAAAGCCGCGCGCGCCTGTCCATAAACCGGGCGCTCCACGACACAGGCGCCGCAGATCAAATCGTCGGTGATGGTCTGATCCAGCGGCAGACCGCAAATCCCACAGTGCGGCGGCGTGATGAAGGTGAACCGCCCGAAACAGGCCCCGCACAAATGGCCCGGTGTATCGACCACCGCATTACAAGCCAGGCACTGGGGCGGCAGTACAGCATTGAGCAGGAGCCGTCCGGCGGCACGACTCGTCTCGGCAAAGTTGGTCAGAAGCCCCATTCGCACCCCGGCTTTCTCGCTCCTTTATAAAGTGCCATAAAACGCCCCATGACTGACAGTATGCAGGTCTTCGATCGAAAACTGGTGCAGCGGCGCCGCGAACGCGCCGCGCCCGGCTTTGCGAACGCCGATTTCCTGATCCGGGAAAGCGCCGCGCGCCTTGCCGACCGCCTTCTCGACGTCACGCGCACCTTTCCCGCCGCCCTCGACCTCGGCTGCCATACGGGGGCCCTCGGGGACGAACTCCGCGTCTCGCCAAAAATCGGTACGCTGTATCAGGCGGATTTCTCGCCCGCGATGGCGCGAGCGGCCGCTCATGCGAACGGGCGGCCATCCGTCTGCGCCGATGAAGAGGCTCTCCCCTTCGCCCCTCAATCCCTCGATCTCGTGCTGAGTAATTTGTCGCTGCATTGGGTCAACGACCTCCCCGGCGCCCTTTCGCAGATCCGCCTCGCGCTGAAGCCGGATGGCCTGCTGCTTGCGACGCTGTTCGGCACTGAAACGCTGAAAGAGCTGCGCAGCGTCCTCATCGACGCCGAGATCGAAATCGCCGGCGGCGCCGCGCCGCGCGTTTCGCCATTCACCGATGTCCGTGACGCCGGCAACCTGCTGACGCGCGCCGGTTTCGCGCTGCCCGTGGTCGACGCCGAAACCGTCACGGTCACTTATAGCGATATGTTCAAATTGATGGCTGATCTGCGCGCCATGGGTGAGACCAATACGGTCCTAGAGCGCCGCCGCACGCCCACACGCCGCGATGTACTCCTGCGCGCCGCCGCGCTTTATGCGGACAGATTTTCAGATGCGCGCGGACGCATCGTTGCCAGCTTCCAAATTATCACCATGACCGCATGGGCGCCTCATGCCTCGCAGCAGAAGCCGTTGCGCCCCGGCAGCGCGACCGCGCGGCTTGCGGATGCACTCAAGGCGACGGAGGTTTCCCTGCCCGACGCCGCCGCCTTCCCGTCGAAAACTAAATGAAGTTTCACGCGCCGCTCATCGAGGGCGTCCTCATTCAGCGCTACAAGCGCTTCTTTGCCGACGTGCGCCTGCCCTCGGGCGAAATCGTGGTTGCGCACTGCGCGAACTCCGGCTCCATGCTGTCCGTGAAGGAGCCCGGTTCCAAAGTTTGGATATCGCCGGCGGCCGACCCCGCGCGCAAGCTGCGCTACACCTGGGAACTGATCGAAGTAAACGGCGCCTTGGTGGGAATCAACACTGGGCATCCGAACCGAATCGTCGCCGAGGCCATTGCGGCCGGCGAGATCAAGGAATTGGCTGGTTACGAGAGCCTCAAGCGGGAGCAGAAATACGGCAAGAACTCTCGCATCGATATTTTGCTCGAATCCCCGGGCCGGTCGCCCTGCTTCGTCGAAATCAAGAATGTAACGATGCGCCGTGGCGTTACGGCCGCCGACAAGGCCGAATTCCCGGACTCCGTGACCGAACGCGGCGCCAAGCATTTGGTGGAAATGACCGATATGGTCAGAAACGGCGCCCGGGCGGTCATGTTCTATCTAGTTCAACGCGCCGATTGCGCGACCTTCCGTGTCGCGGGAGACATTGATCCGACATACGAAAATGGCCTTAGGGCGGCCCTGGCGGCAGGAGTCGAGGCCATCGGCTATGGTTGTGACATTACCCCGGGTGGTATAACCATCGCTCGGCCGTTGACCTTGGATTTACCGGTCTAGCGCCATAGATAAGGTCATTCGACGCGTGCAGTTAGAAAGTGCCATGAGAGAAGCAGCGATCAGACGTCCCAAGGATGTTGAAATTCACGGTCCGGAGGCTTTTGCGGCTCTGCGCCGTTCGGGACGCCTCACGGCCGAATTGCTCGACTACATCACCGACTATGTGAAGCCAGGCATCACGACGGACGAGATCAACGCCCTGTGCCACGACTTCCACGTGAAGCACGGCGCCATCCCGGGCCCCTTGAACTATCGCGGCTATCCGAAGTCAGTCTGCACCTCGATCAACCACGTGGTCTGCCACGGGATTCCGGGCGACAAGGTTTTGCGCGACGGCGACATCGTGAACATCGATGTCTCGCCCATCCTCGACGGTTGGTTCGGCGATTCCAGCCGCATGTTTTATGTCGGCGATGTGAAAATCAAAGCGCGCCGTCTCGTGGAAGTGACATACGAGGCGATGATGCGCGGCATCCAGGCCATCAAGCCGGGCGCGACTCTCGGTGACGTCGGGCACGCTATTCAATCTTACGCGGAATCGCACCGCTTCTCGGTCGTACGCGATTTTTGCGGCCACGGCATCGGCCGCGTGTTCCACCAGGCGCCAAATGTGATGCACTTCGGCGACCCGGGCACTGGCATGGTCCTGGAACCTGGGATGGTGTTCACCGTCGAGCCCATGATCAATGCGGGCAAGTACGATACCAAGATCCTCGATGACGGCTGGACCGCCGTCACGCGCGACAAGTCGCTGTCGGCGCAGTTCGAGCATATGATCGGCGTCACTGAAACCGGCGTCGAAATCTTCACGCTCTCGCCCAAGGGCTACACCTGCCCGCCTTACGCGGCCTAAATGCTTAAGAAGCCGCAACAGCCCGTTATTCACGGCGCCGATGCTTTTGCTTCCATGCGCAAGGCCGGGCGTTTCACCGCCGAGATGTTGGACTACATCACGCCGTTCGTGAAACCCGGCATCACCACCGGTGAGATCGACCGCCTGTGCCACGACTATCACCTCGCGCACGGCGCAATCCCGGGCCCGCTGGGTTTCCACGGCTATCCCAAGTCCATCTGCACGTCCGTCAACCATGTGATCTGCCACGGGGTGCCGGGCGACCTGGTGCTGAAAGACGGCGACATCATCAACATCGACGTCACGCCGATCGTTGACGGGTGGTTCGGCGATTCCAGCCGTATGTTTTTTGTAGGCAACGTCAGCCGCCTTGCGCGCGATCTCGTCAAGGCGACGCACGAGGCCATGATGCGCGGTGTCCGCGCGGTGAAGCCCGGCGCCACGCTCGGCGATGTCGGCCACGCCATCCAGTCTTTTGCCGAGGCGCGCGGCTATTCCATCGTACGCGACTTTGCGGGCCACGGGATCGGCCGCACCATGCACACCGTGCCGCAAGTGCTTCACTACGGCGCTCCGGGCACGGACTTGCGTCTCGAACCCGGCATGTTCTTCACCATCGAACCCATGCTCAACATCGGCGGAGCCGAAGCGCGCATCCTCGCCGATGGCTGGACGGCCATCACCCGCGACGGGTCTCTCTCCGCGCAGTTCGAGCACACGGTTGCGGTGACGGAAACGGGCGTCGAGATCTTCACGCTCTCGCCCAACGGCTGGAATACGCCGCCTTACGCCTAGATCATTGGCAAGCCGTTCGGCTTTCGGCCGCGCGGAAACGCGGCATCGATCTGCGCAATCTCTTCAGATGTGAGTACGAAATCACCCGCTGCGGCGTTCTCCACTGCATGCGTGGGCGAAGAGGTCTTGGGAATAGCGAAGGTACGGCGCGCAAGCCAGGCGAGCGCGATCTGGCGCGGCGTCGCATTGTGCTTGGCCGCAACCTTCGCTAACACCTGCCCGCCGGGCGAACTCCTTTCCGGGAACGAGCCACTGCCGAAGGGGCTATAGCCCACCAGCGCAACACCGTGTTTCTCGCACCAGGGCAGCACCGCGTGTTCAATGGCGCGTTCTTCCAAGTGATAGAGCACTTGATTGCAGGTGATCCGCCCCGGCCCGGAAATCGCCAGCGCCTCTTCCAGGTCCTCTTCGTCAAAATTGCTGACGCCCCAGGACAGGATTTTCCCGTTCCGCACCAACTCCTCGAAACCGGCGATCGTCTCCTCAAGTGGAAACCGCCCACGCCAGTGCAGGAGGTAACATTCAAGCCTATCGGTCGCGAGGCGCTTTAAGGATCGTTCACAGGCGCTGATGACACCTGCGCGCGACGCATTGCTCGGAAGAACTTTCGAGACGAGGAAGACATCATCGCGACGCCCCTTGAGGGCTTCGGCGATGATGAGTTCGGCGTCGCCATACATCTCGGCGGTGTCGACGTGCGTCATCCCGGCGTCGAGCCCGCGGCGCAAGGCCGCGACCGCGGCTGCACGATCGCCATGATCGATCTGCCAGGTGCCTTGCCCGACGACCGAGGTCTCGCGGCCCGTATGTCCAAATTTCCGTTGGCGCATACGGGCAGCTTACAGACGGGAATGCGCCGGCTCTAGTTGGGTTTTACGGCTTGCTTATAAGCTTCGGGCGGCACGCGTTTGTAACCGGTCTGTTCGTACGCATAGCCATAGGACAGAACGGCTTTGTCATTCCACGGCGCGCCGATGAACGACAACGCAACCGGCATACCATCAATGGCGCCCATCGGCACGGTTAGCACGGGATAACCACCAATCGCCGCGTGCCACGTGAGCGACGCCGCCCCTTTTTCGCGTTGACAGGGTCTTACGATGCCGTCTTCCGGGATGACGTCCGCAGGTCCGCCGGCCGGCGCCACAAGCGCGCTTAATTTATGCTGCGCGAGCAGCGCGTTCATGCCCTCAGGGCCAGCCTTGCGCTGAATATATTCGACGAGCTTTACACGTTCCGGATTCTCGAATCCGCCCTGCGCCGCCGCCGCTTCTTCCCAGTACTGAACGCCGATTTTCGACTCGCGCGGGTCGGCTGTGTGGAACGCCAGCAGGTCTTCCACGGTCCGCACCTTCACCGCCTGCGGCGCAGAGGAAAGATAAGCCCCGATGTCGTGTTTGAAATTCCAGGCTTCCGCGGTCAATGCTTCCGGCGTCAGATCCTCAAGCGCGCCTTCGGGGATCTCCACGAGTTCGGCGCCTTGCGCCTTCAGTACTTCGAGGGCCGCATCGAAGGTCGGCACAATGATCTCGCTGTATCCGCGCAGACCGCGCAGCACTCCGATGCGCGCACCCTTCAGAGCTCCCTTGTCGAGAGCTTGAACATAATCGGCCTTGTGCGCATCCGCATCCTTCGAGCGCGGATCGGCGGGATCGGTGCCCGCCATTACCGTCAACAGCGCCGCGACGTCGCTCACCGAACGCGCCATCGGACCGGTGGTATCTTGAAGTTCGGTGTTGGGGATCACACCGCGCCGCGACACCAGGCCGGTCGTCGGGCGCAAACCCACGACGCCATTCACGTTGGACGGCCCCGTAATGGAGCCTGCGGTGTCGCTGCCGAGCGCCCCCGCCGCCATGCTGGTGGCCATGGCGATACCTGAGCCCGAGCTTGAGCCGGCCGCCGATTTCGTAAGGTCATAGGGGTTATGCGCTGTTCCCCCGACGGAGCTGCCCGAGAAGGTGCCCGTCGTACGATAGCCGGCGAACTGCGAGAGATTAGTCTTACCGAGAATGACAGCGCCCGCCGCTCTCAAGCGCCGCACCGCCTCCGAATCGTGCGCGGGCAGATTTTCCGCCAAGGCAAATGAGCCCGTCGTCGTCGGCATGCCGGCCGCATCGATATTGTCCTTTACCAGGATCGGCACGCCGTCGAGCGGACCCAGCGCTTTTCCTTCGGCACGGCGCTTATCCGACGCGGTCGCCTGTTCCATCGCATCCGGCGCGACAATAATCACCGCATTGAGCGGCGCGTTATAGGTGTTGATGCGGTCGATATAGGCCTTCGTGACGGCTGCCGAGGTCGTCGCCTTGGCCGCAAGATCAGCCGAGACTTGGGCCAGCGAGACTTCCTCAACGGCGTAGGGTTTTTCCGGGGCATCCTTCGAGCAGCTCGCAAGCGCGAGCGATGACAGAAGAGCCGCGCGGATTATGGAGCGTTGATACATGTTTACTTCCCCTACATCTTGAAGCGCAGGCCAAGATCGAACGCCCGGCCGACACGGTCATAAAAGGCCGCATTCACGTGAGAGGCGCACTTTCGGTGGGTCAATAGGGTGTGACCCTATTGACCCACCGTATATCCGATCCATCTGCGTGCTTTACTCTCCGGCTAGCGGCGGAAAGCTTTTTTCTTGAGGGCCTTCACAACGATGTCTTTCGCCGTCGTCAGCGCGTCGCCCGCTTGAGCCGCGACCTTGGGGATCGCGCGGCGTACGGTTTTTTTGATGACCGGAGCACGGGCGGCGGCTTCCTTAAGCGCACGGCGCGCCGCCTTTGTCACGGCTTTCGCGGCAGCTTTGCGTGCCGGCCGCGACGCAGTTTCAGCTTTGCCGATCTTGCGGCTGGCTGCTCGCAGCAAATTCTTTGAGACCTTCTTCGCGGCGACGCGACTTTGCCATGGAATTAGAACCGCCGCGGCTGCGCAGCGCGGTTGGCATCCCGCGGTCAGCGGTATCGCGGGGAGCGGTCGTCCACGTGGCAGACATTATTGTCGTGACGGCACCAGTTTTTTGTGCCGGCCAGGACGCTGTTCATGACCGTGCCGGCCGAGCAGTTTGAAAGAAAGGCCGCGAGGAGCACAAGCGCGACCGCCTGAGTGAGAGGCCGCCGGCGCCGCGGCACTTTCTCTATTTCCGCCGTTTCCATATGTTTTATTCCCCTTGCCTGGACCGCATTTACTTTTCTGTTATAAAGAAAGTACTTTCTGTTTTACAGAAAATTTTTGAAGGGGTAACGGGACATGGTTTCGCCGTCCATGGAGCGGTTGAAGGACCTTAGCCGGCATGTGGCGCTGGCGCTGCGGGTGCTTACTTGGGGCATTGTGCCGCTGATCGCTGCCTATGTGCTGTTGATGCCGGAGTACCTGATGAATCATCCGAGCATCGCGGCGGCCAACATGCCGGTGCGGGACCTGCCGCCCGCCGCGCAAGCCGCCGCCATCGGCGCGCTGACCGTCGCCAGCCTGCCCTCGATCTGGGGGTTCTGGGAACTGACACGCCTGTTCGAGAACTACGCCGCCGGCAAGGTCTTCACACGCGACGCCGCAAAGCATCTGCGGCGATGCGCGATGGCAGTGCTGCTGTCCTCCCTGCACACGGCCGTCGGCGGCGTGCTCCTTTCGGCCGCGCTGTCGATCGGCCTTCCACCGGGTGCGCGGAGCTTGACGCTGTCGGTGTCCAGCAACGACCTGGTGCTGCTGCTGATCGGCTTCATGCTCATCGTCATCGCGCATGTGATGGAAGAGGCTGCGCGCATCGCCGAAGAGAACGCAGGGTTCTTCTAGTGGCCATCCTCGTGACCCTCGATGTCGTGTTGGCCCAGCGCGGCATGCGCGCGCGCGAGTTGGCCCAGAAAATCGGCATCACCGAAGCCAACCTGTCGCTATTCAGGCGCGGGCATGTGCGCGGCCTGCGGTTCGACACCTTGTCTGCGCTGTGCGAACTGCTCAATTGCCAACCTGGCGATCTGCTGCGGTACGAACCCGACGCGGACACAGCGGAGGGATAAGTCCACAATGGCCGTAAAGTTAACCATCGCGCGTGTTCTCCTATTCTGCGTGGCGCTCGTGCTGTCCGCCTGCGCGTCGATCCCACTGAGCTCCCTGCCCGATCTCGCACGCATCGATTTCATGACGACGGATATGGAGGTGTTGCGCGTCGCGCTTCGCATGCCGGAGGCGATACGCCCCCGCCCGCAGGGCGTGGTGATGGACGCGGTGCTCACGGTGCAAGGAGTGCAAACCAAGACACCGTTCCGACTGACGCCGGATGACAGCGGGGAGCCGCGGCCCGGCCTGGAGACCGCCGCGCGTCCCGGCATGGCGGTGCATGTCTACCGGTTGGCCGCGTCCGACACCGCGCGTTTCAACGCGCTTCGCCGTGATGTGCTGAAGGCCCAAGCGGACGGCAGGCGCGCAAGCCTGGGCCTTGGCATTGAGACGCGGGAATTCTGCTCCACGGGACCGGTGACCGAGGGCGCCCTGCCCGCCTCGACGTTTCTTTTAACGTCGGAAACAGGCCGGTTCGTGCTCCTGGTTTCCGATTACGATCTGCGCCGGAATGAGGCCACGCGGCCGCAGCTTGCGACCCTGGACGCGTGCTGACATGGCAGTGGTGATCACCTGGCGGCGTACGCTGCCCGCGCGGGTCACAGCCGTCATCCTCTAACGCTTCGAATCACCGCGTTTCTTTCGCGCCACCGGCGTTGCGGCTTCAATTGCCTCCGGCAATGATGTTACGCTGAGCCCTGCAAACGAGGGGGAGCAACACATGGGCAAAGGGGGGATGGAAGACGTGTCCTCCGGCCTGCTTCCCGTTCAGCCCGAAACCGAGGCGCCCCACTATCACGGTCACCGCGACCGGTTGCGCGAACGGTTCTTGAACGCCGGCGCCGAGAATCTTCCCGACTACGAAGTCCTCGAGCTACTGCTCTTCGGCGTGATTTTGCGCCGCGACACCAAGCCGATCGCCAAAGCTTTGCTGGCGAAATTCGGCAGCTTCGACGAAGTGCTCGCCGCAAGCCCTGAGGCCCTTAAAGAGGTAAACGGCATAGGCGACACCGCCGCTCTTATGTTGAAAGCCGTCCAGGCGTCCATTCAGCTCGCGCTCCAAACCCGCGTGCGCAATGCAGACGTCATCTCATCCTGGAATGACCTTCTCGACTACTGCAAGTCGCGCATGGCACACGACGACACAGAACAATTCCGGTTGATCTACCTCGACCGCAAGAACAAGGTGATCGCCGATGAGGCGCAGCAACGCGGCACCGTCGATCATACGCCGGTCTACCCGCGCGAAGTGATCAAGCGCGCGCTCGAACTCAACGCCAGCGCTTTTATCATGGTGCATAATCACC
Source organism: Rhodospirillaceae bacterium (assembly GCA_050246995.1). Classification (GTDB taxonomy): domain Bacteria; phylum Pseudomonadota; class Alphaproteobacteria; order Rhodospirillales; family Rhodospirillaceae; genus SHVO01. Next base: position 50,769 of record JBFWVA010000015.1, on the reverse strand, counting down.
CAAGCGGCGATCCGAGGCCGTCACGCGCGGATATCGAGATGACGCGTAAAATCAAAGACGCGGCGGCGGCCGTCAGCATTACCCTGCATGACCATGTGATCGTCAGCCGTGGCGGGCACGTCTCATTCAGGAGCGAAGGCCTGATCTAGATCCGTCTGACGAATGGTGTGGTGCGGCCTTGCGCGCCTGGAGCGAAACCAGCGCCTGAGTTGCATTTCCCTAGCTTCTGCGCTGCTTTAAAGAATTCATGATTTCGTAACGATACGACCTCGCCGGAAGCATTGGCTCCCGCGCCGTGCCGCGGCTAGATTTCAAACTCCGCCCTGAGTCGTCCATTACTCCGGGTATCAGCACAGAACGCTCTACGAGCCCATGCGAATTGAAGACGTGCTCTTAAAAATCGTTTGTCTTGTTGTCGAAGACAGCGAAGAACACCGAAATAATCTGGTTGCGAACCTCAAGGGTGTCGGCGCAAAGGAAGTGCTCTCCGCGGCAAGCGGTTCTGAAGCGCTTAACCTGCTTAATCTTCTTGGCCGCCCGGTAGACTTAATCCTTTCCGACATCCGAATGCCCGGCGGCAACGGCCTCCAACTTCTCAAGGCGCTCAGAATCGGCGACATCAAAGGCATGCGGCTGAATTCCACTTTCGTCCTGACGACCGCTTTCCCGCAGGTTGGGCTCATCCAGACGGCCGCCTCCCTTGATGCAAACGGATTCATAGTGAAGCCGGTCGACCCCATGAAGTTCGAAGCCGCTATCCTGAAAGCGCGGCGAATCGTTTTCCCTCCAAACCCCGGCCGGCACGTGGAAGTTTATGTGCCCAGCACAATCTGAGCCGCACATGGTAAATCCACCTTCTTCCTCGGGCCAGGACGGGCGTCAAATCTCCGAGATGCAACTCCATGATCTGAGCACCGCCGATTATTTGAAAGTGGAAGCAAGTTTGTCGCATGAGCAGAAAGTTGCTCTCGCCACTCATCTTGCCCGCACGCTCCCGCCCCCGGAAGGGACTGATGGCCATTTCAGCACTGAAGCGGAAGCGATCCTTCGCCTCCTCATTTGGAACGCCGAGCCTTCTGTCGTCGAAGCAACGGCGCTGGCGGCAGCGCTCAATCCCAATACATCGCGCTCCCTGGCATGGGCCCTCGCCAATGACGACGAAGCAGCGGCGGTGCCGATCCTTGCACAATGTGTTTCCCTCGGCGACGCCGACCTCGTCTGTATCGTCGAAAATTGTCAGAACTTCGTGAAAATGAATTCCATTGCCCGCCGGCCTCATGTGAGCGCCGATCTCTCCAGGTCCCTGGTGCATCACGGCGATGAAACGACCACGCAGACACTTCTTGAGAACTCAAAAGCCGACATCCCGGAAGACGCTTACGGCACGGTACTTGACCGGTTCGGCGCGAGCGAACGGATACAAGAATCAGTCGTTCGCCGCGACCCGCTATCCCCGGCTATGATTGTGCGGCTATCCCAGTCGAGCATCAGTTCACGGCTTAAGGAAGAACTCGCCACGCGCGCACCGAGTAGCCTTCCCAGTTCGCTCCCAGGATTCTTAAGCGACCAGAGTGAGGAGGAGTGGGACCAGCGCATATCTTCGCTGATTGGCGGCAAGACGCTGAGCGAGGCCTTCCTGACTCAGACGTTATGCAACGGCAACTTCGACCTTTTCGCGCGGATCCTCGTTAGATTGACGGGAACTCCGCTCGAACGTGTACGTGCTCAACTCGTCCAGGAGCCGCGCGATAGTCTCCCGCCGCTATGGCGTCAAGCTTCGCTGCGGTCTGACTGGTTGGCGGTTGCAAGCGCCGCCCTATCAGCACTCATCGAAATAGATCGAACGTCAAGTAAGTCCGACAGAGATCTCTTCATCAGAAATGTCTCCAACCTCGCGTTCGCCAATTTACGCGCGAACAAAGTAACCCTCACCGAGGCACAGCGGCGGATCTTCTCGCGGCGATAACGTCGAACCCAGCACAGGCCTGAGCTGAAACTATCTGACGAACGGCGTGAAAGCCGCTGCTGGCTTGAAGCGGACCTTCGCGCCGCCGGGCAGCTGGCCGCACAGATCGAGATGATGCCGGGCGACAACCCCGATGACGGGGTAGCCGCCGGTCAACGGATGATCGGCCAGAAAAAGCACCGGCTGACCGCTGTGCGGCACTTGGATCGCGCCGAGCACCGTGGCCTCCGAGGGCAGCTCGGCGGTGCTGCGTTTCTCCAGGGGCAACGCGCCCGCCAGCCGAATGCCAACGCGATTTGCCTCAGCGGTGACCTTCCAATCCTGGGCGAATAACAGGGCGACGCTTTCTTCGGTGAACCAGTCCGTTCGCGGCCCAAGTACCACATCCAACGTTACCGTGTTGCCGGGCTTTGGAATGGGCCGATGCCGCGGCGCGGACGCATCGAGATCGCCCACAGGCAAATTCGCCGGAATAAGAAAATTCCCCTGCACGACAGGCGCGGGGCCGACTTTCGCCAACGTATCTGTCGAGGCCGACCCCAAAACGTGCGCCACCTTGAAACCACCGCGAAGCGCAAGATAGCTGCGCATCCCGGCCGAGGGCGCTTCAAGCCTCAGTTCATCGCCCGCTTCCAGTGTGAATGGACGCGCTAACGGCGCCCAATACCGCTGGCCGTTCGCGCTTTCGACGGCTAATGCACACGGCGCGCCGGTGACCGCGAGTGTGATTTCGCGGTCCGTCTTGAACCCGAATCCGCCGAACGTGACTTCGAGCGCGGGGGCGCCGCGCGCGTTGCCGACACATACGTTCGCTTCAATGAGGCTGGCGCGATCGAGCGCTCCCGACTCTCCCACACCTTGATCTGCATACCCGAGGCGCCCAAGGTCCTGGAACAGCGCGGGCCGGTCTGCCCGTGTCACAAGCAGTCCGGCCGTCAATGGCTTGCCCGAAGGCGCGTTCCGCGCGGTTTCTGAAAGCCCGACGGTCGTCTTCTTATCGGCGCGCTGGAAGCGCACACGGTCTCCTGGCGCGAGCAACGCAGCGCGGGGGCGGTGCGCATCCCACATCATCACCGGTGTCCGTCCCAGCAACTGCCATCCCCCAGGACTATCCGAAGGATAAATGCCGCAGAATTTCCCGCCGAGCGCCACCGCGCCCGCCGGCACGCGCACCCGCGGGCTTTTGCGCCTTGGCACATCAAAGGTCGGGTCGTCGCACGTCATATAGGCGAAGCCGGGCGCAAAACCGGTAAAGGCCACCGTATAGGTCGCTGCCGTATGCCGAGCCACCAATTCCTGGGCGGAACACCCTAGGATGTCCGCGACATCGCCAAGGTCTTCGCCGTCATAAATGACCGGGATGTCGAAGATCGCCCCTGATTGTGTTCTACGGACGGAAAGATCGACACCGCCGAGCGCCGCCGCAAGCGCGCGCCGATCCGTGACATCAGGATCGAACCGGACGAGAAGCGTACGCGCGGCCGGAACCGCTTCAATCACACCGGCAATCGGCGCCGCGCGCAACGCGTCGAGCATCGCGAGTGTTTCAGCAAGATCGCGTAACTCGATCAGGAAAGCGTCGTCGCCGGCGGGCAGAAAACGCAACCGCTCAGCCCTGTACAAAAGGTTTCAACGCCACTCCGCGAGCCTCAAAGGCCGCACGTAACGCGCGTGCGATCGCCACGGCGGCCGGTGTATCGCCATGAACGCAAATCGACTGGGCGTCGAGCGCGATGTCCTCGCCATTGATAGCCACAACGCGGCCGCTCTCGACCATTCGCGCCGTGCGCGCCGCGATGATATCTGGATCGTGAAGGACTGCGCCCGGCAGGCGGCGATTCACAAGAGTGCCGTCTGCGTTATAAGCGCGGTCGGCGAAAGCTTCGCAGACGACCGTGAGTCCCGCTGCGCGGGCCTGCGCAACAACCGGCGCGCCCGCCAGCGCCATCAGAACCAACGATGGGTCGACCGCTTTGATCGCCGCGATCACATCCGCGGCCTGACGCTTGTCGGTCGCGATCGTGTTGTAAAGCGCGCCGTGCGGCTTCACATAGCGCACGGCTGTCCCCGCCGCCTTGGCGAGGCCCTGCAACGCCCCGATCTGATAAATGATGTCGCCGACCAGTTCGGCGCTGCTCGGATCCATGTTGCGGCGCCCGAAGCCGACGAGATCGCGGTACGCCACATGCGCGCCGACCGCCACGTTGCGCCGCGCCGCTTCGTTCAGCACTGACAGGATGCCCGCGGGATCGCCCGCGTGAAAGCCGCACGCGACATTCGCGCTGGTCACGATCGCCAGCATCGCGGCGTCGTCACCCATTTGCCAGGCGCCGAAGCCCTCACCGAGATCGCTGTTAAGGTCGATACTGACCATTCGCCGCCTTGGTTAATTGGAGCGCAACTCGCGCCCACGCGTTTCCGGGAGACATAGCGCCGCCGCAATCACGATGACGTAAGCGCACCCAGCAACAATATAAATCGCTTTGCCGAGCGATGCTTGCGCCGAAATAAAGCCGACCAGCGCGGGCACGCCTGCCGCGCAACCCCGGCCAAAGTTGTAGCAAAACCCCTGCCCCGTCCCGCGCACGCTGGTGGGGAATAGCTCGGTGTAGAAGGGCCCGAAACCGCTGAAGATCCCGGACGACAGAAACCCAAGCGGAAAGCCCAGGAAGAGCATCACGCCGTTGGAGATATCCGCCTGCGTATAACCAACGACCATGATCATCGCGCCCAGCGCAAACAACATGATCGTCCGGCGCCGGCCGAGATAGTCACTGAGATAGGCGCTGGTCATGTAGCCGACAAAGGACCCAAGGATCACCACCGCGAGGTAACCTCCGCTGCCGATGTTGGAGAGATGGCGTTCCGTGCGCAGGAACGTCGGCAGCCATGTGGTGATCGCGTAGTAGCCCCCGTGCGCGCCCACCGCGAGCAGCGATCCGAAGAACGTCGTATAGAGGAGGTCCTTCGAGAAAATGGAGAACACGCTGCGCCGCTCGCCGGGCGCTTCTCGTGTCTGCAAATAGACCTCGGACTCCGGCACCATGCGCCGGACAAAGAAGATGAGGCCCGCCGGCAAAATCCCAATGAAGAACATCACGCGCCAGGCGATTTCCGGCGAAAGGATCTGGAAGGCGAGTGTCGCCATGAGTGCCGCGAGGCCCCAGCCCCACGACCATGCGCTTTGCACCATGCCCACGGCCTTGCCGCGATGCTGGGCCTTGGCGATCTCGCCAATCAGCACCGCGCCCGCGGCCCACTCACCGCCAAAGCCGAGGCCCTGCAGTCCACGAATGACCAACAATTGTTCGAAATTGTTGGCGAAGCCCGACAGGAACGTGAAGAACGCGAACCACGCGACGGTGATCTGCAAGAGCCGCACGCGTCCGATCTTGTCGGCGAGCATGCCGGCAAGCCAGCCGCCGAGCGCCGAAATCGCGAGCGCCGAGGTCGCGATCAGGCCCGCCTGAGTATTCGACATGTTCCACAGGCCGACGAGCACCGGCATCACGAAGCTGTAGATCTGCAGGTCGAAGGCGTCGAGGCCGTAACCGAGGAAACACGCCCAGAAGGTCTTCTTGCCCTTCCCGTCGAACTCCCGGTACCAGCCGAACATTTTCCGGCCCGGCTGTGCGGAAGCCTGCTCCATGTCAGATGGCATCAAGGTCCCCCAAAAGCCGTTATGCGCTGGCCAGCTCGATCGGCACGTCGGTTACGATCATGCGCCCCGGCGCGTGCGTGATCGCGAAATCCGGTTTGGCCGTCTCGACCGCCTGCTGCAGCGTAACACCGCACGCCCAGAACACAGGCACTTCATCATCGGCAATCGCGGATGGATCGCCGAAATCCGGCGCGCCGATATCCCTGATCCCGATCAGATCCGGCCGGCCAAAGTGCACCGGCGCGCCATGAGCTTGCGGGTATCGGCTGGTAATCTCAATAGCGCGAATGGCATCCCCCGGTTTGAACGGCCGCATGGAAACGACCATCGGCCCACCGAAAGGTCCCGCCGGCGTGGTCATCATGTTGGTCCGGTACATCGGCACGGTTGTGCGCGCTTCGATATGGCGGATGGAGAGCCCGGCTTGCAGGAGCAGTTCCTCGAAAGAAAAGGAGCAACCGATCACGAAGGAAACGAGATCATCCCGCCAATACGCCGCGATGTCGGTCGGTTCATCGACCAGCGCGCCCTTTTTCCAGACGCGATAGCGCGGCAGGTCACTGCGAATATCGAAGTCGGCGCCTAATCCGGGAATATGCGGGTTGCCCGGTTCCGAAACACCCAGGATGGGGCACGGCTTCGGGTTGGCCCGGCAAAACGCGTGGAAGTCCTTGGCGAGGTTCGCCGGCAGGATCGCGAGATTGCCTTGCGCGAAGCCTGGCGCCAGCCCCGACGTCGGGCCGTCAAAAGCGCCGGTACGGCAGGCTTGCCGGACGGAAAGCGGTTCTCGCATTTGATCGATCGCGGTCATGGCACCTCATCCCACCTGGATAGGGGAGCCGCTTGCCTCCTGTCCAATTATCGGTTTTTATTAAATCTGATAAATTTTTCTAATCATCCCCGCCATGGCCGACTTCAAGAATCTCGAAACCTTCGTCTGGGTCGTGAAACTCGGCAGCTTTCATGGCGCTGCGGCGAAATTGTCCGCGACCCAACCGGCGATCTCGCAGCGCATCGCGCAGCTCGAGGCCGAATTTGGCGTTCAGCTTCTCAAGCGGGAAGCGAGGCCCGTGACCGCGACGAAGGAAGGGCGCAATCTGCTGGTTCATGCAGAACGCCTTCTCCGCATGCGCACTGAAATGGAGAAAGAACTCACCAGCCCTTCGGCTGTTCGCGGCGTGCTGCGCCTGGGCGTTTCCGAAACCATCGTCCACACGTGGCTTTCGCGCTTCATCGACCGGGTCAACGAGATGTACCCGTCCCTGGCGCTGGAAATCGAAGTCGACATTTCCGCCAACTTGCGCGAGCGCCTTGTGGCGCAGGACATCGATCTCGCGTTTCTTCTCGGCCCGGTGAGCGCCCCATCCATCCGCAACCGGGATCTCTGCCGCTTTCCGCTCGCCTTCATCGCGAGCCCGGCGCTCGCGCTGCCTGCGAGCCCCGTGCCGCTCGCGGCGCTCGCGCAACACCCGCTGATTACGTTTTCACGCCTCACGCGTCCGTACATGGAGATTAGCGAGTTGTTCGCGCGCGCCGACCTTCCGCCCATCCGCCTGCACGCGACCGCGGCGCTGGCGCCGGCGGTGCGCATGGCGCTCGACGGACGCGCGATTGCGATCATTCCGCCGGCGATCGTGGAAAAGGAGATCGCGGAGAAAAAACTGCGGATCATCACCTCGGAAAGCGCGCTGCCGGATCTTTCATTCACGGCCAGTTGGCCAAACAACCCCGGCGATTCCGTCGCCGAGATCGTCGCCGACGTCGCGATCAGATGCGCGAAAAAGGAATCAAAGCCGCGGCGCCTTAAACGCGCCTAGCATTTGCCGATCAGATAGCCGTTCGAGAAACGGCGTTCCTGGCAAATCGTGATGAACTCTTCGTACGTCGGCACCGGCTTGCCGGGTTCATTCGTCTGCAGATGGCGCACGTAGGTCTCGTAGTCGGGAATATGCACCACCAACCGGAAGGTCTGACGGACCCGCGACCAGAAGTCGGGGGCGGCCTGGTCCGTGCGCGGGCTTGCGTTAGGGTCGTCTTTCATCGGCGTCTCAAAGATTCCAATACACCTTGGCGCGGGCCCAGCTTAGCATGCCCCCCAGGCCCCAAACAGGGCCGTGCAAGCCTTTGGGAGACGTACGTAATCAGAGCGACGTGAGAAAGCACCGAACTTAGCTAAGGGGGGTTAGCCTTGTTCAATCAGCTTGTGACGCCGGTCGGCGAGAGTTTGCTGTTGTCCTTTGCGGTCGCGGCGATCCCGATCGCGGTGGTTCTCATCTTCCTCGGCGTCATACGCCGGCCCGCTTGGCAAGCCGCCGGTGCCGGCCTCCTTGTCGGCCTTATTATCGCGGTCACCGCCTGGCAGATGCCGGGCGTCGCCGCGCTCAGCAGCATCGCCAACGGCGCGGCCTTCGCCCTCGTCCCGGTGATGTGGATCGTGTTCAACGCGCTGGTCCTCTACAACATCACCGTCGTCTCGGGGCGCTTCGATGCCTTCCGCGCCTGGATGATGGAACATCTGCCCAACGACCGGCGCGTGGTGCTGGTCGTCATCGGCTTCTCCTTCGGATGTCTGCTTGAAGGCATCTCCGGGTTCGGAACGCCTGTCGCGATCACCAGCGCGCTTCTGATCGCGCTGGGCTTCCCCGCTATGGAAGCCATCGTGTTCACCCTCATCTTCAACACCGCGCCCGTGGCCTTCGGCGCGCTGGGCACGCCCGTGACCACCCTCGGCGCGGTCACGCAGCTTTCCGACCAGACCCTTGGCGCGATGATCGGCCGGCAACTTCCGTTCCTCGCGTTCCTTCTGCCCTTCTACGCCATCGGTCTGTACGGCGGCCTCCGCGCCCTGAAAGGCGTATGGCCGGTCCTCTTTGTCGCGGGCGGCTCCTTCGGTCTCGCCCAATTCGTGACCTCCAACTATCTGAGCTACGCGCTGACCGATGTGCTGGCCTCCATGGGCTCGCTGATCCTCACGGTGTCCTTCATCAAGGTCTGGAAGATGCCGGCCGATCCGGCCTTCGCGCTGAACGCACCAGCCGAAGCCCGTGCCCAAAGCGCCGTCGGAAGCTGGCACGGTTGGATCCCCTGGACCCTACTCGCCGCCGTCGTGATCCTATGGACTCACTTCAAGGTGGCGGGGATCGGTCAGGTCCCTGTGCAATGGCCGGCGCTGCACAACCAAATCTTCATCACGACTTATGACCGGCCCTATGCGGCCATCTGGAACTTCCAACCGCTCGGCGCCGGCACGGCCATCCTGGTCACATCGCTGCTCGTCGCGATCCTTGTGCGTCTGAAGTTCAGCGAGCTTGTGCGCGCCTTCGCCGAGGCCTTCAAGCAATGGCGCATGCCGGCCCTCACCACCATGCTCATCATCGGCCTCGCCTACCTGATGAACTACTCCGGCATGACCTATACGCTGGGCGTTGCGGTCGCCTCGGCCGGCTTCATCTTCCCGTTCCTGTCGGCATTCCTCGGGTGGCTCGCGGTCTTCCTGTCGGGCAGTGATACGTCTGGGAATGCATTGTTCGGGAACTTGCAGGTCGTCGCCGCGCGCGAGCTGAACCTCGATCCGGTGCTGATGGCCGCCACCAACTCCTCGGGCGGCGTCCTTGGCAAAATGATCTCGCCGCAAAACCTGACGACCGGCACGTCGATCACGGGTCTCGCCGGGCGCGAGGGCGAAGTCCTGGCGCGCACGTTCAAGCACAGCATCATCCTTACGGTGCTGCTGGGCCTGCTCGTGATGGGTCAGCAGTATTTCTTTCCGTGGATGATCCCAAAGTAGAGGCGGGCACACATGATCTCAGGCGCGCACGTCGTCCTCTACAGCAAGGATGCCGAAGCCGATCGCGCGTTCTTTCGCGACGTTCTGGATTTCAAGAATGTCGACGCCGGCCATGGCTGGTTGATTTTCGCGCTGCCTCCGGCGGAGGCGGCCTTCCACCCCGGCGCGGCGAACAGTCATGAGCTCTATCTCATGACCGACGATCTTAAGGCCGAGATGGCCAAGCTCGGAGCAAAGGGTGTGACCTGCGCCGACGTGCAGGAAGCGCGCTGGGGCTCGATCACATCCTTTGCATTACCGGGCGGCGGGAAGCTCAGTCTCTACCAGCCCAAGCATCCGCGTCCGTAAGAGCGCCTATCTCCTGAATTTCAGGACGTACTGATCCGTGTGGCCGCGCAAGGCGGCGTCGAAGACCGACTTTGAAAGATCGTCCGCCGGATTGCGCAGCACGTTGCTTTCGCCTTCGAATTTGAATCCGGCCGCCGTCACTTCTTTCTTAACGGCTTCCACATCATAGCGGTGCAGGCTCGTTGCGACTTCGACGCCGCTGCCGGCCTTCGCCGCGTGATCGACGATGACATACAGACCGCCCGGCTTGAGAGAATTGTAGATGGCCTTATTCAGTGCGGCCGCATCCGTCACACCGATCGGCTTGAAGTAATAGTCGTGATAGTTCTGCCGGATCCAAACGACGTCGACGCTTTCCGGGATCTTGAATTCGTTGATCGGCAACGAGAGCGCGGTGACATTTTTGTAGGCCGGGTCGGCGGCGATCGCCTTTGTCGCGGCGGAGGCGTCCGTTTTCAAGAGTGCATTGAGTTCGTTGGGCGACACGGCATAAACCCTGCCGTTCGGGCCGACCGCCTTTGCGAATAGGCGCGTGAAGTACCCGTCGCCCGCAATGAAGTCGACGACCTTGTCGCCCGGCTTGACGCCGATGAAGGACAGGATTTCGCTGGGCTTACGCTCGGCGTCGCGGTCCTTGTCTTTCTGAGGACGCCCCTGATCGGTCAATGCGGCCGCGATATGCGCCGGCACGGTGTCCGCGGCGAAGCTGTACGACCCGGCGGTGAGACCGAGCACAATCGTGAGCGCGACACTGGTTCTGTAGAACATCTGGCCCTCCCTTTGAAATTGCAGGGCATGACGTTACCGCCGCGCTTCTGGTTTCTCCAGAGGTGAAATCATGACGGCAGGCGCCTCCCCGCCCGCCGTCATGGGCATTAACGTCGTTATCCCACCAAGGTATGCGCGGCGCGGTCGGCCGCGATCTGCACGGCCGCCGTCGATGTAGCGGCGAAACTGGTGACGAGCATGGCGTGCAACACAAGACTACAAAACACGGCTGTGAGCTTCTTCATGATAATTGCCTTTTCTTCTTTTTGGAGGGAGAGGGTTACCCGGACTACTCGTAACGCAGCGCGCGGATCGGGTTTTCCTGCGCGGCACGGAAGGCGTGACTGCCCACGGTGATCCAGGCAACCAGCAACGCGAGGAAGCCGGCGGCGCCGAAGACCATGGGATTGAGGGCGATGCGATGTTCGAAGCCGTTGAGCCAGTCGCGCATCAAATACCAGGCCACCGGCCAGGCAATGAGGTTGGCGATGAGCACCGGCTTCGAGAAATCCAGCACCAGCAGACGCACGACGTCCTGCACCTTGGCGCCCAGCACTTTACGGATACCGATCTCCTTGGTGCGCCGTTCGGCGCTGAATAGCGCGAGACCGTAGAGACCGAGGGCGCCAATGATGATCGCCAGCGCGCTGAACGCGGCGAACATCGTGGCTTCCGCTTCTTCCTGTTCGTACTGCGCATCGACGCGCACTTGCATGAACTCCGAACGATACGGAATCTGCGGCTCCAGCTGACGCCAGATCTTTTCAAGTGCGGCATTGACCGCCGGGCCCGAAACCTCGTCCGTCCGCACCGTGAGGTTATAAAAATCCTCCTCGTCGCGTTGATAGAAGGTCGGCTCGATCGGATCGCGCGCCGAGCGGTAGGCCACATTGCCGACGACGCCGACGACGGTCACGGTTGCCTGACGGCTGTCCTTGTCGGCATTGCCGACCCCGATGCGGAACTCTTTCCCGATGGCTTCCTGCGGAGAAGACAGTCCGAGCTTCCCCAGCGCCGCTTCATTTAGAAGAATGTTGCCGCCGCGCGCGGCCTTGTCGTCATCCGAGCCGGTGTAATCGTCGCCACCGCGACTTGCTTCCAACACACGGCCCGCCAGCAACGGGATCTTGTACGTCTCGAAGTAATTGAAATCGACCGTGCGATTCGAAATTAGGATCGGATTGGGGCTGGGCTTTCCCGGAATTTCGAAAATATTGTTGTTGCTGTCATTGTCGGTCGGGATAGCGCTGCTGAACGTCGCACCCGTCACGCCTTGTACCTTAGCCGCCTCCGCGGCCATGGTGGTCCGCAGGGCTTTGAATTCATCGCCAAACGGCATGCGGACGATGAGCAGGCCCGTGCGGTCGAAGCCGGGATTCATATTTCGGGCAAAGACCGTCTGTGTGTAGATGACCGTCGTGCAAACCAAAAGGCCGATCGAGATCGCGAATTGAACGACGACAAGGCCTGCGCGCAGGCGCCCCGAGCCTTCTGCAGCCGCGGACTTATTGGCTTTCAAGATCCGCGCTGGACGGAAGCCCGAGAGATAGAGCGCCGGGTAAAGACCGGCCGCCAGTCCGACAAACACGATCAGCACCGCCATCGTCGGCACGAGTAGGTCGCCGGCTAGGAAATTTAGGCCCAGGTCCCGCTGCAGGATCGTGTTGTACGCCGGCAAGGCGGCGTAGACGAAAGCGATCGCGAGCGCGAATGCGATAACCGACAGCAGCAGTGATTCCGACAGGAATTGGAACACCAGCTGCGAGCGGCGGGCGCCCAGCACCTTGCGTAGCGCTACTTCACGGGCACGCTGGCTGGCGCGTGCGGTTGCGAGGTTGGTGAAGTTGATGCACGCGATGAGAAGGATCATTGCCGCGACGACGGTGAACGCCGCGATCGAGCGCACATCGCCTGGCGGGCGGTCGATATTGGAACGGTCGCCATGCAGGTGGATGTCCTTAAGATTCACCAAATCCATGGTGAGGAAATCAGCGACCGATAAGTCCTGACCACCGAAGTTGATGTTGGGAATGTTGCGCTTCTCGAATGCCGGCAGCGCCGTCGTGATGGCGTCGGGACGCGCGCCTTCCTTCAGCTTGAGGTACAGCGAGGTGTTAACCGACGACCATGATTCGAGCATCCACGGGCGGCCTTTCCAATCCTCCGCATTGATCGGTGCGATCAGTTTGATATCGAGGTGCGTGTTGGTCGGCAGTTCCTTGAATACGCCCGTCACGCGGTAGTCGCGCTTGAGGCTGATACTCGTGAAATGCAGGGGCAGAGTCTGCCCCATGGCCGCGGCGGCGGAACCGAAATACTTCTGCGCCATGCTTTCGGACAAAAGGATGGACGACACGTCCGCAAGCGCGGTTTTCTTGTCGCCGCTCACCATCGGAAGGTCGAGCACCTCCAGCAAGTTCGGATCGGCCAGCGCCACGGGCTCGCGGAAGACGTCGCTGCCGCGCGTGATAATTGGGTTCTGCTCGGTCACGCGGGTCGCCGCCTCGATTTCGCTGAAATCCTTCATCAGCGCGTCGCGCGCCGGCCCCGGCGCTTGTCCGGCCTTGAATACTTCGCGCCCCGGGATGTCGAACCGGCTTTGCACGGCATAGACTCGGTCGGCATTAGGGAACCACTCGTCGTACGACGTCTCGTGACGCACGTACAAAAGGATCAAGATGCAGCTCGCAAGACCGACCGCGAGACCGAAGATATTGATCGCCGTATAGAGCCGGTTTTTGAGCAGGTTGCGGAAAGCAACCGTGACGTAGTTCTTGAGCATGATGGTTCCCCTCGCCTTCCGGTCGATTAGGCGGCGACAGATTTAAACGGACGCGACACGACGTCGCCCTCGGGACGCAGGCCTTCGGCCACGACATGGCCGTCGAGCACATTGATCACCCGGCCCGCATGACCGGCGTCGGTGCGCGAGTGCGTCACCATGACGACCGTCGTGCCTTCCTTGTTGAGCTGCCGAAGAAGTGACATCACTTCGGCGCCGTGTTGGGAGTCGAGATTTCCGGTCGGCTCGTCGGCAAGGATCAGTGACGGGTTCGACACCACGGCCCGGGCGACCGCGACGCGTTGCTGCTGGCCACCGGAGAGCTGAGCAGGCTTATGCCCGGCGCGGTGGGCGATACCGACCTTCTCCATCACGGCCGCAACGCGTTCGCGGCGTCCTTTCGCCGGAACATCGTGATAAAGCAGCGCGAGTTCGATGTTCTCGAACACGCTGAGTTCGTCGATCAGATTGAAGCTCTGGAAAATGAAACCAAGGTTCTGCTTGCGCAGGTCCGCAAGCTTCGCCTCGTTATAGGCCGAGATTTCCTCGCCCTTGAACAGATAGGACCCAGCGCTCGGCGTATCGAGCATGCCGATGATATTGAGCAACGTCGACTTGCCGCAACCGGACGGGCCCATAATCGCAACAAATTCGCCGTCCTTGATTTCGATACTCACGGCATCGAGCGCCGTTGTTTCGACTTCGTCGGTCCGGAACGTCTTGGTGAGGTTCGAGAGTTTCAGCATTTGGATTCCCCTTTGGTGATCAGTTGGTCGCGATCTGAAGGCGGTCTTTGTCCAAGAATGTGGTGTAGGGCGAGGTCACGACCTTCTCGCCCGGCTCCAGCCCGTCGAGCACTTCGATGAAGCGCGAATTGCGGCGGCCGAGACGGACGTTGCGGCGCACGGCTTCACCACCGCCGGGCGCCATCACGAAAATCCACGATCCGCCCGTGTCCTGGAAAAACGCGCCGTCCGGGATCAAGAGGGCCTCGGTGGGATCGCCCAACGTGAGTTTCAATTGCAGCGTCTGGCCACGGCGGATATCGGCAGGCTCCGCGTCCGCGAATACCAGGTCGGCGACAAAATGGCCGTCGCGCACCTGCGGATAGATTTTCGCGACCCGCGCGGTGTAATCCTTCCCATTCCAGGACAGCATGGCCGTCTGCTCGAGCTCGACGCGGCTCAGGTAGAATTCGTCGATGTCGGCTGCGATCTTGCGGCGGCCCGGATCATCGATCTGACCCAGGCGTTCACCCTTCGCCAGGCTTTGCCCGATTTCGGCGCTGAACGCGGTCAGCTTGCCGTCCACCGGGGCTCGCACGGTCAGGCCGTCGAGATTCTGACGCGCAATTTCCAGGTTCTCGGTGAGGCGCTTCGCCGTTTCCTTGATCTGCTTGAGCTGCGTCTCTTGAAGATGCTCGGTGTTCTTCAGCGTCTCGCTCAGCAGCGTGAACTTCCTTTTCTGGAAGTTGAATTCATCGTCCAAATTCTCGAGATCGGCCTTCGAACTGTTGCCATTGGCGAACAACGCCTTGCGGCGCTCCAGCGCGCGGCCGAGCTTCTGCACTTGGTATTCCGCCTCAATCATGTCCCGGCGATTGTTGAGGCGGCTTTGCTCGAGGTTAAGCTCCAGCGTGCGCACGTTGTTAGTTTGCTGCGCGACCTCGGCTTCGCGGGTCAGCACTTCGAGGCGCAGCTGCGTGTTTGACAGGTCCACAAGGACGTCGCCGGCTTTCACCTCGGCGCCGTCTTCGACGTACATCTTCTCGATACGTCCACCTTCGATGGCGTCGAGATAGACCGTCTTCAGCGGCGCGACCCGACCGCGCACGGGCACGAAATCCTCAAACGCGCCGCGCGTGACTTCGCCCACAGTGACGGTGGAGCTTTCGACCTTCACGGCCTTGCCGCCGGGCATCGCGATGAAGACCGCGAGCACGATGAGAAGAAGAGCGCTGCCGCCGGCCGCGGCAGCGAGCTTGGCGCGCTTGTGCCAAGCCGGCGCTTCGATCTTGCGATCCATGGCTCCGCCGTGGATGACGCGAGGGGTCGCGTGTGGGTCTGGGGAGGTCATGGGCCGGAAGCGCTCCTTATCGGCGGAAAAACCCGCCGACCTCCGCTAGAGCAAAGCCCGTGCCACAAATTTCACGCGACCTAAGTTGCTGAAATCATATGATTAATTTTTGAAGCGCGATAACAGTTCGCTAAATCACATAAGAGAATGGCGGCTTTAGACACTTGTTGTCTAAAACCGCCATCTGAAACGCTAAAGCGCTAAGTGTTTGATATTTTTAGCGCGCGTCCGGCACTTCAATCGCCTCGCCAGCAAGCGCCGGAGTGTTCACCGGCAAACGCCGCGCGCGGCTCGCTTGTTCGTAGGCGTAGCCTAACGCCAGAATTTTCCCCTCACTGA
Source organism: Rhodospirillaceae bacterium (assembly GCA_050246995.1). GTDB lineage: Bacteria > Pseudomonadota > Alphaproteobacteria > Rhodospirillales > Rhodospirillaceae > SHVO01. The sequence continues at coordinate 35,042 of JBFWVA010000015.1, read as the reverse complement.
AGGCCGTTCCCAGGAACGAGATCCCCACCGGCAGGTCGTCGTTGGTGAAACCGGCCGGAACGATCAGGTCGGGAAAACCTGTCAGATTCGCGAAATTGGCCGGCGTGTTGGCGGCGCCGCCGGGAATCGCCGTCGGTTCGACGATGGCCGGCGGACGCTTCGGCGCCGTCGGATAGACGATCGCATCGAGCTTGTTGACCGCGAAGACGCCTTCCATGGCGTTGCGCATCAGCGGCAAACCGTAATCTCGGACCGACAGGTATCTATAGTCCGACAGCGTCGCCGACGACGCGAGTTCGGTTTGGAACAGCGTCCAGCGCGCCGAATTAGGGCCGGCGCCGTCCGGACGGGGACTGGTGTATTGCCCCGCGCGCTCGATCATCTCCGGCAGGCTTTTTGGATATTTCGGGCCAAGCGTCTTGAGGTACGTGGCCACCTGCGGCACGAATTCCGGATTGCGGATGGCCGCGTAGAACTCGCCCTTCGCATCGAGCATCCATTTTGGATAGCTCACGTCGACGATGGTGGCGCCCTTCGCCTTCATGACCTTGAGCGCGTTCTCGATCACCCAATCCACTTCCTCGTCCTGTTTCATGAAATCACGCGCGATACCGATACGCGCGCCCTTCAATGAATCGGCGTTCAGGAATTTGGTGTAGTCCTTCTCGAACTTGCCTTGGCTTTTTTTGGTGGCGTCGTCGTTGGGATCGATCCCCGTCATCGTTCCGAGCGCGATGGCGACGTCGGCGACGTTACGCGTCATCGGTCCGCCCGTATCGAACGTGAGCGCAAGCGGAATGATGCCGTCCCGGCTGAGAAGACCGTGGGTCGGCTTCAACCCTACGATCCCGTTCACGGTCGACGGCCCACGGATCGAACCGCCTGTATCTGTGCCGAAGCCCAGCGGTGCATATGCCGCAGCGATGGCAACGCCCGTGCCGCCTGACGATCCCGACGGCTGACGCGTGAGATCATGCGGATTGAGAGACTGGCCGCCAAGCGAGCTGTTGCTGCTGGAGGAAGCGAACTCCGACATATTCACTTTGGCGAGGATGATCGCGCCGGCTTCCTTTAAACGGCGAACCATAAAAGCGTCGTCCGGCGGAAGAGAGCCTTCGAGCAACACGGACCCGCCCGACGTCTGCATGTCGGCCGTGTCGTAGTTGTCTTTGAGTACAACGGGAATGCCGTGGAGCACCCCGCGCACTTTGCCGGCCTTACGCTCGGCGTCGAGTTGGCGCGCGAGATCGAGCGCTTTCGGATTTAACGTGATGACCGCGTGGATCTTTGGGCCCTGACGATCGTAGGCGTCTATGCGGGCGATCGACATCTGCACAAGCTTCTCGGCCGTCAGCGTCCCCGCCGCCATGGCGGCCGTAAGATCAGCAATAGTGGCCTGCTCCATCGGGACGCTCTTCGCCCACGCGGGTGCGGCGGCAAGCAACGCAGCTGCCGCGACGGCGGCTCGAAAACGCGGAAGAATTTTCATGATGCCCCTCGGTTCGTTGTGAATCGGGGGCCGCATCCCTTCCCCAAGGCGGCCCCTTGGAAAGATGCTAGCCCGGATTCCAGCCGGGCCGGAACCTGTTTACTTGGTCAAAATGCAGTTGACGCGGTTGATAAAGAACTCCCGGATCGCTGGGATATGTGACAGGACCGGCAGATTCTTCACGGCCTTATATTCAAGCGAGACGACATCGAGACCGCTGGCGCCGATGATTTTCTCGAAGCGTCGAACGGTCATCTTGTTGATGCCCGGCAAGTAGCTGCGGGACGCGTCGTCGCGGTAAAGCTGGCGCACGGCGAACACCGCTTTCTCGGAGAACACCACGTTCACCCACGGAAAATGGGTGAAGAAATTCATGTGCGAACCATAGGGCGACAACCACGGGGATCCAAAGGTAATCAGGATCTTGCCGCCTGGCACGATCGCGGAGGCGAGTTCGTCGAGATTCCTCTCCGGCTCCGGGAAATGCTCGAACGAGTTTAGTGAAATTGCGAGATCGAACGCACCGTACGCTTTCTCGGCGAACACCGCATTCGGGAGCCCGCGCGCCATGCGCTGTCCATGGTCGAGACGCTGGCGTTCGATATCGACGCCCAAAGCGAAGGCGGCCCCCCCTGCGCCATCGCCACGGTCTGAAAGCCGTCGCCGCAGCCGTAATCCAATACACGCTTGCCGCGGAGCAGCGATTTGAAGTTCGGAAACTCCTCAATTAGTTCGCGCAAAGCCGTGGCCGCCGTCCATTGCGGGGTCGGCTTCGCGTGCCCCCCGGACGCGAACACATCCTTCGGGTTTTTTGAGAAACCATAGAGCAGACGCTCAGGCCACGAGAATTCGGCAACCATCCGGGCATTGCGCGCATCGAGCGCGTCGAACGACGTCACGGCAGCTGTGTCTTCCATTTTTGATATTCCTGGACTTCCGCGGCGAGGCCCGGTCTCAATGGGCATCTTCGGCCAAGGTTCCCGCTCGCCCGTAACCCCTTGTCAGTCCTAAATACTTTCGGGAGCGAATTTTCGCCGCCCGCAACCGGGACTATTTGTGCGCATCGCGGCGGTGCCCTATACATCCCCTCCACAATTCACATCGTGCCTAAGGATCGTTTCGAACATGATTCCGCGTTACGCCCGTCCCGCCATGACCGCCATTTGGGAGCCGGACAACAGGTACCGGATCTGGTTCGAGATCGAGGCGCACGCGTGCGACGCGCAAGCCAAGCTCGGCATCATCCCCGCGGAAGCCGCGAAAGCGGTTTGGCAGCGCGGCAAATGGAACATCGAGCGCATCGACGAGATCGAGAAAGAGACCAAACACGACGTCATCGCCTTCCTCACCAACCTCGCCGAATACGTCGGCCCGGAAGCGCGTTTCGTTCACCAAGGCATGACATCGTCCGACGTGCTCGACACATGTCTGTCGGTTCAGCTGACCCAGGCCGCCGATCTTCTCCTGAAGGACCTCGACGATCTTCTGAAGGCGCTGAAGCGCCGCGCCCTCGAACACAAGATTACCGTCACCATGGGCCGCAGCCACGGCATCCATGCCGAGCCCGTCACCCTCGGTCTCAAATTCGCGAGTTTCTACGCCGAGTTCGACCGCAACCGCACACGTTTGAAAGCCGCGCGCGAGGACATCGCGACCTGCGCCATCTCCGGAGCGGTCGGCACGTTCGCGCACATCGATCCGTTCGTTGAACAGTATGTGGCCCAACAGCTTGGCCTGCATGTCGAGCCCGTCTCCACGCAAGTGATCCCTCGCGACCGCCACGCGATGTTCTTCGCGACCCTTGGCGTGATCGCAAGTTCCATCGAGCGCATCGCAACCGAAATCCGACACATGCAGCGCACGGAGGTGCGTGAAGCGGAAGAATTCTTCTCGCCAGGCCAGAAGGGCTCGTCGGCCATGCCGCACAAGCGCAACCCTGTGCTGACGGAAAACCTGACCGGCCTCGCGCGTATGGTGCGCAGCTATGCCATTCCGGCGATGGAAAACGTCGCGCTGTGGCACGAACGTGACATCTCGCACTCGTCGGTCGAACGCTACATCGGCCCCGACGCGACCATCACACTCGACTTCGCCCTCGCGCGCTTAACCGGCGTCGTCGACAAGCTCGTGATCTATCCGGAGAACATCGAGAAGAACCTCAACATGATGGGCGGCCTCGTGTTCTCGCAGCGCGTTCTGATCGCGCTGACGCAGGCCGGTGTTTCACGCGAAGACTCGTACGTTCTCGTTCAGCGTAACGCGATGAAGGTGTGGAACGGCGGCGGCCAACTCCTCGACCTCTTGAAGCAGGACAAGGACGTTACCGACCGTATTCCAACGAAGGACCTGGAAGCGCTCTTCGACATGGGTTTCCACACCAAGCACGTGGACACCATCTTCAAGCGCGTGTTTGGGGAATAACCCACCGCGCGACACGCGCGAGACAAAGGGATGAAAAATGTCATTCCCCGCCTGCGCTACCGCGCGGCGGGGAATGACATTTAGGAACCTACTTCCTCTCGTCCGCCACGGCCGCGGCGGCTTGGCCGAACAACTCGTTTAGCTTTTTCTTTAGGTCGGCATCCGACACCTTGCCGCCAAGGTCCTTGCTGACCTTGCCAATCATGTCGTCGTCGCCCGGCTTTTCGAAATTCGAGTCCACAACATCCTGCGCGTATTTGTCGGCATCGGCGCCCGACTTGCCGAGCTGACCGGCGGCCCATTGGCCGAACAGCTTGTCGCGGCGCACTTGCGCGCGAAACTGCTGTTCCTGGTCGAGCTGGAATTTCCGCTCAAAACCCTTTTCCCGGTCCGAAAACGCGTCGCTCATTGAAGTCCTCTCAGCAAAGGTGGGGCTTTTGATATAGCGACCGCTATACCTTGGCGCAACTGGTGCGGGGATTTGAAGTTCCCCACGCGCTTCGCTAATCCACCAATGGGGAACTTCAAATCCACTTCCGCACCAGATTTTAAGAGTCATAGGGCCGCGATTATTCCCAAAGTCCGCAAAGAGGTTGCCGCGAGTCCGTGCGGACTTTGGGAATGCGCCCCTATCGGAGGTGTTACGGAGACACTACGTTACAGGGATGTGCACCGTTGTCCTCCTCCGCCGCCCTGGCCACGATTGGCCGATCCTCATCGGCGCCAATCGCGACGAGATGGCGAACCGCCCCTGGAAACCGCCCGCGCGACACTGGGAAGAGCGGCCGGACATCGTTGCCGGTCTCGATGAACTTGCCGGCGGTACGTGGATGGGCCTCAGCGATACGGGCGTCGTCGCCTGCATCCTCAACCGCCACGGCACTCTCGGCCCCGCTCCGGGGAAACGCAGCCGCGGGGAATTGGTGCTCGATGCGCTCGATCATCCCAACGCGGCCGACGCCGCCGAGGCATTCGCGGACCTCGATCCTCTTGCTTACCGCCCGTTCAATCTCGTGATCGCGGACAATCGTGACGCCTATTGGCTTACCCTGCGCGCCTCGGTCGCGGGCGCCTGGGTCGATACGCAGAAGATTCCGGAAGGTCTGTCCATGTTCACAGCCTTCGACCGCAATGACCCGGCCGACGCGCGCATCGCCCACTACCGACCGCTCTTTGAAAGCGCCCCAATCCCCGATCCCGGCAAAAACGAATGGGAAAGCTGGCAGCGCCTTCTAGGTTCGACAGAAGGCGGGACCGAGAGCCGGGCCATGAGCTTCCAGATGCCGAACGGCTTTGGGACCTCATCCACTTCCCTTCTCGCCCTTCCGTCCCCGGAACAGGTCTTTAAAAAGGGCGGACAGCGCCCGGCCTGGCTGTTCGCCGCCGGGCGGCCCGAGTCTGCGCCTTTTCAGGCTGTGGATATGTCCTGAGGCCCCATCCGCCCCCCGGTTTAGGCCGGTTTTGGCTGCTTTTCTAAGCACGAACGCCTGCGTTGTCGCCCGTAACCCATCCTGCTATAGGGACCCCCATAAGCAGGGCGGTTCGCCCCAATAAAATACCGGGGCTAGTAGCCCGTACCCATCAGGAAACTTTCATGGCACGTCGCAAGCAAGTTTACGAAGGCAAGGCCAAGGTGCTTTTCGAGGGCCCCGAGCCCGGCACGCTGGTGCAGTACTTCAAGGACGACGCGACGGCGTTCAACAATAAGAAGAAGGGCACCATCACGGGCAAGGGCGTGCTCAACAACCGCATGTCCGAATACCTGATGACCAAGCTGGAGGAGATCGGCATCCCGACTCACTTCGTGCGCCGCCTCAACATGCGCGAGCAGCTCGTGAAGGAAGTCGAGATCATCCCGGTGGAAGTCGTCGTGCGTAATATCGCCGCCGGCTCCATCTCCAAGCGCTTCGCCATTCCGGAAGGCACGCGTCTCCCGCGTTCGATCATCGAATACTATTACAAGAGCGATCAGCTCGACGATCCGATGGTCTCGGAAGAACACATCACCGGCTTCGGCTGGGCGGCGATCCATGAGATCGACGAGATGCTGAACATGAGCCTGCGCATCAACGACTACCTCGCGGGTCTGTTCCTCGGCATCGGCATTCGCCTCGTCGACTTCAAAGTCGAATTCGGCCGCCTGTTCCATGAGAACGGCGATGTTCAAGTTGTGCTGGCGGACGAGCTGTCGCCGGACAACATGCGTCTGTGGGACGCCAAGACCAATGAGAAGATGGACAAGGACCGCTTCCGCCGCGACCTCGGCCAAATCGAGGAAGCCTATCAAGAAGTGGCGCGGCGTCTCGGCATCCTGCCCGAAAGCGGGCCCACCGACGTCAAAGGCCCGTCGACGTTACAATAACAGCTGCGACTTCCGGACTTCTTACGGCGCGCCCTTACGACCGGAAGCCACTACGAAGAAGATGTCCCAAAGCAGTTCGGAAAGCCTGATCGCGCATATTACCGCAAAACAGGACGACCTGGCGGCGCTGCAGGACGCGTGCAACGCAGCCGCCGAACACGAACGCGGTGCGGTCGTCGCGGCGCTGGAAACGATCTGCCGAAGCGGTAAGGGTAACGTTGCCGTGCGATCAGCGCAGTTCAACTATCTCATTCACCACAAAGAACTGCTCGAGCGGCAACGCGCGAACCCTTCGCCTTATAACGGCGTGAGCCTGGACGATACGCGGTTTCAGGCTGTGCGGCCGGAGATCGCACAGTGGCAAAGCTTGACCAAAGAATGGCTCGCGCTGAAGCCGGACTCCTACAGCGGCCTCTATATGCGCGCGCTGTCGCTTTTGGCGGACCATCCCGCCCAAGCGGTGGAGCCGCTTTTTGCGAAACTGCGCGCATTCAAAAGGGCCGATTTACCGTCCATCACGCATTTTGACGGCGCCTTCCATCGCAGCCTGGAAGCGCTGGCCGAAGACGCCGTGGCTTTCATGCCCGAGTGCAGTTCGGTGCGGGACGCCGGGGCGCATGAGCGCTTCATGTTCAGCGCTTGCGACTACGCATATTTTGAAAAATATGGAATGCAGATGATGGCCTCTTTGCGCCGTCATGACGCAAACGGCGGATTTCACCTTCATCTTTTCGACACGACGGACGCGGAAGCCAAAGCCGTCGCGGCCCGACTTTGCGATATGGGGCTTGAAGGGGTCTCCCTGTCGCGGGAATGGACCGGACTGCGCACCGAGACAGGAACGCGCGGCACAGCCTCCGAGGCGGCACGCGCCTACTATCACGTCGCAAGATTCTATCGGTTCTGGCAATTCCTGCGCGCCCGGCCTGGCGTTGCGGGGTGGCAGCTGGACGCCGACAGCTTGTTCAATGGCGGCATCGACGGTCTGTTCGAGCGCCTCGACAGTCACGACATGTCCATTTGGCTTCTGCCCGGCCGCGCGGAGCCTCATAACAAGTTTGCTGCGGGTCTCCTGGGGATTGCGCCAACGGCCCCTGGCCGCCGTTATTTGCAGCGTGTCGCCGGGTATGTCGCAGACTGTGTAAAAGCCAACGTTATCCCTTGGGGAACGGACCAAACTATCCTATACGCCGTGTACGTTGGGATGGCGGACGAAGCTATCGCCCCCTCGCTTGGACCGGTTACCGCTTCGATCTTCGATGGCCAATGCAATGAGGGCGCGGCGATATGGCCCGGCAAGTGCGATATACAAAGCCCCAACTATTCAAACTTCAAGCAACTCCTGCTTTCGCTGAGGGCGGCTTGATGAACCATTCAACCCTGCTGACTGGAGAGCGTCGGTGAAAGCTAAAGTCCACATCACCCTTAAGAATGGCGTCCTTGATCCTCAAGGAAAGGCCGTCGAACACGCCCTGCACGGTCAGGGTTTTAAGGGCGTCAGCGACGTGCGCCAGGGCAAGTTCATCGAACTGAAGCTCACCGGCACAGACAAGGCCAAAGCTAAAGCCGAGGTCGAGGAGATGTGCCGCAAGCTCCTTGCCAACACCGTGATCGAGAATTTCACCGTTGAGGTGATTGAGTAATGAAAGCCGGCGTCGTCGTTTTCCCGGGCTCCAATTGTGATCGCGACGTCGCCGTCGCGCTGGAGCAAAGCACGGGCCAGAAAACCGCGATGCTTTGGCATCGCGACACCGACCTCCCCGATCTCGACCTCATCGTCGTGCCGGGTGGTTTCTCTTACGGCGACTATTTGCGCTGCGGCGCCATGGCCGCCCATTCGCCGATCATGGGCGAGATCAAGCGCCGGGTCGATAAAGGCACGCGCGTGCTTGGCATCTGCAATGGCTTCCAGGTCATCGCGGAAGCCGGTCTCGTTCCGGGCGTGCTGATGCGCAATGCCGGGCTGAAGTATGTATGTAAGGACGTCTACCTGCGCGTTGAAGACTCGCAGAGCGCCTTTACGGCGCGCTATGACGTCGGCCAGGTGGTCCGCATTCCTATCGGCCACGGCGAAGGCAATTATTTCGCCGATGAAGAGACGCTCTCGCGCCTCGAAGGCGAAGGCCTCATCGCGTTCCGTTACGCCACACCCAAGGGCGAGATCACGCCCGACGCCAATCCGAACGGCAGCCAGCGCAATATCGCCGGCGTGTTCAACAAATCCCGTACCGTGCTCGGCATGATGCCTCATCCGGAGCGCTTGTCTGACCCGAAGCTGGGCGGCACCGATGGCCGCGCCATGTTCGATGCGCTCGTGGAGACTCTCGCGTGAGCACCAAGAAAATTACAGCGGAAGACATCAAGACCCACGGTCTGTCGGACGACGAATATAAAAAGATCCTCGAAGTGCTGGGCGGCCGCGAGCCTAACCTGGTGGAGCTTGGCATCTTCTCGGTGATGTGGTCGGAGCATTGCTCCTACAAGTCCTCGAAGAAGTGGCTGAAGACCCTGCCCACCACGGCGCCCTGGGTCATCTGCGGCCCGGGTGAGAACGCCGGCGTCATCGATATCGGCGACGGCCTCGCCGCCATCTTCAAGATGGAAAGCCATAACCATCCCTCGTTCATCGAACCCTACCAGGGCGCGGCGACGGGCGTCGGCGGCATCCTGCGCGACGTCTTCACCATGGGCGCGCGCCCCATCGCCAACATGAACGCGCTGCGCTTCGGCGCGCCCGATCATCCGAAGACGCGTCACCTCGTCAGCGGCGTGGTCGCGGGCATCGCCGGCTACGGCAACTGCGTCGGCGTGCCGACGGTTGGGGGCGAAGTGAATTTCCACCCCAGCTACAACGGCAACATTCTCGTGAACGCCATGACCGTTGGCCTCGCGAAACAGGACAAGATTTTCTACTCGGCCGCCGCCGGCGCCGGTAACCCCGTGGTCTACGTCGGCTCCAAGACGGGCCGCGACGGCATCCACGGCGCGACCATGGCGTCCGCTGAGTTCGACGCCAACTCCGAGGAAAAGCGTCCCACAGTTCAAGTCGGTGACCCGTTCACCGAAAAGCTCCTCATCGAAGCCTGCATGGAACTGATGGCGACCGACGCCATCCAGTCGATCCAGGACATGGGCGCAGCGGGCCTCACCAGCTCATCGTTCGAGATGGCCTCCAAGGGCGGCATGGGCGTCGAGCTTGAGATGGAGAAAGTGCCTCAGCGCGAAGAAGGCATGACCCCGTACGAGATGATGCTCTCCGAGAGTCAGGAGCGCATGCTCATCATCTTGAAGCCGGGCAAGGAAGACATCGCCCGCGCTATCTTCGAGAAGTGGGAACTGGATTTCGCCGTGATCGGTCACCTGACCAACACCGGCCGCATGATCCTCAAGTTCCACGGCGAAGTGGTCTGCGATCTGCCGATCGATCCGCTCGCCCAGGCTTCGCCGGAATATGACCGTCCGTGGACCCCGACGCGCCGTCAGTCGATCCTGGAAGCCAAGGACGTCAAAGACGTTGCCTGGAACGAGGCCCTCAAGACACTCATGGGCTGTCCGGATCTCGTCAGCCGCCGTTGGGTCTACGAGCAATACGACCACATGGTCATGGCCGACACCTGCCAGCGCCCAGGCGGCGATGCCGCCGTCGTGCGCATCCATGGCACCAACCGCGGCCTGGCTATTTCCACCGACGTGACGCCGCGCTACGTACTTGCCGATCCGCTGGAAGGCGGCCGTCAGGCCGTCGCGGAGACCTGGCGTAACGTGACCGCCGTGGGCGGCCGTCCGCTGGCCATCACCGACAACCTCAACTTCGGCAATCCGCAGAAGCCCGAGATCATGGGCCAGATCGTCGAAGCCATCAAAGGCATCGGCGAAGCCTGTAAGGAACTCGACTATCCGGTCATCTCGGGCAACGTCTCGCTCTACAACGAAACGGACGGCAACCCGATCCTCCCGACCCCCGCCATCGGCGGCGTCGGGCTGATCGACGACCTCGACACCATGATGACCGTACCTTTCAAGGCCGAGAAGGAGATCATCCTCCTCGCCGGTCAGCGCGGCGGCGGCTGGCTCGGCCAGTCGCTCTACCTCCGGGAAGTCTGCGGCCAGGAAAAGGGCGCGCCGCCTCCCGTCGATCTCAAGCACGAACTTGCCGTCGGCAATTTCGTGCGCGCCATGATCCACGGCCGCAAGATCACCGCCTGCCACGATCTCTCCGACGGCGGCCTGATGGTCGCGATCGCCGAAATGGCGCTTACGGGCGATATTGGCGCGCAGTTGAGCGGCATCGCCGGTCACGCCCGCCTCTTCGGTGAAGATCAGGCGCGGTATGTGCTGACCGTAAAGACGTCCGATCTCTCCGGCGTGAAAGCGGCGGCGCTCGCGGCCAATATTCCGCTCGAGGAAATCGGTGTCACGGGCGGCAGCGCGATCAGCCTCGGCGGCGCCAGCGTTTCCCTCGCCGAACTGCGCAAGCTCAACGAGGACTGGTTCCCGAATTACATGTCCCGGCCGAACTAGGAGTATCCCCATGGCAATGGCCGCGAACGAAATCGAACAGATGATCAAGGCCGCGTTCCCGGACGCGACCGTCGAGATCCAGGACCTGCGAGGCGACGGCGACCATTACGCCGCCGTCGTCACCTCGTCCGCCTTCAAGGGCAAGTCACGGGTCCAGCAGCACCAGATGGTCTACGCGGCGCTCAAGGGAAAGATGGGCGGCCAATTGCACGCCCTGGCGTTGACCACCCAGGCGCCCGCTTAGGTCGCGGCCGAGCCCGTCAACGCCGCGCTATTTCGCGGCCGCTTCCGCGAATTTCTTGAGGTTTCCGGTCTGCTGGGCCAGCACGCCGTCCACCGCCGGCGCCCATTTCTGAAAACCTTCCTTCACGTAACCGCCGGCGCGGAATGTCAGGGTGAGTTCGGTCTCGGCGCCGCTCGCCGACAAACTGAACGTCAGCGTTCCATCAGCGGCGAGATTGAAAAAAGGCCCCAGCGAACCGCGGGTCACCAGCATCGCCGGAGGGCGCATATGGGTCACGCGCATGTGCTCCACCCCGCCGCCGTTCGGCATCGTCTCGCACCAGCAGCCCCCGATCTTCGGGTCGAAGGTGATGTTCTCCGATGCGCCGGAGAAGGTGTGATCGGAGCTCCACCACTTCGCCGGTTGGATCAGCGCCGCCCAGAGTTTCTCGGGCGTCGCGGCAATGCGAACGACCTGCTTGATCTCCATGCCGTTGGCGGCGACATCGACGACTTCGGCCTGCGTGGGTGTGGCAAGCCCCAGCACAAGAGCAACCGCGAAAAAACGCAAAGGCCCCTCCCCCGTGAGTGATGCGGGTTGAGGGTAAGCTAGCGGTCTTTTCCTGTCACCTGCCCATCAAGGACCGCGCGCACGATCCGCGCCAGGGTCAAAGGAGATCCGGGTTTACCGAAGAAACCTTCCGCCTCTGTCGTTTGGACCCGGTCTTCCTCCGCGTTGCCCGAGCCTGAACACAGAACCGCCTTGAGACGGGGGTTGAGCTTTTTGGCCTCGTGGATGAGCGTGAGGCCGGTCATGTCCGGCATATTGTTGTCGCTGACCAGCAAATCGAACGCTGCGGGATTCGCCTTGAGAAGCGCGAGCGCGCGCGCCGGGTGATAAGCCCGCGTCACCGCATACCCAAGGTGCTCCAGCGAAATCGAGAACGCATCGGCGACGTCGACATCGTCATCGACAAGCAGCAAGCGCTCGCACCCCGCCGCGCCGCCCTTGTCGTTTATCTCGGCGAGCGTTTCTACGGCGGGCTGGGGAAACAGGACGGTCTCGGCCGGCAGGTAGAAGTCGAACGTCGATCCTGCGCCGGGCCGGCTCTGAACGGTGAGCACGCCGCCGTAGGTCGCGACGATGCTGCGGACAATGGCGAGGCCGAGACCCGATCCGCGCCGTTTGTCCTTGGTGCTGAAAAACGGCTCGAAGATGCTTTCGGCGATCGCCTTTGGAATCCCGCTTCCCATATCGGCGACTGAGACACGCACATAAGGCGCACCGGCCATCAGTTGACCCGACGCATAAATGTACCCGCTTTCGTCGCCGTGCAGACCGGCGTCGAACGGCAGGGCATCGTTGTTGTCGATAAGAGTATCTTGTGTGGAGATCCGCAGCTCGCCGCCGGCCGACGCCATCGCGTCGCAGGCATTGATGGCGAGGTTCAAAAGCACTTGCGTAAGCTGGCTGCCATTGGCGAGCACCGTGGATTTGGCCTTGAGGGGACCGACAGACAGTGTCGTCGCGTGGTCCAGCCGCGTCTGCAACAACGCCGCGACTTCGTTCACGATATCGTCGATATGCACGCGCTCGCGCGCGGCATCGTGCGCCCGTACGAAGGCAAGCAACTGACGGACCATGTCCGCCGCCCTGCGGCACGCCGCGACGATCCGTGTGGCGTACTGATGCTCGTCGCTTGTCTCAGGGACCGCATCCGCGAGCAATCCGGCGAACGAGCGGACCGAGGCCAGGATATTGTTGAAATCGTGTGCGATGGCGCCGGTCAGCCGGCCCACGGTTTCAAGCTGGCTCAGTTGTGCGAGGCGCGCGTGCGCGAGGGCCCGTTCGCTCACATCCTGTATCGTGGCGATGCAATGTACGACCCGCCCCGCGTCACGCACGGGGTCAACATCGATAGCCGCCCAGAATGTCTCGCCGTCCTTGCGCGTGCTGCGGATCAACACGGAGACCGGGCGTCCCGCGGCAATGGCGGCGCATAGCCCCTCCACCTCGGCGGGATCGTCCCCTTGCGCCAGCAGGAACCGCGGGCATCGCCCTTCGATCTCCGCCGCCGGATAGCCGGTGATGGATTCCACGCCCGCATTTGCAAAAAGGACCCTGACATCGTTGTCCGGGCCCGCCGCCATGATCATTAAACCGTGCCGCGCCGCTTGAATGAATTGCGCGCCGAGCACCAAGCGAGACCGTCCGGTCTCGCGGATCTTGTCGCTCATGTCTTGTCCTGTATGTGCCCCCAGGCGTCGGTCCGGGGCGTGCGTGTTCATACAGGGCGGGTCCCAAGCCTTCTTTCACGCCCTTGCGGTGGATTGTGCGCCCTTGCTTGAGAATCGCTACGCGGCGCGGGTGCCTTCGGAACCGCTGGGGGTTTTTACGCCGCTGAACTGGCGCCGGTACCGACCGGGGGAAACCCCCTCAAGGTCGCGGAACCGGCGGCTGAAATGACTTTGATCAGCAAAACCAACGGCATGGGCGATATCGGAGAGGGATAAGGCGCTGGCCGCGAGCAATTCGCGCGCGCGGGCCAGCCTGCGTTCGAGAACGAAGCGCAACGGTGTAATGCCCTGGGATTGCTTGAACGCGCGCGCGAAGTGATAGGGCGACAGGCCCGCCTCGACCGCCAGTTTGCGCAAACTGATGCTTTCTCCGAGGTGCGTCTCGATATGGCGCGTGACGCGCGCCACGACCGGCGCCGGAAGGCCTCCCGCGTGGCGCTGCGCGGTGGGTTCAATCGTGCCGGAAATCAACGACGGTATGCGCGGGCGCGTCTGAAACTCGCGCTGTTCAGGCGAAAGGTTGCGGGCGGGTGAAAGCGGCGGCGTGATCAAGGCCGTGCGCACCTCGCCGTCGCGCACCCGTGTGAGCTGCACCGCCGCATCTCCGTCGCGGCGGCGCCACGGTAATTGATTGGCCCCTTCAAACACATCCCACAGGTCAAGCGGCGCGTGGACATCGTGGCCCGCCTCGCGCAGGTAACGCCGCGCGAAACGGTCAGCGGCGGCGATGCGGCGTTTGCTGTCCACCGCCACCAGCGCACCGGGGCCGAGTTCCTTCTGCGGACGTATGGCGATCACCCAGTAAGCCCGGTACTTTGCACGGAAATGGCGCTCTTCGATCATCCGCCCGGCTGTCGCCGCTAAAGCGCCCGTCATCACGTGCGAATAAGGCGAGGCGCCCGGTTGCGGCGTCGTCGCGCACAGAATGCCCAGCACCTCATCCTTGTCATCGATGAGCAGCGCGCCTGAACAGACCAGTCCGCCGGCACTGGCTTCGGCGGCCTTGATCGCTTCGGGCGCATCGTTGAACCAGGATACCCAGTAGCGATATTGCGAATTTTCGACCCGCTCGCCGCGATGGCCGATGATCGTGCCGCTGGCGTCCGCGAGCAGCACGACGTGACCAAGCGGTTTAATGAAGTTGTACAGATAGTCCAACTCCACGCGCCCATTCTCGAGCAGCCACGCGGCGCTTTCGTCGAGCGGCTTCGAAGCATCGCCTCTCAGGACAACGGGCAGATTTTCGGTGGCGGGTTCCGCTTGCGCTTTGATGCGCCGGCACCAAGCCTTGGGATCTGCTGGCTCGCACGAATCCGCGGATGCAGCCAGCGCTTGCTCCGGGCAGCTCAAGAGTGAATCGGTCATGACGTAAGGCGGTCGCTCTGCCGGACAGGCGCTGGACATTGAGGGGGAAACAAACCTTACAGCCCCCGATGTAAGTAGCTCTTGCGCCAGAGTCATGGTCACGATTGCGGGAAACTGCCATGCGTTACAAGCGAGTCTGGTAAACGATTGCGATTACTTTGCAAATACGGCGCACAACGCAATGGAATCAGGCCTCTAACAGAAAAAGGCGGCGTCCCGAGGGGCGCCGCCTTTTCAGTCCCAGCGTTGTGAGACGCTTTATTTCTTCAGCTTCACTTCTTGTCCCATCAGCCTGGCTTTGTCGGCGCCTTTCTTGGGCGTGAACTTCTGGACGCGGTTGTTGTTGGCATCGGCCACATACAGGTTGCCGGCGTTATCGACGTCGTATTGATGCGGGTTGTCCATCAGGCCCGGCTCGTCGCCGAAGATGCCCCAGTACGACAGAAGCTTGCCGTTGGTGTCGAATTTGGCGAAGCGATTGTAGCCGGCCGCGGCCACCCAGATGCCGCCGTCTTCCGTGGCGACTACGCGCGTCACACTTCGCACGTTCGGCCACTGATCCAGGAACTTGCCGTTCTCATCGAAAATCTGGATGCGGTTGTTGACGCGGTCCGCCACGTACAGGCGGCGGTTGGCGTCGATCCCCACCGAGTGCACCAGATTGAACTGGCTCGGGCCCGAACCCTTGGTGCCCCACGCCGTCACGTACTTTCCAGTTTTGTCGAATTTCACCACGCGCGAGTTCGTGTAGCCGTCCGCGACGAAGAACGTGCCGTCGGGCAGGAAATTGATACTCGCCGGATCATTGAAGTGGTTTTGGTCGTTCCCGCGCACGCCCTTCTCACCGATCTTCATCACCAATTGCTTGCCGTCGTTGGTGAACTTCAGGATGCGGTGATTGAAGCGGTCGACCACCCACACATGGTGCTCGGGATCGTACGGATCGATGACAATATGATGAGGGATCGAGATCTCGGCGTTCCACTGCGACCAGTTCTCGATCACCTTGCCGTCGGCGTTCAGCACCAGGATGTTGTTCACGTCGCCCTTGGCGAGATCCTTCTCGTCCTTCACGACAACGGTTTTGCCGATCACCTTGCCGTCGGCCGATAACAAAGGATGTCCGGCGCGCGTGTCGTTACGGTCGACGAAACCCACGAAGACGCGGTTCGGATCCTCGGCATTCACCGCCACAGCGCGTTGGTCGAAGCCTTCGATGCCCGGCTTGAACCAGCCGGCGACAACGTCATACGGGCCGGTTTCGTCCAATCCGCCTTTCTCCTGCGCGGCGGCAGGCATGGAAACGGCGAGCGCGGCGAACGATAGCCCGACAAGAACGTGTTTAATTTTCATGATCAATCCTCCCCGAAAAAGCGATGCCGAAACGTAACGAGAAATCAGCCCCCGATCTATTGCCATCTCGGCAACCGCCCTAGTTCCGGAGCGTTTTTTTAAGGACAAAAGGTCACGCCCCTGTGAGTGTGGGCCCATAAGCAAAACTCCGCCGATCGCGCAAGGGAGCCTCAGGATGTCAGAAGCGCAGCCTACCGCGCGCGACCGCACCATCCTCAACGGCCGCCGCTTCCTGGTGGTGGACGACCACGGCTACATGATCGACGTGATCAACGAGATCCTGAAGCACTTTGGCGCCGACGAAACCGTGCGCGCCGATAGCGTCGGCACCGCCCTCGGACGTATCGACGCCCGCCGCGGGGTGGATGTCATCATTTGCGATTTCAACATGAAACCGATCAACGGCATCCAATTCCTGCAAACCATCCGCACGGGCAAGAATCCTCACATCAAGCGAGATCAACGGTTCATCCTGCTCACCGGCCACGGCGAGATGGATGTGGTGCGCGCCGCCAAGGGTCTCGACGTGAACGGCTACGTCGTCAAACCCGTCGCACCGGATATTTTCATAAAGACGGTCGAACGCGCCCTCGCCGCCCCGCCGGCCTTGAAACTGCCGGGCGACTACGAGCGCATCGCCACTGGCGATCTTCGACGTTTTCAGTAGTTTGGGGTTGCGCAACGTCCGCGCCCACCACTGCTTAATATGACCGTAACGCGGCGCGGCGAGACGTGACGAGGAGCCGCCAAAGGGGTAAAATCGCGCGATGAAATATGTGACCGTCGCGCTCGTTTTGCTTTCCTCCGGGGCCGCTTCCGCTCAAGGGATGCCGTCCTTGCCCGCGCCAGGCATGCCGGGACAATTCAGCAACCCCGCGCAAGGCGCTCCGCCGCCGCCGACCAAGAAACTGCCGAACGGCGAGTGCGTCACGACGGCGGCGCGCAACTACGACAGCATCCGCAATTTCATCCCCTTCGTTTCGCTCGAGGATTGCCTCAAGAGCGGCGGCCGGCCCGCCGCGCCGGGGCCGGCGATGGGCGGCCGCAAAGCCGGTTGATGGGGCTTTCGGGGGCTCTTGTACTCCCCGGCCCACCGCCTATATTCCCGTCATACCGGGGCTTTCCCCTTTAAGGACACCATCATGACCAATCCCGCTATTGAGCAGATCCAGAAGGACATCGGCGAGAACGACGTCGTTCTCTACATGAAGGGCACGCCGCAGTTCCCGCAGTGCGGCTTCTCGGCCGCCGTCGTCCAGGTGCTCAACCACTTCGGCGTCCCCTACAAGGGCGTCAACGTCCTCGCCGATCAGGGCATCCGCGAAGGCATCAAGGAATTCACCCAGTGGCCGACCATCCCGCAGCTCTATGTGAAGGGTGAGTTCGTCGGCGGGTGCGATATCGTGCGCGAGATGGCCGAAAGCGGCGAACTCGAGACGCTGTTCAAGGACAAGCAGATCCCGACCGCCTAACAGGCCTCAGATCGCTGAAATGAAAAGGGCCCCAGCGATGGGGCCCTTTTTGTTTGGGTATTGTCCTTAGCGGCTGGTCGCCGCGCCGGGCGGCGCCGCGGCCACTTTCGCATCCGGATGCTGGATGAAGACCTGCGTGAACTTCACCACCAGCGAGGACGAGATCGCGGTGTTCTTGCCGTCGGGGCCAGGAATTCCATCGGCGTTGCGGAACAGCGCGCGTGACATCGAGGGCTGCGACATGTCGCCGTAGCCCGAGTGATGCGTAGAATAGCCGCGCAGCAACGTCTGGCGGAAAGTATCGATATCGTTGTATCCGCCCAGGAGGCCTTCCGCGCTTTCTCCCGACGGGTCCAGCTTCACGCGCAAGCGCGCCTGCTTGAACAGATAGCCATACGGATCGGAGTACCACGACGACCAGGCCCAATGGATATCGGCCGGCTCGGTGGTCAGTACGCCGTTCTCGATCTTGCCCTTCAGGCGCGTCGTGTACTTCTTGCTGAAGCGGTCGTCGATGCGGTTGGAACCGCCGGGCATCACCTTCTGCCCGTTCACGTCCATGATCAGCTTGTCTTTACCGCGATACAGATTCACGACGACATGATCGTCATTTTCCAGGCTGTCGACGTCGGCGAGTTCAACGAGGATGCGGTTGTTCTCGAATTCACGGACCCACAACTCGGTGAAGTGCGCGTAGGACGCTTCACCGCGGAACATGCGAATGCAACCGATTGAGCGGTAGAACGCGTTGTCGATGCCCTTCTCGCCGTCCGGCGAGGTGAAATCCTTCGGGCCCACGCGCCCGTCGAGGTTCAGGCCGATGCCGATTTTCCCTTCGATTTCGTTGTACGGGAAACGGTCTTCCTTTTCCGTGGGATTGCGCACCGCGATCTCACGCTCGAGCTGCGTGCCTTCGACCGTGCCGCCTTCGGGATACAGCGCTTTGAACTGGTCACGCGGCCCCGCGTTGAAACCGTTCGGGCATTCCTGCTTGCCGTCCTTCGTCTCATAGATGCCCCAGCGCGTGCTGGTCAGCGCGAAGCCGATGGTCTTGTTCTGAAGGCCGAGGATCTCAGGTGCGTCCGCCATGGCCGGCGCGGCGCACATCACCGCGCCGGCGAAGGTCGCGGCGAGGACGGACGTGAAGGCGATCTGATGGCGCACGGGCGGCTCCTTGAGGCGATATAACGCCCAAGCATCGGGAAAAGCTCTCCTACGCGCAACGGGCGCGTCAGCCTATACCCGCCCAGCATTCGAAATGACGCATAAATATCTCCCGATGTAGCCAACGAGAGATAAAACATCTCCGGAGGTAACAAAAAAGGGCCCCATTGCTGGGGCCCCTTTCGGTTCGTGTTCGGCGCTCCCGGAGCGTTTTCGTAGAAAACGCGACCGCGTAAAATGTTAGCGCGAGTAGAACTCAACCACGAGGTTCGGTTCCATCTGGACGGGGTACGGAACGTCCTTCAGGCCCGGGATGCGCTTCAGTTCGCCCACATACTTGCTGTGGTCGATTTCGATGTAATCCGGCACGTCGCGTTCCGGAGACTCGGAAGCCTCCTTGATCACCGCGAGTTCCTTGGACTTGCCGCGCACTTCGATCTTGTCGCCGATCTTCACCATGTACGACGACACGGTGACGCGGCGGCCGTTGACGGTGAGGTGGCCGTGGCTCACGAGCTGGCGCGCCGCGAACGGCGTAATGGCCAGCTTCATGCGATAAACGATGGCGTCGAGACGGCTTTCGAGAATGCCGATCAAGTTCTCGCCGTTGTCGCCCTTACGGCGCATGGCTTCTTCGTAGTACTTGCGGAACTGCTTCTCGGAGATGTTGCCGTAGTAGCCCTTCAGCTTCTGTTTCGCCATGAGCTGCACGCCGTAGTCCGACGGCTTCTTGCGGCGCTGGCCGTGCTGGCCCGGGCCGTACTCACGCTTGTTCAGAGGGCTTTTGGCGCGTCCCCACAGATTTACTTGGAGACGACGGTCGATCTTGTACTTCGACTCAGTACGTTTGGTCATTTCGGGTCCATTTATATGTTTGTTGTTGTCCCGGTAGGGCTTCTTGCGAAGCCGGTATCGGGCTCGTTGGCCCAATACGCGTTCCCGGAAGTGAAGCGGGCCGGAGTTTAGGGATGGAGGGCCTGAAGTCAACACTCATAACCGCTTGAATCACTTGATAATTTAATATCACTAAACATATATAAATTATTGTATTGCAATAATTTATTTCTGCGCTAATAATTTCCCCAACATGCCGCCTTGGGGAACGCCGATGACTGAGACACCTGAAATGCCCGAAACCGCGCCCATCCCGCCGCTCTCGCCGGGGTTCGACCGGGCCCGCCGGCTGTCGCGCGCCCTCGTGATTGCGCTCACCGTGTGCCTGGCGCTGGGGGTGGTCGCCCTGATCGCCTTTACCGCCTACATGCTCTCGCCTGACCTGCAGGACCTGATCGCTCGCCACACCGCGCACCGCCTGCCTGGGAAGGGCAAATACGCGTTCGCCCTGATCGCCGCGGTCCCCTACGGCCTCGCGCTCATTTATGCCCGCAAGTTGTTCGCGCGTTTCGCCGCGGGCGAAGTCTTCACCGCCCAGACCATCGGTGTTCTGCGCACGGCCGCGCTGTGGCTGACCGTATCAGGCTTCCTGCCGTTCCAGCCCCTCACCCTCATCGCCGGTGTTGCGACCTATGTCGCCGCTTACGTGATGGTCGAGGCCTGCCGGCTCGCCGACGACAGCGCGAGTATCGTTTGATGATCGTGGTGCAACTCGACGTGATGCTGGCCAAACGCAAGATGCGCTCAAAAGAACTCGCCGAGCGCATCGGTATCACCGAGGCCAATCTGTCCTTGCTCAAGTCGGGGAAAGTGAAAGGTGTGCGGTTCGAGACGCTCGAGAAAATTTGCGACGCGCTCGAATGTCAGCCCGGCGATCTGTTGGAGTTCCGCAAGGCCTGACCGCCCCTCGCATGATTTGGGGTCAGATTTCACATCGATGCAGCTGAATGCAATGAACAGCCGTCGACCCCCAGATGTGGAATCTGACGCCAAATCATGCGCACGCCCGCGCGCGAAGGCGCGCATTAAATAGGAGTGCGAAGGCGCGACCCTTAAGCGCGAAGGCGCGCCTAGAACCAATCCACCGATTTGTCCGGCATCGGATGCCCAGCCGAATGCCGCCGCTCATCGGGGGCGAGCGGATAAGCGGCAAGGCGCACATCCAAAGCATCGTCCCGCATCAGGGCGTTCAAGGTCTCAAGGGCGCTCGTCAGCGTGGCGCGGGCCAACGGCGACTTCACGGTCTCAAGTGCTTCCTGCACCACCGCGATATCGTCCGCGAGCGTGTGGGTAATGCGTTGCGCCATAACAAGTCCCCCGTGGTTATGCGCAAAGCCTACCCACCCCCGCGCTGCTGCAACATCCGGTATTACCCGTAGTACGAGTACGTACGTGCCTGTGGATAAGCAACCATGGCTCGCATACGGCCAAAGGAGACGTTCCTCGAAAGCGCCGACTGGTACCAGGCCACCTGGAATCTGCTGGATGCGGACTCGCACATGAATATTGTCTTCAGCCGCGACGATGGCGGCAGTTTCGACGGCATTCCCGCGCACGACGTCGTGAACGGGCGCCTCGGCGCCGCGATCAACATGAGCCAGCTCTGTCACATAGGTTACACGGCGCAAAAATAGAGCGCTGACGCGGCAAAAGGGGCGCGCGCCCGCGCTCCCTCCTTTTCTGCATCCGCGATCTCGGTCCATTATGCGGCGTTCACGACCCTAGAAGGACTGAGAGCGCCCGCCATGACTGCCGATCGCACGCATTTCGACGCCGGTATAGCGGCGCTCGAAGCCCGCGACCTTGACGCCGCGGCGATGGCCTTCGAACAGGCGCTCGAAGCCGATCCTGGCGACCGCGAGGCGCGTTATCGCCTCGGCAATACCTACCGCGATCTGCATCGGCTCGATGAGGCCGAACGCGAAATGCGCCGTGTCGTTGATATGAGCCCTGAAGACGCGAAAGCGCGCTCGGCGCTCGGCGTCATCCTGACAGAAAGCGGCCGGCCCGCAGAAGCGGTCGAGGTCTTCGCCGGCGCGATGGCCGTTGATCCCAGCTACCGTCAGGCCGCGGTCAACTGGCTCCATACGCAGCAGTACGTGCCCGGCGCCACGGATGAGTCGCTCGCCCGCAGCCATGCTCAATGGGCGGCCCTACACGCGCCGCCCGCATCGGCTCAACAGTTTCCCAATCCTCCGACGCGAGACCGGCCCATCGTCGTGGGTTTTATCTCGGGTGAATTGGGCCTCCATCCGGTCGGCCGTCTCAGCGTGAAACTGTTTGAGAATTTGCGCCCCCACGAGATCAGGGCGTGTGTGTTCTCCACCCGGCCCGCTGAATACGAGGACGAGATCAGCCGCAGGATTGCGCAGGTCACGCGCTGGACCTCGGTGTTCGGCCTCTCCGACGCCTCCCTCGCCCAATTTATCAAGGCTTCGAAAGTCGATATCCTTATCGACATGTCGGGGCATACCGGCGCGGGACGCCCCGGCGTTTTCGTGCAGCGCGCCGCGCCCGTGCAGGCCGGCTGGCTGGGCTATCCCGGCGCCACCGGGATTCCGGCTATGGATCATCTGCTGACAACGGACACATTGGCGCCGCGCGGTTTCGACGCCTTCGCCACGGAGCGGATCGTGCGGCTTTCTGGCACGCATGCCTGCTTCGAGGCCCCCGAGGCCCCGCCTGTCGCCGAACGGCCGGCCGCGCGCAACGGCTACATAACCTTCGGCTGCTTCAATAATCCCGCGAAGCTCAGCGACGACGCGCTTTCATCCTTCGCGGCCATCCTGAAACGCGTGCCGGACAGCCGCTTGAAGATCCAATATCAGGCGCTGCGCGCGGCCGGTTTGCGGGACCGCCTTCACGCCAAGCTCGAAGCGCTAGGGATCGCGCGCGCGCGCGTCGATCTTTCCGCCGAAACCTCGCGGCAAGACTTTCTCGCGGGATACAATGGCGTCGACATTGCGCTCGACAGCTTCCCCTATTCGGGATGCATGACGACCTGCGAAGCCCTCTGGATGGGCTGCCCTGTCATCGCGTTCACAGGCGATATCATGGCCGGGCGCCAGGCGGCGAGCGTTCTGGCTGCGGCCGGCCTGTCGAAATTCATCGCGCGCGATCGTGCCGGCTTCGAGAACCTCGCGGTTTCTCTCGCCGATGAACCGCAACGGCTCACGCTTCTGCGCACCGGCCTTCGCACAACGCTGTCACGTTCGCCGCTATGCGATGGAGAGCTATTCGCCCGGGAGTTCACCGACGCCGCGCGTACGATGTGGGCCGAGTGGTGTGCGCGTCAGGGCGGCTAGTCGCCGCCTTCGGCATTCTCGTCCGCCCCGGTCTTGTACCCCGGCTGCCGCTTCGGGCGATCCGGCCGGCGGCCATAGCGCAACTCTTTCACCATGCCGTGGAACGTGCGGACCTCCTGCTCCGTGAGTTCGGCCCGTTGCAGCATGTTGCGGATATTATTAACCATGCCCGGCATCTTTTCTTCGTTGCGCAGGAAACCGCAGATCACGAGCTCGCTTTCCAGGTGCTCGAACAGCCCCTGAAGCATCTCTTTCGAAGCGGGCAAGGTGCGGTTGAGGGTCATCATTTCCTGCGGCCCCTCGTAGGCCGCCTGGAACCATTCGTACCCCACGATCAGCACCGCCTGGGCAAGGTTCATTGACGAGTGTTCGGGATTGAGCGGCACTTCGATGATGGTATTGGCAAGCGCCACCTCATCATTGTGCAGCCCGTCCCGCTCGCGGCCGAACAAGATGCCTAGCTTCAAGTCGGCGCGTGAATGCATATCCACCGCCGCTGCCTTCGCCGTCATCAACGGCTTCACCATTTCGCGGCGCCGCGCCGTGGCCGCATACACGGTGTGCAGATCCGCGACCGCTTCGGTCACTGTCGCGTAGCGTTTCGCGCGCTCGAGGATGCGCTCGGCGCCCGATGAAGCGGCGATCGCTTTATCCGACAGCCAGTCTTGCTTGGGGTCGACGAGGCGCAGCTCCTCCAGCCCCGTGTTCATCATCGCGCGCGCGGCCGTGCCGATATTTTCGCCAAGCTGCGGTTCGACCAAGATCACGGCGGGGGGATTTTTGCCCACCTTCGCGATCAGGCGCGCCTTGTCGGCGTAACCGCGCGGGGGTTTGCCGTTAGCTTCTGTCATAGGGAGGGCGCGGAATGCCCTGGTGGGCGGCCCGCAACGCGTTGGACCAGCGCGAGCGCAAGTCTTCGAAATAGGGATCGCCCGCTTCGATGCGCTTGTTCAGTTCCAGGCGCTGCGTGTCGCGGCGCATCACCGCACAATCGAGCGGCAGGCCCACCGCGAGATTCGAACGCATGGTCGAATCCATCGAAATCAGGCTGAGTTTGAGAGCGTCGTAGATGTCCGTGTCGTAGTGCACCGCGCGGTCGAGCACCGGTTTACCGTACTTGTGCTCGCCGATCTGAAGGAACGGCGTATCGGGCGTCGCTTCGATGAAGTTGCCGGCGGCGTAGATCATGAACAAGCGCAGGCGGCGGCCTTTGATTTGTCCGCCCAGCAACATTGCGATGTCGAAGCGCATGTGATGATCTTCAAGGCTCTCGCCGTCGATGCGATGGATCTCGCGCACGGCGCGCCCCACCAGCTGCGCCGCCTGGAACATGCTCGGCACGTTGGCGAACGTTTCCGGCTCATCAGAATTGGGACTGAGCAACCCCTCGTTGATCATGCTGAGCACGGCTTGCGTGATGGAAAGATTGCCCGAGCTCGCCAGCGCAATCATGCGCTCGCCCGGCTGCTCATGGATATGAAGTTTGCGATAGGTCGCGATATTGTCGACGCCCGCGTTGGTGCGGGTGTCCGACAGCATCACCAGCCCTTCCTTGAGCAGCACGCCGACGCAATAAGTCATGAGAGGTTTCCTCGCTGAAAGGGCTTATAGCCCACCCCGGAGAAAGGCACAAACTTTCGGGAGGAACCTTCTGTTCCTTCGCAGAGTTTGAATGGAGGACGCGGGCGGCGTCAGCTTTGATGCTGGCCCCGCGCGTGATCGACCGCCACGCTGACCGCGAGACGCTCCTCGCTTCCACCGCTGCGGGAGCCCCTGACCGGCGCGGCGCCGAGGTAATCGAGCCCGATGGCGACGCGCACATGCGCCGCCGTGGGACTGACGCCGTTGGCCGGATCAAAACCCACCCAGCCGAGGCCTTGCACATAGGCTTCCGCCCAGGCGTGGCCGGCCTCCTGTAGAACCGCGCCATTGTCCTGCAGGAGATAGCCGCCGACATAGCGCGCCGGAATCCCTTTGTAGCGCGCCGCGGCGATGAAGACGTGGCTGAGGTCCTGGCACACCCCGTGCCGGCCTTTGAAAGCTTCGGCGGCTGTCGTCGTGGCATTGGTAGGACCGGTCTCGAATTTCATATCCTTTTTTACCGCCAGAAGTAGCTTGTGAAGGCCATCAAGGCCGCCGTCGGCGCCCACCACATCGTTTGCGAATTCCTTGATCGCCGCATCCGGCTGCGTCAGCGGCGTCTCGCGCAGAAACAGTCCCGGCGGGAATTTCTCCGCCGCGCCGCTGATGACGCCGACCGTGTCATCGGTTTCCACCTCACCGTCGACCGTGATCGCGAGACTATCCAGTGGCCGGTGAAGGGACAGGATGTGCACGATATTGCCGAACGCGTCCTCTGTTTCCTGCAGCCGCGCGTCCTGGTCGAGATCGATTCGCCAGCGGCGGACCTGCTGGCCATCATGGTTGCGCGGGGTCATACGCAAAAGCTCGATGATCGAATGCACCGGCTCGTCGTAGGCATAGGCGGTACGATGGTTGATACGGATACGCATGTTAAATCAGATATTGCTCTGAGATGGCCGCCCCGATGCGGTGATTGTCCGCGACGAAGTGAGTCAGGAACTCGTGCAGGCCTGTATGGAAGACTTTCTCGATGCTGCCGCTTTCAAGGGACGTGTGGAGCGCACGCGAGAGACGCTGCGCCCGTCCCTGACGGCCGTAGGCGGCCGCGAGGTTGTCGAGCCCATCCACGATCTCGCGGTAGCAGGACGCAAGCGAACGCGGCAACTCGCGGTTCAAGATCAACAGGTCGGCGATCAGCCATGGCCGCAGGCTTTCGCGGTAAACCCAGTGATACGCCGTCAGCGCGTTCACCGAGCGGAGAATGGCGGCCCACTGCGAGTAGTCCAGCCCGCCGCCCACCGAGACACTCTCCGGCAACAGGATGTGATACTTCACGTCAAGGATACGGGCGGTATTGTCGGCGCGTTCGAGGAAAATGCCGAGCCGCGAGAACCAATAGGCATCGTTGCGTAACATGGTCCTGTAGCCGGATCCATCGAAACGCAACGAGATGTCCTTCACCCATTCCGTGAACCGCGCGAAACGGGCCGGGGACAGGATCGAACGGTCCATGCGCTGTAGTTCAAGCCACGCTCCGTTGATCGTCTCCCACATCTCCACCGTCAGCGCAGTGCGGACGGCGCGCGCGTTGAATCGCGCCACCTCCAAGCACTGACGGATGGACGACGGATTTTGATCCGAGAAGGCGAGATATTGGATCACATTCTCGGCGCTTGGCGTCCCGTGCACCTTCATGAAGGAATCGTAGCAACCCGCGGTGATCAACGCCCCCGCCCACTCATTCCCCTGCGCCCCATAGGCCGCCGGCAGCGCCGCCAGCCGCGCCGTCGCTTCAAGCACGCGCGCAAGATAATCCGCGCGCTCCACATAGCGCGACAGCCAGAACAGGTTATCGGCGGTACGGCTCAGCATGGCCAAGGTCTCGCGGGCGAAAATGGGGTCAGATACCTATTCGCCCGATGATTCTTGCGAAGAAGCAGGATGGCCGCGCGAATTGGTGTCTGACCCCTTTTTCGCGGACTCCGATTTATTGCGACCTGCCCCATCTAGATGTCCACCACCCAGGTATCCTTCGTCCCGCCGCCCTGGCTGGAGTTCACCACCAGCGAACCCTCCTTCAGCGCGACGCGAGTCAAGCCGCCGGGCACGATCTTGATGCCGTTCGCGCCGGACAGGCAGAACGGCCGCAAGTCCACATGCCGCGGCGCCACGCCGTTTCCCACGAATGACGGGCATGCCGACAACGCCAGTGTGGGTTGCGCGATATAGTTCTCCGGGTGCGCTTTCAGGAGCCCGCGAAACTTCTCGATCTCCGCCTGGCTCGCCGCCGGCCCCACCAGCATCCCGTAACCGCCGGAACCGTGAACCTCTTTCACCACGAGCTCGGGCAGATGCGCCAGGACATGCGACAGCTCGCTCGGATTTCGGCAGCGCCAGGTCGGCACATTCTTCAGGATCGGGTCCTCGTCCAGATAGAATTTCACGATCTCGGGCATATAGGTGTAGATCGCTTTGTCGTCCGCCGCGCCGGTCCCTACGGCGTTCGCGAGCGCGACATTCTGGGCCGCATACGCATTGAACAGCCCTGGGACGCCAAGATAGGAATCCGGACGAAACACGAGGGGATCGAGGAAATCGTCGTCGATGCGCCGGTAGATCACATCCACGCGCTTCGGTCCTTGCGTCGTGCGCATGTAGACGAAGTTGTCGCGCACCAGCAGGTCGCGCCCCTCCACCAGCTCGATACCCATCTTGTCGGCCAGGAACGAGTGCTCGTAATAAGCCGAGTTGAATTGCCCCGGCGTGAGAAGCACCACCGTCGGATCATCCCCCGCGCCCTTCGGCGCAACGGAACGTAGCGTGGACACCAACTCGTTCGGATAGTCCTCGACCGGCGCGACTTTATGCGCGCCGTAAAGATCGCCCATGAGGCGGATGGAGATTTCGCGGCCGCCCAACATGTAGGACACGCCCGAAGGTGTACGCGCGTTGTCCTCCAGCACATAGTAGTCGTCCGCATCGATGCGCACGATGTCGATGCCCGCGATATGAACATAGATATCGTGCGGCACGGAAAGGCCGGCCATTTCCGGACGGAACGCCGGGTTCTGCCAGACCAGATCCTCCGGTACGATCTTCTCTTTCAGGATGCGCTGCTTGCCGTAGATGTCGGCAAGATACAGGTTCAACGCCTTCACTCGCTGCGTCAGGCCCCTTTCCAACCGCGCCCACTCAGCGCTGGAGATCATGCGCGGGACGATATCGAACGGTATAATGCGTTCCTCACCGGCCGCATCGCCGTAAACGGCGAAGGTGATGCCGCCCTTGCGGTACAGGAGCTCCGATTCAATGCGCAGCCGTTCGAGCTGGTCGGAAGGCATTGCCTCCAACCATTTCGCGACATCCGTATAAGGCGCTCGGACGGCCCCGTCAGGACCGATCATCTCGTTGAACGGCACGCGCATCCCCCGATGCTTCTAGAGGAAGAGTAGCATTTCTCGTGCCAATCTAACGTATTGATATTGCAAGGTTTTGAAGAAGGCGTTGCGCTCATTTTCTGAGCAAACGGCGGAAAAAAGAGCAAACGCAAGCCGCCTTGCACTTCCATTTTGCTCCCGCGATGATCATACCGGCCGTTCTCGGGGGAGGGTTCCTTGCGCCGCGCTGTACGCCTGTCCGCGCTTGCCTTTATCGCGGTCTCCACCCGCCTGGCTACGGCGGTGGATCGCGGTTTTGGAGCCGCGACGGATTCAGACGGCGATATTTACAAAGTGATTTTCTAAGCATGAGCCGGTTCGCTGCGCTTTTCGCGCTTGGCCCTTTTCTCGCGGCGCCCGTCCTTGCGCAGAATGCGCCCGCGCTTCCGCGCTGGACCTACGAGAACGAGGTCTCGTTCTACAAGCCGCTCAAAGGCGAATGCCAACTCTTCTACCGCGACACCGTCGGCTTCGCCGGGGCCAACCTCGCGCTGACCACATGCGCGGATGACTACAAGACCTTATGGCCCGACATCGAGAACGCCACAGCGCTCAGCGACAAATGGATCCTCCTACAGTCCATCGGCGACAATGAGAACTCCGCCGGCGCACGCATGCGCCTCGTCTATCATGAGCGGGATAAGGAAGACTGGGCGTTCATTGACCGGGGTGAACCCGGAAAGGACCCGGCGACACTGGCGCCGCGCCGCGCGCGGGCGCCCGCGATGGAGAAGCTGTTCGCCTCCATCACCAAGGAAAGCCAGATCGACGATCCGGAATTGGCCGTCTCCCACGCGGCGGCAACCTATATCACGGTGTTCGACGGCGAAGCCGTACAACGCAAGGCTTTCATTCGCGCGGCGAAGAGCAAACTTCCCGCTCCCGACTTCGCCAAGCTCAAGCAACTCGAAGACGCGCTCTGGAAGCTTGGGCCGTACTAGCCCTTTGCGCGACTCGCCCGACGCATATTTAAGATTTTTCGTGGGACATTAAATTCGCGCTGCTCGCGAATATTCCGCACCACATCCAACGCCGAAAAGCGCATTATTATGCGGGTGTGGTCCCCTAGGACCGCACGGGCTCTTTGACATTGTGAATATTGGACTTTTGCGCGCCGCCCGCCGGCCCAGGCCGCGCGTGCGTCGATAATGATCATTTGAAATGGGCGACACGTCGCCTGATGTCGCCCACATGTCGCCCAGGGCGAGATTCAAAGCAACGTGTTGTCAGACTTTACGAATTCGGGACATGTCGCATGTCGCCCATGTCGCCCAGGAAACGTGTAATGTTTCGCGGTCGCTTATCGCGCTGACACTACTTACTTGCACCGTCGAACGGCATGCGCTCGATCTTTGTAAGGTCCACATCCTCGAGGCACCGCACGTTAATCGCCGCCGTCGGGTTGCCCTTTGGGTCCACGCCCTCGCCGAACGGCGCGCAGCCGCAGCGCAGGCAGAAGTGGTGCTGGATCACGTGCTTATTGAAGGTGTAGGTCGCCATGTGATGCTCAGGGATCGCATGACGCAATTTGTGGCGCGGCTGGAACCACAGGAGGTAGCCTTTGCGCTGGCAGTGCGAGCAATTGCACTCGATCACCGGCCCCTGGATTTCGGCATCCACTTCGAACTTCAGGTCGCCGCAGTGGCAGCTGCCTTTCATCATCGATGATTTCCTCTGTCCTTGCGGGGCTGCATCAGGTCGAAAGTAGGCAACACCCTTCACGTTATCTCGTGATCGGTTTGAACTTGATGCGGTGCGGCTCCACCGCATCCGCGCCCAGGCGGCGCTTCTTGTCTTCTTCGTAATCCTGGAAGTTGCCTTCGAACCACTCCACATGTGAGTCGCCCTCGAACGCGAGGATGTGGGTCGCGATGCGGTCGAGGAAGAAGCGGTCGTGGCTGATGACCACGGCGCAGCCGGCGAATTCCAGAAGCGCGACTTCGAGCGCGCGCAATGTGTCGACGTCCAGATCGTTCGTCGGCTCGTCGAGCAGAATGACGTTGGCGCCCTGCTTCAGCATCTTGGCCAGGTGCACGCGGTTACGCTCACCGCCCGACAGCTGGCCTACCTTCTTTTGCTGATCCGAACCCTTGAAGTTGAAGCGGCCCACATAGGCGCGCGCGGGCACGGAGTGTTTGCCCAGCTTGATTTCCGTCTGACCGGACGAGATTTCCTCGTACACGGTCGCGTCGTCCTTCAGGCTGTCGCGGCTCTGGTCGACGTAGCCCAGCTTCACCGTCTCGCCGATCTTCAGCGTGCCTTTGTCCGGCTTTTCCTGGCCCGTGATCATGCGGAACAGTGTCGTCTTCCCGGCCCCGTTCGGGCCGATGACGCCGACGATACCGCCCGGCGGCAGGTTGAATTCCAGGTTCTCGATCAGGAGGCGGTCGCCGTAAGCCTTCGTCAGGCCCTTGGCTTCGATCACCGTGCCGCCGAGACGCTGGTCGGTCGGGATGATGATCTGCATTGTCTCCGGAGACTGCTCGGCGGCTCCCGCGACCAGCGCTTCGAACGCCGCGACGCGCGCCTTGCTCTTGGTGCGGCGAGCCTGGGGTGTCTGGCTCATCCACTCCATTTCGCGGTCGATGGTGCGGGCGCGCGAGGCTTCTTCGCGCTCTTCCTGCTCCAGGCGCTTCTTCTTCTGCTGCAGCCACGACGTGTAATTGCCTTCGTAGGGAATCCCGCGGCCGCGATCGAGTTCCAGAATCCAGCCGGTCACGTTGTCCAGGAAGTAGCGGTCGTGGGTCACGGCCACTACGGTGCCCGGATACTCTTCCAGGAAGCGTTCGAGCCAGCCGACGGATTCCGCGTCCAGATGGTTGGTCGGTTCGTCGAGCAGCAGCATGTCCGGCTTCGAGAGGAGCAAGCGGCACAGCGCCACGCGGCGGCGTTCGCCGCCCGACAGTTTAGTCACGTCCGCGTCCGCCGGCGGACAGCGCAGCGCGTCCATGGCGATCTCGCAGGTGCGCTGCAGATCCCAGCCGCTGACGGCATCGATTTTTTCCTGCAGTTCGGCTTGCTCGGCGATGGCGGCGTTCATCTCGTCATCGGACAATTCCGTGGCGAACTTCGCGCTGACCTCTTCGAAGCGGTCGAGCAGCGACTTCACCTCGGCCACCCCGTCCATGACGTTACCGAGAACATCCTTGTTGGGGTCGAGCACCGGTTCCTGCGCGAGATAACCGACCTTGGCGCCTTCGGCGGCCCAGGCTTCGCCGTTAAATTCCTTATCGATACCCGCCATGATCCGCATCAGGGTGGATTTCCCCGACCCGTTGGCCCCCAGCACGCCAATCTTCGCCCCCGGCAGGAAGGACAGCCACACGTCCTTCACGACTTCGCGGCCGCCCGGATAGGTCTTCGACAGACCCTTCATAACGTAGATGTACTGGTAATTTGCCAACTTATTGTTTTCCTTGATTTATTTTTGACTATTTTGGGCTGTGTAGGACCTGTGTAGGTCGCCTTTACTGCAACGCCCGCGATGGCCCCTGATTATCTTACTTTGCGACGGAGTGTCTAGCGCAGCTCCCGGCCGGGATTTGACTGCTGCTGCGTCTTCGTCTGTTGGGCTTGATTTTGCGCGTCCTGGCGTTGCTTGGCCTTTTCGAAGGCGCGCGAGAGAGACTGATTTTCCTGCCCGGATGCTTTCTTGTTGAACTCCTGCCGGGCAGGCGCTGCTGTGCTGGTTTTGGCCTGTTCCTGCCGTTGCTGACCGTCCACCCGCGCCTTCGCCTTCTCGAATGCCTTGCCGAGCTTTGCGGTATCCTTCCGACCCTGCTCTTTCTGCTGTACCAGCCTCTGGCGCGCAGCTTCCTTCAAATAGGCGTCCAAACGCTCGCGTGCGGCCGATTGCGCCCGTTCCCTCGAAGCCCTCATTTCTATCGCAACACGTACCTTTGCTTTGGCTTCAGCCCTGAGGTTCCGCGCCCGCTCGCGCATGGCAACAGGAACGTTCAGGTTATGCTCCGGGCGGCCTGAGAGGATTTTTTGTTTCTCAGTCTCGATTTTCTTTTGCTTTTGCGCCTCAAGCTGGCGGCGATGCTCCTTGAGCTTCCCGGCCTCTTCTATTCTTCGCTTCTTATATTCGCGCTTCTGCTCGTCGGTGAGAGCCGCAATCTGCTGTATTCGCCATGCTTCTTCGGCATTGCGTGCCCGTTCGAAGGCCGGCCCCACAGGATGCTGCGGCTTTATCACCGAGGGTTCTCACCGATATTGGACATAATGCGTGATAGGCTATTTTAGCTCATTTTGCGGGCAGCCATAGTCGCAATGCCGCTGAGCGCGCATCTTTTAGGTCATGCGGCGCCCCGGATCGTGGCCGCGCTTGTTCGATTGCGAGTGAGTGTCCTGGCGTTCCTGTGCCTTCT
The DNA here is from genome assembly GCA_050246995.1 of Rhodospirillaceae bacterium. GTDB lineage: Bacteria > Pseudomonadota > Alphaproteobacteria > Rhodospirillales > Rhodospirillaceae > SHVO01. The sequence goes on along the minus strand of JBFWVA010000015.1, from coordinate 2,785 downwards.
TGAAGGCCCGCGAAAGGGAATTGCCGCCGCCTGATGACCCTTTGCCCTCGCCCTTGTCTTCGTCGTCCTGCGAACCGGCAAAAGAAGCGGTGCGGCGCTTGCTCCACTCCTGGACTTTCCGCTCGGCAATAAGCCGGGATTGCTCACGGTCGGTTTCACGCTGCTGGCGTTCATAATCAGCGAACCGGCCGGCCGATTCATGTTTCTCATGCAATGCCGAAAGGTGCATCAGACGCTTGCCGTGAGCTTTTTCGAGCTGTGCCTCGTAATTGTCTTTAATAGCCGCGACTTTCAACCGCTGCATTTCGCGGTAGCGTTCGCTCAATTTCTGTCGCTCTGCCCTGTGATCGGCGCTCAATCGCTTGCGAGCTTCCTCCCGGCGGCGTCTGGTTGTTCCGGTGAAATCCATGGCGGCGATGATACGAGCGTAGAAACGTCCCTGACGGGATTTGAGATCATCGCGCTCACGTTGTTGTTTTTGCCGCAAGGCGTCGCGTTGTGGTTCGTATCGAGCGCGAATTTCAGTCCGTGCCATGCGCAGCCTTAGTCGGGACTCCGTCCTCAGTCGCCTGATTTCGGCGTTATAACGGTTAGCAGTATTGCGCATTTCGGCCGTGCGCTGCCGCCGCTCGCGCGCAAGCCGTCTTTCAAGCTCGCGATCCTTGGCAAGCTGCTCCTTTTCAAAAGCGGCCCAGGCCGCGGCAATCGGATTGTCGGAGCGCGCGGCCCGCTCAAGATTGAGATCGACAATCTGTGCGTTGAACTCCCGGCGGGTCATGCCCTTGTCGATGGCATGGTAATTGATTACGCGCCCGCAGCCATTGACCCTTGCCTTCGATTTTGGCCGCCGCACATGACCGTCAATATGAGCCGCGCGCGGCCCGACATGGATGGTCGGCTTACGGTCGATGCCTTGCGCCAGCAATGTGCGACGGTCGATCCGTTCCTTGCAGCCTGCCCGTTCGAGGGCGCGGTTGCAGACCTCTTCCCATCGCTCCCTGATCCACTCGACGGCCTTCGGACCAGGCAGGCCTGCCTTGATGCGGTCGCGCGTGGAATCTGACAGGCGCAGCACGCGCTTGCCGGTACCTATTTCGCGGTCGTGAACCGCAATATGGACATGGGGATTATGGCTGTCATCGCCGGATTGGTGGATGCCCGCAAACCACGGCACGCGCTTGCCGCCCGTTAGGTCGTTCATGAATTCGCGGACAAGCTGGGCGCGCGCCGCCTTATTCAGTTCCTTTGGCAACGCAATCCTGATCTTGTCGAGCATGCGAGCATTCTTGCGTTCCGCGCGTTCGGCACGGTCGATCCAGTTGCGTGCTGCTTCCGGCGATGAGGGCATGTGCTGCGCGACAACGACAGGTTCGGCCTCGGGCCTCGCGATATAGCGGATATGCGCGCCGGCTGTTCCCGGCGCATGTGTCGTGCGGCCAATGCTTTTTAGGTTACAGCTATAGATCGCCATGACCCATGCGTGCTCCCACCGTTATTGCGAACGAAACCGTTCGCAATCACCGCGCGGCTAGCACGCAAGCAATAGATTGCGATGCCTGGATGGGCGGAAACCGTAAAAACCGGACCACAACGGCCGGTCATGACTCCGGCTTGTAGTCCGGCCGCCCCCATAGGCGGCGCAATCGCCCCTCGTGCATATCGCACGGTACAAGGCGATTGCTGCGATGCAGACCACCTCAATAGGCAACGAATGGTCTGGATCGCAACAACCGCGCTGGCCACATCCCGGCCAGAGCGTTTTGCCGGCCAGGCAAAAGGGCTGCCCGAGCGGCGGGGGCAAAGCCCCAAGAGCGGACGCAAGAGCCCCGTCACGGCGTGTGAGTGACAAGGCCCAAGCGGCCGGAGCGACCACGGCCCGGACTTGCCTCGATGGCAGTTGAGGGCCGTTTGAAGGGGGCCGCCCCGCGGCGGGGGAAGACCTTCCCCCTGGAGCAGGCGCACAGGGTTTGGAACAAACCCAAAAGTGCGCCCTCCGTACTACTCTAAGTTTAGCCGCAAAAATATTAATGGCAAGTTATCACTCTCCGCCGTCCTCCAAACGCCGCTGTGGAAGCCCTGTTTCCGCAGGCTCCTTTCGCTATTCCGCCGCTGAAAATGCCCCCGGCTTTGTCCGGGGTGACTCATTTTTCCGCACACGCTAGAGTTGACGCTATGGACCAACCGAGAGTCGATCCTACCGGGGCCGGGGACTGCTTATGTAAGGGGTGGGGCTATTGGTGCTGGAGGATTTTCCACGCGGGGTTACGACCCGTAATCTGAACGAGCACCGCACCCCGCTGGCCGCGTGGGCTCGGCCGGAGGACGTCGCCGCCGCGCCCGCGCTGCAATACGACCCCAGCAAATTCTTTCTCGGAAAAATCGGCGACACAGCTATCGGCGTCGCCGATGACCGTCACATTGTCACTATCGCGGGGTCGCGTTCGGGCAAGGGCGTTTCCGCCATCGTCCCGAACCTCATCATGTATCAGGGTAGTGTCCTGGCCATCGACCCGAAGGCGGAGCTGGCCAGCATCACGGCGCGGCGGCGGGCCGAAGGCCTCAATCAACGGGTTTTCGTGCTCGATCCGTTCAATCGTTCCGCACCATGGGTGGAGCCTTACAAGGCGTCCTACAATCCGCTGTCTATCCTCAAGCCCGACAGCCCGACGCTCGTCGAGGATGCCGGGCTGATTTCCGACGCGCTGGTCATTCCCGGCGGGCGCGACCCGCACTGGAATGACTCAGCGCGTAATTTTCTGGAAGGGTTGATTCTTCACGTTGCGAC
>JBFWVA010000014.1:0-89886 GCA_050246995.1 Rhodospirillaceae bacterium | reverse complement strand
CTAGCGCCCGGAAAAGATCCGCTTGCCGTCGAGCTCGCGCTCGAAAAGGTCACGCCGGCGGAATTCAAGATGGGCGCGCACCATTGGCTCATCCTGCATGGACGCTACATTTGCGTCGCGCGCACGCCCGAGTGCTGGCGCTGTCCGGTCGCGGACCTGTGCGCCTATCAACCCAAGACGCCGCCGCCCGGCTCGCCTCAGGCCGTCATGCAGAAAAAGAAAAATGTGAAAGCCGTGGCCAAAATCGCGCGCAAGGCCGCGAAGGAAGCCGTCGGCAAGATAAAACCAAAAAGGCGCTAAAGCGTCTCGATCGCTCCGCGGAGCTGGCCGCCGTTGGCCACCGCGATGGTTTTATAGCTGACCTTGCCGGTGACCACGCCGCTCGCGGCGATTTCCAAATGACCCTTCACTTTGAGGTCGCCTTCATAAGTGCCGGCGATGACGGCGCTGTCCACTTCGCTCGATCCTTTGAAGGTGCCGTTGGCCGTGACATCCAAGGTCTTCACGCCCGAGACTTTTGCGTCGACGCTGCCGTCGACCACCAGGCGTTCGCAGCCGGAGATCTCACCGGTGATGCGGACCTGTTTTCCGACCACCAGACGCTTGCCTTCGGCGTCATCGCCGCTGCGCAGTGCGGCGGGATTGGGAATGTCCGCGACGCGGCGTGGAATCTGCGGGTTGAAGGCGGCCATGCGATCCGAGCTGAACCTGTCCGACATGGGTGTCTCCCTTGAACTCCCGAACAACGTGGTGCGAAACAGGCCCTGCTTGGAGGGCCGCGCGGAAAATGTTTTGGTCGGCGGGCGAACGCCGCGACGCGCCGACTTCGATAGATCGAGCCGCGGGCTGGTTTCAGCGCCGGTCTCTACGCCGTCCTGTTTGTCCTGCTTCAGCACCTGATCCTGATCCGGTTTCGTCACGGGCAGCCTGGACGTTAGCCGCAGAAACGTTAAAAACCCCTGAAATATCTAGCATAGTTCGCTTTATCGTCGAAAGCTTCTGTGGTCTAAAGCCTCGTTGAATCCCATTTTCAAAGCGTCAATTCAAACAGGAAACCCTTATGCCTGCGGCCCGCTACGACGTCATCGGTATCGGTTCGGCCATTGTCGACATCCTTTCCCGCACCGACGACGACTTCATTAACGCCCACGGTATGGTCAAAGGCACGATGGCGCTGTGCAATGCGGAGCGATCGAAATTCATCTATGACCGCATGGGCCGGGCCGTGGAGATCTCGGGCGGATCGGCCGCCAATTCCATGGTTGGGATCGCCTCTTTGGGCGGAACCCCCGCGTTCATCGGTAAAGTCGGCAAAGACAAACTCGGCGAGATCTTCGCCCACGACATCAAAGTCAGCGGCGTCGAATATTTCGGAAGTCTCGGCACGCAGCCGACCGCGACTTGCCTGATCCTGGTCACGCCCGACGGACAGCGCACCATGAACACCTTCCTTGGCGCCTGCACGGAGGTCGGCCCGGAAGATATCGACGAGAAACAGATCGCCGACGCGCACGTGCTCTATATCGAGGGCTACCAGTGGGACACGCCCCAGGCCAAAGCCGCGATCCAGAAAGCCACGAAAGCGGCTAAAAGCGCCGGACGGCAGGTCGCCCTGTCCTTGTCAGATCCGTTTGTCGTCGAGCGCCACCGCGCCGACCTTCTGGATCTCATTCGCAACGAAGTGGACATCCTGTTCGGCAACGAGGAGGAGATTTTCCGCATGTATGAGGCCGGTGACCTGAACACCGCGGTCGAGCGGCTGCGCAACGCCAAGGTGCTGGCCGTCATGACTCGGAGCGCCAAGGGGGCGGTGGTGTTCGACGGCCAGGCCACGACCGCCGTCGAAGCGGCGCCGGTGGAAAAGGTGGTCGATACCACCGGCGCGGGCGATCTCTTTGCGGCAGGCTTTCTCTATGGGTATACCCACGGCCGCTCCCTCCTATCGTGCGCCCGAATCGGAGCCATGGCGGCCGCCGAGGTGATCTCCCATATGGGCGCCCGCCCGGAGGTTCCCCTGCGGGAGCTCCTGGTGAAGCACGGACTCTGACGGATAAGGATGAATACGTAGTCCGCGCCCCAGTTGCTGATATTTAACGAGAATCTCGCGGCCTATGCTGCGCCGCACCCTTGAAAATCCAACGGCTTAAGTATACATACACGCCAACTTTAGCGCGCCGGGCGGACCCACAAAGAGGTGCCCGGCTTCTTTATGCCTCATGACTTTTGGGAGTACCGACGGAAAGTCCCGCCGGTCCCATGTTTTTTGGATCAGTGCTTATGGAACTGCGCAACATCGCCATCATCGCCCACGTCGACCACGGCAAGACCACGCTTGTCGACGCCTTCCTCAAGCAGTCCGGCGCCGTGCGCGCCAATGCCCGCATGGACGAGTGCGCGATGGACAGCAACGACCTTGAGCGCGAGCGCGGCATCACCATTCTCGCCAAGTGCACGGCCGTGGAATGGCACGGCATCAAGATCAATATCGTCGATACGCCGGGCCACGCCGACTTCGGCGGCGAAGTCGAGCGCATCCTTTCGATGGTCGACGGCGTGTGCCTTCTGGTCGACGCCTCCGAAGGTCCCTTGCCGCAGACGAAGTTCGTGCTCTCGAAAGCGCTCGGCCTCGGCCTGCGCCCGATCGTCATCGTCAACAAGGTCGACCGTTCCGACGCGCGCCCGCACGAAGTTCATACCGAGATCTTCGATCTCTTCGCCAACCTTGGCGCTTCCGATGCGCAGCTCGACTTCCCGACGCTTTTCGCCGTCGGCCGTGAAGGCTGGGCGGTGCGCGATCTCGAGAAGGACGAGCGCAAGGACCTGACGCCGCTCTTCGAAACCATCGTCAAGCATGTGCCCGCGCCGAACCGCGACAAGAACGCGCCGTTCACCATGCTGGCGACCACGCTCGAGTTCGACAACTTCCTGGGCCGAATCCTCACCGGCCGCATCGAAACCGGCATCGCCAAAGTGAACATGCCGCTCAAGGTTCTTGCGCGCGACGGCAAGGTGCTGGAGACCGGCCGCGCGACCAAGCTTCTTTCTTTCCGCGGCCTCGAGCGGATCCCGGTCGACAGCGCCGAAGCGGGCGACATCATCGCCCTCGCCGGCATGGAACATGCCAACGTTGCCGACACCTTCTGCGCGCCGGACGTCACGACGCCGATCAAGGCCCGGCCGATCGATCCGCCGACGCTGGCCATGACCTTTTCGGTGAACGATTCCCCCTTCGCCGGCCAGGACGGCGACAAGCTGACGACCCGCGTCATCGGCGCGCGTCTTGCCCGCGAAGCCGAAGGCAACGTGGCGATCCGCGTCACGGAGTCCGAAGACCGCGATTCCTTCGAAGTCGCCGGCCGCGGCGAACTTCAGCTCGGCGTCCTGATCGAAAACATGCGCCGCGAAGGTTTCGAGCTTTCGATCTCGCGTCCCCGCGTGCTTTTCCAGACGGATGAAAAGGGCCAGAAGCTCGAGCCGATGGAAGAAGTCGTGATCGACGTCGACGAGCAGTACTCGGGCGTCGTGGTCGAGAAGATGTCCACCCGCAAGGGCGAGATGCAGGAAATGAAGCCGGCCGGCGGCGGCAAGCTGCGCATGGTGTTCATTGCGCCGTCCCGCGGCCTGATCGGATATCACGGTGAATTCCTGACCGATACGCGCGGCACCGGCGTCATGAACCGCCTGTTCCACTCCTATGGTCCCTACAAAGGTCATATTTCGGCCCGCCGCCAAGGCGTGTTGATCTCCACCGACACCGGAGAAGCCAACACCTATGGGCTTTTCAACCTGATCGACCGCGGCCCGCAGTTCGTCTCGCCCGGCACCAAGGTCTACATGGGCATGATCGTCGGTGAACACACCCGCGACAACGACCTGGAAGTGAACCCGCTCAAGGCAAAGCAGCTCACCAACTTCCGCACCGTGATGAAGGACGACAAGCAGGACCTGCCGCCGCCCCGCATCATGACCCTCGAGCAGGCCATCGCTTACATCCAGGATGACGAGCTCGTCGAAGTCACACCCAAGGCCATTCGACTGCGCAAGCGTTTCCTCGACGTCAACGACCGCAAGCGCTACGCCAAGCAGCTCGCGGCCGCAGGCTGATCACGCGCGCCGCTGCAGTTCCAAGGGCCCGGTCCATGATCGGGCCCTTTGTTTTTTGCCGAACGCTGGCAACTATGCGACATTTGCCCCATGGCGGAGGCCACCACTAAACCGGGATTTGCGGGGCTCGCGGTCTATCTCGACCGGCGTATCCTCATCATGCTCGCCCTCGGCATTTCCGCCGGTCTCCCGTTCCTGCTGATTTTCGATACGCTTTCGGCATGGTTGCGCACCTCGGGCCTTTCGCTCGAAGTGATCGGCTTTTTCTCGCTCGCCACGCTCTCCTACGCGTTCAAGTTCGTCTGGGCGCCTCTGGTAGACCGCGCGCGCATCCCGGTCCTGGGGCGCCTGCTCGGCCAGAGGCGGTCGTGGATGCTCCTCGCGCAGGTCGCGATCATCCTGGGCCTGTGGGCCATCTCGATTTCGGATCCCCTCACCAACCTGGCGATGGTGGCGGTGTTCGCGGTGGCGACCGGTTTTGCCTCTGCCACCCAAGACATCGCCATGGACGCGTGGCGCATCGAGGTGTCCGAAGACCATGAGCAGGGTGCCATGGTGGCCGCCTACACCTGGGGCTATCGCATTGCGCGCCTGATCGCCGGCGTCGTCCCGCTGATCATCGCGGAAGCCTTTAGCTGGTCGCTCTCCTACTTCGTGATGGCGGCGATGATGTTGCTCGGGATTGCCGCGACGCTGCTGGCGCCGCGCGAGAAAAGCGTCGCGCTGCGACCCGTCGCCGACGACAGCGTCCCGGTGCGGCCCGTGGCCGACCGGCTCGAGTGGACTGTGCGCCTCATTATCCTCGCCGTCGGCGCCGCGGCATTGGGCTCGGGTCTTTCCGCGCGCGCCGACCTGTTCGCATTCTTCCTTCCCGCGGCTGAAGGCGATGCCGTGAAAGCCGCCTGGCGCGCGCCTGGCACGGGGATCTTCCTGCAGCTGGCGGGCGTGCTGGTGGGGTTCGTCCTTTTCTTTCTCGCGGCGACGCCGCTCCCGCATCGGCAGACGCGCCCGGGCGCGTTCCTCGCCCGCGCCTTCATCGATCCTTTCGCCGATTTCTTCCGCCGCTATCGCGGCGACGCGGCCCTCGTGCTCGCCGTCATCTGCCTCTACCGCGTGTCCGATTTCACCCTCAACATCATCAACCCGTTTTACATCGACCTCGGCTTCTCCCTTACCGAACTCGCCAATGTGCGCAAGGTGTGGGGCCTGGTCTGGTCGATGCTCGGCGTGGCCGTCGCCGGATGGGCCATCGGACGGTGGGGCATGATGGGGCCGTTCTTCATCGGCGCGATCGTCGGCCCCATGAGCAACCTGATGTTCTCCTGGGTTGCGACCCAGGGCCACAGCATCCCCGCGCTGATGGCGGCCATCCTGGTCGACAATATCGCCGAAGCGTATTGCACCACATGTCTCATCGCGTACATGTCGAGCCTCACGTCGACGGGCTTTACAGCGACGCAATACGCGCTGTTCGCTTCGCTCTACGCCATTCCGGGCAAGCTCGTGGGCTCGCAGTCGGGACGGCTGGTCGAATGGCTGGCAAGGACAGCGGAAGAGGGCGGGGTCTCGGCGCCGTTCAAAGCCTTCTTCGATACGCCGCCTCCGGCGCTTGCCAAGGGCGCTGCGGCGCTCGAGGTTTCCTCCGCATCGCTGGGTGCGGGTTACGTGGCCTTTTTCATCTACACGTTCATCATCGGCTTTATCGCCATGGTGCTGACCTACATGCTCATGCGCCGAAAAGCGGCCGCCTGACGAAAATGCCCGAAGCCGCCGGGACGCCGGCCCCACCGTCCCGCACCTGGCGTCAGACCTTCGCGGTCTACGGCGAGCGCGCGACGCTTACCATGTACGGCCTCGGCTTCGCCTGCGGTCTTCCGTTTTGGCTGATCTACGACACGCTCACCGCCTGGCTGCGTGAAGCGGGCTTGTCGCTCGACACCATCGCCTTCTTCAGCCTCGCGACTTTGCCCTATGCTTTCAAATTCTTGTGGGCCCCGCTGCTCGACCGCACCCATGTCCCGGTGCTGACGCGAATCATGGGACACCGCCGGTCATGGATGATCGTCGCGCAAGTCCTGGTGGTCGCCGGGCTGACGGCGATTTCGCTCACGGACCCGAACGCTAATTTCGCCGCCACCGCTTCGGTCGCCGTGTTCATCGGATTTGCCGGCGCGACCCAAGACATCGTCGTCGATGCCTGGCGCATCGAGGTCGTTCCGGCCAGCAAACAGGGCGCTATGCTGACCACCTATCAATGGGGCCACCGCACCGCATTCCTGGTCGCGGGTGCCGTGCCGCTCTATATCGCCGACGTCCTGAACTGGAGCACCGGCTATTTCGCCATGGCGGCGGCGATGGCGCTTGCCTTGGCGGCGACGGTGCTCGCGCCGCAGGAGCCGCCGCATCAGCCAAGGCCGATCCCGCGCGCGTCCGGCGCGCCGCACCTCACGGCGCAGCGCGTCGAATGGATGATCCGCCTCGCCATTCTCGCGCTCGGCGCGCTCGTGCTGGGATCCGGTCTTTCCACGCGCGATACCGCGATTGTCGCGATCATGCCGGCGCCGATGGCCGAGCAGTTCCACACCCTCTGGACGAGGCCGACGCTCGGCGCGCTCACTCACATCGCCGCCGTGATCCTCGGGTTCGCTTTGGTCATTCTTTGCGCGTGGCCCATTCCAGGAAAGACCACCCAGCCTGGACTTTATCTCTCTCATGCCTTCGGCGACCCCTTGAGGGATTTCTTCTCCCGCTACGGCCGCGCCGCGATCATGATGGTCGTCCTCATCTGCTTCTATCGCGTCTCGCAGTTCGTGATGGCGGTGATGCTGAACCCTTTCTACCTCGATCTCGGCTTCTCCTTGAGCGAGGTGGCCAGCGTGCGCAAATTCTACGGCGTCGTGATGGATATGACAGGCGTGCTCATCGGAGGCCTCGCCATCACGCGCTGGGGCTTGATGCGGTGCCTGGTCGCCGGGGCGGCCCTCGCGCCTCTCAGCAATCTCGGCTACGCCGTGCTCGCCACCCAAGGACCGAGCATTTCGGTTTTCATGATTGCGCTTGGCCTCAACAATATCTGCCAGCAGTTCGCCGGCGTCTGCCTGATCGCTTATATGTCGAGCCTGACCGCGGCGGGCTTCACCGCCACTCAATATGCGTTGTTCACGTCGCTCTACGCTCTGCCGGACCGTTTTCTGATGACTCAGTCGGGACGCATCGTGGAAATGGCTGCGCAATCCGCCAACGACGGCGGATTTTTTGCGCCGTTCCGCGCGCTGCTTGAAGGGCTGCCTCCGGGGAGTTTTGCGCCCGGGGCAGAGCGCGCGGCCATGGCGCCGGACGCACTTGGCGCTGGTTACGTTGGCTTTTTCATTTACACCTGCCTTATCGGGCTCGCGGTCGTGCCCGTGGCGCTCGTCGTTTATCGCCGCGCGGCAAGAGCCTCTTAGCCGGCGACCGGCAGGAACACCGAGAAGGTCGAGCCTTTGCCGATCTCGCTGTCGATGGTCAGTGCTCCGCGGTGGCGGATGGTGATGTGCTTGACGATCGCGAGCCCGAGCCCGGTGCCGCCCAGTTGGCGCGAGCGCGCATTGTCGACGCGATAGAAGCGCTCGGTGAGACGGGCCAGGTGCTCACGCGGGATACCTTCGCCATGATCGCGTACGGCGATCTTCAGCGCCGGGCCCCGGCCGGGCATGTCCTTGGGCCGCTGTTGCGCGACGGATACTTCCACCTCGACGCCCCTGTCACCACCGTACTTCACGGCGTTCGAAAGAAGATTGAAGAAAACCTGGTGGAGTTCGTTGGCATCGGCGATGGCTTTCGGAACGTCCGGCGCGACGGTCGCGATTATCGCGACCTTGTTTCCGGCCGCCTGTTTCTCCACAAGCTCGATCACGTTGCGCAATGTCGGCGTCACATCGACCGCCTCGGTGGGGCGCGTATGTTCGTGGAGTTCGATGCGCGAAAGCGACAGGAGGTCGTCGATCAGCCGCCGCATGCGCTCCGCCTGCTTCAGCATGATGGCCAAGAACTCTTCGCGGGCCTTCTCGTCGTCCTTGGCCGGTCCCAGCAAGGTCTCGATGAACCCGAGCACGCTTGCGAGCGGGGTGCGCAGCTCGTGGCTGGCGTTGGCAACGAAGTCGGCCCGCATCTGGTCCATCTTCAGCCGGTCGGTCTGATCGTGCAAAAGCACGAGGGCCGCCGGCCCGTCCTGCACGCTACTCGAGAGCGGCACGACCGCGGCGATGAACGTACGCTCGACGGGCGACGGCAACGTGAATTCAGCCTCTCCCTTGCGTCCGGGCCCGAGCGCCCCTTCGGCCGCCTCCAGCACCTTGGGGTCGCGGATGATCCCGGCCAGGTCTCGCCCAACCAATGGGCCCGCGGCACGCTCCATCTCGAACAGCTCACGCGCCGCGCCGTTGGTCGAGACGATGCGGCGGCGATGATCGAGAATGAACAGAGGATCGGGTAGGCTGTCGAGAATGTTCTGGCGGGACTTGGCGAGCGCCCCGGCTTCATCGCGGCGCTCCGCCCACAGCTTGCGCAACGCGGTGATGGCGGCGAGCAAGCGGCGGGCCGTGGCCGAGCGCTGCAGCTTCGGCGCCGGCGCATCCGGATCGGCGAGCATCCGCTCCGCGTAGTCGATCATAAGGTCGAAGTCGGCGAGGCGTGTGAAGACCAAGACCGACATCATTGCGAAGACCGCGATCGCCGAGAGCAGGGCTTCGGTCCAGGTCAGCCGTTCGGTCAGCGCCAGGACAGTCACCACCACCCACGCAGGCACGCATGGACCCACGGCCCACGCGGCCAGGCGCGAGAGCGATGCGAAGTTTCCCGAAGCCATGCTCTAGATGAGTTTCGGCGTGCAGGAGTGAGCCGCCATCAATGCCATTTGCACAAGATCGGTCACGGAGGCGTCCATGTTGACGATTTGAACCGGCTTGTCCAAGCCGATCAGCATGGGGCCGATCGACGAGGCCGCGTTGAATCGCTGTACGAGTTTAGTAGAGATCGTCGCGGCATGCAGGCCGGGCATCACGAGGACATTGGCGGCGCCCGACAGGCGACAGAACGGGTAAAGCTTGCGATCGGGATCGAGCGCCACGTCGACATTCATTTCTCCGTCGAACTCGAAGTCGATTTCGCCGGCGGCGTCGGCTTCGTTAAGAAGCGTCATGGCGCCGCGGACCGTCTCGGTCATCACGCCGTGAGGATTGCCGAAATTGGAATAAGACAGGAGCGCGACCTTCGGCTCGTGGCCAAGGCGCTTCACCGCCGCGGCGCTTTCGATGGCGATGCGCGCGAGCTCTTCTTGGGTCGGGCGCTCATGCACGGCGGTATCGGCGACGAAAAGGGTGCGGCCCCGGGCGACGATCATCGTCAGGCCGAAGATCGGCGCGTCGGGCGCCGTGTCGATGACGCGGCGCACGTCGCGCAACGCGGTGTGATAGTTGCGCGTGAGGCCCGTGACCATCGTGTCGGCGTGGCCGAAGGCAACCACGCACGCCGCGAAGATGTTGCGATCCTGATTGACCATGCGCTCGGCGTCGCGCTGCAGGAACCCGTGCCGCTGCAGCCGGCGATAGAGGAAGTCGGAATACTGCGCCACGGAGCGCGATTCCCGCGCGTTGGTGATGGTGATTCCCTCCATATCTTCCGGGCGCAGGGACATGCTCGCGATCGTGTCTTCGACCTTCCGGCGGCGCGCGACCAGAATCGCCTTGCCGTAGCCCGCGTTGCGATAGGCGATGGCGGCGCGCAAGGAACGCTCTTCCTCGCCTTCAGCGAAAACAACGGTCCGCGGCGAGCGCACCACTTCGTTCGTCACGGTCTGCAGCGTCGCCGCCGTCGGATCTAGGCGCGCCGCAAGCTGCTTGCGATAGGCAAACATGTCGGTGAGCGGCTTGCGCGCGACGCCCGTATCCATCGCCGCTTTGGCCACGGCCGGCGGGACGGTGGCGATCAGGCGCGGATCGAACGGCACCGGGATGATGTACTCGCGGCCGTATCTCAGCTTGCGGCCGGAATAGGCCGCTGCGACTTCTTCCGGCACGTCCTGGCGAGCCAGCTCGGCAAGGGCGCGGGCGGCGGCGAGCTTCATTTCTTCGTTGATGGTGCGGGCGCGCACGTCGAGGGCGCCGCGGAAAATGAAAGGAAAACCGAGGACGTTGTTGACCTGGTTGGGATAATCAGACCGTCCGGTGGCGACGATGGCGTCGTCGCGCACTTCGGCCACTTCCTCCGGGGTGATTTCCGGATCGGGATTGGCCATGGCAAAGATGATCGGATTCTTCGCCATGGATTTCACCATGGCGGGGGTCACGGCCCCTTTTACCGAAAGACCGAAGAATACGTCGGCGCCCTCTATGGCCTCCGCCAGCGTCCGCGCTGTGGTGTTGGCGGCATGCGCCGCCTTCCACTGGTTCATATTCTCGGCGCGGCCCTGGTACACGACGCCTTTCGAATCGCACATGATGACGTTCTCGGGCCGCACGCCCAGCGCCTTGGCGAGCTCGAGGCAGGAGATGGCGGCCGCGCCGGCGCCGTTCAGCACCAGCTTCACGTCCGCGAGTTTGCGGCCGGTGAGGTCGCACGCGTTGATGATGCCGGCGGCGCAGATGATCGCCGTGCCGTGCTGATCGTCGTGGAACACCGGGATGTCCATCATCTCCCGCAGGCGGCTCTCGATGATGAAACACTCGGGGGCCTTGATGTCCTCGAGATTGATGCCGCCCCAGCTCGGTCCCAGAAACCGCACGCAATTGACGAACTCGTCGACGTCGCGGGTATCGACTTCGAGATCGATCCCGTCCACGTCCGCAAACCTTTTGAACAGGACGGCCTTACCTTCCATCACCGGCTTGCCGGCCAATGCGCCGAGATCGCCGAGACCGAGCACCGCGGTGCCGTTGGAGATCACCGCCACCAGGTTGCCCTTGGCGGTGTAGTCGTAGGCCGTGTTGGGATCGCGCGCGATTTCCAGACAGGGGGCGGCGACGCCCGGCGAATAGGCCAGCGAGAGGTCGTGCTGGGTGGTCAGCGGTTTGGTCGCCGTGACTTCGATCTTGCCCGGCCGTCCGCTGGCGTGGAGGGCCAGGGACTCCTGGTCGAAGTTCCGCCGGACCGGGCGCTTCTTCTGCCCGGTACTACCCCCATCGCGCGGCGCATTGCTGTCCATTCGCGCTCCCGAATAAAGCTTTGCTTACGTTCTGCTTGAGGCATTGTGCCGCATGGGGTCCGGCAATGCAAAACGCAATGAAACCAATGCGCTGCATCGCAACAAGGGCACGGCTAAATGACATGTGGATAAGCCGCCGTTCTTCCTTTGCCGGACTCGCGGCTTGCTATAGTGAGATTCGGACACGCATTGCCCACATCTAGACTGGTTGGACGCGCGCCTTGCCGGATGAATCCCTCGAACCCGCCGCGTTGGCGCCCGGCTCGGCCGCCGAAGCCCCGACCCCGATGATGAGCCAGTATCTCGCCGTCAAGGCGGGATATCCCGACGCGCTGCTCTTCTACCGGATGGGCGATTTCTACGAGCTTTTCTTCCAGGACGCGGCCAAGGCCGCCGCCGCGCTCGACATCGCCCTCACAAAACGCGGCAAGCACCTGGGCGAAGACATTCCAATGTGCGGCGTGCCGGTGCATTCGCACGAAGCTTATCTTGCCCGGTTGATTCGCGCGGGCTTCAAGGTCGCCGTCTGCGAGCAGATGGAAGACCCCGCCGAAGCCAAGAAGCGGGGCGCGAAGTCGGTGGTGAAGCGCGATGTGGTGCGCCTTATCACGCCCGGCACGCTCACCGAGGATTCGCTCCTCGATGCGCGGGCGCACAACTACCTCGCCTCGCTGGCCCAGGTGAAAGGCGATCCCGCGCATGAATTCGGTCTCGCCTGGCTCGACGTGTCGACCGGCGACTTCCATCTCCAACCGGTGCGGCGCGCCGGCCTGGCGGCGGCGCTGGCGCGCCTGGAACCCGGCGAGCTTCTGCTTTCGGAAAAGGTCTTCCTTGATCCCGAGCTCGCGGGCGTGCTCGCCCCGTGGAAGACGCGCCTGTCACCGTTGCCTGCGCCGCGCTTTGATTCCGAGAACGCCCGCAAGCGGCTCGAAAAGCTTTTTGACGTCGGTACGCTCGACGCCTTTGGATCTTTCTCCCGCGCCGAAACCGCCGCCGCTGGTGCGCTGGTCGATTACGTCGAGCTGACTCAAAAAGGAAAACTTCCCAGCCTATCGCCGCCGCAGCGTCTTTCGGTCGGCGCGGTGATGGAGATCGACGCTGCAACGCGCCGCAACCTCGAGCTCAGCCAGACCCTGGGCGGCGAGCGCCGCGGCAGCCTTCTCTCGGTCATCGACCGCACCGTCACCGGCGCCGGCGCACGCCTTCTCGCAAGCCAGCTGAACGCTCCGCTGACCGACGCCGCCCGCATCAATGAGCGCCTCGACGCGGTCACTTTCTTTGTTACCGCGCAGCCGGGACGAGAGCGTGTGCGTGCCGCGCTCAAGGCCTGTCCGGACATGGAGCGCGCCCTGTCCCGGTTGTCCTTGGGACGCGGCGGTCCGCGCGATCTTGCCTGCATGCGCGATGCCCTCGGCCAAGTGCCGGTCTTGCGCGCAGCGGTCATGGACCTGCCTGCCTCGTTCCTGCCACCCTCACCCCTGGTCGCTCAGCAGTTGGCCGCGCTTGGCGAGCACGCAAGCCTTGTACAGCGGCTGACGCGTGCGCTTGCCGCGGAACTCCCATTGTTGTCCCGTGATGGCGGTTTTGTCGCGCCGGGCTATGATGCCGCGCTCGATGAGCTCCTTGCGCTGCGTGACGAAAGTCGCAAGCTGATCGCCGGCCTGCAGGCGCGGTATGTGGAGCTTTCCGGCGTATCTGCGCTGAAGATCCGGCACAACAACATCCTCGGCTATTACATCGAAACGCCCGGTAAACCCGGCGAGAAGTTGATGGAAGACGCGCGTGCCGGCGGCACGGCCTCGCTCTTCATTCATCGCCAGAGCATGGCCAATGCCATGCGCTTTACCACCGTCGAACTCTCGGAGCTCGAGGACAAGATTCGCTCCGCCGCGGACAAGGCGCTGGCGCTTGAACTGAAACTCTTTGCCGATCTCGTTGGCGAAGTGCTCGCTCGCCGCGCCGAAATCGCGAGCGCCGCCGCGGCAATGGCGGGTCTCGATGTCGCCGCTGCGCTCGCCCAGCTTGCCGTGGACGAAGGTTACGTGCGTCCCGCCGTCGACGACAGCACCAAATTCCAGGTCAGCGGGGGTCGCCATCCTGTCGTCGAAACGGTGCTCAAGGCGCAAGGCATTCCCTTCGTCGCCAACGACTGCACCCTCGGCGACACGATCAAGAAGTGCGGCCGCCTTTGGCTCGTCACCGGTCCCAACATGGCGGGCAAAAGCACGTTCCTGCGCCAGAACGCCCTGATCGCGCTGATGGCGCATATGGGCGCTTATGTGCCGGCGAGTGCCGCGCATATCGGGATCATCGACCGGCTCTTCTCCCGTGTCGGTGCTGCCGACGATCTTGCCCGTGGGCGATCTACGTTCATGGTCGAGATGGTCGAGACCGCGGCCATCCTCAATCAGGCGACAAACCGTTCGTTTGTCATCCTCGATGAGATCGGCCGCGGCACGGCAACCTTTGACGGATTATCGATTGCCTGGGCGAGCCTCGAACACTTGCACGACGTGAATAAGTGCCGCGCCCTGTTCGCTACGCACTATCATGAGCTTACCGCCCTTTCGTCGCGGCTCGCCGAGCTCGCGCCCCACACGATGCGGGTGAAGGAATGGCAGGGCGACGTGGTCTTCCTACATGAGGTCGCCGCCGGCGCCGCCGACCGTTCGTATGGCATCCATGTCGGGCGCTTGGCTGGTTTGCCGCCGGCGGTGATCGCGCGCGCCGAGCAGGTGCTCGCGATCCTGGAGAAGGATCAACAAGCCGGCGGCGCTGCGCGGCTGGCGGACGATCTGCCCTTGTTCGCCGCCCTGCCCAGGCCCGCCCCTGGGGGAGTTGCCAGCTCGGGTCCCTCACCGCTCGAGGCGGCGCTGGCCGATGTCACCCCCGACAGCCTTACACCGCGCGAAGCCCTCGATCTTCTCTATCGGCTGAAGGCGTTAGTCCGGGAAAAGACCTGAAACGGCCCCGCTGGCCTCTGCTATAATAGGCCATGTTCGACATCGATCCCGACAAGCCCAACATCCCGGCTATCGCCCGCATTCTTTCCGGCATGGGCCTTTTCCTGCTGGTCGCCTCGATCGTCTCGATGATGCTGGCGTTCTCGGGTTATCCCTGGGTCAACGAGATCTATGCCATCGCCGGCGCCATCGGCGCCTTTCTCATGGCGCTCGTGTTTCTCGCCCAGGGTAAGATCATCGAGCAGCTCGCCGTCGTCAGCGCCCGGGTGAAGTCGCGCTTCGCCATCGAAGGCGCGATGAAGAACCTCCAGACAGGCGCGCCGCCGGCCGCATCTCCCGCGGCCACTACGGCCTGGTCCGGACCCGCGGCGCGGCCGAAGGAGCGTGTCATCCACGTCCCCGACGAGCAGGCGCGTCAGTCGGGCTTCAAAGTGAGGTAGTTCTCGCGCAGCGGCGGGCCTATATAGCCAGCGGCTCCCATTTGAGATTGTGACTTTGGCCAGCATCCATCATCCCCGCGAGATCATCGACCGCCGCCGCCTCATGGCGGAGCTCGACGCGGCCGCGGCCCACGCGCGCGAGGACGCCAAACGCGCATTGCTGGTCACGAAGCTCAAGAGCGCACTGATCTTTGGCAGTGGCGTGATCCGCGAACGGTTCGAGAAAGGACGGGCCAGCGGCGCCGATACCGTCGCGGCGCAGAGCTATCTCATGGATCAACTTATCCGTGTTCTCTACGACTTCGCCACGGGTCATGTGATCCTGCGCGGCGTCCCGACCAAAGGCGAGCGCATTTCCATTGTCGCGATCGGCGGCTATGGCCGCGGCGAGCTCGCACCGCTGTCCGACATCGATCTCCTCTTCCTGCTGCCCTACAAGCAGACGCCTTTCTCCGAGCAGCTCGCCGAGTTCATGCTCTATGTGCTCTGGGATCTCGGCCTGAAGGTCGGCCACGCCGTGCGCTCGATCGACGAGAACATCGCCCAGGCCAAGGGCGATTTCACCATCCGCACGACGCTACTCGAAGCACGGTGGGTATGGGGCGATCAGGAACTCGCCGAAGAGCTGATCGCGCGCTTCAAGAAAGAAGTGAAACGCGGCACAGCCCAGGAGTTCGTGAGGGCAAAACTGGAGGAGCGTGACGAGCGCCACCAGAAGCTCGGGGATTCTCGCTACCGGCTCGAGCCGAACGTCAAGGAAGACAAGGGCGGCCTTCGCGATCTCCACACGCTGTTCTGGATCGCAAAATATCTCTACGGCGTCTCCGATATCCGCAAACTGACCGATAAAGGCATCATCGACGACGATGCCGCCGGCAGGTTTATGAAGGCGCACGATTTTCTTTCGACCGTGCGCTGCTATCTCCATTATCTCACCGGTCGCACCGATAACCGCCTGACCTTCGACCTGCAGCGCGAAATCGCGCCGCGCCTCGGCTACAGCGACCGCGCGGGCGCCACGGCGGTCGAGCGTTTTATGCGCCATTACTTCCTGGTCGCGCGCGATGTCGGCGACCTGACGCGCATCTTCTGCACCCTGCTGGAAGAGGGCCAGCCCAAGAAGGGCATGGCCAGACTTGCCGCCCGGTGGCGGCAGCGGACCATCGACGGCTTCGTCGTCGACGGCGGCCGTATCGGCGTCAGGGATGCGGCCGATTTCGACGCCGAGCCCATCCGCCTCCTGACGATTTTCCTCACCGCCCTCGAGAACCGGCTCGACTTCCAGCCGGCCGCCTTACGCTCGATCGCGCATCACGCGCGCAACGTGATTCCCCTGCGCAACGATCCGGCGGCGAACCGGATCTTCCTGGACATCCTCACCCACAAGAACGGCGCCGAGCAGACCTTGCGCCTGATGAGCGAGTGCGGCGTGTTCGGCCGTTTCATTCCCGATTTCGCGCGTGTCGTGGCGCAGATGCAGTACGACATGTACCATGTCTATACGACGGACGAGCATACGATCCGCGCCATCGGCATCCTCAACCGCATCGAGCAAGGCAAGCTCAAGACCGAATTGCCGATCTCATCGGACGTCATCCACAAAGTCGACTCCAAGCGGGCGCTCTACGTCGCGGTATTGCTGCACGATATCGCCAAGGGCCGCGGGGGCGATCACTCCGAGCTCGGCGCCGAAATCGCCATGCAACTCTGCCCGCGTCTCGGTCTGACGGCGGCGGAAACCGAATCCGTAAGCTGGCTGGTGAAACACCACCTGCTCATGAGCAACACCGCCTTCAAGCGCGATCTGGACGATCCGGCGACGATCAGCCGCTTTGCGGAGAAGGTGCAGTCGCCCGAGCTTCTGAAGCTTCTTGTCATTCTCACTTGTGCCGACATCCGCGCTGTCGGACCGACGGTGTGGAACAATTGGAAGGCGACGCTCCTCAAGGAACTTTTCACGCGCGCCGACGAACTGATGCGCGGCAGCCATGCCGATGCCGGGATCGACGTGCGTGTGACGCGCGCCAAGGAAGCGCTCGCGACCCGGCTTGCCGATTGGCCGGCGCGCACGCGCGACAATATCCTCGCGCTTGCTTCGCCCGCCTTCTGGCTGGGCGAGGATACCGACACCCATGAACGCATGGCCCATTTCATGCGTGCCGCCGACGAAGTCGGCGAGAAGATCGCCGTCGACTTCACCGTCGATGCGGTGCGCGACGCAACGCTGCTGACCATCTACACGCCCGACCATCCCGGATTGTTCGCGCGTATCGCCGGCGCGCTCGCTCTCGCCGGGGTTTCGGTCGCGGACGCAAAGATCCTGACGCTCTCGAACGGCATGGCGCTCGACACCTTCGCGATCCAGGATTTCGAGGGCCACGCGATCCCCGTCGATCACCGCGCCGACCGCATCAAAAGCCGCATCGTTTCGGCCCTGGAAGGTCGCATGCGGCTCAATCTCGAGCTTCCCAAGGTGTCCTCGCGCCTGCCGAGCCGCGTACAGGCGCTCGAGGTGCCGCCGCGCGTCATCATCGACAATACGGCGTCGAAGGTCTGCAGCGTGATCGAAGTCAACGGCCACGACCGGCCGGGGTTCCTGTTCGATGTCACCAAGACCCTCACGGACCTCGGCCTGCAGATCTTCTCGGCGCACATCTCGACCTACGGCGAGCGGATCGTCGACGTCTTCTATGTGAAGGACGTTTTCGGCATGAAGATCGAGAACGAGACAAAAATCCGCCAGATTCGCGAGGCATTGGGACAGGCGATCGGCGTTGCTGCCGATGCGGTCTCGGTGCAGCATCGCCCGGCGCCGCTGTCGGTGAAACCGACCGCGCCGGCTCCGGACGCTGCCGCCGAATAGCTTTCCTCAAGGACTTTGATGTCTTCACCGTCGCTTCTAAAAGGTATCGGCACGGTCGGCTTCTTCACGCTCGGCTCGCGCATCACCGGCTTCGTGCGCGACATGCTCCAGGCGGCGCTGCTCGGCGCCGGCGATGCGGCTGCGGCCTTCATCGTCGCCTTCCGTATCCCCAATCTGTTCCGCAGCTTGTTCGCCGAGGGCGCGTTCTCGGCAGGTTTCGTGCCGCTGTTCACGGCCATGCATGAGGGCGATGGTCACGAGAAGGCGATGGCTTTCGCCCGTGAAGCCGCCGCGGTGCTTATGCTCGCGCTCGCGGCCTTCAGCGCGCTGGTGATCGCCTTCATGCCGGCCGTCGTCTTCCTGATTGCGCCCGGCTTTGCCGACAATGCGGCGCTGATGGATCAGGCCGTCAAACTCTCGCGCATTGCCTTCCCCTATCTCTTCTTCATCTCGCTCGCCTCCCTGCAGTCCGGCATCCTGAATGCGCTCCACATCTTCGCCGCCCCTGCCGCCGCGCCCATCCTGCTCAACATTACCGTTATCGGCTTTCTGGCCGGCGCCACCCTGATCGACCAGGGGCGCGCCGAAGCCATGGCGTGGGGCGTTTCGGCGGCGGGATTGGTCCAGTTCCTCTGGCTCGGCTGGCACTGCAGGCGTGCAGGCGCCGCGCTTGGTCTCGGCCGTCCGCGGCTCAGCAACGACGTCAAGCTCCTTTTGAAGCGCATGCTTCCTGTCGCCATCGGCGCCGGCGTCTACCAGCTCAACATGTTCGCAAGCACGATCATCGCCAGCCTTGTGTCCGTCGGCGCGGTGTCCTGGCTCTATTACGCCGATCGCGTCAACCAGCTGCCGGTGGGCATTGTCGGTGTCGCGGTGGGGATCGTGCTTCTTCCCATGCTCTCGCGTCAGATCCGCGCCGGGAATGAGGAAGCCGCGCTCGCCAACCAGAATCGCGCCATCGAATTCTCATTGCTTCTGACGATCCCCGCCTCGGTGGGGATCGCGCTGCTCGCTGAGCCCATCACGGCGACCTTGTTCGAACGCGGCCAGTTCATGCCCAGCGATCGCGAGGCCGTAGCGGCGGCTCTCTTCACTTTTTCCTTTGCGCTGCCCGCTTATGTGCTCAACAAGGCGCTGACACCGGGGTTCTTCGGCCGTCACGATACCGCTACGCCGGTGAAGGTCGCCGCCGCGGCCTTCATCGTGAATCTTGCCGCGAGCCTCGCGTTGATCCGGGTCTATGGCCACGTCGGCATCGCACTGGCTTCCAGTATCTCCGCCTGGCTGAATGCCGGAACGCTCTATGTCATTCTCGCCCGCCGCGGTCACATCAAGCCCGATGCCCGGCTCAAGAAGCGTCTGCCGCGGCTATTGCTTGCGACCGCCGTCATGGGCGGCGCAGTTTGGCTGGCGCTCCGGTGGGCGCTCGATATCGCCGGCCCCGTGTTCGGGCCGCCGCAGGCGGCGGCTGGGCCCGAGGTCATGCGCATCTACGTGCTCGCGCCGGTCATCGCGCTCGGAGGGCTCGTCTTCCTCGCGGGGATCTTCCTGTTCGGCGCCGCCGACAGGAGCGATCTGAAGCAGTTCAAGCGCGGCGCTTGACCCGCATTGCTCGGCGGGCTACCACCGCGGCGCTCGTCGTCGACGAGCCGGGGCCTGTCTCCAACCACGTCCCGACCTCACATATGAGGACGCCTCCATGAGCGGGTCCAATCCGCGGTCGAGCAAAGGCCGTATTTTTTCCGGCATTCAGCCTACGGGCAATCTCCACCTCGGCAACTATATAGGCGCGATCCGCAACTGGGTCGCGATGCAGAACGACTATGAGTGCCTGTTCTGCGTCGTCGATCTGCACGCCATCACCGTTTGGCAGGATAAAGAGGGGCTGCGCAAAGCCACGCGCGAAGTCGCCGCCGGCATGATTGCTTCGGGCGTCGATCCGGAAGCCAACATTCTCTTTGTGCAGAGCCACGTCTCCGCCCACGCGGAGCTTGCCTGGGTGTTCAACTGCGTGGCTCGCCTCGGCTGGCTGAACCGCATGACGCAGTTCAAGGACAAGGCCGGAAAGAACCGCGAGAACGCTTCGTCGGGGCTTTACGTCTATCCGAACCTGATGGCGGCCGACATCCTGCTCTACAAAGGCACCCATGTACCGGTGGGTGAGGATCAGAAGCAGCATGTCGAGCTCGCGCGCGACATCGCCCAGAAGTTCAACAATGATTCCGGAGTCCCGGTGTTCCCGTTGCCGGAGCCGGTGATCCAGGGCGTGGGAACGCGCGTGATGTCGTTACGCGACGGCAGCCGGAAGATGTCGAAATCCGAGCCTTCGGAATTCGGCGTCATCTATATGACCGACAGCGCCGAGGCGATCCGCGACAAGATCAAGCGCGCCACCACCGACCCGCATCTGCTGCCCGACTCGGTGGCCGGCCTCGAAGGCCGGGCCGAGGCGGCGAACCTGCTCGGCATCTATGCGGCCCTGACCGGCAGCACGCTCGAACAGGTTGTCGCTGAAACCGCCGGGCAGCAGTTCAGCACCTTCAAGGCGACGCTTGCCGACGCCGCGGTCGCCAAGCTCGGTCCGATCAATGCCGAAATGTCCCGGTTGATGGCGGATCCGGCCGAGATCGACCGGATCCTGAAGCGCGGCGCCGACAAGGCCCGCGAGCTGGCCGCCCCGGTGCTGAAAGAAGTCTACGATGCGATCGGGTTCCTGCCGCGGACCTGACTAAGCTATTGAAACATCTAGTTTTGCTGCACGTCATGTTGCACCCGCTGTTGCAGCATGGGTGCAGCAAAAGGAAGGCCTTTAAGCTTTCTTCAGCTTGCCCCCGAGCCTTTCGAGCTTGGTCCCCAGCTTGTCCATGGCCTCGCTCCAGTGCGCCTTGAACTTGCCGACGTCGGATTCCTTTTCGAGGCCGGTGTGATCGACGGTGACCTGCGTCTTCTTCGGACCCTTCACCACGAACCGGACCTCGACCCGGCCCATCTTCACGGCAAAGCGCAGGTTCTTACCGGGATTGCGGGTCGAAAAGTCGATCTTTTCCCTGAGGAATGCCGCACGGGTCTTTGCATTGTCCCAGGCGCCGAAAGCGGCATCCATTCCGGCGTCGAAAGTTCGGGACACACCGGTGCGAAAACCCGCCAGGGTTTCATTCACTTTCCGAAGGCCGCGGG
The DNA here is from genome assembly GCA_050246995.1 of Rhodospirillaceae bacterium. GTDB lineage: Bacteria > Pseudomonadota > Alphaproteobacteria > Rhodospirillales > Rhodospirillaceae > SHVO01. Next base: position 69,159 of record JBFWVA010000014.1, on the reverse strand, counting down.
CCCGCTCGTATCCCACTGTGACCGCCTGCGCCCACCAGCCGGGGATCTTGTGGCGCGTGGCGACCAGCGTTGCGATGGCCGTGTGGGTCATCTTCGCGGCGCCGGCCTTGTCGAGAACGGCGAACCACTGATCCCACGTGCGGCCGGTTTTGGCTTTCATCGCCGCATCGCTCATGGCTCCGCCGCCGGTCTTGGATGCGGCCTTGCGCCTAGCGGGTGCTTTCTTCTTTGCCGCCGCTTTGCGCTTTGCGGGCGCTTTCTTCTTCGGCGCGCTCGTTTTCGGTTCGCTTCCAGCTTCGCTCATCACAGTACCTCGCAGGCTCGCTCGAAGGTGAGCCGCGGACTTCTCGGATACACGCGCGTCTCGTCCCCGTAGCCGATGTTGCACATGAAATTCGCTTTGATCCGGCCGTCCGGCCAGAATGTCTTGTTGATGAGATCCGCATCGAACCCGCTCATGGGTCCGCAATCAAGCCCCAAGGCCCGCGCGGCGATCATGAAATAGGCGCCTTGAAGTGAGCTATTGCGCAAGGCCACCGTCTCGACGTCGGGCTTGCCCTCGAACCAGCTCCGCGCCTCCTCCCGTGGATAGAGTTCGGGCAGGAGTTCGTAGAATTTGGTGTCGTAACCGATGACGACATTGACGGGCGCGGCCATGGTCTTGGCGCGATTGCCCGCGCTCATGGCCGGCGAAAGCTTCGCCTTGGCCTCCTGACTTGCGATGAGGAGAAAGCGCGCCGGCGTCGTGTTGGCGCTGGTCGGCCCCCATTTTGCGAGCTCATAGACTTCACGCAGCAGCGCTTCGGCGACGTCGGTGGTCTTGAAGCCGTTGAACGTACGCGCTTGGCGGAAGATCAGGTCCAGCGCCGCCTCGTCAAGTCGTCCCCGCCCTGGCGTCCCCACGCGCGAGGCTCCTAAGCGACCGCTTCGACCTGGAGCACTTCGGGCACGTAATGCTTGAGCATATTCTCGATGCCCATTTTCAGCGTTGCCGTCGAGCTCGGACATCCGGCGCAGGAACCGCGCATGTTCAGGTAGACGGTTCCATTCTTGAACCCCTTGTAGACGATATCCCCGCCGTCCTGGGCGACCGCCGGCCGCACGCGGGTGTCGATCAGCTCCTTGATCTGCTCGATGATCTCGGCGTCGACGTCGTCGTCGTTGAATTCTTCCTCCGTAGCCTCTTCGCCGCCTTCCATCACCGGGATGTTGGCCGTGAAATGATCCATGATCGCGCCAAGGACCATCGGCTTCAGCACTTGCCAATTCTTTTCGGCGGTCTTGGTCACCGTGACAAAGTCGGAGCCCAGGAACACGCCGGCGACACCGTCGATCTCGAACAGCAGGCGTGCGAGCGGCGATCGCGCCGCGGCCTCCCGGCTGGTGAAGTCGGCCACGCCGGTTTCGAGCACCGGGCGGCCCGGCAGAAATTTCAGCGCGGCGGGATTGGGAGTCTCTTCGGTTTGGATGAACATGGGCGGCCCAAAAGGATGCGAAATATGGGGCCTAAATAGGACCAAACTGGTCCTCTAGCAAGGTCGCCCAACGCCGCCTAGGTCAAAGCGTCGAGCCGCTCCTCGCTGATGTCGCCCGGCACAATAGTGACTGGAATCATGATCTTGCCGGCGAGCTTGCCGGAGAGCGCCGCGACGATCATGCCAGGCCCTTCGGGACCCGTACTCGCGCCGAGCACCAGCATGTCGATGGCCGGATTCTCCGTGATGACCTTGTGAAGCTGGTCCAGGGTCTCGCCTTGGCGAAGATGCAAATCGGGAAATCTTCCCGTGATCTTGTGCACATCGGCCGCCACCTGCTGAAGCCGGCGCTCGGCTTCGGTCTTTGCCTCGTGCTGCATCAGCTCCTCGATGGCGGCGAAGTGATGATAGTCGCTGTGCGGGACGGCATGGAACAGCGCGACCTTGCCGCCGGTGTTGAGGACGCGCCGGCACGCAAAACGCAGCGCGGCGCGAAACTCGACCGAGCGGTCGACGACCACCAGGAAAGTGCGCCCGGCTTCCGGCGCCGGCACCACAGGGCTCGGGGTGGACGTGATCTCACTCATCACACGCGCCGGAACACGGCGCTTGCCGCCCATCCCGCTCCGGCGGCCAGCAGCACGGCCAGCAAACCGTACAGCGGTGCGAGATTGTGCGCGAAATCATAGATGTCGGCGCCGACGCCGACCTTCGAGATGTTGAGCGGTACGATCTGCGCCGAAGCCACCTGGCCGTCCCGGAACAGGAACACTTCGACATTGTATGTTCCGGTCGGCACGTTCGAGGGGAAATGAAGCTCGGCGCGGAACAGGCGGTTCGACATCATGTTGATGGCGCCGATACCCTGGTCGTAGAGGCTTTGCGCCGTCTTGATGCGGATCAGCGCGCGGCGGAATTCGGCAAGCTCCTCGGGCGTCACATCCGCGTCCGCCGTCGCCATGCGGATGTTGGCAAGTCCGATCTGGTGGCGCGCGAGCAGGGTCTGCGGCGCAAACTCCTCCACGGGTCGCGAGGAAACGACGCGGTAGTAGGAGGGCACTGAAGCCAGCGTAACTTGGTCCGTATTGAGCCAGATCGCTCCGACACGCTCCTTGCGGCGCACGGTTTCATCGCGGATCGGACCGGTGACGACAACCACGATATCGCCGGGACCGTCGGTGGCGCCGAACAGAAGCACGTCGGTGCCGATGAAGCGGGACGTGATCGCGACGAGGTGGCTGGAAAGGTCCGCCATCAACGGGACCTCCAGCGCCTGCGATTGCTGTTGGGCGCGCACGGGCGAGGCTAGCGCCAGGAGAAGGAGGAAAAGGCTTAATGCGGATCTCATGGCGCGCTCTCCGTCTGGCTGGAGAGCGAGAACAGCTCGCCCGGGGGAATCACGAGGCCGACGGCGAGCCGCAGCGCTACTAGGAGCACCATGGCCGCCAGCATGATGCGCAGATGTTCGCCCTTGATCTTGTTCGAAAGTTTAGCGCCGATCTGCGCACTCACGACCGCGATCACCAGCAAAAGCAAGGCGAGCACGACGTCCACGGACTGGTTGACGATGGCTTGCAACAGCGCGGTGATGGCGGTGACGAAGGTGATTTGGAACAGACTGGTGCCGATCACGACCTGCGTCGGCATGCCGAGCAGATAGATCATCGCCGGAACGATCAGGAATCCGCCGCCGACACCCATCATCGCGACCAGGAGGCCGACCAGGAATCCAATGCCGGCGGGCAGCAACGCCGAGATGTAAAGCTTGGATCGCCGGAACCGGATCTTGAACGGAAGGCCGTGCATCCACATGTGGCGACCGGGGCCGCGCGCCGCGAGCGCGAGGGCGGCCGGCTTTTTCTTGAGGGCTCCCGGCAGGCTCTCCATCAGCATGAAACCCCCGACGATCCCGAGGAACAGGACGTAGCCGAGCGAAATCGTAAGGTCGATGTGACCGGTGTCCTTCAGCAGGCTGAAGAGATAGACCCCGACGCTGGAGCCGATCATCCCGCCCACGGTGAGCACGCCGCCCATCAGGAAGTCGACGTTGTTGCGACGCAGATGAGCCAGCATGCCCGACACCGACGAAGCGACGATCTGCACCGCCTGGGTGCCGACGGCGACGGTGGGCGGTACGCCGATAAAGATGAGCAGCGGCGTCATCAGGAAACCGCCGCCCACCCCGAACAGGCCGGACAGCAATCCCACAATTCCGCCCAAGCCGAGAACGAGGAAGATGTTCACCGACAGCTCAGCAATGGGCAGGTAAATCTGCATTACGGACTACATCTTAGGTCGCGGCGCCGGCGACGTTCTGAAGATACCATTGGTAGGTGGACGCAATACCGTCGCGCAATCCGGTTCTGGCTTTCCAGCCGAGTGCGTTCAAACGGCTCACGTCCAGGAGCTTGCGCGGCGGTCCGTCGGGTTTTGTCGAATCAAAGCTCAAAGCGCCCTTGAATCCCACCACTTCGGCAATCAACGCGGCGAGTTCGCGAATGGTCACGTCGGTCCCGACCCCGATGTTGACGAACTTTTCGTCGGAATAGGTTTTCATGAGAAAGACGCAGGCGTCCGCCATATCGTCCACATGCAGGAATTCGCGGCGCGGCGTGCCCGTACCCCACACTACGAGCTCTTTCTCTCCTGCCGCCTTGGCCTTGTGGGCCTTCTGCATCAGCGCCGACATCACATGGCTGTGGGTGAGATCGTAGTTGTCGCCCGGCCCGTAAAGATTGGTCGGCATACAGCTGATGAAATCCCGGCCATAGGCGCGCCGATAAGCCTCGCACTGCTTGAGCCCGGCGATCTTGGCGATGGCATACCATTGGTTCGTCGGCTCCAGCGGTCCGGTGAGAAGCGCGTCTTCGTTCATCGGCTGGGGCGCGAGGCGCGGATAGATGCACGAGGAGCCGAGGAACATGAGTTTCTCGACGCCGATGGCATGGGCCGTCGCGATGATGTTGTTCTGGATTTGGAGGTTGTTGGTCAGGAACTCGACCGGGCGCGTGTCGTTGGCGACGATGCCGCCGACCACCGCCGCCGCGAGAAAGATCGCTTGCGGTTTGGTCTCACGCATCCACGTTTCGACTTCGACTTGCCGGGTGAGGTCCAGCTCGCGGCGCGTGACCGTGAGGATCTCGCACTTCTCCGCGGCGAGACGGCGCACCAGCGCGCTCCCGACCATGCCGCGGTGCCCCGCGACCCAGACGCGCTTTCCCTCTAGGGCATAAAGGCCCGGCATCTAATCATGCCGGCCGAAACGCATCGCCTCGGCTTTCACTGTAACAAGGTCCGCAGCCACCATCTCCTTCACCATCGTCCTGAAGGGAGTCTTGTGTTTCCAGCCCAGGACCTCGCGCGCCTTCGTGGGATCGCCCAACAGGAGATCGACTTCCGTGGGCCGGAAATAGCGCGGATCGATTTCAACGAGGACCTTGCCGCTTCTTGCGTCGATCCCCTTCTCCTGGACGCCCTTGCCCTTCCATTTGATGGCGCGGCCGACTTCAGCGAACGCGAGTTCGACAAACTCGCGGACCTCGTGGGTCTCCCCGGTCGCGAGTACGAAGTCGTCGGGTTTCTTCTGCTGAAGGATTTTCCACATGCCTTCGACGTAATCCCTGGCGTGCCCCCAATCGCGCTTGGCATCGAGATTGCCGAGATAGACTTTCTCCTGAAGGCCAAGCTCGATTGCTGCGACCGCGCGGGTGATTTTGCGGGTGACGAAGGTCTCGCCGCGTAGCGGGCTCTCATGATTGAATAAGATCCCGTTCGTGGCGAAGTAGCCGTAGGCTTCCCGGTAATTTACTGTGATCCAGTAGGCGTAGAGTTTCGCCGCGCCGTAAGGCGAGCGCGGGTAAAAGGGCGTTGTTTCCTTCTGCGGTGTCTCCTGGACAAGGCCGTACAGCTCCGATGTGGACGCCTGGTAAAACCGCGTTTTGTCCTTGAGTCCGAGAATGCGCATGGCTTCCAGCAGGCGCAGGGTGCCGAGCGCATCGGCATTGGCCGTGTATTCGGGCGTCTCGAAGCTGACCTGCACGTGGCTCTGTGCGGCGAGATTGTAGATCTCGTCGGGCTGCACTTCCTGAACCAGTCGGATCAGGTTGGTGGCATCGGTCATGTCGCCGTAGTGAAGGAAGAAGCGGGCTCCCGTCTTGTGAATGTCCTCGTAGAGATGGTCGATGCGTCCCGTATTGAACGAAGACGACCGACGCTTCACGCCGTGCACGACATAGCCCTTCTTGAGAAGGAATTCGGCGAGATAGGCCCCGTCCTGCCCGGTGACGCCGGTGATCAGGGCCACTTTCTGGCCTGCGCTCTTTGGAGTTTTTTTGGCCATAGCCGATCCGCAGCCTAAGGTGCCATAAGATAAGAGGAATATGCTCGCACTATGTCTTGAAACGCCCTAACGCTCAATGATCGCTTCCTCTATCAAATCCAACCATGACCACAGCCTCTGAGCTCTATGTGCTGTGCGCCGGCGGTCACGCCCGGGTGCTCGTCGATATCCTCCGCCGCCAGGGCAAAGTCGTCGCCGGCCTGGCGGACGACGACAGCGCGCTCCATGGCAGCAACCTCGACGACGTTCCTGTCATCGGCGGCAGCGATACCCTGCTCGCGCGCGCGGGGGCCGATATCCAGCTCGTGAACGCCCTTGGCAATTCACCGCGCATGGGCGATGCCGGCTTGGGCCCGCGCCGCGCGTTGTTCACCCGGTTCAAGGAGAAGGGCTTTCGCTTCGAAAGCGTGATCAGTCCAGATGCCCGGATCTCGGCGCGTGCGCTTCTCAATGAAGGCGTCCAGGTCATCACCGGGGCGATCATTCATCCGGGCTGCCTTATCGGCGCCAACTGCATCATCAACACCGGAGCCCAGGTCGACCATGACTGCCGGATCGGCGACCATTGCCATATTGCCCCGGCGGCGGTGCTCTGCGGCGGCGTCACGGTCGGCGAGGACTGTCACGTCGGCGCTGGAGCCGTGGTCGTGCCTGGAGTCACCATCGGCGCCGGCGCTCTCATCGGCGCGGGCGCGACCGTCGTGACCGACATCCCGCCGGGCGCGACGGTCCTGGGAAAGACCATCCGCACCGGTCGCGATCGGCCCGAATGGTTGCAACCCTGAAATAGCGATATCGGTTTGCGTGCTAAGGGCTTATAAGAACGGCGAATTTTGCGTCCGACGCCGCCCTGGGCTAGACTGCCGTTAATCTTTGACCTCCGACGAGCCGCCCTTGAACGAGCCGCGCAAGCGCCCGCCCCTTGCCCTGCTGCATCTATTGCAGCCGCGCAATCTCGCGGTGTTTGGCTTCGATGTCGCCATGTCCTTCCTGGCCGTGGTCGTGGCCTACGGCCTACGCCTGTTCGAGGAACTGGATTGGGATTTCTTCGCCAATCGGCCCGAGATCTTCGAGGTGGCCGGCGTCTTTGCCGGCGTCGCGGCCGTGGTCTACGTTTTCACCGGCATCTATCGCCACATGTGGGAATACGTGTCGGCCAAGGATGCCTTCAACATCCTCCGCACGGTCACGCTTATCGTCGCGGTGTTTCTCGGCGTGTGGTTCACCCTGACCCGGCTCGAAGGCCTGCCGCGGTCGGTGCCGGTGATCGCCTGGTTCGTGCTCGTCGCCTTCCTCGCCGGACCTCGTCTCTTGTATCGCATCTCGCGCGACGGTCAGATGCGCGGCCTCATGCGGCGCGTCCCGACCGGCACGCCCATCCTTCTCATCGGCGCCGGCGCCGAAGCCGAGCATTTCATCCGCGCCGTGTCGCGCGGCCCCGAGGCGAGCGTGCGCGTGGTCGGCATGGTGGCGGCCGCCGACGGCATTGGGGCGGACCGCCTCGGCCAAGTGATTCATGGCGTCGAGATCCTCGGCCGTGAAGGCGACATCGTACGGGTGGTGAACGCGCTCGCGCGTCGCGGCGAGCGCCCGGAGAAACTGGTTCTCGTCACGCCGACCAAGGACGGCGCCGAGGTGCAGCGCCTGCTCGCGGCGGCCGAAGACGTCGGCTGCCAGCTTGCGCGCGTACCGCCGCCGACCGATCTGCAGGCCTACGACACCACCGACCTCAAGCCGCGGCCTATCGCGATCGAGGATTTGCTCGGCCGCCCCCAGGCGCGGCTCGACCGCGTGGCCATGACGAATATGATCAACGCGCGGCGAGTGCTTATCACCGGCGCCGGCGGCTCCATCGGCTCGGAGCTTGTGCGCCAGATCTCCGACGCAGGCCCTGTCCATCTCACGCTCGTCGATAACGGCGAGTACAATCTCTACTCCATCGATCTCGAGGTGCGGCAGCGTCATCCCTCGCTGTCGTGCACCACGATCCTCGCCGACGTGCGCGATGCGGACCGCATTCGCGACATCCTCAACCGCGAGCGCCCCGATCTCGTCTTTCATGCGGCGGCGCTGAAGCATGTGCCGATGGTCGAAACCAATCCGATCGAGGGGCTTCTCACCAACGCCATCGGCACGCGCAATGTCGCCGAAGCCGCCATTGCCGTCGGCGTAGCGGCCATGGTGCTGGTTTCGACCGACAAGGCGGTGAACCCTCATAACGTCATGGGCGCCTCGAAGCGAATCGCCGAGATTTATTGCCAGGCCGCGGACCTCATCCACGCCGGGACGCGCTTCATTACGGTGCGCTTCGGAAACGTGCTCGGCTCAGCCGGCTCGGTCGTGCCTTTGTTCCAGAGGCAGCTCGAAGAGGGTGGTCCGCTGACCGTGACCCATCCCGAGGTCGAGCGCTACTTCATGACGGTGCGCGAAGCCGTCGAGCTCGTACTCCAGGCCGCGGCGCTGGGACGCACCCGGCCCGACGAAGGGGTCATCCACGTGCTCGATATGGGCCCGCCCGTGAAGATCATGGATCTTGCGCGCCAAATGATCCGATTGGCCGGAAAGACCGTCGGCGTCGATATCGAGATCAAGATCACCGGCTTGCGGCCCGGCGAGAAATTGAAAGAAGAGCTGTTTCATGGCCAGGAGCCGCTTGTCGCGACCGACATGGGCGGCATCCTGCTGGCCAAGCCGCGCACCCTCGACCACGCCGCCGTCGCCGCGAGATTCGCGGCGCTCGAGGAGGCCTGCCGCCGGCGTGACGAAGGCGCCGCCTTTGCGATCGTCAAAGAGATGGTCCCCGAACTTCAGCGGGCGGCGCCTGCCTCCGGCAAGCCGCACCTCAAGGTCATCAAGTAAAACACCCTCCCGGACGGCAAGCGCGCCGTGCTAAGACGCGCGCTCATTGCCATCGTCCGGGAGAGCAAATGACGCCTGTCCGCCGCGCCCTATTCTCCGTGTCCGATAAGACCGGCTTGATCGCATTCGCGTCCTTTCTCCATGGTCAAGGGGTCGAGCTGATCTCCACCGGCGGCACCGCGAAAGCGTTGCGCGATGCAGGACTTCCCGTGCGCGACGTCTCCGAAGTGACCGGCTTTCCGGAAATGCTCGACGGGCGGGTGAAGACCCTCCATCCCATGGTGCACGGCGGACTTCTCGGCATCCGCGGCAACGCGGAGCATGAGAAGACCATGGCTGAGCACAAGATCGCGCCGATCGATCTCTTGGTGGTGAATCTTTATCCTTTCGAGCAGACGGTTGCGCGCGGCGCCGACTATGAGACCTGCGTCGAGAATATCGATATCGGCGGGCCGGCGATGATCCGTGCGGCGGCGAAGAACCATGCCGGCGTTGCCGTGGTCGTCGATGTCGCCGACTACGCGGTCGTCGAAGCCGACATGAGGGCAAACAAGAACGCCATCACGGATGCGACCAAGAAGGCGCTGGCCGCGCGCGCCTACGCACGCACGGCGGCCTATGACGCCGCCATTTCGACCTGGTTCGCCGGCGAGCTCAAAGAGGAGTTCCCGCGCTGGCTCAGCTTCGCCGGCTCGCTCAAGCAGACTCTGCGGTACGGCGAGAATCCGCACCAGAGCGCGGCACTCTATGTCACCGGCGAGAAGCGTGCGGGCGTCGCTTCGGCGGTGCAGGTGCAAGGCAAGGAACTCAGCTACAACAATATCAACGACACCGACGCGGCGTATGAATTGGTCGCCGAATTCTCCTCGCCCGCCTGCGCCATCATCAAACACGCCAATCCCTGCGGCGTCGCCCTCGGCTCCGATTGCCTCGACGCCTACACGAAGGCGCTGGTATGCGATCCGGTGTCCGCGTTCGGCGGCATCATCGCGCTCAATCGCCCGATCGACGGGCGCACGGCGGCGAAGATCACCGAACTGTTCACCGAGGTTGTGATCGCGCCCGGCGCCGACGACGAGGCGCGCGCCATGTTCGCCAAAAAGAAGAACCTGCGGCTCTTGATCACCGATGGCCTACCGGCGCCCGAGGCGCCCGGGAGAACCGTGCGCAACGTGGCCGGCGGCTATCTGGTGCAGGGGCGGGACAATGGCCGCATCACCCGCGCCGATCTCAAGGTGGTCACGAAGAAGAAGCCAAGCGAGCAACAGCTCGACGATCTCCTGTTTGCCTTCACCGTCTGCAAGCATGTGAAGTCGAATGCCATCGTCTATGTGAAGGACGGCGCCACAGTCGGGATCGGGGCTGGGCAGATGAGCCGGATCGATTCGGCGCGAATCGCATTCTCGAAATCCAAGGATGCCGCCAGGGCGGCGGGCCTCGAGGGCGCCCTCACCGAGGGCTCCGTCGTCGCCTCGGACGCTTTCTTCCCGTTCCCGGACGGACTTCTGGTCACCGCCGAAGCCGGCGCGGTCGCCGTGGTTCAGCCGGGTGGCTCGATCAAAGACGATGACGTCATAAAAGCCGCCGATGACAAGGGCTTAGCCATGGTCTTCACCGGGATGCGCCATTTCCGGCATTAATGGGGTCAGACTCCATTTCCGCGGCCTACTCCGACCCCAATTTCCTCCTGTACACCTCTCAAGATGACGAGCCCGGCGACGAGGAAGACCGGCACCACCGCCATCCCGACGCGGTAGCTGTCCGTCGCCAGGGCAATCCAGCCTACGAGCGCCGGCCCGGCAAAGGCGGTCACTTTTCCCGAGAGGGAGAACAGGCCGAACATCTCCCCACGCATGTCGGGCGGGCTGAGGCGCGCCATCATGGTGCGGCTCGCGGCCTGCACCGGGCCGAAGAAGGTGCTCATGATCAAGGCCGCGATCCAAAAAGTCACCGGCGTCGGCGCGGCCAGCACGGCGATCGTGCCGACGATGAGCGCCACCAGCGCCATCGAGATGGTGCGCTTCGATCCAATCTTGTCGTCCGCCCACGCAAACCCGAATGCGCCAAGCCCGGCGGTCACGTTGAGCGCGATGCCGAGCAGGATGACGTCCGCCAGCTCCATGCCGAACACGACCGCGGCATAGACGCCGCCGAGGGCGAACACGGTGTGCACGCCGTCCGTATAGATCATTGCCGCGACGAGAAAGCGCAGCGTGTTTCCGTGACGGCGCGCGTTGCGAAAGGTGTCCGCCAGCTGGCCCAGGCCCCGGCGAATGGCCGAGCTGACCGGCACGCCGCCGCCCTCGTCCTTCACCGCAAAGAACAGCGGCAGCGCAAACAGGGCGAACCACACGGCCACGAGGGGCGCGGTTGCCCGTACGTGTTCGGCGGCGGCTTTATCCAATCCGAAAGGCGGCGATTCTGCCTGCACGAACACAAGAAGGGCGACCAGGAGCGAAAGCAATCCGCCCAAGTATCCCAGCGCCCAACCCCAGCCGCTGACGCGGCCCAGCATGCCCGGCGGCGCAACGCTCGGCAGCATGGCGTTATAGAAGAGAAGCCCAACTTCAAAGCCGACCGTGGCGATCACGACGCATGTCAGCGCGAGCGGGACGTCCGCAGCGTCGGGACGGACGAACCATAACGCGGCGGTCGCGATCACGCAGACCACAGAGACGCCTGCCAGCCACGGCTTGCGTCGACCGGTTTGATCGGCGATGGCGCCGGCGACAGGGCTCACGATCGCGATAGCGAGCCCGGCGAAACCCATGGCCAGGCTCCACTGCGCCGCGCCCGTCGTGTCGTCCGCCGCGACCCCTTGCGCAAAATAAGCGGCGAAGACGAAGGTGACGATGATCGTCGTGAAGGCCGAGTTGGCGAAGTCGAACAAGGACCACGCGATCACCGGTCCTTTTTTCATCTGATCCCCAATTCCTTCTGCACCCGCCAGGCTATTTTCATCACCCGCAGCGCATCTTCGGCCCCAACCTGCGGCGCCCGGCCCGTCCGCACGGCGTGCGCGAAATCCGCCATCTGCCGGCCCAGGCTGTTCGCATCGCCGGCGACAGGAATGCCCGCGCCGTCGCGGGTCAGGCTGCGCTCCACATAATCGAGAGCGTAGACTGCGCCGTCCGTCATCTCGACTGTCAGGTCCCGCGTACGGCCTTCCGTGACGCGGCTCGACGTGATTTGCGCCGCGGTGCCGTCGTCAAAAGCGAGTGTCGCGACGGCGTGGTCCTTCGTCCCGGTCGCGTGCACGCCCGTCACCGGGGTGCGCTTCAACGCGAGCACGACGTCGATGTCGTGGACCATCAAGTCCATCACCACGTCGATGTCGAGGACACGCGCGCTGCCGGCGTTCAGACGCCGCGCCGCGAGCGCGCGCACATCGGAAACCTTGAGATTCTGCGCCAAAAGCGCCTGAACGGCGGCATTGAACCGCTCCACATGGCCGATCTGCAAACAGGCGTTGGCGCCGGCGGCCGCGGCTATCAGCGCGCGGCAATCGGTTTCGTTCAGGGCAAACGGCTTTTCGATCAGGCATGGAATGCCGCGGGCGAGGAGGGGCTCGGCAACAGCGCGATGGTCGGCGCTCGGCACGGCGACGATGGCGCCGTCCACTTCTCCGGCATAGTCGAGCGAGGCCGCGGCGCGTGCGCCGATGACCGCTGCAATGCGGTTCGCGCGTTCGACCACGGGATCGACGACGGCAACGATGCGCACGTCGGGCAGGCTCTGCACCGCGCGGATGTAATTCGCACCCATGACGCCGGCGCCGATCAGCGCAAGGCGGAACCATTTCACATCGGATGCGGAAGGGGGCGAGGCCATGGCGCTCGCCGGGCTCACAGGGCGGCTCTGACCACGGCGATGATCTCGTCCTGCACGTCGGCGGCAAGATAAGGATGCATGGGCAGGCTGAGTACTTCCTGAGCGAGCCGTTCCGTGACCGGCAGACCGCCCGCCGTCACCGGGAAGCCGCGATAAGGCGTCTGCAGGTGGATCGGCTTGGCATAAAAGACGGCCGTCGCGATCTTCTGCGCCGTAAGCGCGGCGACGATGCGGTCGCGGCGCGGCGAAGTGATCGTGTATTGCGCCCAGACCGAGGAGCAGCCGGGGCGTACATTCGGGGTCGTCACCGCGCCGCTGAGCCCGGCATCGTAGCGCGCGGCGATCTTTTCACGTGCGGCGCATTCCTCCTCGAAAATTGCCAGTTTCTCGATGAGGATGGCGGCCTGGATGGAATCGAAGCGCGCGGTAAGTCCGATGCGCACATTCTCGTTGCGGTCGCGGCCCTGGCCATGAACACGCACCTGCGTCAGTTTCTTCGCCCAGTCTTCGTTGTTGGTGAAGACCGCCCCGCCGTCGCCATAGCAGCCCAGGGGCTTCGACGGATAGAAACTCGTCGCTGTGATATCGGCCAGCGAGCCTAGCTTCCTACCCTTATAGCTCGCGCCGAAGCTTTGCGCCGCGTCGTCGAGGATGAGAAGGCCGTGTGCATCAGCGACCGTGCGAAGCGCATCGTGATCGGCGGGGTGGCCGAACAGGTCCACCGGAATCACCACCCGCGGCTTAAGGCCGGTCTGCTCGGCGACCGAAATCGAGCGGGCAAGGGAATCCGGATCCATGTTGAAGGTATCGGGAAGGACGTCGACAAATACCGGTGTCGCGCCAACGATCGCCGCGACTTCGGCGGTCGCTGTGAAAGTGAACGACGGCACAAACACGGCGTCGCCGCGGCCGATGTCCCACGCCATCAAAGCCATGACCATGGCTGTCGTGCCGTTCGAGCAACTCACCACATGCTGTGCACCCGAAAGGGCGGCGAGGCGTCGCTCCACTTCGAAAACCTCGGGCCCCATGATGTAGGCGCCGTGATCCAGCACGCGGCCGATCGCCGCTTCGATCTGTGCGCCGATGCGCGCGCGTTGCGCCTGAAGGTCGATAAGGGGAACCGGCGCCCTTGCAATCGGAACAGTGGCGGTATCGCGCATCAAACAAACCTGTCGGGACTAACGAAATGATCACCGGCAGAAGGCCGGGAACGGGATAACCGCATCGAACCTAGACGCTCGCCATAACGCTTGCAAATGGAATGGGTTGCGGGCAATGCCGGGGTGCCCAATCCCTGCGTGACCGGCTCGAAAATAGGGGTAAAGTGGCCCAACCGCCTTGCACCACCTTCCTTTTTCATGACCCCTGCCGCGCCCACGTCCCCGAGCCTTCCTGCCGGTCTGTACCGGCGCCTGCTGCGCGAAGGGGTGCTGCCCCACCTCGGCCTGTTCTTGTCTGCCAGCCTTTGCATGGTGATCGTCGCCGCCTCCACGGCCGCGCTCGCCTGGTTGATGGACCCCGTGGTCAATCGGGTCTTCGTCGAGCGCCGCGCCGATCTGCTCTGGCCGGTGGGTCTTGCGGTGTTCGCCTCCTTCGCCCTCAAGGGCGCCGCCGCCTACGGCCAGACCGTGCTGATGACCCGCCTCGGCCAGAACGTCCTCACGGATTTCCAGAACCGGCTCTTCCGGCATTTTCTGCAGATGGACCTGGGCTTTTTTGCGGCCAACCGAACCGGCACCCTGATTTCACGCCTGACCACAGACATTGCCGCCATGCGGCTGGCCGTCTCCACCGCTCTCACCGGGCTCGGGCGAGAACTGCTGTCGGTCATTCTGCTGGTCGCCGTCATGTTCTATCAGGACTGGCTGCTGGCCTCGGTCGCGTTCATCGCCTTTCCCGCCACCGTGATTCCCATCGCCCAGCTCGGTCGTCGCCTGCGCAAGGTCACCGCCAATACCCAGGCACAGACCGGCGCTTTCATGACCATCGTTCAGCAGAGCCTTTCATCGATCCGCCTTGTCAAAGCCTACCGTATGGAAGAGCTGGAGGCCGAACGCGCCGAAGCGCTAACGACGCGCATCCGCGATCTGACGCTGAAGGCCGAGCGCGTCAAAGCGCTCGCAAGCCCGCTGATGGAGACCCTCGGCGGCGTTGCCGTGACGATCGTCATCGTTTACGGCGGCTGGCGCGTCATCGACGGTGCGACGACGGCAGGCGCGTTCTTCTCTTTCATCACCGCGCTCCTCTCTGCATACCGCCCCATGAAGGCGCTTGCGAACGCAAACGCCCACGTCAACGAAGGCCTCGCCGGCGCGCAGCGTCTTTTTTCGGTACTCGATGCGAAGCCGGCGCTGACCGAAAAACCCGGCGCTCCGCATCTCAGGGTGACGCGCGGCGAGGTGCGGCTGGAGAATGTCTCGTTTTCATATGACGCAGACGTTCCGGCCTTGCGCGGCCTCACGCTCACCATTCCCGCCGGCAGGACGACCGCCCTCGTCGGCGCATCGGGGGCCGGGAAAAGCACCGTCCTCAGTTTGATTCCGCGCTTTTACGACGTCAGTGCGGGCGCGGTGCTGATCGACGACGTCAATGTCGCTGACGTGACACTCGCGTCGCTGCGCGATTCCATCGCCCTCGTCAGTCAGGACGTCATGCTCTTCGACGATACCATCGGCGCCAATATTCGCTACGGCAAGCCCAGTGCGAGCGATGCCGAGGTGCTTGCCGCGGCGAAAGCCGCCGGCGCAGACGAATTCATCGCCGCGCTGCCCGACGGTTACAACACCATGGTCGGCGAGCGCGGTCAGGCGCTGTCGGGCGGGGAGCGCCAACGCATCGCGGTCGCGCGCGCGCTTCTCAAGAATGCGCCGATTCTCTTGCTCGACGAGGCCACGAGCGCGCTCGACGCCGCCACCGAGCGACATGTTCAGCTGGCGCTGGAACGTCTCAAGGCGGGCCGCACGACCCTTGTCATCGCGCACCGCTTGTCGACGGTAGCCGTCGCCGACCAGATTTGCGTGCTTGACCAGGGCCGTGTCGTTGAAACCGGAACCCACGCGGAACTCATGGCGCGCGGCGGCGCCTATGCACGGCTGCACGCGCTGCAATTCGCCGGTATAGCGGCAGACTGATGAATCTCGACCAGGCCATTGCGAGCTATGAAGCCGGGGACCGGGCTGCCGCGCGGGCCATGGCCGAAGACGCCCTCAAGGAAGCGCCCGCGAATCCCGATGCGCTGCATCTCCTCGCGGTGATTGCCCAGGATGAGAATCGCCAGTCCGACGCCGAAGACCTGGTGCGTCGTGCGCTGGCGATTATTCCCGGTCAGCCGCTGTATCTGAATACCCTCGGCAACGGGTTGGTTGCGCAGGGCCGCACGGCGGAGGGCATCACCGCGCTTGAAGAGGCGGTGAAAGCGGCGCCGGCGCAGGCCGATATCATGTTCAATCTCGCCAACGCCGAGCGGCAGGCGGGACGCATTGAAGATGCCGCGGAAACATACCGCAAGTGCATCGCTTTGCGGCCCGGACATCTCGGGGCTTACAACAACCTGGCATTGCTGCTCAAATCGCATGGCGATGCCGAGACGGCGGCGACGGTGCTGATCGAAGCTGCCGCCCGGGCGCCGTCGTCGGTGGAGATCCGCTTCAACCTCGGCAACGCGCTGCACATGGCGGGCCGTCTGGAAGCGGCGGAAGGGGCCTATCGCCGGGTCATTGAGCTGTCTCCGCGCAATGCCGAGGCGCACGTCAATCTCGGCGTCATTCTCAAGGAGGGTGGCCGGCCCGAGGAGGCCGAACGCGCGTTTCGCGCCGCGCTCGCCATCAACCCGAATTTCTCGCAAGCCTATGTCGGGCTCGCCGATCTCGCCGACGACGGCACCATGGATGCGGTCGCGCACCGGCGCGCGGTGCTGGCCCTCAAGCCCGATCTCGCGGCGGTACGCTCCAGCCTTCTCATGTGCATGCAGTATGCGCCGGGTATTGCGCGGGCCGAGATTGCCGCCGAGCACAGAAAGTACGGGGAAATTCACACGCCGGCGAAAACACCGGCTTTCGCGAAGGCCCACGACTTCAGTCCCGACCGCAAGCTCCGCCTCGGGGTGGTGTCGGGCGACTTCCGCTTCCATGCCATGGCCTTTTTCGCGCTGCCGGTGTTCAAGGCGAGGCCGCGCGCCGATTTCGAACTCGTCTGCTATTCCACCGGACCAAAGACCGATCGCCTGACATTGGATTTCCGCGCCACGGCCGATCTCTGGCGCGATGTCCGCGCGCTCGGTGCGGAAGCGCTTGGCGAACTTATTGTTCGCGACCAGATCGACATTCTGATCGATCTCTCGGGACATGCCCCCAACAACCGCCTCCTCGCCTTCGCCCTCAAGCCGGCGCCGCTGCAGGCCGCGTGGGGCGATTACGTCGATACGCGGGGACTTTCATCCATCGATATCCTTCTCGGCGATCCGATCCAGACTCCCGCGGAGGACGATCACTTTTATGTCGAGCGGGTCGTGCGCTTCGCGCCCGATTATATTTGTTATGCGCCCCCGGATTATTTCGGGCCCGTCGCGCCGCCCCCGGCGCTGCGCAACGGCTGCATCACATTCGGTTCGTTCAGCGAAGCCACAAAGATCGGGCCTGCCTCCGTCGCGCAATGGTCTGCGGTGCTCAAGGCCGTTCCCGAGGCGCGGTTCCTCCTGAACGGTTATCTCTGGGCCGACCAAAGCCGCCAGGGAAAGATCATCAGCTTGTTCATGGATAACGGCATCGGCACGGACCGCATCAAGTTCGAGACGGGCGGCGATCACGCGACGTTCCTCAGCCAGTACGCCGATGTCGATGCGATCCTCGACACGACGCCCTATTCCGGCGGTCTTACGACCTGCGAGTCCTTGCTCATGGGCGTTCCGGTTCTCACCGTTCCTGGCGATCGCTTTTGCGGCCGCCACGCCGCCGCGCATCTTGCCCATGGCGGTTATCCCGACGGGATCGCGAAGGACTTGGGCGAGCTCATCACCAAGGCCAAGGCGCTCGCCGCGGACCCCGAGCGCTTGGCGCCTTTGCGCAAGGACATCCGCGCGGGATTCCTGGCGTCGCGCGTCTGCGACATCCCGGCCTTCGCCAAGGACTTCTACGGCGTCCTGCGGGCCGAATGGCGCAAGCTGTGCGCGGAAAAAACGTGACGAAAAATCAGGGGCGCAGACCTATCGCATCACCCCGCCGTCATCGCGCTGAGTTGCCGGTTGGCGACCGTCAGCATCGAAAGGCTGATGGCGTCCGCGGACTTGATCTCCGCCAGCACTTGATCGTAGCGGTCGACGCGCGTCTGATTGGCTTCGATCCAGGCGTCGAGCGCCTTCGCGCCGGTGGCTTTTGCGCCTTTCGCGCCGCTCAATACCTTGTTCGTGATCGTCGTCTGGTGGGCGAACAGCTCTTCGATCGCCGCCGAGACCGCGAGGCGGTCCCAGTGACTTTGCGTGCCGAAGGTCTCCGTACGCTCTCTGAGCGCGCCGAGACCAAAACGTTCGCCGACCAGGAAGTACATCTTGGCGACGCCGGCGAGGGGCTGTTTCGCCGAAGAGGCGACCGCTGAAATGTCGTTGGCGGCCGCAAGCCGGTAGAGCGAAGCGACATTGAGCGCAAGCTCGGCAGGGACGCCCTTCGCGCGATAGCCCGCCGCCTGCCGTTCGACATATCCGGCCACCTCGCCGGACCACAGGTCCTTGAGATTTTTGCGCAGCGTATCGACGGCCGGTTTCAGGTCCTTGATGGTCGCGGCCATGTTGAGCGGAACCATGCAATGACGCAGCATCCATAGAACGCTGCGCACCACCATGCGCTCGATCTCCCACAGCATCGTGAGCTGCACATCCGCCGGCACCTTGTTGTCCAGCGCCTCGATCCCGTTCCACAGTTCGCGCAGGCCATAAGCCGCACGCGTCACCGTGTATGCGCGGGCGATGTCGACCGGGCTCATGCCCGTGCGCTCCATCATTGCATTCAGGAACGACGGTCCGACGCGGTTGATGAAGCTGTTCGTGATGACGGTGCCGATGATCTCGCGGCGCAGCTTGTGCTTCTCGATCGCTCCGGCGAACTTCTTCTGCAGCGGAACCGGGAAGTAATTGACGAGATCTTCTTCCACGATCGGATCATCGGGCAAATCGCTGTTGATGATCTTGTCGTACAGCCACATCTTTCCGTAGGACAGGAACACCGCGAGCTCCGGCCGCACCAGTCCGGTGCCGGCGGTCAGCCGTTCCTGGAATTCCTCGTCGTTCGGCAGGAACTCGATGTCGCGGTTGAGCAGGCCGTCCCGCTCGAACAGCTTCATGGTGCGTTGCTGCACTTCCAGAAGCGCAGGTGCGCGGTGCTGCATCATGCTGATGGTCTGGCTTTGCTGATAGTTGTCGCGAAGCACCAACTGCGCGACTTCATCCGTCATTTCCGCCAATAGCTTGTTGCGCGCCTCGAGGGTGATCTTGCCTTTGCGCATTTCGCCGTTCAGCAGGATCTTGATGTTCACTTCGTGGTCCGAGCAGTCGACGCCCGCGGAATTATCGATGGCGTCGGTATTGAGCCGCACGCCGGCCTTCGCGGCTTCGATACGGCCGCGTTGCGTCATGCCGAGGTTCGCGCCTTCGCCCACCACCTTCGCGCGGATCTGCGCCCCGTTGATCCGGTGCGCGTCGTTCGCGCGGTCGGAGGCGTCGGCGTTGCTTTCCGCGGAAGACTTCACATAGGTTCCGATGCCGCCGAAGAACAGGAGATCGACCTTCGCCCGCAGGATCGCGTTGATGATCTCGGTCGGCGTCGCCTCGGGCTTATTGATTTCCAGAAAGGCTTTCATTTCCGGTGAAAGCTTGATGGTCTTTGCGCTGCGCTCGAACACCCCGCCGCCCTTGCTGATTAGCTTGGCGTCGTAATCGGTCCAATTGGAGCGCGGCAGCTTGAACAGACGCTCGCGCTCGGCAAAGCCCCTGGCGGGATTCGGGTTCGGGTCGATGAATATATGCAAGTGATTGAAGGCGGCCTGCAAGTTGATGTGCTTGGACATCAGCATGCCGTTGCCGAACACATCGCCCGACATATCGCCGACGCCGACGCACGTGAAATCCTGCGTCTGGGTGTCGACCCCGATTTCACGGAAGTGACGCTTTACGCACTCCCAGGCGCCACGGGCCGTGATGCCCATGGCCTTATGGTCGTAACCGGCGCTGCCGCCGGAGGCATAGGCGTCGCCCAGCCAGAAGCCGTACTCGGCCGACACGCCGTTGGCGATGTCGGAGAAGGTCGCTGTGCCTTTGTCGGCGGCGACCACCAAATAGGGATCGTCGGCATCGCGTCGAACGACCTTGTCGGGATGAACGATCTTGTCGTTCACCACGTTGTCGGTGATGTCGAGAAGCCCGCGCTGCAAGGTCTTGTAGCACTCGATGCCTTCGGCAAGCAGGGCCTCGCGCCCGCCGGTGGCGGGAGGATGCTTCACGACGAACCCGCCTTTCGAGCCGGTCGGCACGATCACTGCGTTCTTCACCATCTGGGCTTTGACGAGGCCCAGGATTTCCGAGCGGAAATCCTCGCGGCGATCGGACCAGCGGATGCCGCCGCGCGCGACCTTGCCGCCGCGCAGGTGGATCGCTTCGACCCGCGGGGCGTAGACGAATACTTCCACGTTCATGCGCGGCAGCGGAAGTTCTTCGACGCGCTGGCTGTCGAGCTTCATCGAGAGGTACCACTTGGGCGCGCCGTCGGGGAACGGCTGAAAGAAATTGGTTCGCAGCGTGCAGTCGATGAGGTTGAGGTAACGCCGCAGGATGCGGTCTTCGTCGGCGTTGGTAATGCTGTCGAGCGCGGCGCTGATCTCACCGCGGACATCTTCTATTTTCTTCGCCGTCGCCTTTGCTTTCGCCCCCGCGTGCAGGGCCGGGTCGAAGGTCATGAGGAAAAGGTCGCACAGGAGGCGGCCCAGCTTCGGATGCGCCGCAAACGCGTTCTCGATATACGACTGGCTGAAGGGGAAAGCGGCTTGGCGTAAATACTTCGCATAGGCCCGTAAGATCGTCACTTCGCGCCATGCAAGGTCCGACAGGGCGACGAGCTTATTGAAGCCATCGCTCTCCATTTCGCCCGCCCAGACGCGGCAGAAGGCTTCTTCGATCTCCTCGCGCACGGCGGCGAGATCGAAGGGCGCCTTCGTGGCGATCGTCATGTCGAAGTCGTGCAACCAGACGCCGCCGGTACCGCGGGCGCCGCGCGGCGTAATGTGAAACGGCTCTTCGCCGATCACCTTGAAGCCCATGTTCTCCAGCACCGGCATCACGTCCGACAGCGGGACGGGCATGGAGAGGTTATAGATCTTGATATGCACCGTGCCGCCCGTCGCGCCCGGCGGCTGGTACACGTGGATCTTGACCTTCTTGTCTTCGACGCACGAACAGATCCGTTGAATGTCCTGCACCGCGAGGGCGGCGCTGAATCTCTCGCGGTAGCTCGCCGGGAAGGCGTGGGCGAACTGCTCGCCGAGTTTGCTCCCCTCGGTCTCGCCCTTGGCCTTTATCAACGCCGCGCGAAGATCGTCGCTCCAGGCGCGCGCCGCCGCGGTGATGCGCGCCTCCAGTTCCTCGGCGTCTACCTTCGGGACACGGCCGGGCTTGGTGGCGATGATGTAGTGGATCCGGGCGAGGGGACTGTCGGTGACTTGCGTATAGAACGATGACAGCCGCCCATCGAGTTCGCGCACCAGGATGTCGCTGATGGCAACGCGCAGCGCGGTGTCGAACCGGTCGCGCGGCACGAACACCAGAATGGAAGCAAAGCGCTCGAACCGGTCGAGGCGCATGAACACCGCCGGCTTCGGGCGCTGCTGCAGGTGCAGGATGCCCAGCGCCGTCGAAAGCAGATAGTCGTCCGAGCTTTCGAACAGTTCGTCGCGCGGCAGGTTCTCCATGATGTTCTGGAGCGCCTTGCCGTCGTGGCCATGTTTGCGGAAGCCCATGCGGTCGCGGATGCGATCGATCTTGCGCCGCAGAACCGGCACGAAGTTCGGGCTGTTGGTGTAGACGTCGGCCGTGAACAGGCCGACGAACATATGCATGCCCGCGACGGCGCCTTTTCCGTCGAAGATCTTTACCGCGACGACGTCGAAATGAACGCGCCGGTGAACGGTCGAGCGTTGGTTCGCTTTGACGACGAACAGCGGGCTCGGCGAATCGACGAAGTCGGCAAACTGCGGCGGCAGGGACGCGCCGTCGGCGATGCCCTCGAAGATCATGCGTTGGTTTTTCTTCAGCAGGCCGAGGCTGTGCGCATGCTCGATCTTGAGCGTGCGTATCTTGCCCTTTCCTTCGAAGGCAAAGCGGCGATACCCGAGGAAAGTGAAATGATCGTCGTGCAGCCACCGCAGGAAGTCGGACACCTCCTCGGCCTGGTCGCCGGAGACCCCGGGGCGCGCGGAGTCGAAATCGGCGGCGAAATGCGCGGTTTCGCGGCGCATGGCCTGCCAATCGGCGACCGCCAGGCGCACGTCGCCGAGCACGGAATGCAAATTGTCCCTCAGGCGCTCGGCCATGTCGAAATCCACTTTCGGGATTTCGATGTACATCAAGGACTCGAAGGGGCCTGTGGTATCCGTCTCGGTGTCGCCCAGGCTTTGCAGGCGCCCGCTCGCGTCACGTTTCACCGCGAGGATGGGATGGATCAGAAGGTGCGCCGCATGTTCCATGCGATCGAGTTCGGCGCTGACCGAGTCCACCAGAAACGGCATGTCGTCATTGGCGATCAGTACGACCGACCGATCTCCTTCGCCCTCCATAAGGCTGATCTTTTCTTTGCCGGCGGTACGGCTGTTGAAAAAGTCCCATGCCATTGCGGCCGTGTCGTACAGCGATTGCGGCGTGCGCGCGTTCAGCTCCTCGGGAGGAGTGCCGCGGTAAAACTGCTCGATGAAGCGGACGAAGTCGCTTTTGTCGGCCGACTTCGCGCCTTTGCGCGGTGCCAGCTGGACCACCGCCGAGATGACCTTGTCGATCTCGCTGTCCGCCTTCGGCGCACGCATGTCCATGGCTGTCCTCCCCCGAGTCATAGGGTGCGTGGGACAACTCCTTGCTGGGTGCCCTCTCGCACGCCAAAGCCGTTGAGAAGGCTAGCATATTTAGGCTTCAACGCACCACTTACTACACGCTTTAGTCGCACCAGGTCGGTTTGCGCTTTTCCAGGAAAGCGTCGATCCCCTCGGCGGCGTCACGCAACATCATGTTTTCGGTCATGACGGACCCCGCATATGTATAGGCCTCCGCGAGAGTCATATCGATCTGGCGGCTGAAGGCCTCCTTGCCGATGGCAAGCACTGGGCCGGACTTGGCGGCGATCTGAGCAGCAAGGGCGGTCGCGGCTTCGTGAAGGTTCGCTGACGGTACCGCGCCGTTCACAAGGCCGATCCGCACCGCTTCAGCGGCGTCGATCATGTCTCCCGTCAGCAGCATTTTCATCGCCGCCTTGCGCGGCACGGCGCGGATCAGGGCGACCATGGGCGTCGAGCAGAAAAGACCGATGTTCACGCCCGGCGTCGCGAAGCGCGCGTCGTCGGCACACAGGGCGAGGTCGCACGTGGCCACAAGCTGGCATCCGGCCGCGGTGGCGATGCCATGCACTTCCGCGATCACCGGCTGACGCAGCCTCGTGATCGCCAACATCAGGCGCGAACAGGTCTCGAACGTCTGCTGCATGAATGCGCGGCCCGGATTGGCGCGCATTTCCTTGAGATCGTGTCCCGCGCAGAAAGCCGGCCCCGCGCCGCGCAGTATCACCGCCTTCACCGATCGATCTTTCGAGATGGCGTCGAGGGCGCCGATCAGTGCATTCATCAGCTCCAGCGACAGCGCGTTGCGCGCCTGCGGCCGCTCCATGGTCAGCGTGGCAACCGCGTCGCGATCAGACCGGGAAAGGATCGACGGCATTTCTGACTCCTGTGCGGAGCCCGATCCGGAAACATCTGCGAAAATGGAGCGGGCGAAGGGATTCGAACCCTCGACCCCGACCTTGGCAAGGTCGTGCTCTACCCCTGAGCTACGCCCGCTCACGGCTGGGGGCAGCTCGCCGCCCCCTCAGGAGAGGGCGGGACTATAGCCATTTAGAAGCCCATTGCAAGGCTTTGAACGCAGCCCGGCTGCTTTCTTTTTGCCTGCCAAGCGCCTGTCAGCGTTGAAAAAACCCTTGCCAACCCGGCCGGCGCGCCACATCTAACCCCCAGCAGGCGCATTGGCCCCCGGCCGAGCGCGGGCTTAAGCTGCCAGGGCTCGCGCCCCTGCGGAGACAGGAACCAGGATTCATGCTTATCGGACAGACCGACGGCGCCGCCGTACCCAAAGACCTGATTATCGACACCGATACAGCGCGGTTCATGGAAGACGTGATCGAGGCTTCCAATAAGGTCCCGGTGATCGTCGACTTCTGGGCGCCGTGGTGCGGGCCATGCAAGCAACTCACCCCCGCGCTCGAAAAATTGGTGAAACAATACGCCGGCAAGGTGAAGCTCGCCAAAATCAATGTGGATGACAACCAGGAGCTGGCGATGCAGTTCCGGGTGCAGTCGATTCCCGCCGTCTATGCCTTCAAGGGCGGCCGGCCGGTCGATGCTTTCATGGGCGCGCTGCCCGAAAGCCAGCTGAAACAATTCATCGAACGCCTCACCGGCGGCGGCTCGCCGCTCGACGAAGCCATGGCCGAGGCCGACGCCTTCGCCGCCGAGGGCGACCACGAAAGCGCCCTTGCTATCTATAAGGAAGTGCTCGCGCAGGATCCTTCCCACATCAAGGCGCTCGCCGGCGCGCTCAAGGCTTATCTCGCCACAGGTCAGGACGAGCTCGCCAAGCAAGTTCTTGCCGAACTGCCCGAGCAGATGAAGAACCACGCCGATATCGCCGGCGTGCAGGCGGCCCTCGACCTGAAGGCGCAGACAGAACAGGTCGGCGGCGGGGCCGATCTTGCGGCGCTCGAAGGCAAGGTCGCCGCCGATCCTAAGGACATGCAAGCGCGGCTCGATCTTGCCGTCGCGCGCTATGGCGCCGGCGCGCGCGAGCAAGCGATGGACGATCTGCTCGAGATGGTCCGCAAGGACCGCAAATGGAACGAGGAGGCCGCCCGCAAGCAGCTTGTGAAATTTTTCGAGGCTCTCGGACCGGCCGACCCTCTGGTCGTGCAGGGACGACGCAAGCTCTCGTCGATCCTATTCTCGTAAGCGATGCGCAGTCCGATCCAAACGCGCTACGAGGATCTGCCGGAAGAGCTTCCCATCTTTCCATTGAGCGGCGCGCTGCTGCTGCCATGGGGCCGGCTACCGCTGAACATCTTCGAGCCGCGTTATCTCAACATGACGCTTGATGCGCTGGGCGCGGGCCGCATCATCGGCATGGTGCAGCCCGATTACGACAAAGGCGACAAGGACGCGGCGGAGCCCGCGGTCTACTCGGTCGGGTGCGCGGGCCGCATCGCGTCCTTCGAAGAAACCGAGGACGGCCGCCTGCTTATCCTGTTGAAAGGCCTGTGCCGTTTTTCGGTGGTGCGCGAGATCGAAGGCCGAAAGGGATACCGGCGGGTCAGAGCCTCTTACGACGAGTTCAAGGCAGACCTCGACGTGCCGGCGAATTTTGAAGTCGCCCGCGAGCTACTCTTCGCCCGCCTCAAGCCCTATCTCGAGGCCAACGCCATGAAGATCAGCCTTGATGTCCTCAAAGGGCTCTCGGATTCGACGCTGGTGACCTCCTTGTGCATGGTGTGCCCGTTCGATCCGCGCGAAAAGCAGGCGTTGCTCGAGGCGAAGACCTTGAAAGCGCGCTACGATACGCTGCTCGCCCTTCTCCAGATCGCCGCCTTTGAAGCCGGCGGTGTCGATACGCTCAAGCAATAGGACCATTCCCGTGACGACCGCCGACATCGATCCGAAGCTCCTTGAGATTCTGGTGTGTCCGCTCACCAAGGGACCGCTGGAATACGACCGCGCGGCCGGCGAGCTCATCAGCCGCAAGGCCGGCCTGGCCTATCCCATTCGCGACGGCATCCCCATCATGCTCCCGGACGAAGCGCGGCGGATTGAGGAATGAGGCGCATGGTCCCGAAAAGGGGTTGCCGCTTTTCGGACAAGGCCATGCGCAACCGAAAATGAATCAAGACGAGGGCGTTTGGCCGGAGGCGCTCGATTACGATCCGCGCGCAAAGATTCTGCGTGTACGGTTCGAAGGCGGCGTCACCTACGATCTTTCTGCGGAGTATCTGCGCGTCGAAAGTCCTTCAGCCGAAGTGCAGGGCCATAATCCCTCGCAAAAGCAGATCGTCGCCGGCAAGCAAAACGTCGGCATCCGCAAGATCGAGCCGGTGGGGAACTACGCGGTGCGCCTCGCGTTCGACGATAGGCACGACACCGGAATCTACTCCTGGCGTTATCTGCACGAGCTCGGCCGCGAGCAGCAGGAAAGATGGCCCGCCTATCTCGCGTCCCTCGCGGCGAAGGGCCTCACGCGCACCGGGACGATAGCAGGCCCGCAAGGCCCACCAGGGCCGGATAAGGATGGATGATCAACCCCAGGGGAATGGTGTCGACATAGGATGTGTAGGGCCCTTTGTCGTTGAACCCCGAAATGAATCGCGCGACATCGAAGTGCCTGCCAAGGGCCGGGACCACGCCTCCGGCGACATAGCATCCGCCCTTGGCGCCGAACACGATCGCCATCTCACCTGCGCAGATGCCCAGCAGTTTGGAAAAGAATCCGGTTGCCGCCGCAGCGCGCGCGTCGTTGTTCTCCGCCGCTGCCGTCACCGCGGCCGGAGTCTCCGCCGTCCCGCCCAAAGCGCGAAAGATCCGCAGAAGGCCCGGACCCGAGAGCAGGTCTTCCCAGGAAGGCCGCTCGCGCCATAAAGCGCGGAGGGGTTCCGGGGTCGTCGTCGGCATGATCGCGAAGGCGTGTCCGCCTTCGCTGGGCACGGCCGTCCAGCCGCCGCCGTGCGGCGCCAGCGCTCCCACGCCAAGACCGGTGCCGGGCGCTACGACGATCCGGGCGGCGGGCGCCGCTTTCCCCGCGCGCCACTGTGCGATATCGCCACTTTTGAGAAACGGCAGCGACCAGGCGGCCGCCTCCAGGTCGTTCAGGAGGCTGAGCGAGCCAAGACCAAGCCTGGCGGCGAGTGCGCCGCGCTCGACCCGCCAGGGAAGATTGGTGAGCACGACCGCATCCCCCGTCACCGGCCCCGGCAGAGCGATCGCGCCGTGCGTGGGGGTGACACCCGCTTCGGCCATCACATCGAGCAGCATCGCTTCGAGCGAAGGAAAATCCGCGGCCTTGCGCAGAAGAACGCGCGGCCAAGCGCCGTTGTCGTGAAACGCGACCCGCGCATTGGTGCCGCCGATATCGGCGAGCAGGTCGACCATTCTCAGCTGCCGGCGAGGGTGTTGAGAAACGAATCCCGCCAGCGCTCGATATCGTATTCCATGACGTTCGCCATCAGGGCCTGCCAGCGCGACTTGCGTTCATCGAGCGGCATTTTGAGCCCCCGATGCAGCGCGTCAACCATACTTTGCTCGTCGAAGGGGTTGACGATCAGCGCCTCGCGCATCTGGCGCGCGGCGCCGGCGAAACGCGAGAGCACAAGAACCCCGGGATCCTCCGGGTCTTGCGCCGCGATATACTCCTTGGCCACGAGATTCATTCCGTCGCGCAGGGGCGTGACAAAAGCGATACGCGCCGTGCGGTAAAGGCCGGCCAGCGCCGTGTGATTGTAGGTCTTGTTCACATAGCGCAGCGGCACCCAGTCATAGTCGGCGAACTCTCCGTTGATGCGGCCCAGGAGCCGCTCCAGCTCCCGGCGCATGGCGCGGTACGCCGACACCTCCATCCTTGACGGCGGGGCGATCTGCAGGAATGAGACCTTTGCCTTATGTTCGGGATATTTCTCGAGCAGCTTGGCGTAGGCGGAGAAGCGCCGGTCGATACCCTTCGAATAATCCAGGCGATCGACGCCAATGATCAGCTTTCGCCCGGCCAGGCTTTCGATCAGCCGCGCGGCGTGGGTTTTTGCTTCCGGCTGCACGGCCATCGTCGCGATGCTTTTGGCGTCGATGCCGATGGGGAACGCTTTCACGTGAATGGTGCGGCCGAAGCAGGTGACGCGTCCGTCGGGCTCCAGCACGCCGTCGCCTTCGCGGATCACGTAATCGAGGAACGATTGCACGTCGCGGTCGGTCTGAAATCCGACGACGTCATAGGAAAACAGCGCCCGGACAAGCGCGCGGTGTTCGGGCAGGGTGATGACGAGCTCGGAGGCGGGCCAGGGAATATGCAGGAAAAATCCCATCTTCTGCCGGGCACCCAGGCGCTGCAGCTCCGCGCCCAGGGGAATCAGGTGGTAATCCTGCACCCAGATCGTGTCGGCCGGCTCGAGCAGCGGGATAATCGCCTCGGCGAACAAGCTGTTCACGCGGTAATAGCCCACGCTGAAGCTGCGGTCGTAAGCCACCAGGTTGGGGCGGTAATGACACAGCGGCCAAAGCGCGCGGTTGGCGAACCCGTTGTAGTATTCCTCGTGGTTTTCCTTGCTGAGATGGATGGTCGCGAGCGTGTAGTTGTCCTGCTTGAGCGTCGAGACCTCTGTGTCTTGCGCGTCCTTGACCTCCCCGCTCCAGCCGAACCACAAACCACCGAAGGCTCGGAGCGCGCTCGATAGTCCTGCCGCGAGACCGCCCGCCGCCTCCTTGCCGCGTCCCTTCACCGGAGGCACGCGGTTGGAGACGATGACCAGTCTCTTCATACGATGTCTCTCCAGGACCTCGACAGGCGCATCGCCCCGTTGATGATTCCGACCAGGGAGTAGGTCTGCGGATAATTTCCCCATAGTTCACCTGTGGCGGGGTCGATGTCCTCGGACAGGAGGCCCACGTGATTGCGATGGTTCAGCATGCTGATGAACACCTCGCGCGCGTCGCTGTCGCGGCCGGCGCGCTTCAGGGCGTCGATGTACCAGAAGGTACATATGTTGAACGCCGTCGTCGGCACGCCGAAGTCATCGTGACCGACATAGCGGAAGACATGGTTGCCGCGGCGCAGCTTCTGCCCGACCGCGTCGAGGGTCGCGGCGAAACGCGGATCGTCGGCGGGGATCAGTCCCACTTCCGCCATTTGCAATAATGCCGCGTCGAGATCGCTGTTGCCGAAGCTTGCGCCGAATGTCCCGGTTTCGCGGCTGAAGGATTTCTCCAGGATTTTTTCCTTCAGTTCCCGCGCGCGCTCGTTCCAGAACATCGCGCGGTCGCTTAACGCGAGGTGGGCGGCGATACGCGCCAGCCGGTGACACCCGGCCCAGCACATCAGGCTGGAATAGGTGTGGATGTTGGCGATGGTCCGAAGCTCCCACAGTCCCGCGTCGGGCACTTCGGCGAGGCGATAGGCGCGGTCGCCGATGATCTCGAGCGCGCGGAAGTCCTGCAGCGTCATGGGCCGCAGCAGGCGCCGGTCGAAAAACGCCTGTGTCGATGACAGGATGATCTGCCCGTAAACGTCGTGCTGCTTGTGTTCGTAGGCCTGGTTGCCCACCCGGACCGGTCCCATGCCGCGATAGCCCGGCAGCGTGGCGATCTCCATCTCGGTGAGGTCCTGCTCGAGCGCGAGGCCGTAGACCGGCTGCATGTGCCGGTCCTCCGTCAATTCCGGCAGATCGCGGAGATAGGAAAGGTAGCTCTCCATGATGTCGATGGCGCCAAGCCGGTTCAGCGCGCGAATCACATAGTAGGCATCGCGCAGCCAGCAGAAGCGGTAGTCCCAGCACCGGCCGGAGTTCGGCGCTTCCGGGATCGAGGTGGTCATTGCCGCCAGGATGCCGCCCGTTTCCTCATACCAGCAGAGCTTGAGGGTGATGGCGGCGCGGATGACCGCGTCCTGCCACTCGAGCGGCACCGCCAGCGTGCGCACCCATTCGCGCCAGTAGCTGTTGGTCGCGGTCAGGAATTCTTCGCACGTCGCGGCCACCGCCCCCGCCAGGGTTTCGTCGGGGCCCAAGAAAAGATAGAGCGGCTTTTCCAGCCGAAACCAGGTTTCGTGCGCGATGTAGGTCACCGGCGCGTCGGTCGTCAGGCGCAAGGTCAATTCACCCCCGACGTAGCGGATGTGGTTGGAGCCGCGCGTAACGGTGGGTTCTTCGGCACCGTAATCGTACGACGGCCGCAATCGCACCCGCACCCGGGGCCGTCCGGTGACGGGCCTGACCACGCGGATGATCGCGACCGGACGGTGACGCCGGCCCAGCCGGTTGAAGCGCGGCGCGAAATCGATGACGTCGATCGCCTGGCCGCCCGCATCATGCATGCGTGTCACGAGCACCGGCGTATTGGTGAAATAGCTTTGCTGCGAGGATGAGAAGTTCTCGAGGTCGATGGCAAACACGCCTTTCGCCCGTTCATCCTGCGGGCTGACGCCGCCGAGCAGCGCATTGAAGACGGGGTCGCCGTCCGGCCGCGGCATGCAGCTCCACACCACGCATGCGCGCTGATCGACAAGCGCATTGAACGAACAGTTGCCGATCACACCAAGGTTGAGGTTGGGCGGGGGAAGGTCAGCTTGCGCGGCGGCCATCGTTCTGTTCGTTCAGCGTCGTAAGCCAAGTGTGCAGGGCCGCCACGGACGGAAGCCGGCTGGTCGCCGCCGTCGGCGAGCGCGCGCCGACGATAACCCCATATCCATTGGTCTGCGAGACCGAGATAAATGCCGACTCGTCGGTGAGATCGTCGCCGACGAACACCGGCCGGCGGCCCGCGAAGGGGGGCTCGTTCATATAGGCCGACATGGCGGCGGCTTTTTTCACCGCAGCCGGTTTCAATTCCACCACCATGTTCCCGTCCAGACGCTCGAGCTGGCCGTGCGAAGCGGCGGCGCATTCGTCGACGATCGCCCGGCATGCCGCGCCAAGGTTCGGGACCGCGCGGAAGTGAAGGGCAATGCTGATGCCCTTGTCTTCGGCGCGCACACCCGGGTGAGCGCGGCAGAAAGCCGAAAGCTCTTCCCGCGCGGGGTCGAGCAGCGCGGCCGGAATTTCAGCGTGGATGATATGTCCAAGCGCGGTCCGGCGTTCGGCGCCGTGCACGCCGGCAACGGCCCGCACGGCACCCTTCAGATGTTTGTCGATCGCCTCGATCGGACGTCCGGTCACGACCGCCACGGCGCCGTTCAGATGCCAGGCGACCTGGGCCATCAATGCGTCCAGGCCCGGCGCGACTTTGACGGCGTTCGGCGTGGGCGCGATCTCGACCAGCGTCCCGTCGAAGTCCAGGAAAAGGGCGACGTCGGGCGTGAGCGGCGGCGGATATACGTCGTTCATGGGGACCGGGCTTGCAAGGCGCGCGTGCCGCCGATTTGAAGGTCCTCCGGCGCCGAGGTGACTCGGACCGCGAACTTCAAGTCGATCGGCACGCCAACGATAGCGGCATAACGCAGTACCCACAGAATGGGTTCGCGTCAAATCGCACGAATCAATGTTCTCGTATTCTCCTGATGAGTGCGCATCAGGCGCGGGAGATCGCCGACGGTTCCCATGGCGTGGCGCATGAACAGCTTCTTCAGGGGCGGCAGGCGGTGGACAAGGCCGAGGCCGAGGACGCGGATCGCTTTTATGGGATCGACATCGTTCGAGAACAGGCGGTTCAGAAGGTCGGTGACTCCCGCCATCATGAGATTGTCGGCGCGGCGCCAGCGCTCGTAGCGGCTCAAAGCGTCCGGATTGGCGATATCGAGCCCGAGTTTTCTCGCATCCACGATCACTTCCGTCAGCGCGGCGACGTCGCGGTAGCCCAGGTTGAGGCCCTGGCCGGCGATCGGATGAATGCCGTGCGCCGCATCGCCGACCAGCGCCAGCCGGCCCTTCGCGTAGGTCGCGGCGAACTGAAGCCCGAGCGGATGACTGAACCGCGGACCGATGAGCGAAAGTTTCCCGAGGAATCCGCCCACGCGCTCGTCGATCTCCGCCAGAAAATGAGCGTCGTTCAATGCGAGATAGGATTGCGCCGCTGCGGCGCGTTCCGTCCACACCAGCGACGAACGGTGCGTGCCGCCGTCGTCCGGCAACGGTAGGATCGCAAAAGGGCCCGACGGAAGGAATCGCTCGTGGGCGATCCCGCGGTGCGGCTTCTCATGGCCGATGGTGGCGACGATGGCGACCTGCGGATAGGTCCAGCCTGTGACGGCAATGCGCGCGGTGTCGCGCAGCTTGGATTCGCGGCCCTCGGCGGCCACCACCAGCGCCGCGTCGATCCTGCGGCCATCCGCGAGGTGCAGCACGGCTGCATCGGGGTTTTCGCTCATGTGCGAGACTGCGGCCGGCGCGACAAGCGTAAGGCTGTCCGAAAGCTCCGCCATGCGCGCGAAAGTGGCGGCGCGCAGATGACGGTTCTCCGCCATGGTCCCGAGGAACTCGTCGCCGACGTCGGTGTAGGCGTAGTGGAGGAAGAGGGGCGCCTCGCCGTCCGAGACACGGATCTCGCGGATAGGCTCGCACCGGCCGGCCAGGTGCGGCCAGATTCCTATCGCCGAAAGAAGGCGTTGTCCGCTGGCCGCGACCGCCGAAGCCCGGCCGTCGAAGCGGTCATGGGTCATGCCCTTGGGATCAATCCGGTCGACGAGGGCGCATCTCACGCCGTGCGCGGCGAGAGCACAGGCGAGCGTGCTGCCGACGAGCCCAGCCCCCACAATCGCGACATCAACGCTCTCGGCGGCGGAATCGGCCATTGGTCCTTCGGTTTTTCGCCGGTAAGCCTCGTTCATACGCTTTAACCGTTAGTTTTCAAAGCTTTCACGTAAGCCTCAGATGCTTGCGTCGCGCAGGCGAAACGCATATGGTCCCGCCGCCCTGGCCGGGTTTGCCGGTCACGTGCCGACGTAGCTCAGGGGTAGAGCAACTGATTCGTAATCAGTAGGTCCGCGGTTCAATTCCGCGCGTCGGCACCATTTTAAATCAATGACTTAGGTGACTTTTACGGCTCGACTAAAGAGCCAAAAAGTCGATTTAGTAATCACCGAGTAATCACGGTGGGCAAGGCGGGGGCGGCTTTGATCGGCCTTCACCTTGCCCACCGGCGGCCCTAAACCGTGATGACGTAATAGCGCAGCTTCGGCCCTTCCCACGGCATCAAAACCTGTCGAGTGGCAACCTTTGGATCATTAGGATCGCGCTTTAGCCTGCCCAGTTTATCGAGCTGCTGGAGAGCAAGCTGGGCATCCTGCGCCCTGTCGAACCATTTCTGGAAATCGTCAGGACGAATGACGAGGTGCGACCCAAGTTCAGGGCGAGACCGAATGAACCCAAGACCCGCGACGGGACGAAGTTTCTCACGGTGCTTCTGCTTCATCTTGCGTAGATCAAGAACCTTCTCCTCATCCGCGAGAGATTGAGTGAAGGTTTTCATGGCGCGTTCTATGAGCGTGTCCATGTCAGGAATGGACCCTCGTGCTCTTTTGTAGCAAGCGAGGACGGCGTGTTCGACGTGCTTTTCTTTCCACGGGAAAATCTCGAAACGAACCGCTAAGATTCCGGCAGCATAGGCGGCGGCGAACTTCTTCGCAAAACGCTGTTCCCATTTGTCTTTCCCGATCAGCGCCAAATCCATGAACTGCAACATCAAGGCCCTGACGTCCTTTTTCGTGCGGTTGGGATATTTGACGATGACCTTGAGAAACGCTCGGAGCGGGGTGCCGTAGTATTTCCTGCTCGCGTTCTCTATTGCAGCGACAGCATCATCGAAGTTCTTCCAGCCCGGCATAAGGCTCTCGAAAATTCCATACTCTGGGTGTATGTCGCAGGGTAAGTCGGCCAGACGAACTTCCTCGCCTCCTAATCTCTCGGAACCGCCATCCTTTACGATGGCTGCTATTGCTTCTTCGCCGTTGCTAATGAAAAAGATGTTCCAGTTCAATTTCCCCGCCCCAAGGCGGAGCTTGCCTTGCCCATTAGCAAGCTCATAAGCAACTTCACGCATGATGGCCGCTCTCTTTAGCTTATCAGTGGGAAGTTGGCTCGCATCGTCTAAGCAGAGCAGCGTATTGTTGTAGGCGTAGGCGACGGCCTCCAAGGCGTTTGGGGTCGTGCGCCACTTCTCCAAGTATTTGCGGGTTGCTTCTCCGCTGATCGAACGCGCCGCCATTTCTGCTAAACTCTTTCCTACGGTCGTCTCCGCGAAGAGGTGAACGCCGCCGCCTTCCAGTCCGCAAAGCCCGATGAGCGCCGCCGCAAGCGCGAAGGACATAGAGAAGAGCATTGTCGTGGAGCACAATGCAAAACGGCCAAAGGTCTTCTGGTGCTCTTCAAGTGTTCCGCGTTCGCCAAATTTTGCTGGAAACCCATCCAACACAGGCTTGAAATAGATCTTCGGATTGTCCCCCGCCTTTTGACCAATCGTAACGCCGGGCATGGCATATCGGCCTTCAATCCAGCCGGGGCGGCGCACAATAATCACGCGCCGCTTCGGACGGGCTGTCGAAATATACTCGTAAATGGCATTCCTTTTGTCGGGGTCCGCTGGGAGTAGGTAGCCCATTTGTACGAGTGCCGTAAAAGTAGATTGCTTGGTGAGAAGGGCTGTAGACGCCACGTATTCGATGCGAACCTTCCCGTCCAAATCCTTAAGCCTGATAACGGTGAAGGGGTGCGCCTCTCCCTCGATGCTTGCCCGCGCATACACACGGAGCATGGCTCCAAGCTTTCTGCTCTTGCGACTATTTAGGCGCTCGTAAAAAAAGTCGTCCTGTGTGTAGAACCGCTTTTCCTTTTTATCTTCAGTATTCTTGCTCACGATAAATCTCCAAGGTGGTGGGCGGCGGATTAGCGCCAGCCGATGTTGATGTGCATTTTCCGATCAGCTATCTGGGCGGTGAGCACTGAGCACTAGTTCTCCAAAGGAGATGTGCGCGGTGCTCAGTGCTCAGTGCTTATTGCCGGGGGTGAAATGCGTAATTGCGGTATTCGCGGCAGTGGAATCGGCGCAACTACAGCATGGTCATTTCATTCACTGGCAAGTGCCGCAAAAGCAGCATGGTCATTTCATTCACTGGCAAGTGCCGCAAAAGCATCAATTGATGCATCTGCGGGCACCCGCCAGCGGTCTTCAGGCAAACTCATTCGTTTTTGCTGCCGAAACGAGAAATGAGGTTGTACGTCCAGTGGCTACGTTTAATGCCGCGCATGAAGAGCCGGCCTTTGATGCCCAATTCGTGGAGAACGACTGCTAGTTCACGACGCTCCGCTGCACGCATTTTGTCGTAGCGGGTGTTCATGACGCCATCGGCACCGACACGGCGTTCGCGGCGTTTGAACTTGAGCTTCAGAGAGTAATTAACCGCACGCCAAATATACCTGGGGATGCCGATGCGCTTCGGAACCGGGATATCCTTGGAACGTGTGACGAGTGAGGAAAACGTCGCATGAACGACTTTCTCCGGAGCCGCCGACGCCACTAGTAAGTATAGGTGAGGTTGGTAATAGGGAGGGTCATCACTACGCTTATCGACATGAACACTGAAATCCCAGGCTCCGAAAATGACGGCGTCCTTCAAAGCCGACGCCGCCAAAGCCTTACTAAACGCCTCGCTAAAACCATTTATCGTCTCAGCGCCCAACTGGCCGAGCGGAGTGCTCCAGTCAGCAGACACCAATGAAACACGATAAATGCGTATGCCGAGGGACTTCAGGAGGGTCACGATCTGCCCGATAGTGACGCGACGGAATTTGCGAAAGCACACCGGGCACGCAGTAGAATCGCACCGATGCTTCTTATGGCAACGAGCCAAACGTTCCGCGAAACGACGCTGACGGCGGGTGCCGCGACGGAGTGAGCGCACCTGGGTAGTGGCCGCAGCCTTAGTGTCGTCAAAGTCGTCGAAGCCTTTGATTTTGAAAAAGGCATCAAGCGCCTCAGGCGGCAGCGGAGCTCTGCTGAATTTGCTACTCATGATCGCCCCCTTGGTAACCGGCCTTCAGGAAGGAGATGAGGTCGCGTCCTACGTATTTGACGGAGCGACCGAGTTTAAGGAACTTCGGCGGCAGATCTTTTGCACGGCGAGCTTCAAGGAATGATGGCTTCTGGCCTATCGCATCCGCCCCTGTAGCAGTTGTGTACAGGCGGTTTGGATCAATGCCCGCGAAGGTTTGATCGTCACCGGGGTCGGCAGGCACTCGGACTGGCAGGGTGGTATTCTTCATGCGCTTCATCACCGCTACTCCTTGTCCTGGAGTTGCGATGATCGGTCATTACCGCGTACTTGCTCCGGGTGAGCGGCGCGAAGCAGAATTTCCACCCAAGGACCGGGCTCGAAGGCAAAGGCTACAAAGCGGTTACCTTCATTCCAGCGGACATCGAGGACCAAGTTGGCTTGGTACATGACGCAGACAGCTTGCGGGAGGTCATAAGTCTGCTGCTTCTTTTGGTAGAGCGGCGCTGAGTTCCAGTGCGTTTGCAAGGTGATCGCCAAACCCTCAACACAAGCAATCAGCGGTTCGCGTTTGTCTGGCTTGGTAAGGGCGCGAGCGCGTTGTGCGAGGTAGATGGCGGCATGGGTGGCTTGAAGAACCTCCCCCTCGGTGATCGGTGGGGTCGTGGCTTCTTTCTGCTTTATCGTCTTTGCCTCAGTGGCGTTTGATCTGGCCTCTAAGGAGTTCTCTCTCTTTTGTCGTGACATAATAAGTCTCCGGTTTGAGCTAATGAACTGCTCAACGGAGAGGCTTCGTATCTGGCGTCCCGTGAAGGACGTTGATCAACGCTTTCATGCAGCAGATCGAGACGACGCGCTCTACGCAGAGCGCCGCCAATTCTAGTCACGAAAAAGACCCGGTCGCCCCATGTAGGGGTCCGGGTTGTAGGGGTGCGTGTAGTGGTCTGGTGTGTAGTGCTGGACCTAAATGGAAACGTCTCAGGCCCTCTTTAGCGACGATACGGATCAAGCATCTTCTGCACCTTTTTGTCTTGGAAGAGGGCACTAAGAATCATGCTCGGTGCTTGTTGTTTATCTAGGGCGAGGAGGCGGAGATACTCGGCAAATAAATCGGATAAAACTTTCTTCTTTTCAGGTGACAATTTCCATCGCTCGTTGCGTGGAAGTTCTTCGGTGGAGTTGTTCCACACTTGCTTTCGGAAAGTGTTCGGATGGAATGGGTCATCGCCAGTATCTGGAAAATACCCCCCAATGATTGTGAGCTCCTTCGCAAAATCTAAGGTCTTCAAAAAAGTAAACGGGAACGCCGGAACGCCTTTAATCTGGGGCATCTCGCCATTTAGCTTTTTGAAGAGCGACCCTATATGCAGAACGAGCCAATCCCGCAGTGTGTCGTCTATGACGGCGCGACCCTTCGCTTTGGTGGCCATCCTGACCTGTCCTGCAAGAGAACTCTCCGTGATGTACAGGTAGATGACGCTGCCTTCGGCATCGCTATCAAACTTTTCGGCTTCCTTTAGGGCTGCGGGCGGAAGCGTGCCGGTTTCAACAATTCGGCACCAATAATTCCGGAAAACGTCTTTGTGGAAATCGCTTGCTGAGAACCTTTTCGCATAAGCCTCAGCGATGAGCCTTAAGGGGCCGCTCGGCTTCAAGCCCTCCAATAATTCGTTACGAGCCTTCTTGAAAACGGACGCGGCCTCTCTCATCGCTACAGTTCTTTCCGACGTGTCGGCCTGGCACCGCATCCGCCAGTCCTCTTCATAAGGGTAGTCGGGTTCGTCGAGCAAAAATGACTGTAGAACTCTGGATCGTTTCTCACCGTCGATGAGGACGCGTTCATGCCTAAAGTGCCAAAGCTTTGAGAACGCATTTTCTGACCAGCCGTCGCCGCCGTGTTTCGCAGCCAGTCTTTGCATGACCTCGTAAATACCTAAGGTGCCTTCCGGCCCCTCGATTTTGGCTGCGTCGTAGATTTCAAAGCGTTTATAAATTTTATCGAAATAGCGGCGGTTCTTCCGCAGCGGGATGGCGCGTACCTGGCTTTTGCGTCTCGTCGCCTGGATTTTTGGCTTGCGTTTCCGAGATGACGCGCCTTTTCGTTTAACAGGACTTCTCGGTTTTATTACCATAATACTCCCCCTTTCGGTTGCCATCTCCCGCCGCCCAATTCTATCGGGGCTCAGCCGATCATTAGGGAGCTAAAAATGAGGGATCACATGGTGCGCGGCCTATTTCGAACCTCGGTGAGCACTGAGCAGTGCTCACTGCTCAGTGCTCGCTCTACGCATCCATTGTCCCTAATTTCCCGGCTCCAGCTCAGCCTACGGCCCTTCCCCAGTTGTTCATACCAGTCATGATACCGGCAATTCCGTTACGCTTCTTATCCGATACTGCACTTCATGCGCCCCATCACGAGCGGCATAGGTAAAAATACGTCCTACCTTGATCTCGTCTTGGCGCAGATTGCATGTCCAGTGACGCTCCTCCTCCGATAGGTTGCTGTCGTACATCAGTTCACCGTTGCTCTTCAGAACGAACGGTGAGTAATCGCTCCGATCACGCTCAAAGCGGCCCCATAAGCCGAAAATTGAATGCTTACCAACGATCCAATTCTCCCGACCGATAATGGCGTCGAAGTTTAGTCGCTCTTCCTCCTTATCAAGGGGCTCTGCAACGACCCTCACCAACTTCAGGTGCTGAGTAACGGGGCTCCGCTGACTTTGCTGTTCCGCATTAGAAAAAGCGGTAAGCGGATCAAGTTTGAGGGTCTCACATAAGTGCAAAAATACATCCGCCTTCGGGATTAGCTTTCCCTCCTGAATACGGATAAGCATTGTGCGGTCTATCTTGAGCTTTTGCGCCGCCTTGCTCATGTTGCGGCCAAACATCTCGAATAACCTCAGCTTTACTGTGTCAGCAAAAATCGCCACGCTTTCTTTTGGTACAAAGCGCTTATATTTGCGTCTCGCTGCTTTGCGCGATGACGCTCCGCTGCGCTTCACCAGATTTTTCGAATTTTTTGGCACAACTTCCCCCTCGCTTCCGCTACTATCTCATCAATTCAACCGCCTCCGGCTCGGCCTGCGGCCTTTTCGCAACGGCTCATACCAATCATGATACCCGAGTTCCTCGATGGCCCCGATCCAGGCGCTATCGAACGAGTTCTTCGACACCTTGAGGTCGCGCATCGCCTCAGCACGTAGGTCTTCTTTCGACCGTGTTTTCGTCGGCGATGCCCGCATTATGCGGATCAGCCATTCCTGGCATTTCCGGTGCTCTGTTTCGGCAGGAGAGAACGCCAGGCTAGTGGAGCGCACCTCCACATGACTATGAAATTTAGGTGGGTAGCAAATCCTCAAGCTCTTCCCGCAGCTCTTCATAAATGGATTCATCTCCCTCAGCCAAGGGAGCAAGCATCATTTTGACCGCCGTAAAGCCCAGCGTGGTGCCATGCTCGCCGTTTGCACAAAGCCGTTCTCCCAAGTCATTCAAGGCAAGCAAGTACTGCATTCTTTCAGGTCGCGGAGCACCAGCGAACGCGGCCTCAGACTTCCACTTTGCAATAAACATCTGCCAAGCCATTCCCACGCCTGTCTCGAAGGCGAGCTTGGAGACGTCTGTCATTCCCCGCCGATATAGATCTACGAGATCCCGGTACTCACGAATCAAACCCGCCTGATCATCTTCTTTGGGTTCGTCCGCAAGCTCCATTTTTTGCTCCTCACCGAGCGACACAATATCTTCCCATGCATCGGCGAAAATTAAGGTTGGTGCCCTATCCCTGTATTGTGCCCGCGCTTGTTCGTCTTCAAAAACGATTAAAGTGAGAAAGTGATCCAAGTCCGCTCGGCTGCCTATGACCTCCACTCCCTTGTCAGCTATTCCTTGGGCAATTGAGAACCGTCCGGCACATTCCAAATACCACTCATGGGGAACGTGGGGAGCAACAAGGAGGCACAATTCGTGAAACAGGCGATAAGGAAACACTTGTCTCAAATACGTTGACTGATCCGGGGTCAGGTCTCTCGTCAGTAAACTTCTCTCCAACGCAACTCCGAGCAAAAACAGCCAAACCAATGGGTGTCGTGGAGTGAGCCTCTTCAGCTCCGGTAGTTGTTGAAAGAGCGCTTCGCAGCGGCGGCAAAATGCGGGAAGCATCATTCCGAGCAGCGCCTCGATCTCATCTCTGCCCCGCAGCACACCGTCGTCCAACCCCAACATCCCTATATGTTGGCGCACCGCTGGTATTAGTGCCTCTATACCCTTGCTATCGAGTTGTGGCTTGCCGCCAAAGCGGATTTGATTGGCTATTGCATTGAACTGATCGCCTAAATTGGTCTCGTTCAATGCGAGAGAATTAACTAGGTCTATCTCAGAGGTTGGATGAAACCCACACCTACTACAGGGGTCGTAGCTTCCCTCCTTTAGCTCCCCGCACTTCAAACAAATTCCGCGGCGACCTACTCGAGAGTGGCGATTGCTGCGGGTGGCATCCTGTTTTCCTGATGCCTTTTCCTTTTTCAGCCAATCAAACATCTCGGTTCCTTGTCGATTAGAGCGCTTTAGGACCTTTGCACTTTACCGCAACGAAGCACGGAATTCGACTGGCACGACCGCAGGCATTTCAGGGCCTAAAAAGCCCTTGTACCGATAACCTCGCCAAATGCGCTGCTCAAAATTGAGCAATTTGGGCATTTTTGAACACCCGGTTTTGGGGCTCGGTATTCAAGTGAAATTGGTACCGGCCCACACTTGTTTATCGCGTTTATATGGACACCCCTTGGCAGGAGGCTGCGGTTCATTTCTGCGCTGCTGTGACATCTAAACCAGAGGTGACACGCAGTTACGCGACCGGTTGATCATGCGCGTCGGATCACCATTCGTTCCATTGCCTCACTAGCGCGTCAATGAACGCGGTGCACTTGTCTGGATCCCAGGCTACCTGGGAGTTCTTCCACAACAGGACGTATTGGCGGTTCGCGGTAACGAGCTTGGTACGATCTGCGTTAACAAGCCAATTGAGACATGCCACGAATGTGTGTTGGTACGACGTTCCGAAGTGCTCTTTTGGCACATTATAGAGAAGTCCCTCGATGTAGTAAGACGGCGCAAGTCCAGGCTCGATTACGCCCTCGTCCTCCAATCGGGACCGCGCGTTTTTAAAAATGCGCACCATCGGCTTGAACCACTCTTTTGTTTCCTGGTGCTTTGTCGTGCAGTTGTCCGAGTGCTGTTTCGGATAGTTGATGATCTTTGGCCCAGATTGAGGATAAAAAGCGATACCCGTGTCGTACCGCACTTTTCCGGTCGAGTACTCGTGGTATCGGTGATAGTTGCACGAGATAATGACGTCGGCCTTCCGCCGGTTTCCACGCGCTTTGATGGTCACGGCTTTTGTGCCGGGGACGACATCGCTGCCGAACTGCGCGGTTAGATGCGCCATAACGTCCCGCTTGAAGTCGCGGTCGGTGTAGTTGGCATCGCTGTTGTTGCTCTGGAATAAAGCGAAGGCTTCCGGGGCCAATTTGTCCGCGTTGTGGTGGAAGCACGACGTCAGGTTGATCACCACATCAACGTCGCTTTCACCGTAGATGTTCGTGTCGTTCTTGTATGAACCCTGAAGGAAAACCTCAAAAGTGCGGTTGGCGTATGGGGCGTCGGCGGACTCCAGAACCCGCTGGATGGTAGCATAAGTATCCCTTGAGCCAGGGCCAGCGCCGATGTGCGACCAAGTATCGAGTTGATCTTCCGGAATTGGCATCAGTCAGCCTCCGCCGTCAGTAGATATTTCCGCAGCTTGGCTTCCTGTTCGCCGAAGGAGTCCGCGCCGCGTTGAAGCAGCACGTTCAACTTCTGCAGATCGGCTTCGAAAAGATCGGTGGCCATCTCCGGCTGAGGATAGGCGTTGTTGATGCGAATGGTTGGGATGTGCTTGAACAGCGCGTAATTGAGCCATTCCATCGACTGGGTGTTGATTTCAAAAGTCTTCTGCGCGAGCCTCAGACCAAACGTCCGCTTCAGCGCCCAACTCAACGACGTGCCTATGCTGAAGCCTTTTTGCGGATAGACGCCGACACCCACGCTAATGAGCCGGATTTGCCTATGGTCCTTCTTCAGAGGTCCGACGGCATCCGCCAGTGCATACAAGGACGGATTGTTTGCGCAGTAGCCACCGTCAATCAGCGTGAAGTTCTTGCCCCCGGGCGTCGCCAATTTCTTGCGCAATAGATACGGATAGGCAGCGCAAGACGCCTCCACAGCTTCACCTACAGTTACGCCAAATCCGGGAACGAACGAGGCTGGACGCCCATGCGCCTGAGCAGGATCGTTCTTGAATATCATTGGCCTTTCGGCATCCCAGTTCGTTGCGACGATGCCGACGCCAGTTTTCACCTCGTTGAAGCCGCGCTGGCGAAACACCTTCTCGGACAAACCGCGTAGCGCACTTGACTTCGTCCACGGGAACCAAGCACCCGTCACCTTGGGAACGTGCTCGGTATAGAAATCCGTGATCTCCTTTACGCTGTGTCCCAGGGCGAGAAGCGCCGCGATAATGGAGCCGGTGCTGGTGCCGAAAATTAGATCAAAACGCTTGTGGAGATGGCAGTTCAAAATGGCCTCAATCTCTTGGAGGACACCCAGTGTGTAGAAGCCCTTTGCCCCACCACCGTCGAGGCTGAGGATTCGATAGACGCCGTCCGGCTCATGGACCGTCGAAAGGTCACCTTGAATGGTCATGTTGCGAGAAATTCTGCCGCTCCTGTCGCCCACCCGAGCAACAGCTTTCGACCGGACTTTATCGGCACTACGGCTCGGTTGCTGTGATCCAAGGGCACTCTGAAGAGCGATACAAACGCAGCGAAGTCACTGAACCAGGCTCGTTCCTGTGAAAAGGAATGTACGATCATCGCCGCTCCATCAGTCTTGAAGCGGCTGGCCTCTATTAACGCAGAAGCCGTGCGATGAAGGAGTTGATATCTGATTTCCGGGGGTGGCGTTTGGTCGAGACCTAGCGTCTCGCAGAGAAACGCCATTCTCGTGCGCTTCCCCTCCGACGATCCCGCAAGCCACTCTCCAATCGTCGGCCCAAACGCTTCGTTGACCTTTCCTTCTATCGCTGCTGCCCAAGTCTCAGTCCCACAGCGCATGAGCGCGAATACGTCATTTTGGCTGTCACGGGTTCCGCCCGGTAATGAGACCTTGTGTTCGGGTGTTGCCAGGAGCAGTTCGGCGGGGCCATCGAAGAGAGCGGCAACCTCAGCCGGTATGCCATTTGCCCTTTCCCAACAATGCGCCAGCGTTCGAGCAGAGAACCCGGTTCTCCAGTGTTTATCCGGATCGGCTAGCAGAGCTTGCCATGCGCTCGGGCCTGAGCTGGGAATGTAGATTTTAGTCATCGCCTATTGTCCTATTTGAAGCTCCGATTAGGACCGATTGGACCCCACCAGCAATCAATTAAAACGCTGCTTTATGTATTCTTGAGCCTGTGCGCCGGAAAGCTGAACAGTCGTGGGGCCATTTCTCACATAGAACCGCTGTTCACTTTCCGCCCGGACGAACACAGGCGAACGTGCCGGGAGACAGTCGATGGCAAATACCCGCACTTGCTCGAAGTCATCGAAGCGTGGGTGAATATATAGGCCGAACTCCGCACCGATCCTGTCTTTAACGAGGTTCATCAGGTGGAGCGACATCTTGTCCTCACTTGGGAACTTATCGGCTTCCACTCCCACCGGTGTCCCGTCATCCATAACGCCGACAATGAGTGTGCCGCCCCCGCGTGAGTTTAAGAACCCAGCGATGGTTTTCAGCGCACTCAACTCCATTTGCGGGTCTTTCTGATTAGTATGGAGATTGGTACGCAAGGTTGCTTTGAACTCGGTCGTGGAAGATTCCCCTGCCTTGACTAAATCCTTTAGGTCAATCGGTGCCGCTGAAACGGAAGCGTCATCATTATCGGTCAGCATCCGATATGCGTCGCGAACCACGGTAGCGATGTTCTCGCGTCTCTTCCGGAGAAAGTCTTGGTACGGCAGTTCAGTCCATGCGTCCGGAAGGGCGTGCCAGTAATACATGCGCTCCAACTCGCCCTTGGTGAACCTGCCCTCGATTTTAGGAACGTAGGTGGCGGGAGCATCATCTGAGATATCCCCGTTGTCGCCCCATTCCACCAAGGCAAAGTTAGCAATCTGGTTCTTATCGCGCGTGCTCTTTATCCCAATGCGATCTAGGTGCCCCTTCGGGAAGAGGTGATGGCGTTCAAGAGCTGCCCTTGGTGCTTTGATGGAAGGGTCCAATGCATCTGAGACGTCCTGCTTGGAGTAAAGCACCTTCGCCTTAAGAAGGTTCAGCGCCGCGAAATACGCAAACATGGACGGGCTTCGGGCGGCGGAGGTCGCCAATTCCGTCGGCAGCGTAATAGACCAATAGTCATTGGTCACAGTTGAAGCGCATATCGCTGTAAGGGTTTCCGAGAACTCATCTGCTGTTTTGACCTCCCGGAGTTTTCCAAGGTCGAACTCCATCGCTGTTTCAGGCGAACTGGAGTACCTAGCTGTAAGCGACGACATGAAGAACCAGCGAGCTATCAGCTTTCTTAAACCGAACTCCTCCATCTTGAACTCTGTACGCCCGAGTAAGTAGAGGATGTAGGCGAACAAAAGGTTATTCTGTGAACTGATCATCTTGGCGCTGCGGAACCCCGCATCACGCACTGCGATTAAAAAGTCGTGCCAATATTGAAGATTGATAGTGCGGGCCTGAGCTTCTTTCAAAATCCCGAACTGTTGCTCGCGTCGCTCATCGCTGAACTGTTCAGTCTCAAGGTCCTTACCGCGCAAGATCGAGTAGACGTGCTTGAGGCGTGCGCGTCTAAAGGCTAGTCCCACGGCAACTCGCAAAAGTTGGTCAGGGCCTGGTTCAATGAAATGATTGAAGGACGACGGCCCCGATTTGCTAGGTTGCTTGGCATCAC
Source organism: Rhodospirillaceae bacterium (assembly GCA_050246995.1). GTDB lineage: Bacteria > Pseudomonadota > Alphaproteobacteria > Rhodospirillales > Rhodospirillaceae > SHVO01. The sequence goes on along the minus strand of JBFWVA010000014.1, from coordinate 24,724 downwards.
GACAGAACGCTTCCAGCTGGGCTCGCCCCTCATCCCAAAAGACGGACATCAACGTAAGTATGAAATCAGCTTGATTGAGCTTCTTGCCCTCGCTGTTGATCCTTACAAAGACTTCCGAGACTTGCTCCTCATCGACGGCGGAGGATAACTCCAGGGCAGTAAATGGATAGCTGAGTAGCTGGGACAATTTGTTTATCGAAGCCCTGATCTTCCGCGCCTCTTCTGGCAAAACTTCACGAGATGCTCCGAGCCCCTTCGTGTACTTCTCGGCCACGTCGAAGATATCGACATTCGCAGCCCAGAGGCTTGTGATGTTTGCTATGTAAGCAGGGTCGCGCCTTATGGCGGCATCCGCCACCTCGAACCGTTCGCTCAGTGGATTGAACGCAATTTCAATCGTCTCGGTGTCGTACCCTTCTCGAAGAACGGGCGTACCTGTTACCACGGCGTACAAGGATGTGAGGCGCTGCTGTCCATCGACAACTAGGAGCCGCGGCGTCCTCTGCTTCCCATCAGTGCCTATTGCCCGTGACTTGTTAATTTGAGCTGGTGCCCAGAACAGCAAGTACCCGACGGGAAAGCCCCGGTACATGGAGTCGAACAGATTGCGGATTTTTGCGTTTGACCACACGAAAGGTCGCTGCAAATCCGGAAGCGCAATTTCCCCCATTCGGATATCGTCGATGAGCGATCTAAGCGAAGGATCAACCTTCTTATAAACGGTCTCACTCATAGGAGTGTCCTGCTTCTAGTTGTGAACACTGCACCGCTACTCCGATCCGCTTATGTCAAATCTCCGAGCTTCGGCAGGGCACGAACAATTTTTATGGTTTCCAGGCTAACGGTAATCACGCGCTGGAAGAGCTTCAGCGGATAGGCCGGATCGCCTGCGGTTTCGATAGCGTAGCGGTTAGCGTCGTTGACGATGCCGCTATCCTTATCAGTTTTGACGCATTGGCGTTCCATCACCCATTCCAGCGCAGGCTTGCCGTTGACCACATAATCGTAAGCTTCTAGTGGGATGCCGCTGATTGTGATGTTGCCGTTGTAGATAACCGTTGTTTTGTCCAGGTTCGGACGCTTACCCGCAAACTTCATCTTCTCAACACGGAAGAAGCTGGCCGGATCAGCTGGTGCCGCCAGGCTAGTGTCTCCACGGTCAAACGTGACCGGATATGGTTGCGCCTGTTCATAGCCACAATGCAGATCGCCCAGCTTGCGGCCTGCGTTCACGAAGGCCCAGAAGTCCGAGACCTTCTTCACGGCGGGGATGCGGGGCAGTTCCTTGGAAAGGTTGTCAGCGTATCGGCTGCGATAGTCCTCAGAGTGCAGGAGGCCGTAGATGTAATAGAAGAGGTCGTCCTTGGTGATCTTCTCGCCCGGATAGGCGGCTTGAAAGTGCGCCAATCCCTCTTGGGTGATCGCGTCGCGGCGTTGGAGGTCATTACCCCCGCGTACTCCAGCAAGCATATCCCCCTGAGCGACGTCAGCTTGTGCCGCTTCATCATCGTAAAGATAGAGGGGGAAGCACTGCGATCCGGCAATGAAGTGATAATTGGGAATAACCGGCGACATAAGGCAACTGAACCCCGCTGACTCGCCCAGCCCAGTTATGCACACCACTCGATTTTCTGTGCTCGGGGAGCCCATCGGAAAAATCCGGGGCATCTGATACACCCTCTCATTAAGAGAGCGGTCGTAGTAGAGCCACTGCGGGGTGAACGGACGGTATACACCTTGACGCAGCCGCCCGACCTCAAAGCCAATTCTTTTTGACTTTACTAAATCTGCCTTGAGATTGCCGGTCCAGCTAATTCTTGTGGAATCTGTATTTACAAAATCATCGACCATTGCGTCGCGGGCCTTTCGGTCGGATCCGGGATGCGCTGCGTCTAATCGCGCGACCTCTTGATTATAAAAATCAAGCATCGCACTCATATTTCTTGCTAGCGCTTCACGGCTGGAGTTGTAAGCCCAACTGTCGCGGGCGGTCAGCACGCCCTGCGAAAAATTATCAAAGAGCTTTTGAGCATCTCCTTTTTTATCTCCCGCGGCGATAAAAGCGTCAAAGCTCTTATCGCGTTGAGCTAACCAATCACCATGTTCATCGGGCGCGATGGTTCGCCAGCCACTCTTTTGAGAAATGCCCCCTATGCTGCCAAAGTCTCTAACCGCCAATAGCTTCTGCTCAAGTGTTAGATAGTCGCCAATATCGTGGAGAAATATCCGGCCCTGTTGGGCACTTTTTGGATTTTTTACGAGCAACGTAATGGCGACCGGCGTGCGTGTGCCCTGGCCGAACACGTTATCCTTCTCCTTTCGGCGTTGCTCACCAGATGTTCGGGCATTGCCACGAAGGTGAAAAACGTAAACGCTTGCGAACTCCTCCACCAAACACTTGCGTAGACCGTCTGCGGCGTTTGCATCAATCCAACCTGCATTACTCACGTAGGCGACAACTCCCGCATTTCCGATACGGTCACTCGCCCAGCGAATGGCGCGGATGTAGCTGTCGTATAGACCTTTCGAGAGCGTGGCGTTTGAACGTGCGGCGTAGGAGTCACGTATGCGCTTATCCAGCCGTGGATACGTTACATTCTCAGCGTTATCGTTTTCGCTCTTCTGCCCGGCGGAATAGGGTGGATTTCCCAGGATGACGCGAATATCCAATTCCTTCTGCCGTGTGCGACGATTGCTATTAGCCACCATCAGATCGCTAATTAAGTCGCGTTCTTGCTCATAGAGCTGGAACGTGTCCGTTAAGCAGATGCCTTCAAACGGCACATAATCGCCACCAGCGATGCCGTGGTAAGCGGCTTCGATGTTAATTGCGGCGATGTAGTAAGCCAGCAGGACGATTTCGTTGGCGTGAATTTCGTGCCGGTATTTGTGAGCCAGTTCTTCTGGCCTAATGAGGCCGGATTGGAGCAGGCGCGTGATGAAGGTGCCCGTGCCAGTGAACGGGTCCAGGATATGAACGCCCCTACTACCCAAGGTCTGGCCGAACTCGCTTTGCAGCACTTCGTTGACCGAGTGGATAATGAAATCCACCACCTCGACCGGGGTGTAGACGATACCCAGTCGCTCGGTCATCTGTGGGAAAGCGTTGCGGAAGAATTTGTCGTAAAGTTCCACAACGATTTTCTGTTTGGCCCCGGCGCTATCGATGCCAGCAGCACGGCGCTTTACGCTCTCATAAAACTTCCGAAGGCTTTCAGATTCTTTCTCCAAAGTGTGCTCGTCCAGCTTATTGAGCACCTGCTGCATAGCGACGGACACGGGATTGGCGTCTGCGAAGCTGTAACCATCGAATAGCGCCTCGAATACCGGACGGGTGATAATGTGCTGCGCCAGCATCTCAATGGCCTCAGCTTCGGTAATGCTATCATTCAAATCGTCGCGGATTTCAGCGAGGAAGGCCGTGAAGGCCTCCCGCTCAGCCGTCTCAGGTTTTTTCACCAAAGCAGTGATGCGTGCAATATGCGTTTGGGCGATCTTTGCAATGTCTGTGGCCCAATCTTCCCAGTAGTCGCGGCGGCCACACTTTTTGACGATCTTTGCCATGATCGCTTTGGAAAACTCGTCAAAGGCAAAGCTGGTCTGAAAGGGTTTGGCAGGCTTGCCGGGGCCGGGATCACGGTCATCATCATCGGAGGCGCTGCCGTGACCAATGTTGGGGCCGCCGTCCCTAGTGGTTTTGCTCGTGGGGAGCTTATTGCTGACGGCGATAACCTCAATGTGGTCGGACACATCCACACCAAGATCTGCCTTATTTATCATCGCGTCGAAACGCTCATCGTGTGAGCGTAGGGCGTTCAAAATCTGCCAGACAACGCGGTAGCGTTCGTTATCGTTAAGCGCCTCTTCAGGTGTTACGCCGACTGGAACACCGATGGGCAGAATGACGTAGCCCATGTTCTTGCCAGGTGCTCGGCGCATGACGCGACCGACGGACTGCACCACGTCGATCTGCGATTTGCGAGGGTGCATGAACAGAATGGCGTCCAAAGCGGGCACGTCCACGCCTTCGGAAAGACAGCGTGCATTAGTGAGGATGCGGCAAATGTGGTCGCCATGTTCCTCTTTTAGCCAAGTCAGGCGCTGATCGCGCATCTTGGCATTGAATGTGCCATCTACATGCTCAAGTTGACACTCTAGCGGTGTGGCATCGCCCTCAGTCTCCTTGCCTTCGTCGGACGCCAAATATTCGTCTATGACGGCGGCAAATTCCTGCTGGACCAACTTGGAAGCGGCGATGTCCCTACAAAACGCAAGCGCTCGCTTCATCGGATGAGCGTCCGTCAGAAGCTCCGCTTTCAAACCGTGTTTGGATAGTGCCTTGTAGCAGCCGATGATTTTGGTTGCGTCGTCCAGCTTCAGTTCGGAAGTCCCGTCCGCAAGCCGCTTTTGCACACCGCCGCTAACCATCTGCTCGTCCACGGCGAGCACTAGCACTTTGTAGTCTGTCAGAAGGCCGTTCTCGACGGCCCAGCCGAACCCTCGAACGAAGAGGTCTTTACCGAAATGGGCTTCGTTGCTCATGTCGTAAAGAACGGCGGAAACTTCGCTTGCTTTCGCCTTCACAGCATCGCCGAACACGCGCGGCGTGGCGGTCATGTAGACGCGCTTTCGCCCGGCGATCACCTTTTGGTCATGGACCTTCACAAAGTTACTGTCGGGATCGCCATCGAGAGTAGCGCCCGTCGTGCGGTGAGCCTCGTCACAGATGATCAGGTCAAAGTCCGGTAAACCGAATTTATGCTGAGCATCTGAAATAACCTGAATGGATTGGTAGGTTGCGAACACTACCGTCATGGCGTCGGATGCAGGTCGCTTCACACCTGCGGCGAGCTTTGTTGCGTCGGTAGTGGCTGGGAACGCCAGATCGAGAACATCGATCTCAGCAACATCGCCCGCGCTCGCACGTCGCTTTCCCACTTGGCTATCGGAGCAGACAGCGAATGAGCGCAGAGGTGTTCCCGTGTCCGCCGTCCATTCGCGGACAGTTTGGGACATGAGCGCAAGGGACGGCACCAGGAACAGGACTGTTTTGCCAGGGCCAGCCAACTCTTCAGCGATCTTCAAACTGGTGAAAGTCTTACCAGTTCCACAGGCCATAATCAGCTTGCCGCGATCCGCCGACGCTAGCCCATCACGGACGGCGCTCACTGCGTCCTTCTGGTGAGGTAGCAGTGTCTTTTTTCGCGCGAGGACAATTTCGCCCTTTGCGGCGAACCTGTCCCATTGAATTGAGCTTTCCTCAAGGTCGGCCAGACCAATCCGAATAGTTTGGATCGTTTGACCGCGTATCATCGTCTCGGCGTTCTCGCTCCACGAGACTTCCGTAGTGTCGATGATTACGCGCCGCTTGAAGGGTTCTTTAGCGGAAGCCGAGATAAAGCTGTCGATGTCTTCCTTACGAATGCGATGCTTAGGGTCGTAAAACTTGCACTGAATGGCGGCAAAGCCATCCTCTTCTCGCAACTTCGCTACGAGGTCTATGCCGGTATCACGGCCATCCCAACCATGTTGGCTCGCCCACTCTCGAAAAGGCAGAACCTCTGCATACTGCTGAGACTGGATTGGGTCATGCGTAAGGAAAGCGACGGTAAGACGCTCGAAGTATGTGCCCTTGTCACGCTCGGTGCGGGCAGCGTCCCGGTATGAGTTCAATAGATCTCGTAGTGGACTCATAGGTCCCATGCTGCTCGCCTTATCCGACATCTCGTTCCTCGTAATTACGCGTGGCCTCTCGCTACTCCGTCGAGGGCGCGAGGCACCGCACTGTCGCGTCAATATTGAGGAAACTTGGGGAGGTCGTCCGACGCTCCCCCTAAGACAAGGTGCCTATAGTCCGGCAGACCTCGCTTTTCCCCTATCTCCACGGTTGAAGTATTCGCTGCTTTCGCGGCAAGCTTCCCGCGCACGTACCCCAGACTTCATAATTAGCCCAGCTTATCAACTTCTTGGTGCTCGTTGCGACCCCACATCTTCAGAGGCAAAAAACGGCCAAATATCTGGGTTTTTGCACCGAAAACCCAGACCTGAGGGTTTCGGTACAGCTTCGGTACCCCCAAAGGGCGGTCGCCTGACCCCCACGCAATAAAATTACCCTTCACCCCCGGCGAGCCCTAAAATCGACTGCCCCAGGGGCCGCCCAGGCGAGGCCGGGGCCGGTCGGCGGCTGGGGTAGTAGCGCCCCAGGGCCGGGCACCCCTTAGCGGGCCGCCTAAAGCCCGGCTGGCGACCAGTCAGCACCCCAGCCACGCCCCTTTTTGCCGTCGGGCTGGGTTTGGGGTGGTTGTTAACCTACTGATTTTGCTTCCTATTTACCCGTTACCCCGGTTTGGGGTAAGCTACGAAGGCCGACCGGTATAGCCGCGAGTTCGCGACCCCAGAAAACCGTGAAAGTTGGTCAAAATCCGGGGTCGAGCGGCCAGACCTGAGCGGCAGAGCGCCGCCGGTGGCTAGACCGGAAACGGCCTCCCCTAAAAATCGCCAGCCGACCTAACCGCTGATCCGGCAGCGATCTCGCACGCCATCAATCCAACCATCAAACAGAAAGGAGACGCCTCATGCGCGTCCGCGAACTCGTTTGCCTTTTGCACACCCTGCCTGAGGACGCCGAAATCCGCGTTGCGTTCGCGGAAGACCCCATCGGGTGCGTAGGAACCCGCGATCTTTGCATCTACGGAATTTCAGACGGCTTCAGGCCGCCGAACGCACCTGAGCTGAAGGTGGCCGCAGGACCCGGCGTGTACTGGCTCGTGACATCCCACCTGATCGACTTGGGTGATCCTATACGGCCCGCGCGAAAGGGACACAGCGATCACCGCGCGTAGGAACGCTGCGAACAGTTCATCGCGCCAGACCGCGCGTAAATCCTAGACGACCGCACCGAACCCAACGCTGGGCCGCAAGCCCGGCGAGGACCAAGTGCGCCCAAAAGAAAGGCTCCAAAATGAACGACACCGAGAAAGCGGCGAAGATTGCGCTGCTCAACGATCAATTCAGATCAACCTTCACCGGCGGCCAAGTCTTCATGACTGCGGGGATCAACGCGCTGGACGAAAGAACCCGCGCCGAAATCATCGCCGCCGTGATGGAATTTGACGCCTTCGATGAAGACAACGATCCCTACGGCGAGCACGATTACGGAACCGTGCAGATTGCCGGAAAAACCTACGTGTGGAAGATCGACACCTATGATCTCAGGCTCAAGTACATGTCGCCTGATCCGTCAGACCCGGCTGTCACGCGCCGCGTGCTGACAATCCTCCTGCCGTCCGAGTGGTGACAGTCCGGATCACTTCTTGCTGGCGCGAACTAAGTCTTCGACACTTACTCCTAGAGCCTTTGCGATCTCATAAAGCGTGATGACTGTCGGATTGCGCTTTCCATTCTCCAACCCACTTAGATATTGCTGACTAAAGCCGACCTTGTCGGCAAAGGCTTCCTGGGTCAGCCCCCTATCTTCTCTGAGCCGTTTTAGGTTCCGGCCAACCAGCTTTCGCATGTCCATGCTTAAGCCTGACCGATCTACATACTTTAAGTTTATCAACTATAGTATGTACACTGCCGTCGCTCTCGGGTGGCGGCGCTGTTCTTACCCCTACTAAAGAAAGGACTGACGATGACCGAAGAAAATGGGAATACGGATGAATACTATCAGAACATACTTCGAGAGAACGGCCTGCCGCCGGAAACAACGAAAGGGCAGTATCTCTGGTATGCGACCAAACGGGCTCTGAAGAGGGCCGCTTGGATGACCTTGATCTTCGCGGGATTTACAGCCTTCCTGCTCTGGCATTTTGCACCGGATGCACTTTACCAACTCTTCGGCGGCTTCCTTGTCGCTTTGGCAGTTGCTTGGCCGTTTGTGGCGACAATCGGTCTGTTCTACATCGGCTACCTCGTCGTGAAAGCTCTCCAGAAAGCTGGGCGTGATTAACTCGCCAACTCACGCGGACAAAAAAGGCCCGGTTTTTATGCTGGGCCTTTTTTCATCTTCGGAGGACAAGTGGAGCATTTACCGCGAGCAGCACGGCTGCTGCGTTACGAACAGATCACGAGTGGAATAGTCGCAGACATAGAGACAGGCAGGGTCATCAAATACCTTTCCCCGTGGCTCGGTGGTGGGCCTCCGTCGAACGCCAAGAGCAAACGGATATACGAGGGTCTAATCAACGATCTCATCCTCTGGTGCGCTCAAATGAACCGTGGATACAGGCACACTGAATGGATCACAGCGAAACAAGCGGCGAGCTGGGGCGGGCGTCCACGGAAAGGCGAGAAGCCTACGACGATCCTGTTCGGTAGGCCGCGAACAGGAGGCCAGCGCGGATATGGGGGCTTGGTGCAGGTCTTCAACGTGGAGCAGTGCGTCGGCCTTCCATCAGGCCCCCAACTGCCGGACCCGTCTTGGCAATGGCGCTTCCCCCCGCTGGAGCGGCTAGTATCCAGAATGAAGATTGATTTCCGCGTGGGCGGAACTGCGGCGATCTACCACCCCAAAGAAGACTACATTCAGGTTCCCGACCCCGGACTTTACTATCACCCAGGCCGCGATTGGCCCAGGACAGTGGTGCACGAGGTCTGCCATTCGACGAAGCATCCCTCGCGTCTCAACCGCGAGAAGCTGGACCGGGAGCCACACGTCGCTAGTGCGCGGGAGGAACTCTTAGCTGAGCTGGCGACCGCCTACGTTTTGGCGAACATGAGGCACTACGCCCCCACCGCATCGCCGAGCTATATTGCGGACTGGCTGCACTTTGCGAAGGTGGAAAGCGACTACCTTTTTGAGATTGCCGCCGCCGCTACAGATATTGCTGAATACATCTTGGAATTTGATCGTTAGAACCGGATCAGAATGACTGCAATTGGAAAATTCATCAACCGAAGCCTGCTTTGCACGTTCGTCGTGGCCGTGCTTTCAGCTTCAGCGTTTGCGGCGGAGCTTCTTCACGGAGAAGCCAGCCGGGTTAGCGACGGCGACACGTTCACTCTATCCTCACAAACACGTATCCGGCTTTTCGGCATCGACGCACCGGAGCTTAATCAAAAATGCAAACGGGACAGTGCCTGCGAGCCTTGCGGCCAAGCAGCACGAGACGCGCTTGCGTCGCTCACGAAAGGGGAACTCATTTGCGAGCCGCGCGGGAAGAGTTACGACAGGATCGTGGCGCGGTGCGTCGTCGGGGATAAAGACATCGCGTTGGAGATGATTGCGGCTGGGCAGGTAACCGTAGACGGTCGGTACATCAAGAAGCGTGATCCGCTACGGGCGATGTATCTGGACGCCGAAGCCAAGGCCAAGAAAGCGAAGATCGGCATCTGGGCCAGTGAAATGATCCCGCCAGATCAATGGCGACGTAACCGTGCCCGGCTAGAGTGCGAGCGTTAACTTGGAAACTGGCATCTACTGCGAAAAGAGGGCAATCACAAAGTAAAGCGCAATGGGCCATACCCACCAAGGTATCTTTGAGAAGAAGGAGGGTTCTGGCGAGCTAGAAGACTTCTGCGCCGGAGATGACGATGAAGACGAAGCGGCAGGTGATTTTAGCCCGGCCAATATTTGCTCATTCCTAGAACCCGATGTGGTTGAAGAAGTACGAGAACCGCTGCGTAAACCCGATCTTGGTCTAGAAGTGGTCTGCGTGAAATCTGGGGTGCCCGAGAGGCCTTGTAAAATGTCTTCATTGGTTTTTCTGGCCGAAGAACTGCTGGAGCTTACGCCACCATTTAAGCGGAACTTCGCGTCCTTCTCGGACAGTTGGATGATCTGATTGTTGGAAACTACGGTTATGCCAACATTCGTGTATGGCTTCCCATAATGCTGCCCTTGATAGGGTGGTTCAATGAGGCCGGTGACACTAATCCACCTATTCACCCAAGCCTCGGTAGGAGGATTACTTATTGCGCCCAGACCTTCTGACCAGATTGTGATTTTTACACTTTCGCGGTTCCATGGCCCGAAGTTGATGAAGACGTAGGGTCGTCCTTTCCCGCGCCCTCTCTTTCCAACCCCCGATTTTACTGAAACGATTTTTCCAATCAGTTCGACTTTGTCGCCAACTCGTCTCATCGTTGCGGCGAAATTTCGACCATCCACAACATCGAACGCTCCGAGGTATGTGGGCTCAGAAACGCTTTTTGGTCCAAGAGATGCCGGACGCTGCACTGGTGCTGGGATATTCCGGCCAGCAAGGAAGTCGGAGAGCGTGGGCACGTTTCCGATTGATGCAGTAGCAACTGCTTCCATCTTTTTCGCGCTATCTCGGAGTGATGGATTTGCTTGTAGTAGCCGAAACACCTCGGACGCGGATGGATCGTGAAAGTCATTCGCTTTGAATATGACAGTGAGCCCGCCTTCGTAGAACCTTTTGTGTAGGCTCGGATCGGCAGCTATCGCCTCAAGGCTTACGTCAAGAGCGATGAATGAAAACCGGTCCATTGCGGGACCGAAATCTCTGGTGGTTCGGCCCGGATGCTGAAAGTGTTTTTGACCAACTTCAGTTCCGCTGCCGAGCGTCATGCCGGGCACGTACATTCCATCGTAGTCGATTAGTCGTAGACCGCTTCGATCAACAATGACGTTGTCGTTTTGAATGTCGCCATGGGCGATACCATTGACTTCGAGAAATAAAGCTAACTCTCGAAACTGACGCCGTAGCGTTTCAAGCGCCTGTCGGTTAGTTGATATTTTCTCCAGGTACACGCCAAGGGTATCGCCTTCGACCCAATCCATCTTGACGATGGGAACGGGTGTTTGACCTACCCGAATGCCGCGCGGGTCAAAGGCGAAATTTACGAAATAGGAGCTGGACAGTGATTTTAGCTTTGCCGAGATTGCGGCATACTTCGCTTGTGCTTCCGGAACTTCACGATGGAAGCAGCGCACAGCAAATCGTTTGGCACCTGACTGAATTTTGTAAGTTAGAGCAAATCCACCCGACAGAGCGAGAGGTAAGCCCAAAGGGGTTTGCTCGACTAAACCGCGTTGGAGTTCTGGATCAGAAAAGGCGCTCTGCGGATGCTGTATTGCGTCGTTGTATTCTACAATTTGAGGATACGGCATTAGCTTACCCTAGAATGATAAGCGTGCTGTCGTCGCGCTTTAGCCGCCCCTCGGCACGCTCCACCTCAATGAAGTTCGCAAAATGCGCCTCATCGCCAATCTCTAACAACCGCGAGAGGCGGGATGAGTGAGGGTCCTCTAGGAGCCATCTCCCAAGAGCGTCTGTCATCAAGAGGGCAACTTGATGTGAATCTGCGTCAAACTCGAAGGTGTGCCAACACCCCGCAATTGCCTCATCACTGAAGCCGCTGTTTTCTAGGTGATTGGTCGATAAGAGTGTCGGGGGCTGGTCAAACTCCAGGTGGCTAGTAAGCGGATATGATCCCAAAAAAGTATTGTCGCCAACCAGCGCCACAATAGAGTCGCCCATCGCAAAAGTGCGTAAGCTTGCTTGTCCGGTAGGCCAGATGATGCCGACCAGAGTGGCAAAGCTACCGCGATCAAAGGCAGCTTGCTGCATCCACTCCATATTCTCGCGGTCGTACTTTTTGAGATATTCGCTTACGGCGTCATCAAGCCATAACCGTGTGATATTTGGATCGGTGACAAACCGCTCTGTTAGTTGGTCAGCCCATGGAGCGGGGTCGTATGATATCGACGCTCCGTCGCAAAGCGCACAAATCGTACCGTCAGACGCAATGCGCCACCGATCTTCATTCGTTGCGTCTTCTCTCTTAGGTACGGAGAACGCAAGCACCGAGCGAGTGGTGGGCGACAAAAGGCCGTCATTCATTGCTTAGCGATCAGCCGTCAATCTTGGGCGTGTGCCGATGTCGAAGAAGTTCGCAATGTCGCGCGGGTCGGCATTGAACATAAATCCGCGAGCATTTGGCCCCAGACTATATCCTTTATCCGCCGCAAGCTTCGCAACATGTGGCGGGAAGGGGCTGGACATGTTGAAGAGTGCGCGGGCGTAGCTATCAGTTAATCCCGCCTCGGAACTGGGGAAGCGAATGGTTTCACCTTGCTCTGTCGAGACGTGGATATTGAAGAGGAGGCATTCACCATCGTTCGTAGAGATCTGTCTGATGGCAGACGCCACATGATCTGGATCGCCGTCGGTTGATGCGCCATCAGTGACGTGGAGGACGGTTGGTGGATAGCAGTTCGGGTGAGCGTCGCACCAAGCTACTAGCGCCTGAGCTGCTTGAGTGAGCCCCGCGCACATCGGCGTGCCCCCCGAACTTGTAGGGTCAAACCAAACTGGAAATTTGATACGCCGTTCTAGAACGCCTCCCGCACCGTCATCGTCCATTCGAGTACGGTCTTCGACGCGCAGGGGCGACTTCGCAAGGTCGGTAATCGGGTGGACAATTCCCCCGGCTAATGCTCCGCCGAGCCCCGGTCCAACCCCGTTTCCGCCGTACACGACAACGCCAACATCAAAGTAATTCCGGACGCCGTCGGCTTTCGTGCAATTTGTAACAAGGGTGTAGATGGTTTTATTGAGGACATCGGCCACGAAGCCCGCCTTCGACTTTCCGGTCGCCATGCGTTCGTCCATCGATCCCGATTGGTCGATCACGAAGAGAATGTTGGTCGGATTGTCACGGCTGATTTCGGCAGAATACGGCATAGCCTGCTTTCCCCTTATTGCGGATTTGATCGGCGGTAGTGCCCACAGCAACCTTAAGGTACAATCCGGAAGGTCTGGTGTCCTGACAAAACAACCGCAAGCGGCGCTGATATTGAAGCCAGGGTACGGAATTAGCTGGGGTGGTAGGGGATTTCGGATTGGCCGCAGCCAGTACGGAAACTGGTGGATTTCTGTCGGGCTCCCTTTCGGGTTCCGCATCACTAAACGCCTGGGCGGTCCGATGCACAAACAAAGACGAGTGCCGAAGAGTGCAGCGGAGCTTCCGCCTGCCGAGGCGTGGCCGCAGGATCGTGAACTGGCCGCACCCGAGAACGAGACCCCTAATCAGCGGGTCCTCCGTGAACTCCTCGATAACGCCAGGAAGTAGTAGCGGGTTGTAGTCGCGCCCGCCTGGAGTGCGAACGCTGAGTAAACGGTAGACAGGGGCGGTGCCCCCGTCCGTAGCGTCCAAAACAGAACTCAAGTTTCCAAGACGATAATCGCACGTTGACCGCGTGCGCTAATGGGATCGGCCCGCCGCCGTTCCTGCGTAATCACAATCACCAACATAGAAAGGATGAGCCATGAAGAAGGTGGCATTATATCTGCGCGTCAGCACTTCGGACCAGACCACGAAGAACCAACGCCGCGAGTTGGAGGCCGTAGCTAAACGGCAGGGCTGGAAGGTCGTAGCCGTGTTTGAGGACGCGGGAGTGTCTGGCGCGAAAAGTCGGGCGCAGCGTCCGGGGCTGGACGCATTGCTGAAGGGCGTCGCACGTCGGGACTTTGATCTCGTGGCCGCATGGTCGGTGGATCGGCTTGGCCGGTCACTTCAGGATTTGCTTGGCGTGCTCCAGGAACTACACGCGAAGCGTGTTGACCTTTATCTCCATCAGCAAGGGCTGGACACAACTACTCCTGCTGGTAAGGCTATGTTCCAGATGCTCGGCGTATTCGCAGAGTTCGAGCGTGCTATCATCCAGGAGCGCATCAAGTCAGGCCTGGCCCGCGCGAGAGCTGAGGGGCGTCGGCTTGGGCGACCGCGCGTAGGTCCTGACGTTGAAGCGGCCATCCTCCGCGAGCGTGCGAACGGCAAAGGGATGCGCCGTGTGGCGAAAGACTTGAAAGTCGGCGTTTCCGTGGTCCAGCGCGTTATCAGCGCCAGCCGCCGAAAACAGGGCCGCCGAGCCGCGTGATGGCCGAATTTTCCGGGCCGGGGGAGGCATTTTTCCGGTCTAGTCACCGGCGGTCTGCCCTGAAGTGTGGTTCCAAACTTCGTGCCGTCGAACGGCTCTTCTCGATCAGGGAGAATGTTGACACCTTCACCCGAAAATCGCGAGAATACTCCAGACGAGCTTGACGCTTCGAACTAGGGGGAAAGAATGCCAAAGCTACCGCTGGGGCTCAAAGTAGATCCACAATCGAAGATTCTCTTAATGCGATTGGCGAAGATAGAGGACTACGACTTCTCTGGAATCAGCGCGGACATCAAGAGGAAGCTGCGCTGGACGCCTCGTAAGATCGCCAAGACTGAACTGGAGGTGAGGCGGTTTTTTTCACTCGCCATGCTTGATCCCGGATACTACCACATTCCAGAAGTTGATGTAGACGACTACTGGCACCGTATGATTCTGCACACGGTCTGGTACACCAAGTTTTGCAAGAGTGTTTTCGGCGGATACTTTGATCATACGCCTGAACCTGATCCTGATCATCTCAATCAGCGGAACCGGGAGCGAACTGTAAAGGTTGTAAGCTATTGGTATGGATCTAAGTGGCCGAAACTGGTGAAAACCTGCACTCAGTGCAATCACCCCACTACTTTGAAGACGCTTCCAAAGCCAGCTAAGGGCGCGATGCCAAGATTCTGAGGGTGTGGCGCAAGGCTTTCGCTTTTTAGCGCCCGCCTTCCTGGGGTCGCCAACTAAACGATCAGCTGCCTCTGAAGTGGCTATCGACATAACAAGGGGAGACAAGATCATGCGGGGACCAATCTCTGATATAAATGAACTATTGGAACTTTCGAAGACGATACCAGAAGCACAATCCGTGACCGAAGTTCGAGACGCCTTCAGCGATATTCGTGAAGTGCGCGGGAATAATTGCGGCGATGCTGGTGGAGTGTTCTTAGGGCTACACAATTCTAATAGAGGCCAAAGAATTCAGGTTTATTACGAAGTATCAAGCAACATGAACGGCCCTTGGCAACGAAATGTCGTAGTTGGTCCCGGACAAACGGCTTGGGTCGTTTGCTCCGCTACCCGCACGGATAGGGGAACTCAGTACTTCTATATTCGCAAGACAGGTGCCCACTACGTATAGCTTTTGTGTCGTCGGGCGCTCCATCCTGGATGACTTTGTGTAGATCAGGCGGTTGGCACTGAGACCTTATGCTTCCTGTTGGCAATCATGGCAGCCACGCGGTTGCCCCAAGCCTCAATGGCTGCTTTGCGTTCCGCCAATAGTTCGCTGCGTTGGTAGATACCAACGACGCCGGACCGCGACACGCCACGATGGTTCAGGACCCGCTCGACAACTTGGATCGAATATCCCATCTCGCTCATGGCGGTGGCGGCGGTGCGTCTCAGGTCATGGAGACGCCATTCAGAAACTTCGGCATCCTCATCGAGTTGGGCCTTAGCCTTGCTGAATCCACTGAACGGTGTTTTGCCTGTAGTGCTGAAAAGGAGCCCATGCTTTGGAAATCTCCCTTTCGGCACACCGGGCAGCGATTGGAGAACCTGCAGGGCTTGATCGCTCAAGTGGATGACGTGCGCCTCGTTGTTCTTCGCGCGTTCAGCAGGAAGCCGCCACACACGGGCATCGCCATCTATTTCTGACCACTTCAGACCAATGACCTCGCTCCGTCTCGCGGCGGTCAATATGAGAAGTTGAACAGCAGGGCCGAAGGGCCAATCCGTCTCAGCTGCGGCGAGCCAGATCTTTTTCAGTTCCTGATCCGATAGGACACGGTCACGGCTGCCTCCGGGAGCTTCGACCTCTAATCGGTCCGCGATGTTTTCCGACAGCCAGCCCTTGCGTACACCCAGGTCCAATATAGAGCGCAGCACTAAGATCACTTGTCGCGCCATGTGTGGGGCGCGTGAGCGAACGTCGTCTACCAGGTTCTCCATATCGGGATAGGTGAGCCCAGCTACGTCGCGCTTATGTAGTTCCCCCAGGTGCGATTTAATGATGCGCTTGATCTGGACTAGGGACCTTAGCTTGTCCTTCTTGGCGATCCATGCGTCCGCCAGCATTTTGAAGGTGCGCTCCTTAGCCAGCTTGTCACGCTCTAGCGAAGTTAGGGCGGCAGTCTTCACGTCGCGGACAGGATCACCGCCATTGACCACTGATGCGCGGAGCTGCTCGGCAATCTCCTGCGCCCGCGAAAACTTCAGATCGGGGCCAATCGCGCCAATGGTGAAACGGCGGGCGGTCCCTTTCCGCCCGGCCCCCTTGAGCCTGTACTGAAGGACGGCCACCTTGCGGCCACTTGGTAGCACCCGAATACCAAATCCCCGGACGCAGCCTTTCCCGGTATCCCAGACGAAATATGGCCGCTCATTATCTTTGTCCGGCTCCAATGCCTCGACGGTCGCCTTAGTTAATCGCTCGTTTGCCATACCAACCCCCAACCCGCTACAGTAATCACATAGTAATCACGCTGGGGTGGTCGGGGTCAACTTTCGGGTGTTTCGACAAGCCAATAAAATGAGGCATTTAGCCAATTTTCACGGCCTGGGCGGGGTTTGGTGGCAGCCGGTAAGGTGGCGGCCCGCTTGTTCGTAATCAGTAGGTCCGCGGTTCAATTCCGCGCGTCGGCACCATTTTAAATCAATGACTTAGGTGAGTTTTTCATCGCGGCACGCCAAGCGGCAGGCCGTAAATGATACATTTGTGATACAAGCGGCCACCCCTAACTGCTCGGTAAGAGGAATGGCTTACCGGCCATGACATAGGTGCACCAGTACCTGAGGCCGGGGGCGACTTTAGACCACCATCCAGATGCATCCCGGAGGCCCAATGACACCTCTATGGGCCAAGAAGATCAATCCAATTCTGTGATGATTTTATAACGCTAATAGTTCGCGTGAACGCCGTAATAAGTAATTGGACCGATGCGGGCACAAAAATGGGGGCAGATGGTTGTTGCCCCCATTCTCGTTATCATTGCCGTCATATGCGATCAGTCATCGCCAGCATTAGATGGACGCTTTTTTTGCAGATCGAGTTTCCGCTGGAGTATGCAGATTAGACGGGGCCGAAACTCTTTGGCCTTGATGCCCGGAATGGTCACAGGGATCGTAGATTTCCCGCCATCAATGAGGACCATCAAATTGCGCTCCTTGAGTTCTTGCAATATCTGACCAACGGGCAGTGAAGAGCGGCAAAGTGTTCCCAAGTCTTCGAGCTTCACGGCGTAGATCAGTTCCCCAGTGGTGTGCCGGGTCAGGATCCCCGAGCAGCTATCGAATTTAGCCCTCGTGGTTTTGTGCCCCGGTCGCGACAAATTCAGAATACCCTTCTTCTCGGAAAGAGCTTCGCGCAGAGCGTGGACCGCATTGTCGAGCATGATAGGGAAGGTTGGAGCCGAGCGACGCGCCCTCGCATAACAGCTCCTAATCGCCTTCCACGCGGCTTCCTTTTGCAGCGTTATCACTCCAAATTTCGCGGCAAGTCTAAGACCCGCATAGGCCAGCGCAAATCTTTGAACGTACCGATACTCACTGTCGCCCGCCGCACCCGCCGCTTCAATAAATGCGGTGATCCTCTTCTTTACATACTCAACGGCTGCCGCCTGATCTTCGACGATACGGCGAACATACTCTCGACCGGCGACGCCGTAGTTCTGTGAGCACATTGTTTCCAGGGTAAAGGAAGCTACGCGGGAGTTGTCGTAACCTTCCGGACACCTGTCAAATATCCCGAGTTCGTCTGATGCGACTGCGGGGACATCAATCAGCCTCACCTCCTCACCACCGAAGACATGTGAACCTGCGTTCATTGAAATCTTCAACATGCTGCGAACGCTAGTACTCAGGATGGCGAGCCAGCTCGACGGAAAGTTCGGATCAACCTTGAAGCCCTTAGACCGACGACGCGGTTTTCCAGTGGTCAGCCGGAAAGCAGCATCACCGATCCTCTCAATGCGATCCTTGTCATTATCGCCCGCACGGCCCATGTCATCCAGGTAAGCCAACATATCAGAGTGTTCACATCTCAGTTCGTCCAGCGCAGTTTCGGTTATGTCCCAGGTCAACACCTCATCGCGGCCAGATATGCCGTAAACAGATTGCGCTGCAACAGCGGCAGTTGTTTTGCCCTTGCTCTTTTTGCCGAAGAGATTGAAGCCCCCGCTCTCGATCCTGAGGAGCTGATGGAATGGGCCCCCGAAGGCAGTACCTAGTGCGAGCATTGCGGAATTGCTGCATGGAACCACTTGGCTAACGATCTTTTTCCAAGTCGCTAGATCGCCTCTTGTTCCCGCCGAAACTGAATTGTCATCCATCGGCTTGAATTTGACGTTCGCCATCTCAGGGCCAATCGCGCCGTCTTGAAAAACAAAGGTAGTTCCTTTGTACCATCCAGTTTTCGCGACCCACTCAATCTGGTGATCGGGTTCAGATGATAGATATTTAAGTAAGTCGACCTCCTCTTGCGATTTGACTTGCGGCCAGTCAAATCCCCGATCAATGAGATTGTCTCGTAGCGTCTTGCTGTTTCGCGCGTCGCTTCGTGGAAGTTCCAGGGTTTGGACCTGACCACCGGTGTTCTTGAACTGAAACTGTGTGTGCCACTTCTTATCGGCTGCGATAAAACTAGCTTTCTTGACGATGTAGGGCGCGACAAATTCCGGATCGTCAGGCGGATTGTGATGCCATACGCCGTCTTCCTTGACTTTGAATTTTCCTGGACGGTGCTGTTTCTTAGCCATGATGATGCTCCTGATGGATTATGCTGTGATTTGTGGGGTTGTCGGGAAACGGTGATCACGTGATCACGTGATCACCAAAAGTTACGACGCGCTCGAAGTTGGGAGGTGGTTGGCAAGTGGGCGTACCCAGTGTTGCCAGCTCAACTCGAATTGAAGGGGTCTTCAGTGTCCCTCAGGCCATCTACAGGCCCCCTCGACGACTTTCCGAGCCAATTCACGTTTATGGTTTTAGGCTGAC
This sequence comes from Rhodospirillaceae bacterium, assembly GCA_050246995.1. Taxonomy (GTDB): domain Bacteria; phylum Pseudomonadota; class Alphaproteobacteria; order Rhodospirillales; family Rhodospirillaceae; genus SHVO01. Next base: position 5,895 of record JBFWVA010000014.1, on the reverse strand, counting down.
CCATCCCTGTCACTCCGGCACGAGGATGTGGCCGCGACGACGAAAACCACGCAGGAAGAGTCGATCACTGAACTTCTGCGTTGCCATGAAGAGGGCAAGTTCCCGGAGTTCCGGCTTCGTGATTGGGAGACCACTGCGGGTATTTCGGTGACCGTGGTCATCAACGTAGGCGACGCGGCGAGGGAACACAGACTTGTAGGTGTAGGAAATAGCGCCCAACAAATCCGTTACGGGGACAACGCTGACGGCCTGGGGAGTATTATCGGTAGGCCGGTAGACTTTGCGTAAGCGGCGGTGGATGCCGCTCTTGGTGCCGCCTATAAAGATGTAGTGGCCGTGGATTTGCCAATATGGTGGCAGAATGTTGCGGCTGTATTCGTTGTAGGAAATGCATCCACCGCCGATAACGGAGAGATCACCTAACCCAGCCTTGTCTAAATTCTGACGGGTTTCCTGTTTCCAGTAGGTGAAGGACGCTGAGCCTAGATCACCGACCGCAAACTGGCCTGGCTCCGAAACCGTGGTGACCGCGAATAGAGGTTCATTCGGGAAATGTTCCTTGATGACCTCGGCAACTCGCCAGACGTAATTAATTCTGAAGCGGCGAATACACTCCGGCTCAAATGACAGATTGCACGGCTCCTCGTTGTAGCAATCCTTATATAAAGCGGCGAGGCGCTGAGACTGAATGTCGCCGTCATCGAGTATCTCGGCCCAATCATCCTGTCGGTTCTCAGCTTCAAGCGCGGTTTCAAACTTCTTCTTACCCGGTGGCGGCTCCCACAAACGGATATCAAGGCGTTTGGGCGGACGCAGCCGCTTCAGCCACTGGTCACGGTTGTTGAATACGAAGGGGGCGCTCATGACCGATCCTCCGCCGTGCTGTGGCGTTTGGCGTCGGTCTCGTATTGAAGGACGGCTTCGACGGAATACCGAACGGCACGGCCAAATTTGCAATATGGAATGCCAGTGCCGTTCAAACGGTCTTTACGCAGTTTCTGGTAGCTAATGCCCAGACGTGAAGACACTTCCTTTTCCGACAGGTATCGCGGCATAGCGCCGGAAACCAATTGCTGCATAGACGTAGTGGATGCCGGGAAATGAGCAGAAATCGTAGCGGGTATATTGTGGAGGTCGGGGTGCTGCACACCCCGCTTAGAACCCTTGCGGGTGGTTCGCGTAGTCATGGATTAAGCTCCTGCATGTGTCCCCTGGACTACCCAGGGTCACGTGCAGAGAGGGCGCTTCGCAAAACCTCGCAGGAACTCGCAAATCTCGCAAATCTCGCAGCGAGGATTACTTGGCTTGGGGTCTTACGCCCCGAGCTCGGTCAAATGTATCGCCGGAGACGGGGTCATGCCCGTTAGCTACGAGCCATTCATTGATTTTGAAGAGTAGGTCCCCTCGTTTTTTGTAGGGTACCCCGCCGGGATAACAGGCTTCTATCGCAAGCTTTACGGCCTCCTGTTTTCTCGGTCGATACGGTGGGAACGATGGTGCTGCGTCGAACTCTTCTACGGCCTCCATCTGTGTAGACGAAGAAGATTGCTCGACTGCCGAGCTCATCTGCGGTGTAGCCGCTTCAACTTCGGGGACCACTGCCGAGGAAGGGTTGTTGGCTGGTGGGATTTCTTGCGGCCCCACAGCGGAGCCGTTCAAGAAGGCGTTAAGCGAAGCCTCCGTCACGTAGAGGTAAATAAGATCGCCTTCAGCATCGCTATCGTGATTGTCGCGATCCTTCAGCGCCTCTGAGGACAACGTGCCGGTTTCGATTATTTTGAACCACTGTTCCGTCACAACGCCGTTTGCAAAGTCCTCCACAGAGTATTCTTTATACTGGGCCTTCCCAAAGAGGCGCAAAGATCCATCTTTCAAGGCCGCTATTAACTCCAGCCTGGCCTTCTTGAAAACGGCTGCCGCTTCTTTCATTGCCACGGTTCTGGGCGAGCCGTCTGGTTGACAGCGGAGCTTCCATTCATCTTCGTAGTCGAAGCAATCTGGCTCGTTTACGATAAACTTCTGTCTGACTTGGTATCGCTTCTCTCCGTTGAGAAGAATTCGTTCAAGCCTGAAGTGCCAGTACTTGGCGAACGGGTTTTTCGACCATCCCTCGCCGCCATGTCTTTGTGCCAGTAATTGCATCGCATCGTAGATGCGTACCATGCCGTCAGGCTTGACGATTTTCGCAGTGTCGAGGACGTCATATCGTTCGTAGATTTTACGGAAGTAACGGCGACGGCGACGTATCGGGATCGCGCGGACTTGCGGTTCTTTGGTCGCTGATGTGATCGTCGGCATGTACGGTGCGGCCTGCAATTGGCAACTGGTGTGTGGAAACTTAGGCGGGACGCCAAGAGCATACAGTCAATTTTTGCGATCTTTCCGCCCGTAACCACTGTGATCACGTGATCACCTAAAAAGCTGTCCTCGACATGCGTCGAGTGCTCAAAAAACCCGGACCTGAGGGGTTTTGGTACGAGTTGGCACCCCCAAAGGCCGGTCAGCCGACCCCTCGCAACAAAATTACCCGGCCCTTGGGCTAACCCCCAAAACCGGGTCGCCCCAGGGGCCGCCCAGGCGATGCCGGGGCGGGTAGGCGGCTGGGGTAGTAGCGCCCCAGGGCCGGGCACCCCTCAGCGGGCCGCCTAAAGCCCTTTTAGGGGCCAACGGGCACCCCAGGCGCACCCCCTGGTTGCCGTTGGGTCGGGGTTGGGGTGGCTGATAACCCATTGATTTAGGCTCCATATTTACAGAATGGCCCGGTTTGGGGTAAAGTACGAAGGCCGACCGGTACAGCCGCCGGTTAGCGACCCCAGAAAACCGTAAAAGTTGGCCAAAATCCGGGGGCGAGCGGCCAGAACTGAGCGGCAGATCGCCAGCGGTAGCAAGACCCCGAAAGCCCGGCCCCGAGCCGACCTGGCTCCCCTCACTTAACCGACCTCCGCACCCGAGCGGCCAAATCCATCACTCGATCAGTGGAGACGACACATGCTCGCAAGACGAAGCGTGCTCGCCCAGATCATTGCCCTCGGAGTAGCACCCGCAATCATCCGGATAGCCCCGCTAATGAAGATCAAGCCGATGCCAGATTTCGGCGGCTACCAGTCTTTGGTGGATTTTGAGACCGCGATAGGCGGTGTCGTTATCAATCCGCTGTACGGCGTCGGAGACAAGCACGGCTGCCTGCTGATTGCGCGGAACCTGACTAACGCGCCGTTGAAGTTCGGCGGCATCGTCCTGCGCGCCGGTGAAGAACGAGTCCTGTCCAAGACTCTCCAACCGCCCATCGCCTGAAAACAAGAACAGTTCAGATCACTGCGCTGACGACGTGCGCTCGTCGGCGCGTGTTGCTGCGTGCGCTCTTCACTCCCACAGAAAGGGCCACCGATGTTAGTCGCCACACTTATCAACATGCTGAAGCAACTGCCGCAGGATCACGAAATCCGCGTCGCGGCCTGCATCGAGTTGCCCGACTTCGATGATCGCCCCAGCTACGATCTGCCGATAGCAGGACTGAGCGGCGCGTTCACGCCTGGCAGTCACGTCAAGTTAGACGCTCCCAAGGAGCAGGAAGTCACGTGGATAGTGACATCCTTCAAGCTGCCGCAGCCCACGAAGAAGTCGTCGTAGGTGGACCGCAGATGACCGACGAAGAACGCACACGCAAAATCGCGGAGCTAAACGACCAGTTGCGGACGACGTTTTCGCCAGACGCAGGTCAAGTATTCATGACTCGTGGGATCGAGGCGCTCGACGAAAGAACCCGCGCTGAAGTCATCGCAGCCATCATGGAGTTCGATGCTTTTGATGAGGACAATGATCCTTATGGCGAGCACGATTACGGCACGGTACAGATCGCTGGCAAGACTTACGTCTGGAAGATCGACGCCTATGATCAGAGGCTTCGGTACATGTCTCCCGATCCCTCAGACCCGGCGGTCACCCGGAGAGTGCTGGTCTTGCTCCTTCCGTCCGAGTGGTAGGGCTATTTCGACTTCTTCCGGCCCGCCTTTAGAGCGGGCGGCCAAGTGGCTCCTGGCCGCACCGGCTTAAAGAACTCGGTAATCTTCACGCCGAGGGCTTTCGCCAGCTTATCCAGCACCAACACCGTGGGGTTCTCAACACCCCGCTCGATCCGGCTGACATGGGCGGTATCCATTTGCTCGCCCGCTACAGCCTCCTGGGACAGGCCGCGCTTGAGGCGCAGCCGTCGCAGGTTCCAGCCGATGACTTTTCTAACGTCCATTCCGGACGGTGGCTGCGTTGAACAGCCTTAATCCAGGTCCTATACTCAATGATTAGTTGAAGGGGCCGCTTCACAAAAGGAGAGCGCGAATGAGGAAGGTATTTCCGGGGATGCTTGCATGTGCGGTGCTGTTGGCCGCCTCCCAACCTGCCAGTGGGCAGGGTCGAGGCTCCGCCGGGCCTGAACAGCTATTTGATAGGCTCTCAAACGCTCCGGCCATGCAATTGAACGGCAAAGAGGTGTCGTGCTCGTACCTAGCAGCCGCCGTCTCTCAATCTGCTACGTCCGGAAGCTCGAATTTCGACCGCCGACCATTCAGCGCCTACGACCCGGAAGAAATCGCGTCAGTAGGAAAGACAGTGAGTGATTGCGTATCCCTGGCTCAGTCTGCGGGCAACGTCAGGACGGATAATCCGACTTTCGACAGCGAGTTTCGCCACCTACGCGAGACGATTGAAGCGGCCAGTAAGCGTCTGTCGTACCTGAACGCGAGCATGAAGGAGGTTGCGGATGCCAAAGCCACCGCGACCAAAGCACAAGCAGATGCAGCAGCGAACACAGCGGCGGTAAATGCTCCGCCACCAGCAGGGGCGTTTTGCTTCGCCAGCATGTGGGACAACCCGCAGCGCGGGTTTCCATTGCCGGTGAAGGAGCCTGGCATCAGGACGTGCATTCCTTCTAAGAACGCGTTTATCGGAGAGCCACCCTTCATAGTAAGCGAGCTATCACTGGCCAGCCCTGGGGACCAGCTAGGCACTTGCAAGACGATGATGCCCGTTCAAGGCGAGGCCCAAGGCATCGTCGGGCATGTTCGGCTCACATGTGAGGTGAACGGATCGGCCTTCAATGCCGAAATCCGATGGACGGCGGAAAAGTTCATCTTGAGCGAGATGAGCGTTTACATATGCGGGCCGGGCACATCACTTCCGGGTTCGGAGTTCGAGAAAACCCTCGTGGAGCGGTTTGGCCCACCGGCAGTCTCAGCGCAGGACCGCTACGTGTTCGCTAAGGATTCCTACAGTCTCTTAGTGGGCGGCGCTCCCATAAGCGAGAACGCGGGCGCGGCGGCGGTGAAGCGATGCCCTCCGGACACACGGTTGTGGAAGTTTGAAATGATTGCCTATCGGCTAAATGACGGGAGACGTCCCCCGTTTGGATTACAGCAAAAATTCACCCCCGCCCCGCACTACGCTGATTTTGAACAGCACGTTCTTGAGAAGCTGAAAGGCCAGAACACCAAATTTGAGAAGTTCTGACAGAAGGAATTGGAAGATGACATTTAGTGTAATCGAGCGCCTGAAAAGAACTGCTGTAGCAATCACAGCTGCCTTCCTCACGATTGGGCTCGCGAGCTGCGAGCAGCAGACGTTAGAAGACAAATTCACGGACATGACCGCAATCTGGACGGACCAGAATACGACCTACACCGTGAAGCTCACCGGCGAGGACAAGTACCTAGTCATAGGAACGCCGGACTTTGTGCCTCTCGGTGGCCCACCCGAGCTGTTCCTTCCGGCAACCATAGCCGGAGTGGATAGCGATAACGACGTGTATAACCTGATGCTTAGTGCGGACCCGCGAAACGACTTTTCCAAATTGATCGTCGGCGACGGCACGCAGATCACAACTCTCCGACAAATCTGGGACGA
>JBFWVA010000013.1:0-94022 GCA_050246995.1 Rhodospirillaceae bacterium | reverse complement strand
AGTTCTACTTCCGCACCACGGACGTGACGGGCACGATCGAGCTTCCGGCGGGCACCGAGATGGTGATGCCGGGCGACAACATCGAAATGCAGGTGAACCTCATCGCCCCGATCGCGATGGATGAAGGTCTGCGCTTCGCCATCCGTGAAGGCGGCCGTACCGTCGGTTCGGGCGTCGTCGCGAAAATCGTCGAGTAAATTGAGATCAACGGCATCCGCCGCTGAGGCGGGTGCCGTTCACTTTTGGGTAGTAGGCTATGATGGACAATCAAAATATTCGCATTCGCCTCAAGGCGTTTGATCATCGCGTGCTCGATCAATCCACGAAGGAGATCGTTAGCACCGCCAAGCGCACGGGCGCGCAAGTGCGCGGTCCTATTCCCCTGCCGACGCGCATCGAGAAGTTCACCGTGAACCGCTCGCCGCACGTCGACAAGAAGTCGCGTGAACAGTTCGAAATCCGGACTCATCGCCGACTGCTCGACATTGTGGATCCGACTCCGCAGACGGTGGACGCGCTGATGAAGCTCGACCTCGCCGCCGGCGTTGACGTCGAGATCAAGCTCTAAGAATCGCTCGAAGGTGGGACATATGCGTTCCGGTTTAGTTGCACAAAAAGTGGGTATGACCCGCGTTTTCTCCGCGGATGGCAATCACGTGCCTGTCACCGTTCTCAAGGTCGACGGCGTACAAGTGATCGCTCAGCGTACCAAAGAAAAGGATGGCTACACGGCCGTTCAGCTCGGCATCGGCGCCAAGAAGGCCAAGCGCGTCAATAAAGCGACGCGTGGTCACTTCGCGAAGGCGAACGTCGAGCCGAAGCGTCGTCTGGTCGAATTCCGCGTCGATGCGGACAAGATGATTGATGTGGGCGCCGAACTCTCGGCAGCGCACTTCGTCACGGGCCAATTCGTCGATGTGACGGGTACGACGGTCGGTAAGGGCTTCCAGGGTCCGATGAAGCGCTGGAACTTCTCCGGTCTCGAAGCCACGCACGGCGTGTCCGTCTCTCACCGCTCTCACGGTTCGACCGGTCAGCGTCAGGACCCGGGTAAGGTGTGGAAGGGCAAGAAGATGGCCGGTCACCTCGGTGTCGAGCGTGTCACCACTCAGAACCTGCAGGTCGTTCAGATCGACGAAGCCAAGGGTTTCATTTTCGTCAAAGGCGCAGTTCCGGGCAATCCGGGCGGTTACGTGCTCGTGAAGGACGCTGTGAAGCGTAAGCTTCCGAAGGACCTCCCGCTGCCGGCCGGTCTGAAGGCCAAGAAGGACTAACGGCCATGAAGCTGGACATCATCAACCTCGATAAGAAAAACGTCGGCTCCGTGGACGTTTCGGACGCCATCTTCGGCGCCGAAGTGCGCGGCGACATCATGCACCGCGTCGTGCGCTGGCAGCTCGCCAAGCGTCAGGCCGGTACGCACAAGACCAAGGTCGTCAGCGAAGTCAGCGGCACCACCAAGAAGCCGTACAAGCAAAAGGGTACCGGTTCGGCCCGTCAGGGTTCGCTCCGTTCCGCCCAAATGCGTGGCGGCGGCGTGATCTTCGGACCGGTCGTGCGCAGCCATGCGTTCAGCCTGCCGAAGAAGATCCGCGCCCTCGGCCTGAAGAGCGCCCTGTCGGCCAAAGCTAAGGACGGCAAGCTCGTGGTGATCGAATCCGCCGCAGGCGGCAAAGATGCCAAGACTAAGAAGCTCGACGCTCAATTCAAGAAGCTCGGTTGGAAGTCGGTGTTGATCATCGACGGCGCCCAGGTGGACGAGGGCTTCGCCCGCGCCGCCCGCAACATCCCGGGCATCGACGTGCTGCCCAGCCAGGGCGCGAACGTGTACGACATCCTGCGCCGTGACACTCTGGTGTTGACGAAGGCGGCGCTCGAGAAGCTTGAGGAGCGCCTGAAATGAGCCCTGTAGAAAAGAAGCCGGCCAAAAAAGCCGCGAAAAAGGCCGCCCCGGCCGTGAGCGAAGCCGCGCTGTACGACTTCATCAGCGCGCCGATGATCACGGAAAAGGCGACGATGGCTTCCGAGCACAATCAGTTTGTGTTCCGCGTGCCGCTCGATGCCTCCAAGCCGCAGATCAAGCTCGCGGTCGAGACGCTGTTCAAGGTGCAGGTGACTGCCGTGAACACGCTGATCACCAAGGGCAAGCTGAAGCGCTTCCGCGGCCGTCCGGGCCGCCGCAGCGATGTGAAAAAAGCCATCGTGACCCTGGCCGCCGGCCAGTCGATCGATGTGACCACGGGACTCTAAGCCATGGCGTTGAAGTCATATAATCCGATCACGCCGTCACTGCGCGGCACTGTCCTCGTCGACCGCTCCGACCTGCACAAGGGCAAGCCCGTCAAGGAACTGACGGAAGGCATGCACTCGACGGGTGGCCGTAACCACTCCGGCCGCATCACCAGCCGCTTCATGGGCGGCGGTCATAAGCGCCGTTACCGTCTCGTGGATTTCAAGCGTAAGAAGCGCGACGTCGCCGCGACCGTCGAACGCCTGGAATACGACCCGTACCGCACCGCCTTCATCGCGCTCATCCGCTATGAAGACGGCGAGCAGGCTTACATCCTGGCCCCGCAGCGTTTGAAGGCCGGCGACAAGATCATCGCCGCCGAAACCGCGGACATTAAGCCGGGCAACGCAATGCCGCTCAAGAACATGCCGGTCGGCACCATCGTGCACAATGTCGAGCTCAAGCTCGGCGGCGGTGGCAAGATGGCCCGTTCGGCGGGCTGCTACGCGCAGCTCATCGGTAAGGACTCTGGCTACGCCCAGCTTCGCCTCTCGTCGGGCGAGCTGCGTTTGGTCCGTGCGGAATGCATGGCCACCGTCGGCGCCGTGTCCAACCCGGACAATCAGAACATCAATTTCGGTAAGGCCGGCCGTATGCGCTGGCTGGGTTTCAAGCCGCACCAGCGCGGTGTGTCGATGAACCCGGTCGACCATCCGCTCGGCGGCGGTGAAGGTAAGACCTCGGGCGGCCGTCATCCGGTCACTCCGTGGGGCAAGCCGACCAAGGGCAAGCGTACGCGCAATAACAAGCGTACGCAGAACTTGATCATGCGCAGCCGCCACCTGGCGAAGAAAGCTTAAGGAGAGCGAACGTGACACGTTCAGTTTGGAAAGGTCCTTTCGTCGACGGCTATCTCTTGAAGAAAGCCGAGACGGTACGTGGCTCCGGTCGCAACGAAGTGATCAAGACTTGGTCCCGTCGTTCTACGATCCTGCCGCAGTTCGTCGGTCTGACGTTCGGTGTGCACAACGGTCATAAGCATGTGCCGGTGCTCGTCACCGAAAACATGATCGGTCACAAGTTCGGCGAGTTCGCGCCGACCCGTACGTTCCATGGCCACACCGGCGATAAAAAAGCCGCGGCCCCTGGCGCTGCGAAGTAAGGACTAAGTCATGAGCAAGAAAAACGCTCCGCGCCGCGTCGGCGAAAATGAGGCCCGGGCTTTCTCGCGATCGATCCGCGTTAGCCCGCGCAAGCTCAACCTGATGGCTCAGCTGATCCGCGGCAAAAGCGCGGAAGCGGCCCTGGCCGAGCTGACCTTCAACAAGCGCCGCATCGCGATCGAAGTGAAGACCGTGCTCGAGTCCGCGATCGCGAACGCCGAGAACAATCACCAGCTCGACGTCGACCAGCTGTACGTGGCGCAAGCCTACGTCGGTAAGTCGATCGTCATGAAGCGCTGGAGCCCGCGTGCGCGCGGCCGCGTCGGACACATCACCAAGCCGTTCAGCAATCTCACGATTGTCGTTCGTGAGAAGAGGGAGACCGCCTAATGGGTCAGAAAGTCAATCCAGTCGGGCTGCGCCTCGGCATCAACCGTACCTGGGACTCGCGTTGGTACGCGAACCGCGGTCAGTATGCGACGCTCCTGCACCAGGACATCGAGATCCGCGAATATCTGAAGGAACGTCTGGCTCAGGCCGGCGTTGCCCGCGTGATCATCGAACGCCCGGCGAAAAAGGCCCGCATCACGATCCACACCGCCCGTCCGGGTGTTGTGATCGGTAAGAAGGGCGCGGACATCGAAGTGATCCGTAAGGATCTGCAGAAGATGACGGGCAGCGAAGTTCATCTGAACATCATCGAAATCCGTAAGCCGGAAATCGACGCACAGCTCGTCGCCGAAAACATCGCGCAGCAGCTCGAGCGCCGCGTGGCGTTTCGCCGCGCCATGAAGCGCGCCGTGCAGTCCGCGATGCGCCTCGGCGCCGGCGGCATCCGTATCACGTGCTCGGGCCGCCTCGGCGGCGCTGAAATCGCGCGCGTGGAATGGTACCGCGAAGGCCGTGTGCCGCTGCACACCCTGCGCGCCGACGTCGACTACGGCATCGGCACCGCGAAGACCACCTACGGCACCTGCGGTGTCAAGGTGTGGATCTTCAAGGGCGAAATTCTGGAGCACGATCCGATGGCGCAGGACAAGCGCCTCGGTGGCGAGGTTCAGACTCCGCGTGAGGAACGCGGCCGTCCTGAATCGCGCGGCTAAAGCACAAGAAACGGAAATACGTCGTCATGTTGCAACCGAAACGCACAAAATTCCGCAAGGCCTTCAAGGGCCGCATTCACGGCGTCGCCAAGGGCGGCTCGACCTTGAATTTCGGCTCGTACGGTCTCAAGGCCATGACGCCCGACCGCGTCACCGCCCGTCAGATCGAAGCGGCCCGCCGCGCCCTCACGCGCTTCATGAAGCGCCAGGGCCGTGTGTGGATCCGCATCTTCCCGGATGTGCCGGTGTCGAAGAAGCCCGCCGAAGTCCGTCAGGGTAAGGGTAAGGGCACGCCGGAGTATTGGGTGTGCCGCATTAAGCCGGGTCGCATCATGTTCGAAGTCGACGGCGTGTCGGCCGAGATGGCGCGCGAAGGTTTCACTCTGGCGGCCGCCAAGCTGCCGATTAAGACCAAGATGGTCGCGCGTATTGGAGCCTAGGAATATGAGCACTGCACAAGACCTGCGCGGTAAGAACGCGGAAGAGCTGCAAGGCCAGCTCGCGGACCTCAAGAAGGAGCAGTTCAATCTGCGCTTCCAGAAGGCGTCCGGTCAGTTGACCAACACCGCCCAGTTCGGGCGTGTCCGCCGCGAAATCGCGCGGATCAAGACAATTCTGCGGGAACGCAGCAGCCAAAAAGCTGCGTCGTAAGCGGGCGAGAGGAAGAAGAATATGCCGAGACGAATTCTCCAGGGCGTGGTCGTCAGCGACAAGCAGGACAAGACCGTGATCGTGCGCGTCGAGCGCCGCATGATGCACCCGATCTACAAGAAGTTTATCCGCCGCAGCAAAAAGTTCGCGGCGCACGATGAGAACAACGTCGGCAAGATCGGCGATTTGGTGCGTATCCGTGAGTGCGCGCCGATCTCGAAGACGAAGAAATGGGAATTGATCCTGGACAAGGCCGAGTAATCGGAACCCTCCAGGGATAAGGACGTAAAACCATGATTCAGATGCAATCCAATTTGGATGTTGCCGACAACTCTGGCGCCAAGCGCGTCATGTGCATCAAGGTGCTCGGCGGCTCCAAGCGTAGATTCGCCGCGATCGGCGACGTGATCGTCGTTTCGGTGAAGGACGCCATTCCGCGCGGCCGCGTGAAGAAGGGCGACGTTCATCGCGCCGTCATCGTGCGTACCGCGAAGGAACTTCGTCGCGCCGACGGCACCTCTATCCGCTTCGATCACAATGCCGCCGTGCTCATCAACAAGCAGGGCGAACCGATCGGCACGCGTATCTTTGGACCGGTCACTCGTGAACTGCGCGGTAAGAAGTTCATGAAGATCGTTTCTCTGGCGCCGGAGGTCCTCTAATGGCCAAGTTGAAGATCAAGAAGGGCGACAACGTCGTCGTTCTCACCGGCCGTGACAAAGGCAAGACCGGCACCGTGCTCAAGACGCTGCCGACCGACAACCGCGTGATCGTTCAGGGTGTGAACATCGCGAAGCGTCACCAGCGTCAGACGGCGCAGGACCGCGGCGGTATCATTGAAAAAGAAGCCTCGATCCACGTCTCCAACGTGGCGCACGTCGACCCCAAGGGCGGCAAGTCCACCCGTGTCGGCTTCAAGACGCTCGATGACGGCAAGAAGGTCCGCGTTGCTCGGCGGTCCGGCGAAGTCATCGATTAGGAAGGACGAAAGTTATGGCTACTCAAACGCGTTTGCGTAAACACTACGACGAGAACGTCCGCAAGAAGCTGGTCGAGAAGTTCGGCTATCAGAACCCGATGGCGGTTCCGAAGCTGACCAAGATCGTCCTCAACATGGGGGTCGGCGAAGCTTCGCAGGACAAGAAGAAGATCGAAGGTGCCGTCGACAACATGGCCGCGATTGCCGGTCAGAAGCCGAACATCACCAAGTCGTCGAAGGCGATTGCGAACTTCAAGCTGCGTGAAGGCCAGATGGTCGGCTGCAGCGTGACCCTGCGCGCCTCGCGCATGTACGAGTTCCTGGACCGTCTGGTGAACGTCGCGCTGCCGCGCGTGCGTGACTTCCGCGGCCTGAACGCGAAGAGCTTTGACGGCGCCGGCAACTACAACATGGGCCTCAAGGAACAGATCGTGTTCCCGGAAATCGATTACGACAAGATCGACAAGGTCCGCGGCATGAACATCACCATCTGCACGACGGCTAAGACCGACGAGGAAGCGCTTGCGCTGCTCGAAGGTTTCGAAATGCCGTTCCAGAAGTAAGGGAAACACGTCTCATGGCGAAGACGAGCACTGTCGAACGCGACCTGAAGCGCCGCCGCATGGCGAAGTCGCTGGGCAACAAGCGTAAGAAGCTGAAGGCGATCATCATGGACCAGAAGACGTCCGACGAAGATCGTTTCGCGGCCGTTCTCAAGCTGGCCCAGGTTCCGCGCAATTCGTCGAAGGTCCGCATCCGCAATCGTTGCGACCTGACGGGCCGCCCGCGCGCGACCTACCGTAAATTCAAGATGGCCCGCAACAAGCTGCGTGAACTGGCCTCCCGGGGTCAGATCCCCGGCATGGTCAAGTCGAGCTGGTAAGGAGCACCTCACGTGTCAATGACTGATCCTGTTGGTGATTTGCTCACCCGTATCCGCAACGGTCAGCGGGCGAACAAGTCCTCGATCACCGCTCCGGCCTCGAAGCTGCGCGAAAGCCTGCTGAGCGTCCTGGAACGCGAAGGTTACATCCGCGGTTTCGCGCGCCAGAACGTGCGCGAAGGCATCGACGAGCTGAAGATCGAGCTCAAGTACAACGAAGGCGAGCCGGTCATTAATAAGATCGAGCGCGTTTCGAAGCCCGGCCGCCGGGTGTACGCGAAAATCAAGGACTTGCAGAAGGTCTATAACGGCCTCGGCATTTCCATTCTCTCGACGCCGCGCGGCGTCATGTCGGACTCGGAAGCACGCCAAGCCAACGTCGGTGGCGAAGTGCTCTGCCAAGTGTTCTAACGAACACGGATTGAAGGAAGCGTACGATGTCACGTGTAGGCAAATATCCGGTCGCCATTCCCAGCGGCGTCACCGTCACCATGGCCGGCAAGGTCGTAACGGTGAAGGGCAAGCTCGGCGAGCTGAAGCTCGACACCAGCGACGACGTTGAAACCAGCGTCACCGACGGCAAGGTCTGGGTGAAGGCCAAGAGCGAAACCAAGCGCGCCCGTTCGCAGTGGGGCACCACGCGCGCCACCATCAACAACATGGTGAAGGGTGTCAGCCAGGGCTACAAGAAGACCCTCGACATCAACGGCGTCGGTTTTAAGGCCGCAGCTCAGGGCAAGAAGCTGACGCTCAATCTCGGCTTCTCGCATGACGTCGTCTACGAAGTTCCGGCCGGCATCGAAGTGAAGACGCCGAGCGCGGTGCAGATCGAAGTCTCTGGCGCCGATCGTCAGAAAGTCGGCCAGGTGGCCGCGGAAATTCGCGCGTACAAGCAGCCGGAGCCCTACAAAGGCAAGGGCATCAAGTACTCCGACGAATTCATCCTTCGCAAAGAAGGCAAGAAGAAGTAAGGCGCGGGACAAAGGATTTAGTCATGAGCAGCACCAAAATTCAGACCCAGCGTCGCAAGCAGCGTACGCGCTTTGCGATCAAGGCCTCGGCCCACGGCCGTCCGCGCCTTTCCGTGCATCGTTCGGGTCGGCACATCTATGCCCAGATCATCAGCGACGAAGACAGCCGTACGCTGGCCGCCGCGTCGAGCATCGACACGGATCTCAAGGGCAAGCTGAAGGTCGGCGCGTCGAAGGACGCCGCGGCCCAGGTCGGCAAGTTGCTTGGCGAACGCGCCATCAAGGCCGGCGTGAAGGAAGTGATCTTCGATCGCGGTAGCTATTTGTTCCACGGTCGCGTGAAGGCTTTGGCCGACGCGGCGCGTGAAGCCGGTCTGTCGTTCTAAGACCGGTCAAGTAAGGGAAGTAAGATATGGCACGGACACCATCAGGCGGTTCTGAACGCGGCGAACGTCAGGGCAGGGGCGGCGATCGCGGTGAGCGCGGCGAACGTGGCGAGCGCGGCGGACGTCGTGATCGCGAAGGCGGTCGTGAAGGCGGCAACCGCGGCGAACGCGGCGAGCGCGACGATGAATTCGTCGACAAGCTTGTGCACATCAACCGCGTCGCCAAAGTCGTGAAGGGTGGCCGCCGTTTTGCTTTCGCCGCTCTCGTTGTCGTCGGCGACGCCAAAGGCAAGGTCGGTTACGGTTCGGGCAAGGCCCGCGAAGTGCCGGAAGCCATCCGTAAGGCGACTGACGCCGCGAAGCGTCACATGATCAAGGTGCCGCTGCGCGAAGGCCGCACGCTGCATCACGATCTGTACGGCCGTTTCGGCGCCGGTAAGGTCATCCTACGCGCCGCTCCGGCCGGTACCGGCATCATCGCGGGCGGTCCGATGCGCGCCGTGTTCGAAACCATGGGCATCCAGGACATCGTCGCGAAGAGCGTCGGTTCCAACAACCCGCACAACATGGTGAAGGCGACCTTCACCGCGCTGCAGTCCATGACCAGCCCGCGCAACGTTGCCGCCAAGCGCGGTAAGAAAGTCGCGGACATCATCGGCCGCCGTGAAGAAGCCGGTAAAGAAGTGGCGAAGGAAGCCTAATCATGGCCGAGAAGAAGAAGACCGTCACGATCACGCAGATCCACAGCGCCGCCGGCCGTTACGCCGACCAGCGCCAGACTCTGATCGGGCTGCGCCTCAACAAGATCCGCCGTTCGTCGACCCTGGAAGATACCCCGGCGGTCCGCGGCATGATCAATAAAGTAAAACACCTGGTTCGGGTGGACGAAGGCTGATTGGCCTCCTATCTCCCTCGTACCTAAAGGATTAGAACTATGAAACTTAATGAACTGCGTAACCGCCCGGGTTCGACCCACGCTCGTAAGGTCCTCGGCCGCGGTATCGGCTCCGGCCTTGGTAAGACCTCGGGCCGCGGTGTGAAGGGTCAGAAGGCGCGTACCGGCGTGGCCATCAAAGGCTTCGAAGGTGGTCAGATGCCTCTGTTCCGCCGTATCCCGAAGCGCGGCTTCACCTCGTACGACACGTCGAAGTACGTGCCGGTCAACATCGGCCGCATTCAGGCCGCCGTTGACGCCGGCCGCGTCGACGCGAAGGGCACCATCACCATTGATACGCTCGTGAAGGCCGGCGTCGTTCGCCGCGCGCACGACGGTATGCGCCTCCTGGGCGACGGCGAAGT
The DNA here is from genome assembly GCA_050246995.1 of Rhodospirillaceae bacterium. Taxonomy (GTDB): domain Bacteria; phylum Pseudomonadota; class Alphaproteobacteria; order Rhodospirillales; family Rhodospirillaceae; genus SHVO01. The sequence goes on along the minus strand of JBFWVA010000013.1, from coordinate 84,357 downwards.
GAAGTCGAAGCTGAGCATCGAAGCGGTGTACGCGTCTGAGTCCGCGCGTGCGGCCATCGAGAAGGCTGGCGGTTCGGTCACCATGACCCGCGCCGAGAAGGTTTCGGAAGACAAGAAGGTGCGCAAGCTTCCGAAGCGCGCCGATGCGAACCCGAAGGCGAAGAAGGGCGACAAGTCCGCCCGCGCCAAGAAGGCGGCTGCTTCCGGTAAGGCTGAAAAGTCGGCGAAGCCGGCGAAAAAGGCAAAGAAGTAATTGCCTAGTACGGAAGGCGAGTTCGCCTTAACCGGAGTTTGATATGGCATCTGCGGCTGACCAACTCGCTGCGAACATCAATTTAGGCGTCTTCTCGAAGGCGACTGAGCTCAAGCGGCGAATCTGGTTCGCGCTTGGCGCTCTGATCGTCTACCGCTTGGGTACGTTCATCACCCTGCCTGGCATCGATCCGGTGGCCATGCAGGACGTGATGCGTGCGCAGTCGGGGGGCGTGCTCGGATTGTTTGACATGTTCGCCGGCGGCGCTTTGTCGCGCATGAGCATCTTCGCGCTCAACATCATGCCGTATATCTCGGCGGCGATTATCATTCAGTTGCTTGCCTCCATCAGCCCGGCGCTCGAATCCCTCAAGAAAGAGGGCGTCACGGGCCGTATCAAGATGAACCAGTACACCCGCTACCTGACGGTCGCCATCACGGCGCTGCAGGCTATCGGGATCGCAACCGGCCTACAGGGCTCGACCGCCTCGAATGGTCTAGCTGTGGTGATGAACCCGGGTCCGTTCTTCGTCGCGACGACGGTCATCACCCTTGTCGGCGGCACCATGTTCCTGGTGTGGCTTGGTGAGCAGATCACTGAACGCGGCATCGGGCAGGGGATCTCGCTGTTGATTTTCGCCGGCATCGTCGCCGGTCTGCCGGGCGCGATCGCGAGCACGCTGGAGCTTGGCCGCACGGGCGCCTTGTCGCCTGTTCTGATCGTCCTTGGCGCGGTCGGCGCGGTGGCTCTGATCGCTATCGTGGTTTTCGTCGAACAGGCGCAGCGCCGCATTCTGGTTCAGTATCCCAAGCGCCAGCAGGGTAATAAGGTATTCGGCGGCGAAGCCTCGCACATCCCGCTGAAACTCAATACCGCGGGCGTCATTCCGCCGATCTTCGCGAGCTCGCTCCTGCTCCTGCCGCTGACCATCGCGGGGTTCCAGGGTAATGCGGTCGTGGGCGCCAACGGCGTTCCGACGACAGCCGGCGGTGAGGGTTTCCTCAACACCATGGGCGCGCTGCTCGGCCGCGGCCAGCCGCTGTACCTGTTCCTCTATGCGATCCTGATCATTTTCTTCGCGTTCTTCTACACCGCGGTCGTGTTCAATCCGACCGATACGGCGGAGAATCTGCGTAAGTACGGCGGCTTCATTCCGGGCATCCGTCCGGGCAAGAACACCGCCGACTATCTTGATTTCGTCCTGACGCGCCTCACGCTGATCGGCGGCCTTTACCTGGTCGTTGTCTGCCTGCTGCCGGAATATCTGGTTTCGCGCATGAGCACGCCGTTCGCCATTGGCGGCACCAGCCTGATGATCGTCGTGAACGTGACCTTGAACACCATGCAGCAGGTTCAGGCGCACCTTCTGGCGCACCAGTACGAGGGCTTGCTCAAGAAGTCCCGTCTGCGCGGCAAGCGGTAAGGGCATGGCGGGTAAGCGTCTCATCCTGATGGGACCGCCGGGCGGCGGTAAGGGAACTCAAGCCAAGCGCTTGCAGGACCGTTACGGCATCGTTCAGCTCTCCACGGGGGATATGCTGCGGGCGGCCGTGAAGGCCGGCACCCCGGTGGGATTGAAGGCGAAGGCTGTCATGGATGCGGGCCAGCTCGTATCCGATGACATCATGATTAACCTGATCTCCGAAAGGATCGATCAGAAGGACTGTGCGAACGGCTTTATCCTCGATGGCTTCCCGCGCACCCTGGCTCAGGCCGAGGCGCTCGATAAGTTGTTGAATGATAAAGGGATTAAGCTCGACAAGGTCATCGAAGTGGCCGTTCCGGACGAGAAGCTCATTGAGCGGATCACCGGCCGGTTTACTTGCGGGACCTGCGGCGAGGGCTACCACGATAAGTTTAAGCAGCCGAAACGCCCTGGCGTTTGCGACGTGTGCGGTGGGACCAGCTTTACCCGCCGGGCCGACGATAAGGCGGAAACCGTGGGCGCCCGGCTGAAAGCCTACCACGACCAGACATCCCCCTTGATGCCCTACTATAAGGCGAAGGGGACCCTGGAAGTGCTCGACGGCGACCGTGATATGGACGTCGTTTCGCGTGATTTAGAGAGTGTTTTAGGAACCTGAGCGGCGTGTTGACACCGGGGGCTAACTGCCTATAATGCCCCGCTTTTCCGGTTGCGCGCGGCGCTCATAACAGTTTGAAATTAAAGAAGGAGTACGGGCTTTGGCGCGTATTGCTGGGGTAAACTTACCAACCAACAAGCGGGTCGTGATCGCCCTGCGTTACATTTTCGGCATTGGTCCGTCCAACGCCGTGGACATCTGCGAACGTGTCGGCATCGACGCGAAGCGGCGTGTTAACCAGCTGACGGAAGACGAGATCATCCGCATCCGCGACACCATCGACCGTGACTACACGGTGGAGGGCGATCTTCGCCGCGAGCAGGCGATGAACATCAAGCGTCTGATGGATCTCGGCTGCTACAAGGGCCTGCGTCACCGTAAGGGCCTGCCGGTCCATGGTCAGCGCACGCACACAAACGCGCGTACCCGCAAGGGGCCGTCGAAGCCGATCGCCGGCAAGAAGAAAGTAACGAAGTAACAGGTTGCTGCGATCGCGGCGTTTTCGCCGCGGTCGCCGTTTCTACTGACAGAAGAAGATTAAGACATGGCCAAGCCAGAAACCGCTTCCGCAAATGCTCCCGCCGCCGGCGCACCGCGCGCTCGCAAGCGCGAACGCAAGAACATCAGCTCGGGCATCGCGCATGTGAACGCGTCGTTCAACAACACCATGATCACCATCTCCGACGTGCAGGGCAATACCATTGCTTGGTCGTCGGCCGGTTCGCAGGGCTTCAAGGGCTCGCGTAAGTCCACGCCGTATGCTGCTCAGGTTGCTGCCGAAAATTGCGGTCGCAAGGCGATGGAACACGGCATGAAGGTGCTCTCGGTGTTCGTGAAGGGTCCGGGCACGGGCCGTGAGTCCGCGCTGCGTGCTCTCCAGGCCGTCGGCTTCACCATCACGTCGATCCAGGACGTGACCCCGGTGCCGCACAACGGTTGCCGCCCGCGTAAGCGCCGCCGCGTCTAAAGGACTTTTATCGCTGCCGGGAGTCTCCCACCGGCGGCGTTGCATGAGGGGCGCGTGTCACAGCGCAGCCCCGAGTTCACATCGGGATCAACCTCACGTGTGGAACTGGCCGTGATTCAAAAAAATTGGCAAGAACTGATTAAACCCTCGAAGCTCGCTATCGAAACGGGCGACGACCAGCGCCGTGTCGCGACGATCGTCGCGGAACCGCTCGAGCGCGGTTTCGGCGTTACCCTCGGCAATGCGCTGCGCCGCGTGCTGCTGTCCTCGCTGCAAGGCGCCGCGGTCACCTCGATCCGCATCGACGGCGTGCTGCACGAGTTCTCCAGCGTGCCGGGCGTACGCGAAGACGTCACCGACCTCATCCTCAACATTAAGCAGCTCGCCCTCACCATGCATGGTGACGGCCCGAAGCGTATGACGCTGAAGGCCAAGGGCCCGGGCGAAGTGACCGCCAGCCAGATCCAGGCGACGGCGGACATCGAAATCATGAATCCGGATCTCGTGATCTGCCATCTCGATGAAGGCGCCAGCCTCAATATCGAGCTGGAAGTGAACACGGGTAAGGGCTACGTGGCCGCGCACCTGAACCGCAAGGAAGATGATCCGATCGGCGTCGTGCCGGTTGACTCGATCTTCTCGCCGGTTCGCCGCGTTTCCTACAAGGTCGACAACACCCGCGTCGGTCAGCAGACCGACTACGACCGTCTGTCGATGACTGTTGAAACCAACGGCGCCGTGAAGCCGGAAGATGCTGTGGCCCTCGCGGCCCGTATCCTCCAGGACCAACTGAAGCTCTTCATCAACTTCGAAGAGCCGCAGCACGCCATTGCCGAGCGCGTGGAAGACGAACTGCCGTTCAACAAGAACCTGCTGCGCAAGGTGGACGAACTCGAGCTGTCGGTCCGTTCGGCCAACTGCCTCAAGAACGACAACATCATCTACATCGGCGACCTGGTTCAGAAGACGGAAGCCGAAATGCTCCGTACACCGAACTTCGGCCGCAAGTCGCTGAACGAGATCAAGGAAGTCCTGGCGCAGATGGGTCTCCATCTGGGCATGGAAATCCCGAATTGGCCGCCCGAGAACATCGAAGAGCTGGCCAAGAAGCTCGAAGAGCCGTTCTAGAATTCATCCGGCGGCCGTCCTCAGGGAGGGCCGCCGGAATGCTACCAGGGCCAGTTGGCCCGCCCCGGACGGCCCTGTCGCTTTGATGCGGCGTCCGGTCAACGCAATCGGTCTCGTGCGCGAGGCCACAAGGTGAAGAAAGGACTTAGCTATGCGTCACGGATTGAGCGGTCGTAAATTCAACCGCACCAAGGGTCACCGCCGCGCCCTGATGGCGAACCTCGCCAATGCCCTGCTCAAGCACGAGCAGATCACGACCACGCTGCCGAAAGCTAAGGACCTGCGCCCCTACGTCGAGCGCATGATCACCTTGGGCAAGAAGGGCACGCTGGCTCATCGCCGTTTGGCCGCCGGCCGCCTGCGCGACGAAAGCATCGTCCAGAAGTTGTTCAACGTCCTCGGTCCCCGTTACAAGGATCGCAACGGCGGCTACACCCGCGTGATCAAGGCGGGCTTCCGTCATGGTGACACGGCGCCGATGGCTGTGATTGAGCTCGTCGACCGCGATATGGATGCGAAGGGCCAGGACTCCGGTCCGCCGCAGAACGTCGCTGCCGCGGAAGAGCCGGCCGTATAAGCCAGCTCCTCTCACGACTTTCTCGAACGGCAGCCCCGGAATCCCGCGGCTGCCGTTCTTGTTTTTAGGTGACGGCGGGGGATGAAAAGTCCTGCGAGGGGCCTTAGATTGGCCCCAGTCAAATCTTAGCCTGATCGTCTAGTAATTTGACTTTAAACAATAATTTCTCATCTCATGTGTCACATGAATAAACAAACATTTGCCGCCCTCGCATTTGCCGCCCTCGCATTTGCCGCCGTCAGCTTCCTCGCGCCAGCGACGCGCGGCGCCGAAACCGTTGTTCCTACCTCCCGCCCACAGGTCGCGCTCAGCTTCGCGCCGATCGTGAAACGGGCTTCACCGGCAGTCGTTAACGTCTACACGAAGCGGGTCCTGAAGCAGCAGGCCTCGCCGCTGTTTAACGATCCGTTCTTCCGTCAGTTCTTCGGCGATCAGTTTGCCGGTCCGAGGGAGCGCGTCGAAAGCTCGCTAGGCTCGGGCGTCATCGTCCGAGGCTCCGGGGTGGTCGTCACAAACAACCACGTCGTCGGTGACGCCGACGAGATCACCGTCATCTTGAACGATCGCCGTGAGTTCGAGGCCAAGGTGGTGGGAAAGGATCCGCGTTCGGATCTCGCGGTCCTTCAGCTCCAGAACCTGGGCGACCCATTGCCGGCTCTGGACCTTGGAGACTCCGACGATCTTGAGGTCGGCGACATGGTTCTCGCCATCGGTAATCCGTTCGGGGTCGGGCAGACCGTGACCTCCGGCATCATTTCCGCTCTCGCGCGCACCACGGTGGGCATTACCGATTTTCGCTCGTTCATCCAGACGGACGCGGCGGTGAACCCAGGTAATTCGGGCGGCGCTCTGATTACGTCCGACGGCCGCTTGGTCGGAATCAACACCGCGATCTATTCCCGTGATGGCGGCAGCAATGGGATTGGATTTGCTATTCCTTCCAACATGGTAAAGACGGTTGTTGCGAGTATACTTAAAGATGGAAAGGCGGTTCGCGCGTGGTTTGGCGCCTCTGGTAAGACCATCACGGCCGATCTCGCAAAGTCACTTTCCTTGCCGCGGCCGATGGGAGTCCTCGTCGAGCGCGTTGCAGCCGGCAGCCCGGCTGCCCGGGGTGGACTCCAGCCTGGTGATATCGTTCGCACGGTGAACGGCCGCGAGGTCCAGGACCTCGAAGAGCTGCGCTACATGATCGCCACGCTGCCTGTGGGCGGTACCGCCAGGCTCGGCCTCCAGCGCACGGGTAAAGAGCAAGCTATTCAAATTTCGCTAGTGGCGCCGCCCAATACCCCGGCGCGGCAGGAGACCGTCCTGACGGGTCAGCAGCCTTTTTCGGGCGCCACAGTCGCCAATCTCAATCCCGCCCTGGCCGAGGAACTCGGACGCGAGTACGAGCAGCCCGGCGTCATCGTTATGACTCTGTCCGGCAACTCGATCGCAGCCCGCCTTGGCCTCCGGCCGGGTGACATGATACTGGGCTTGAACGACGTCGATGTAAAATCGGTCGCCGACCTCCAGCGGGCGCTCGGTGCTCCGGTAAAGGGGTGGGTCGTCACCCTGAACCGGGACGGCCAGACGCTTAAATTCCAGGTGGGCGGATGAGCGACCTCTTTGCGGGGCACGAGCCACCGCAGGAGCGGGACGGTCCTGCACGCAACGGACCCAAGGTCGGCCAGCCCTTGGCCGACCGGTTGCGTCCGGCGAGCCTCGCCGAGGTCGTCGGCCAGGAACACCTTTTAGGTCCTGACGGTCCTATCGGCCGGATGGTTGCCGCGCGCCGGGTCACGTCCATGATCCTCTGGGGGCCGCCCGGTGTCGGTAAGACGACCATCGCCCGGTTGCTCGCGAAGGGGACCGACCTTTACTTCCAACCGCTGTCGGCGGTGTTCTCCGGCGTCGCCGACCTCCGCAAGATTTTCGAGGCGGCCGCCAAGCGCCGGCAGATAGGACAGGGCACCCTCTTGTTTGTCGACGAGATCCACCGTTTCAACCGCTCCCAGCAGGATGGTTTCCTGCCTTATATGGAGGATGGGACGATCATCCTTGTCGGCGCCACCACGGAAAACCCCTCCTTCGAACTTAACGCCGCGCTCATGTCGCGTAGTCAGGTCATGGTGCTGCGGCGTCTGGATGATGCGGCGCTCGATCGTTTGTTGAGCCGGGCTGAACAGGACGCCGGGCGAGCTCTGCCAATGACCGACGATGGCCGTGCCGCCCTTCGGGCCATGGCGGACGGCGACGGGCGTCATATCCTGACTTTGGCCGAGGACATTTTCGCGTTGACCCCGCCGCCGGCGGCGCCCCTCGACGCGGCGGGCCTGGCGAAGATCGTGCAGCGTCGGGCCCCCGTTTACGACAAGGACCGGGAAGGTCACTACAATCTCATCAGCGCTGTTCATAAGTCTCTGCGCGGATCGGACCCGGACGCGGCGCTCTATTGGGTCGCGCGCATGCTCGATGGCGGCGAGGACCCGATTTACATCCTGCGCCGCCTGACGCGCTTCGCGGCGGAGGATATCGGGATGGCCGACCCCCAGGCGTTGCAGATCGCCATCTCGACCTGGGAGACCTACGACCGGCTTGGATCGCCGGAGGGTGAACTCGCCATCGCCATGCTGGTCATCTACCTGGGTACTGCCCCGAAATCGAACGCCGCCTACGTTGCCTACGGCGAAGCGCGCGCCGCTGCCAAGCAGACCGGATCGCTCATGCCGCCGATGCACATCCTCAATGCGCCCACGCGCATGATGAAGGACCTGGGTTACGGGAAGGGCTACGCCTACGACCATGACCAGAACGAAGCGTTCTCCGGCCAAAACTATTTTCCCGACGATATGAAGCGCGAGCAGTTCTATCGTCCCGTCGAACGCGGCTTCGAACGCGAGGTAGCCAAACGCCTCGCGTACTGGCAGAAGCTGCGCGACAATAAATCGGAGTGATGATGAGCGGCGTTCAGCAGATAGAAGTCGGAAGAGACGAGGGCGACACTCGCCTGGACCGATGGCTCAAACGCCGGTTTCCCGAACTGACGCAAGGCCGGATCGAGAAGCTGCTGCGCACGGGACAGATTCGCGTCGACGGCGCGCGCGTCAAATCCAGCCAGCGCGTGGAGCCGGGGCAGGTGATACGTGTTCCGCCGCTTGGCGGGTCCGGCCAGCCACAAGCCGAAGCGCCTCGTAAGAAGGCCGCCTTTGTCCCCTCGGTGCGCGATATCGCCGAAATCCAGAAGATGGTCCTTTATAAGGACGACGATCTCATCGCTCTCAACAAGCCGCACGGCCTCGCGGTCCAGGGCGGCACTAAAACCGAGCGGCATATCGATGGGATGCTCGACGGCCTTAAGTTCGAGCGCGACGAGCGTCCACGCCTGGTACACCGTTTGGACCGAGACACCTCGGGCGTGCTCATCGTCGCCCGCTCTGCGAAGGCGGCGACGAGCCTCGCGAACCTCTTTCGCAGCCGGGATATGGAAAAGGTTTATTGGGCGCTCGTGATCGGTCACCCCGAACACGAGGCGGGCACGATCTCGGCGAAGCTCGCCAAGACCGGGAGCCGGGGGTTCGAGCGCATGGAATGGGACGACGAGGAAGGCCAGACCGCCGTCACCGACTATCGCGTCGTCGCCACTGCCGCGGGCAAGATCTCGTGGCTAGAGCTGATGCCGCAGACCGGCCGTACCCACCAGCTGCGCGCCCATTGCAAACTAATCGGCACGCCGATCATCGGCGACGGCAAATATTCCATTACAAATCCAGATCCTTCGCAGCGCACCGACCTGAGCGATGGCCTCCTCTCCGAAATCGCGGATCGTATGTGCCTGCATGCGCGGTCCCTCAGCATCCCGCGTGCCGGACGTAAGGTTCTGACGATCACCGCGCCTCTCCCGAAACATATGGCCGATGCCTTCGCCGATTTGGGTTTTGACGAGAGCGAAGCAAAATGAGTGCGCCGCTGCGCCTCGCGATCTTCGACCTCGACGGCACCATTGTCGACAGTACGGCGAATATCGTGCGCGCGGTGCACGAGGCGGCGGCCTGCATGAAACTCGATCCGCCCGCGCTCCACGAGATCCCGCTTGTGATCGGACTTTCGCTTACCGAGGCTTTGGGGCGCTTGTTTCCTAAACTCGAACATCCTCGGTTGCTGGAGCTGGATCAGCATTACCGCGACTGTTTCAATCGGTTTCGCACTGAACCGGATTTCAACGAACCTCTCTTCGAGGGTGCGCACGAAGTTCTCGATGCGCTCGACGCGCAAGGCGTGCTGTTGGGCATCGCGACGGGCAAAGCGATGCGCGGCGTGCGCCATGTGTTGGAACGTCACGGGCTCACGCAGCGTTTCGTGACCATCCAGACGCCCGAGCATGCGCCAGGCAAGCCGCATCCGGAGATGATCTACAGGGCGATGGCGGAGACAGGCGCGGCGCCCGCCCATACGGTCATGATCGGCGATACCAGTTACGACATCCTCATGGCGCGCGCGGCCGGTGTCTCGGCGCTTGGGGTGGCGTGGGGTAATCATCCGGCGACAGAGTTGCACGCCGCCGGCGCGCACCTCCTGGTTGATCGCCTGAGCGATCTCATGCACGCTATCTCTACTTTGACCACACCCGTCTCGTCGCCTGATTTGGCCAGGAGTACGCGATGAAAATTCTCAAGGTCGCCGCTATCGTTGTAGCCGTCATCGTCGTGGGGATCATCGCGGTCCTGATGACCTTCAATGTCGATCAATACAAAGGGACCATCGAGAGCCAAGCGAAAGCCGCAACGGGGCGCAACGTCACCATCGGCGATATCGACCTGGCTGTATCGTTGGCCCCGGCCATTGTGCTGAAGGATGTAAAGCTCGCTAATGCGTCCTGGGGCAGCCGTCCGGAGATGGTCATCCTGCCGCGTGTCGAAGTCCACACCCAGCTCATTCCATTGTTGTTCGGAAACATCAACCTCACCGGGATCACGGCCGAGAACCCCGACATCCTCCTGGAGATCGACAAGCAGGGACGGGGTAACTGGGTGTTCGACGTGGCTTCCGAAGGCTCCTCGACACCTCTGAACGTTAGTGACGTCTCCGTCAACGGCTTGAAGCTTGGATATCGTGACGCGCAGACAGGCCGTTCGGCCGACGTCACGGCGAAGGCGATTGCCGTCAATATCGACGGCGCTCTCCAAGACATGAATATCTCATCTTTTGCCGCGCAAACAGCTGAAGCTGTGTTCAAGGATGGTCAGTCCGCCGGCAAGCTATCGGTCGGCGCGCTCGACATGAAGGCCAAGGGGAAGATCGCCGACCTCGGCATCACCTCGCTGAACGTCGCTGACGCCACACTTAATTATAAGAGCAAGGGGACGCCGCTCGATCTCGCGGTCAGTGGATTGAGTGTGACCGAGGACGGCAAGGTGAACTTCGCCGGCAAGATGTCCGGCGAAAACTTGACCGCCAACGGGACGCTCGCGCCTATCGCCGTCCTGGTCGCGATGAACAAGGCCTTTCCGGCGAAACTCGAAGTGACGGGCTACGGATTGACCGCGAGCTCGGATGTCACGGTTGAGATGGTGAAGGGCCGGCCTTTCGCCAAGGGTACGATCGTGATCCCTGAAATCGACGTTTCAAAATTCGGTGGTAAAGCTCCTGCGAATACCGATGGCCGCCTTTTCTCCGCTGACCCTTTGCCCTGGGATGGTCTGAGTGCCGCCGATACGGACGTGACCCTCAAGATCGGCAAGTTGATCAACGCCAGCGGCGTGGAACTCACCGACATTTCCGTTCCGCTCAAGGCGGCCCAAGGGCGGCTGACGGCGGCGCCGGTGACGCTCGCGGTGGCGGGCGGCACTGTTTCGGCCGATGTCGGACTCAATGCCAGCGGCAAGACTGTTGCGCTGAAGGTGCAAGGCAAGGACTTCACGGCCGAGGGGCTCGCGAAGACCTTCAAGAAAGGGGACGTAATCACCCAAGGCCCGATCGACCTCGCGCTTGATGTGCGCGGGGCCGGCGATTCCATGCGCGACGTCATGGCCTCGTTGGACGGATCTCTGATCGCGGGCATGGGCGAGAGCCGCATCCGCAACGATGCGCTGAACGTGCCGGGGGCGGGTGTCATTCTCCAAGTCCTCAACATGGCCAATCCTTTCGCGAACAAGGATCCGTACACGGTCGCGCGCTGCGGCGTGGCGAACTTCCAAATCGCGGACGGCATCGCGCAGTCCAATCAAAGCGTGGTGCTTGTCACGGACAAGATGTCGATCAGCTCGACGGGGCAAATCGATCTGCGCAATGAGCGTCTGGACCTCAATGTCCGCACCCAGGGCGCGAGCGGCGTCGCCGGCGGCCTCAATCAGCTTGCGCAGGCGGTGAAGGTCACCGGCTCTCTGGCGTCGCCGAGCGTCGGCGTCGATCAAGCCGGTGTCGTGAAAGGTGTCGCGGGCCTGGGGGCGGCGCTCGCGAAAGGCGGCGGCAGCGGCCTTGGCGGCATCGGCGCGTTGTTCGGCATTGGGCCCAAGTCGGGTAACACGGCGCAAGCCGGTGAGACCTCGACGAGCGGCGATCTATGTGCGCGGGCGCGCGCTTACCGTAAAGGCTGATAGTAGTTACCCATGGATAAAGACAAACCGCTGGAGATGCGGGTGCGCGAGACCGCGCCCCCCAAACCGCGCCGTGTCTATAAGAACGCCTCGTTCGCGGCGGACATTGCTGGTGCTTTCGCGGTTCTGCTCGACGGTAAACCGGCACTGACGCCTTTGCGTCAACCGCTCGCGTCAAAAGCTAGGGCCATAATAGAAGCCGTCGCGGCGGAATGGGACGCACAGGATCCGCACGTGGATCCCGAAACCATGCCCCTGACACGGCTGCTCGCGACTGAGATAGATCGCATTGCCCCGCAGCGGGAAGCGGTCATCGATAGCTTGCTGACGTTTGTCGATGCGGATTCAATTTGTTATCGCGCGGGCCATCCGGCGGACCTTCGCGAACGTCAGCGCGCGGCGTGGCAGCCCATCAGCGACTGGCTCTTGCGCGAACACGACATCGCGCTAACGGCCACGGAAGGTCTGATGCCCGCGACGCAGGCACCCGAGACCGCATCCCAGATGCGTAAAGTTTTAGAGGGATTGAATGATGCGAAGCTCAACGCCTTCCAGGCCACGGCTTCACTCACCCATTCGCTCGCGCTCGCCTTCGCGCTCGTTCACAAAAAAGTGACCGCGGCGAATTGCTTCGCGGCGGCCTTTTTGGACGAGCTGTATCAGGTCGAAAAGTGGGGCGAGGATACGGACGCCCATCATCGCCGGCAGCGTATAGCCGCCGACCTAAACGCGATCGAACGCTATCTCGTCCTTTCGGCGTAGTGTCGGTTTAACGGCGGCCACGCGCCATGGCCGGGCGTGCAATTTTCACGGTAGGCTTGGTTTTCGCCTTTGTTTTCAGGCTCGTTTTGACGGCGGCTTTAGCGGCGGTCTTCTTCGCCGGCGCTTTAGCGCGCGGAGCGGCCTTCTTCGTCTCAGTTTTCTTCGCGGATTTTTTCTTGGCGGTCACGGTGGGTCTCCGGTGAACAAAAAATTGGAACCGGACCTCCCGATCACAATCCCGGCGCGCGGCATTCAATAGTGAAAGTTACTGACTGTCTAGCCTTTCGTCAGTCTTCGCCGCTTCGGGCAATTGATGCTTCAGGATGATTGGAATCATCGCGAAACTAAACGCGATTGTGAGTGGCATTACGCCAAAGACTTTGAAGCTCACCCAGAAGTCGGTCGAGAAATTGCGCCAGACGATTTCGTTGATCGCGGCGAGGAAAATGAAAAAGGCGATCCACGCCCACGTGATGATCCGCCAACCGCGATCGGTGAGATTGAACGCGCTCTCGAGCACGAGCTTGATGAAGAGGCGTCCGGTCAAAACCCCAAAGAGCAGGATCGCCGCGAACAGCGAGTTGATGATCGTTGGCTTAAGCTTGATGAAAAGATCGTCCGCGAGCCAGATCGTCAGGCCGCCGAAGACGAGGACGAAGAAGGCCGTGACCAGCGGCATCACGGGGATCGTGCGCATCAAGATGTAAGACGCGCCAAGCGCGACGACCGTGGCGGCCATGAAAGCGCCGGTACCAACGAAGATGCCTGCCCGGCTGTTCACCAGGAAGAACACGAGCAGGGGGCCCATCTCGAGGACGAATTTGAGAAGCTGATTGACCGGTGGCTTGGCGGGGGTGGGGGCGGGCGATTGTTCTGTCATGCCCCGGGTTATACGGGAGCGGGACAGCGCTCGCCAGCCCGTCGGGCCAAGCGGCCGGTCAATCGTATCTCTTGCAATTTTTTCGCTGAAATCCAGAGGTTTATGAGCAGTTTCTGCGCGTAGTTTTTGTGAAAATCGGCGCCTTCCTATGCTATGGCTTTTAGGTCTCCGGCATCTTCATTGCTGGGCCGGGCATCCTCGAAACGTTCCAAAATCGGACATCACATGCACGAGATTATCCAGAAGCTTGAACAAAAGCGCGCGGCGGCCCGCCTTGGGGGCGGTGCGAAGCGTGTTGAAACCCAGCATGGCAAAGGCAAGCTTTCTGCGCGTGAGCGGATCGAGATCCTGTTTGATGAGGGCTCGTTCGAAGAATGGGACATGTTCGTCGAGCACCGCTGCGAAGACTTCGGCATGGGCGAGCAGCGTGTGCCGGGCGACGGCGTGGTGACGGGTTACGGCACGATCAACGGCCGTCCGATGTTCGTGTTCAGCCAAGACTTCACGGTGTTTGGCGGCTCGCTGTCCGAGAGCCACGCCAAGAAGATCCTCAAGGTGATGGAGAAAGCGGTGCAGGTGGGCGTACCGGTGATCGGCCTCAACGATTCTGGCGGCGCGCGCATTCAAGAAGGCGTCGCTTCGCTGGCCGGGTACGCCGACGTGTTCCTCCAGAACGTGCTCGCCTCGGGCGTGGTGCCGCAGATCAGCCTCGTGATGGGGCCCTGCGCCGGCGGTGCGGTGTACTCACCGGCCATGACCGACTTCATCTTCATGGTCAAAGATTCGTCCTACATGTTCGTGACCGGCCCGGACGTCGTGAAGACCGTCACCCACGAAACCGTCACCCAGGAACAGCTCGGCGGCGCGATGACGCATGCCGCGAAATCCGGTGTCGCCGACGGCGCCTTCGAGAACGACGTGGACGCGCTGCTTCAGCTGCGCCGCCTCATGGACTTCCTGCCGCTCAGTAATAAAGAGAAACCCCCGGTGTTCGCGAGCGTCGACCCCGCGGACCGCGATGACGCCTCGCTGGACACCCTGATCCCGGATAATCCCAATAAGCCCTACGACATGAAGGAACTGATCCTCAAAGTCGTGGACGAAGGGGACTTCTTCGAGATCGCCGAACACTTCGCCAAGAACATGATCATCGGCTTCGCGCGTATGGAAGGCTCGACCGTGGGCATCGTGGCCAACCAGCCGATGGTGCTGGCCGGCTGCCTCGATATCGACAGCAGCCGCAAGGCGGCGCGTTTTGTGCGCTTCTGTGACTGCTTCAACATTCCCATTGTGACGTTCGTGGATGTGCCGGGCTTCCTGCCGGGGACGAACCAGGAGTTCAACGGCATTATCAAGCACGGCGCGAAGCTCTTGTTCGCTTATGCCGAAGCCACGGTTCCCAAGGTCACCGTCATCACCCGCAAAGCCTACGGCGGCGCTTACGACGTCATGAGTTCCAAACACATCCGCGGCGACGTGAACTTCGCCTGGCCCACGGCGGAAATTGCCGTGATGGGCGCCAAGGGCGCAGTGGAGATTATCTTCCGCCAGGACATTGGCGACCCGGCCAAGATCGCCGAGCGCACCAAGGAGTATGAATCCCGCTTCGCGAACCCGTTCCGCGCGGCGAATCTGGGGTTCATTGACGACGTGATCATGCCGCATGGCACACGCCGGCGGATCTGCAAGTCGCTGGCCATGCTCAAAACCAAGGACATGAAAAATCCTTGGAAAAAGCACGACAACATCCCGCTGTAAGGACTGACCCTATGTTCAAGAAGATCCTTATCGCGAACCGCGGTGAAATCGCCTGCCGCGTGATCAAGACCTGTAAGAAGATGGGCATCAAGACCGTCGCGGTCTATTCCGATGCCGACCGTAACGCGCTCCATGTCGACATGGCCGACGAGGCCGTGCACATCGGTGAGTCCGCCACCGCCAAGAGCTACTTGGTCATCGAGCGCATCGTCCAAGCCTGTAAGGATACCGGCGCCGAGGCGGTGCACCCGGGTTACGGGTTCCTGTCCGAGAACAAGAAGTTCCAGGAAGCATTGGCCAAGGAGAAGATCATCTTCATCGGCCCCGACGCCTACGCCATCGAGGCGATGGGCGACAAGATCGAGTCCAAGAAATTGGCCGACAAGGCCGGCGTCTCGACCGTCCCGGGCTTCCTTGGCGTGATCAAGGACGTGGCGCACGCCAAGAAGATCTCAGGCGAGATCGGTTACCCGGTGATGCTCAAGGCCTCGGCCGGCGGCGGCGGGAAGGGCATGCGCATCGCGCGCAATGAGTCCGAGGTGCAGGAGGGCTTCGAGCGCTCGCAGTCGGAAGCCAAGTCGTCCTTCGGCGATGACCGCATGTTCATCGAGAAGTACATCGAACAGCCGCGTCACATCGAGATCCAGGTCATCGCGGACCGCCATGGCAACACGCTGTACCTGAACGAGCGCGAATGTTCGATCCAGCGCCGCCACCAGAAGGTCATCGAAGAGGCGCCGAGCCCGTTCCTGGACGAGAAAACGCGCAAAGCCATGGGCGAGCAGGCCGTGGCCCTCGCCAAGGCTGTGAACTACGTCAGCGCCGGCACGGTCGAGTTCATCGTCGACACCAAGCGGAACTTCTACTTCCTGGAGATGAACACCCGCCTGCAGGTCGAGCATCCCGTCACCGAGCTCATCACCGGCCTCGACCTCGTCGAACTCATGATCCGGGTGGCCTACAACGAGAAGCTTCCCTTCAAACAAAGCGACGTGAAGATCAATGGCTGGGCGATTGAGTCCCGCGTTTACGCGGAAGATCCGTACCGCAACTTCCTGCCGTCCACAGGCCGCCTGACGCGTTACATCGCGCCAAAAGAGACCGCGAACGTGCGCGTCGATACAGGTGTGTACGAGGGCGGCGAGATCAGCGTTTTTTACGACCCGATGATCGCGAAGCTCTGCTCCTACGGCAAAGACCGCAAGGAAGCGACCGCGCATATGCGGGCGGCGCTCGACGCCTATTATATCCGCGGCGTCTCGCACAACATTCCGTTCCTCGCCTCGGTGCTCGGCAAGAGGAAGTTTGAGAGCGGCGATCTCTCCACCAACTTCATCGCCGAGGAGTATCCGCAAGGCTTCTCGGATAAAGACCTTCCGGCGGAAGATCCTTCAAAACTCCTGGCGGTCGCCGCGCTGGTGCACAACACCTATGCCCGCCGCGGCGCGGGGATCTCAGGTCAAATCCCGGGCCGTGGCCGCAAAGTGCCTCGCTCCTGGGTCATCGTGACCAAGACGGACGGCAAGGCGACCGAAACGCCGGTGACGGTCGCGGCTGACGCAGACAGCGCGGGCGGCACGGTGACGGTAGGCAAGAAGGCCGTTGAAGTGACCACGGATTGGGTCCCCGGCCAGCCGCTGTTCACGGCCGTCGTGGACAAGGCGCCGGTGACGATCCAAGTGGACCGTAAGGGTATCGGCTACCGGTTGTTCCATGCCGGCAGCCAGATCGACGTGATGGTTTACACGCAGCGTGAAGCCGAACTCGCACGTCTGATGCCGAACAAGCCGCCGCCTGATCTGTCGAAGTACCTGCTCTCGCCCATGCCGGGGCTGCTCGTCTCGCTCGCGGTAAAAGAAGGCCAGGAAGTTAAGGCCGGTGAAACACTCGCCATCGTCGAGGCGATGAAGATGGAGAACGTCCTCAAGGCCGAGCGTGATGCGGTCGTGAAAAAAATTCACGAGAAGGCGGGCGCCTCGCTCGCGGTCGATCAGATGATCCTGGAGTTCGGCTGAGGCATGTCAGGGGAACCGGAACGCAAAACGGTTCGCCTGCGGATTTACGGGCGCGTCCAGGGCGTGGGTTACCGCGCCTGGACCGCACACAAAGCGAAGAAACTCGGTCTTACCGGGTGGGTCCGTAATCTCAATGACGGCACAGTCGAATGCGAGGCGCAAGGCGCGCGGGAAGCGATCGAGACGCTGGTCGCGGCGTGCCATGCGGGCCCGCCGATTGCCCGCGTGACCCAAGTGAACTCAGAAGAGATCAAGAGCGCCGAGACCTATTCCGGATTCCAGCAGCGTCCGACCGCCGACCCTTAAATATGCGCGTGTGTATTCTGGTTCGGACGTGAGATCGCGCTTAAAGCCTCGCTTGCTTCGGCGCGGGTGAGACGCATGGTGGCCATATCACCGAGGGAAAGAATGCCGACGACGCGTTTTTCGCCGTTGAGGACGGGCAGCCGCTTGACCTGAAGAAGGGCCATTTTTCGCGCGGCGTCATCGCTGGAATCATCCTCGAAGACGTAGGCGACATCGGTCGACATTACATCGCGGACGCTTGTCTTGTCGGGCATGCGGCCCCAGGCGATGGCGCGGGTCACAATGTCCCGGTCCGTGACGACGCCGACCAATCGGTCGAACTCGGCCACGGGCAGAACGCCAAAATCCTCGTCCGCCATCTTGCGCGCCGCTTCTTGAATGGAATCGGTGGGAGCAATCATTTCGACCACACGGGTCATGAGATCGCTGACTTGCATCAGGTGTCTCCTGTCAAAACAAAACCGCGCCGATCAGCCTGAACGGCTATCGGCGCGGTGTCTACAAAGCGGGGGTAGTTAGTCGCGGCGGGGGTCACCCGGATAACGATCGTCGTCGTTCGGAACGCCGTCGCCGTCGCGGTCGCGATCCAACGCGTTCGGCACGCCGTCACGGTCAAAGTCCTGATCGTCCCATTCGCGGCGTGAGGGACGGTCATAACGGTCGTCATCCTCGTCGTCATCGTACCGCGATGCCACGACGGGAACACCGGTTCGCGGACCGAAGTCATGCAGCGACACCATGCGGCCGGCGACGCGCAATTCAATACCGTTGCCGTCCATCCAGCCGCGCACACCCCGCCATGTCACCTGGCACCACTCATACGTCGAAACGCAGCTGTGTACTTCGACGCGCGCGTTTTCCGGCACGCGGACACGCCGTTCATAGTCGTGACCGGGGCCGGTGAAGATGTTGAAGTTATTGATCAGATAACCGGGCCGCGCGCTCGCGGCGCTGGCGGCAAAGACGGTCGCCGCCAAAACAGCCGACGCAATGATGCGGGATTTCATATGGCTCTCCTCTTTGTTGTTTTTCTTTACCGCCTAGCGCTTCCTTGCGGAGCACGCGGTGGATTCAACGTCGAGGATGCGGTTGATGTTTCGCTGGGCTCAGCCCGCGCCGCGTGCAAGCGTGAGGTCGACGCCAAAAACGTCCGTGAACGCCGCGCGCAGCGCGGCGTCGGCTTCGGCCATGGTTGTCGTGCGCCCAAGATCGCGCAGCGAGGTTACGCCGTATGCCGATATTCCGCAGGGCACGATGCCGGAGAAGTGCTCGAGGTTCGGCGCGACGTTGAGCGCTATCCCATGGAAGGTGATCCAGTGGCGCACGCGAATGCCCAGCGCCGCCACCTTATCTTCGCGGATGCCGCGGTTGACCCAAATACCAATACGTCCCTCGCGCCGCTCGCCGGTGACGCCGAGGCGCGCGAGGGTGCGGATGAGCCACTCCTCAAGATTATGGACAAAGCGGCGCACGTCCGTGCCGCCACCACTCCAATTTGGGCGATTGAGATCGAGCATCACGTAAACTACGCGCTGACCCGGGCCGTGATAGGTGTATTCGCCGCCGCGCCCGGTCGGAAAAACTGGGAACCGATTGGGTGCGAGCAGATCCGCGGTCTTAGCGCTGGTACCGGCGGTATAGAGGGACGGATGCTCTAGAAACCAGACGCACTCGGAGGCGGTCCCCGCCCGGATGGCCGCGATGCGTTCTTCCATGAAGGCGACCGCGTCCGGATAGGCCACGGGGGCGTCGGAAATTCGCAACTCCACGGGACCCAGAAAGGGCCGGGCGAGGGCGGGGGAGGACGGTAAAGGCTGGTCCATAAGCCCAGTTAGGCCCAATAGAGGCCATAAAACAAGGCGGCGAAAATTGAGCTTCGCGTTTCTTGCATGGCTCGAATCAATCTGGTATTCCACCGCCTCCTTTCCGGGACGGGGTCACCTGTCCCACACGATGCGGTCGTGGCGGAATTGGTAGACGCGCAGCGTTGAGGTCGCTGTGGGGCAACCCGTGGAAGTTCGAGTCTTCTCGACCGCACCATCTAAAAACAGAGCCTAAAGAAGCCGGTCCAAGTGGCCGGCTTCTTTCGCTTGATCTGGTCCTGACCCTCGGGCACAAGGGCCGCGCCGGTGCGCCAAGCGTGCCGTCATCACACAATTCGCACTTCCTGGTGTCGCCGTGGCCAGCGCCGAAACGCCATCCTCGCCTCCGCCGCACGCGCGCGCCCGACGGCCCGTCGGGGACGCGCTGGACGAGGGTTTTGAGCTCGACCCGGCTTTCATCGAGGACGTCCAGGCCGCCCTCAGGGCCAACGACCACGAGCAAGCCCGGCTTCTGGTTGAAGATCTCCATTACGCCGATATGGCGGACTTGCTTGAACGCCTGGATAGCGAGGACCGGCGACTCCTGATCGAGGCGATCCGCGACGATTTCCAGGCCGACGTGCTGCCCGAACTCGACGCCGAAGTGCGCTACGAGGTGATGGACGCCCTCGGTTTCGAGGACTTCGCGGTCGCGCTCACCGAACTGGATTCCGATGACGCGGTTTATGTCGCCGGCAAGCTGGACCCCGAGGAGCGCGCCAAGATCCTCGAGCGCACCCCGCCGGATAAACGCGAGTTCATCGAACAGGGGCTTGCCTACGCCGAGGATTCCGCGGGCCGTCTCATGCAGCGCGAGCTGGTCGCGGTGCCGTATTACTGGACGGTCGGCGAAACCATCGACTTCCTGCGCTCGACCCGGAATATCCCGGACAAATTTTACGTCGTGTTCGTCGTGGACTCGCGGCACCGGCCTCAAGGGGTGGTCGAGCTGCATCGCGTTCTGACGTCCAAGCGCCCCATCCGGATGCAGGACCTGATCAGTCCGGACATGGACATCATCCCGACGGACATGGACCGCGAGGAAGTAGCCTTCTTGTTCCGCCAGCGCGACCTAGCGGCCGCCCCCGTCGTGGACAAATCCGGACGCCTGATCGGCCAGATCACCATCGACGACATCGTGGACGTCATCGATGAAGAAGCGGGCGCGGACATCCTGAAGATGGCCGGTGTGTCCGAGGTGGATCAGTCGAGCCTCTACACCGCGGTTATCGCCACCGCGCAGTCCCGCTTCACCTGGCTCGCGCTCAATCTCATCACCGCTTTCATGGCATCCTATGTTGTAGGGATGTTCACGGCGTCCATCGAGAAGCTGGCGGCGCTGGCTGTTCTGATGCCGATCGTCGCGGGCATGGGCGGCAACGCGGGGACTCAGACACTGGCGACGGTGGTACGCGCCCTCGCGACCCGCGAACTCGATTCCAGCAACGCGCTGCGCGTTGTAGGCAAGGAACTGTTCGTTGGTCTCATCAATGGGGTCTTGTTTGCGGCCTTGGTCGGGGTTGTGGCTTCGCTCTGGTTCAGTGACATCCTACTCGGCGCAGTGATCGCGGCAGCGATGCTGACCAATCTCACGGTCGCCGGTCTCGCCGGTATTCTCATCCCGCTCGCGCTCGATAAGGCGGGGACCGACCCGGCTTCCTCAGCCGGCGTTTTCCTCACAACCGTGACGGATATTGTTGGCTTTTTCACCTTCCTGGGTCTGGCCACGTGGGTCCTTATTTAACCCCTTTAGCGGGTAGAAAAGTGGGCAGGGGACAGGTACACTTCACGCCGCTCGCCGTACCCTGGAACGTTTCCAGGTTCGCCCCAAGGACCACTGATGTCTGACAAGCCGGAAGTTCAATACATTACGCCGCCGAACAATCTGCGGCAGAAACAGAAGCTAGCTGGGGTTACGAGCACCATCGACGGCGTGTGGCTGGATGCGGCCGAAAAGTCGATGAGCAATGCGAAATTCGATTATCTCGAAGCTGTCGGCGATGATCTTAATCGCCTCCAGGCCGCTTACGAAGCGACACTGAAGGACAAGACCAACCGCGTTGAACGCGTGCAGGAACTGTATGCGATCGTTCAGCTTATCAAGGGGCAGGGCGCGAGCTTCGGCTACCCGCTGATCTCCAACGTCGGCGCGCAGCTTGCGCGTTTCATTGAGGATTGCGGCGACGATCTGACCGACGCACAGATGGAAGGCGTGAAGGTACATGTTGAGACCTTGCGTCTCATCATGCAGCAGAAGATGGAAGGCGACGGCGGGCCCATGGGCCAGAAGATCGTCGCGGGTCTCGCGCTGGTCATCAAGAAAATGACCGGTGGCGGCGAAGCCGCCTCTGCTTAAGCGCGCCGAAACCGCACCCGCCTAGAAACTCTTTCGCTTATTTTCAGCGCTGAGCGTCGTTCCGTTGCGTGGTCGCAACGGGATCGAGCGGGGTCATGAATTCCCAGCGGCGGTACGCCTCGACGCCGTCGAGAACGACGCCGTCAAAACCGAGATCCATGATTCCGGCGAAGTAGCGGCCGATGATGGCTTTCCAGGCAGGATTCCAGAACTCCACGACATACTGGCCGGCGCGTTCGGGACCCAGCGCCTGGATCCAGGTCGGTTCGCCGATCTGCCACTCGCGCTGCCAGTAGAAGCGCTCGTCCTCGGCGTATCCAACCGACATGCGCGCCAGCACGAGACGGCGGGCGCCCATTTCCTTGAATTTCAGATGATGGACTTCGTCTTTGGTCAGCGAACGGTTGCCTTTGTAGAAGGCGTCCGTGACCAGGACGTCGTAGTTCGTGCCCGCCATGGCCGCGAACCATTCTCCGCGCGTCGCGTAATCGCGGCTGTCGAGCAGCATCACCATGTTGCGCGCGCCCAGCAGCGTTTCAACGTTGCGCGGATTTTCCGGCGAAGGGCGGCGCGTCGGCGTGCGGGCGAAATCGTCGGTATCGTCCAAATCTATATGCGAGACCACCCCCATGCGGACGGCGGTCTGCAGTGCGGCCGAGGCCTGGTCTGGCGTCTGACAGTGTTCAATCGTGAGCGCCTTTAGGCCCTGTTTCAGCATGGCTTGCAGGTCGGCGCCGGGAACGCGCAAGGGCGCGCAGAACTGGCCGTTCAGCATAAAACCATCGATGCTTTGGATGTAGCGGCGCATCGGCGTGCCGACTTGGACAATGGCGTCCTGCGGAATTTTCGCGAGCGGATCGCGCTTGATCTCCGCGAGGTCGAACTCGCGGCGGCTCCACGACAGGAGATCGAAGCCGGGGCGGGTAACGACGATGAAGTTGGGGTCGCGCTTTTCAGCGTAGGTGGCCAGGTCCTCGACCATTTCGCGCATGTAGGCGCGGTAGTTGGGGATTTCCTGGAGGGGGATGTCGAGCACCTCGATCTCGCCGAGCAAGGTGCGCGTGCGGTCGAGGAGTTGCGAACCGGGCACGCCTGGGGCGCCGGGCTTGGCATTGGCGGCGGGGATAGGGATCGCGGGCGCTTCCGGTGCTTGTTCTTCCGGTTCCGGGTCCGAGCCTTCGAGGCCAGCGCCCGGTGGAGGGCCGAGTTGGCGTCCGACGGGCGCTCCTGCGGCAGGCGGAACCGGCTTCTCCTGCGCCGTTGCGACGGCGAGGGAGAACAGGCAGGTCGTTGCCAGCAAGGTCGGTAAAATGCGCCTGATCACGTAATCCGCTCCGCCACCCAGTCCGCGATGGCGAGACATGAGGTGAGCCCTGGCGATTCTATGCCGTAAAGGGCAACGAAACCGTTAACGCCGGTCTCCTCGGGCATCTGGATCAAGAAGTCCCGGGCGGCATCGCCGGGGCCCTGGATTTTAGGCCGGATGCCGCTGTAGCCGGGACGCAGGGCGCCGTCCGGCAGTCCAGGCCAGTACCGCCGGATTTCCGCGTAAAACAGGCGCTCTCGCGCCTCTTGGACCTGGTAATCGATAGCGTCGACCCACTCCAGGTCCGGCCCAAACCGGCCCTGGCCTGAAAGGTCCCGGGTATAGTGGAGGCCCAGGCTCGCCCGGCCCGGTAAAGGGTAAATAAGCCGGCTGAAGGGCGCTTTCCCCGACAGGTAGAAATAGCTGCCTTTTGCATAATGCTGAGGCGGGATGCTGGCCGGGAGAACGCCCTGGATCGCACGGCCGATGGCCTGAGCGCCGAGCCCCGCGCAGTTGATGACGGTGCGGGCCTTGAGGCTCATGGCGTCCGGGCCTCCGGTCTCGATCTCGACGCCGTCGTCGGCGCCGTGTCCGCCGATGACGGGGCTATTGTAGGCAATGGAGGCGCCGTGGGCTTCGGCGTCGCCCAGGAATGCGAGCATGAGCGCATGACTGTCGACGATGCCGCTCAAGGGAGAATGCAGCGCGGCGGCGCAGTGAAGCTCCGGCTCCAGGCGCCTTGCGTCGGCGGCGCTCATCCAGGTCATATAGACGCCGCTATTGGCCGCGTGCTTCTGAAGGTTCTTCAGGCCGTCAAGCTCGGTTTCGTCGGCCGCATAGATCAGTTTCGTGCTGCGTTTATAGGTGACGCCGTACGCGTCGCAGAAGGCGTACATCTTGTCGCGGCCTTCGATGCATAGGCGCTCTTTGAGGCTGCCGTGGACATAAAACACGCCGGCGTGAATCACCTCGCTGTTGCGCGAGCTGGTCTCCGTCCCAAAAGCATCGGCCTTTTCGAGGATGATGACCTCGCGGCCTTTACGCGCCATCGCCCTGGCGACGGCGAGCCCCACGACACCCGCGCCGATCACGATGCAATCGACATTCTCCATGCACGCTCAATCCTTCGCCCTTGATCATGCCAGCATACCATATCCTCCGCATTTCATCCCCGCGCCCGCAGACCCAAAAGGTCTACTAAATAATTGGTGCGCTCCGCGCCCGGGCGGGGTCCATGGATACGGTTGCACGCAAATCGAGGGAGACGCCGCACCTCGCGGCGATTAAGATTCCCGCTCGTTCAGTTTTGGTAGGCAGAATGCGTTCCTCATCCACGCCCCGGATCGTCGTTTTCGGCAATGAAAAAGGCGGAACCGGCAAATCAACTCTGGCCATGCATCTCGCGGTGGCCCTGATGAACCGCGGCCTTTCGGTCGCGACAGTCGATCTTGACGCGCGCCAAGGCACGCTCAGCAAATACGTGGCCAATCGCAAGCGTTACAAGGAGCGCACCGGGCTTCCCATTCCGCTTCCCGCGCACCACGCCATCAATTCACGCGCCGACGAAGCCGGTTACGAGATTGAGCTGCCGCGCGTGATGGCGGAGACGAGTGGGCACAACGTCGTGGTGGTCGATACCCCGGGTTTCGATACCACGCTGTCGCAGATCGGGCATTCCTTCGCCGACGTGATTGTCACGCCGATGAACGACAGCCTAATCGATCTCGACGTCATGTCGGACGTCGATCCCTTGAAGCAGACGATCGTGCGCCCGAGCCACTATGCGGAACGCGTGTGGCGCGCGAAGCAGCTGCGGGCCAAACGCGACGGCGGTTCGATAGATTGGGTCGTCTTGCGCAACCGTCTCGGCCAGCTGGAAGCGCGTAACAAAAAGCTTGTCGCGAAGCTTTTGGCGGAGCTCGCGCGGCGCATCGGTTTTCGTCTGGTGGATGGAATCGCCGAACGTGTGGTGTACCGCGAGCTTTTTCTTGACGGATTGACGGTGGAGGACCTCGCCGCCCTTGCAAAGGACGGAGCTCTCGCTATGTCCCATGTGGCGGCCCGGCAGGAGTTGCGGGCGCTGATGATTGCGCTCGGACTTATAGATACTCTGGAGACATCGCTGATTAGCGCCTGATGCCAAATCAAGATTATGTCCGGTAACAAGACCCCAACCACGCGTCCAACCTCAAATAGCGTCGCCGCCTTCCTCGATCAGGCGGCTAAGACGCCCATGCGCGCCCCGGACGCCAAGAACGGTCGGCTGATTTTCGCCATGGATGCGACCGCGAGCCGCGGACCCAGCTGGACACAGGCCATGGCGATCCAGAGCGATATGTTCAAGGAGGCCGCGACGGTGGGCGGGCTCGACGTCCAACTCGTCTATTATCGCGGCGTCATGGATTTCGGGGCGAGCCCCTGGCTCAGCGATCCGGGCCGCGTCGTCGGTTTGATGCGCACGGTCGATGTCGAAGGCGGGAATACGCAGATCGTCCGCGTGCTGCGGCATGCGCTGGCCGCATCGAAGGCGGCCAAGGTGAACGCTATGGTCTTCATCGGCGACGCGGTCGAAGAATCCCAGGATGCGATTGCCGATGCCGCGGGCCAGCTCGGCCTGCAAGGCGTACCGGTATTTGTCTTCCACGAAGGCGGCGGCGAGCCTGCAGGCAGCGTCTTCCGTCAGATCGCACGCATCACGCGCGGCGCCTATTCCGCCTTCGACGCGAACAGCGCGCAGCAACTGCGCGACCTTCTCAAAGCCGTCGCGGTATTCGCGGCCGGCGGGCGGAAAGCCTTGGAGAATTACGGCGCGAAAGCCGGCGGCGCGGCGCTGCAGATCACTCACCAAATGAGCGGTAAAACCTGATGGGTCCGCTTCTTCTCGGCGTGGCGGTCGTCGTCGCCATCTATTTCCTGCTCAAATGGTATTCCGACGCCGATGTGAAACAGGTCAAATCGTCGGCCAAGTGGATCGGCGCCAGTGTCCTGATTCTCGGCATCGTGGTGCTAGCCGGCACGGGCCGTCTTGGCGCTGCGATGGGCCTTCTGATGGCGTTCTTCGCCTGGGCATGGCGTGTGTTCCATATGGTGAGCTCCATGCGCCAGTTCACCGGCATGTTCCGTTCCTTCGGTTTTGGGAGGGGCTTTGGCGCCGGCCCCGGATCCGCGAATGCATCGCATGTCACCAGCGCGTTCTTAAACATGACTCTCGACCTTTCGTCCGGGGCCATGGACGGCGAGGTCACGGCGGGCCGCGCGCGGGGGCGGCGATTAAGCCAGATGCCGCTCGCCGATCTGATGAAATTGCTGAATGAGGTCGCGAGCGACGCGGATTCCGTGAACCTCCTTGAGGCGTTCCTGGACCGGGGTCACCCCGATTGGCGCGAGACCCAAGGGCCAGGCCCCAGCGCCCCTCCGGCGACGAGCGGGTCCATGAGCCGGGATGAGGCTTTGCGAATTCTCGGCTTGAAGGATGGGGCGGGGCCGGAGGAAGTCAAAACCGCCTACCGGAAGCTGATGGCCCAACTCCACCCAGACCGGGGCGGGAGCGACTATCTGGCCGCTAAGGTGAACCAGGCAAAGGATTTTCTCCTAAAGGGAACATCTTCATAGTTGAAAGGTTGCATTGCCACGCCGACCTGTGGCGTGTCACAAATTCTTACGGTCGGTTCCCCGCCGGCCCCTTTCGCAATTGTTCGATAAGGATCATCAATGGCTCAGCGCGTGCGTAAGGCGGTCCTGCCTGTCGCCGGCCTCGGCACTCGATTTCTTCCCGCCACTAAAGTCATCCCTAAGGAAATGATCCCGGTCGTCGATAAGCCGGTGGTCCAATATGCAGTCGAGGAAGCCCGCGCGGCGGGGATCGAAGAGTTCATTTTTGTGAGCGCCGAGGGCAAGGAAGCCATCGCCGCGCACTTTTCAGCCCAGGCGGCGCTCGAAGCGTCGCTGGAAGCCAAGAATAAGACCGCCGAACTGAAGCTGGTCCGTGACGCCATCTTGTCCCCGGGCAACATGAAGGTGGTGCTCCAAGGCGAACCGCTGGGGCTCGGCCACGCCGTGTGGTGCGCCAAGGATTTGGTGGGCCGCGAACCTTTCGCGGTCATCCTTCCCGACGACATGGTTCTGTCGCAGACGTCCTGTATGAAACAGCTGATCGACGCCCACGCCAGGGTCGGCGGTCACGTTGTGGCGGTTGAAGATGTTCCGCGGGATCAAACTAGCCGCTACGGCATTCTAGATGTCGCGTCCGACGACGGTAAGCTCGCCTCGGCTCGCGGTTTGGTGGAAAAGCCGCAGCCGGAGAAGGCGCCGTCAACCTTGGCGATCATCGGGCGCTATGTGTTGGACCACTCCGTATTCGACGAATTGGACAAACATACGCGCGGCGCCGGTAACGAGATCCAGCTGACCGACGCCTTGAATAAGACGATATCGCGCACGCCCTTTCACGGGCTGCGCTTCGAGGGGAAGAGATATGACTGCGGAACGAGGGTCGGCTTCATCGAAGCAAACGTCGCTTTTGCTTTGGCGAACCCGGAACTCGCGCCACGTCTCAGGCCGCTGCTCGCGCGGCTCATGAACTCTTAAGGGGCTTCTTGGGGGAGCAAGTTTTTTTTGACCTTTTTGCTCCAGAGGAGAGATAGATGCGCATCGCAGTGATCGGTACTGGCTATGTCGGCCTTGTGTCCGGGGCGTGCTTTTCCGAGTTCGGTGTTGACGTGGTCTGCGTGGACCGCGACTCCGAGAAAATCGCGCGGCTCAAGAAGGGTGAGATCCCGATCTATGAACCGGGTCTCGACACCTTGGTCGCGGATAATGCCGCCGCCGGCCGCCTGACCTTCACCACCGACATCAAAGCTGCCGTCGCCGGCGCCGATGCGGTTTTCATCGCCGTCGGCACGCCGAGCCGCCGCGGTGACGGTCACGCCGATCTTTCCTACGTCTATGGCGCGGCCATGGACATCGCCGCCAATCTTACGGGCTATGCGGTCGTGGTGACGAAGTCGACCGTCCCCGTAGGAACCGGCCGTCAGGTGGAGCGCATCATCCGCGCCGCGCGCCCGGACCTCGAATTCGACGTCGCGTCGAACCCCGAGTTCCTGCGTGAAGGTTCGGCCATCAACGACTTCATGCGCCCGGACCGGGTGGTCATCGGTGCCGAAAGTGAGCGCGCGCAGAAGGTCATGCGCCAGCTCTACCGCGTGCTGTACCTGATAGAAACGCCGATTATGTTTACTTCGCTCGAAACCTCCGAGCTGATCAAATACGCGGCGAACACGTTCCTTGCGGCCAAGATCACCTTCATCAATGAAATCGCCGACCTGTGCGAGAAGGTGGGCGCCAACGTGCACGACGTCGCCAAGGGCATCGGTCTCGACGGCCGCATCGGCAAGAAGTTCCTGCACGCCGGCCCCGGTTACGGCGGTTCATGCTTCCCGAAGGACACCCTCGCCCTCGTGAAGACCGCGCAGGATTACGGCGCGCCGCTGCGCATCATCGAGACGGTTGTCGACGTCAACGATAAGCGCAAGCGCAAGATGGCCGACAAGATCGCCGCGGCTTGTGGCGGATCCGTGAAGGGCAAGACCATCGCGTTCCTGGGCCTGACGTTCAAGCCGAACACGGACGATATGCGCGATTCTCCCAGCCTCTCGATCATTCCCGCGCTCGAAGAACAAGGCGCGACGGTGCGCGGGTATGACCCGGAAGGCATGCACGAAGCCAAAAAACTGCTTCCGAACGTGGTCTACTGCAATGACGCCTACGACACCATGAAGGACGCCGATGCGGTCGTGCTGCTCACCGAGTGGAACCAGTTCCGCAATCTCGATCTGCCGCGCGCCAAATCTTTGCTGAAATCGCCGGTCCTCATCGATCTGCGTAACGTGTATACCCCGGCCGATGTGAAAGCCGCGGGCTTCCACTACACCAGTATCGGCCGCCCGCAGGAAATGCCGGCCTCGCCGGAGGCGATCACCGTTCAAAACCCTAATGTTGGCTCCGACCCGCTTACGGCCCTAAAGGCCGCGACTGGCCTCGGCACGGGGCCTGTAACGCAAAGCAAGGCCGCTTCCTCGGACATCAACGTGAGTACTGCACGCCCATGACCTTCAAACACGCTTTCCATCCCACCGTTCTTCGGGAATACGACATTCGCGGCATTGTCGGTGAAACGCTCTCCGAAGCGGACGCCATGGCTGTGGGGAAAGTTTTCGGAACGCTCGTTAAGCGCTCCGGTGGAAAGCGTGTCTGTGTAGGTTACGACGGCCGTGTGAGTTCTCCAGGGATGGAGGCCGCGCTTGTCGAAGGCTTGCGTTCGGCTGGGGTCGACGTGGAACGCGTCGGCCGCGGTCCGACACCGATGCTCTACTTCGCGACCATGGAGCGCGGCGCGGACGGGGGCATCATGGTGACCGGGTCGCACAATCCGCCGACCCACAATGGCTTCAAGATGATGCTCAACAAGAAGCCGTTCTTCGGCGCCGACATCAAGAGGCTTGGCGAGATGGCTGGCCGCGGTGAAACCGACGGCGCGGACGGTACGGTCACCGACACCCCGGTGTTCGACGACTATATCAACCGCCTTCTGAAAGACTTCAAAGGTACGCGGGAACTCACGGCCGTGTGGGACCCGGGCAACGGCGCCGGCGGCGAAGTGATCACGGCGCTCGTGAAAAAGCTTCCCGGTACGCACATCGTGCTGAACGGCGTGATCGATGGGACTTTCCCGGCGCATCATCCTGACCCGACGGTGCCCAAGAACCTCGAGCAACTGATCGCCGAAGTCGCCAAACAGAAGGCTGACGTCGGTTTCGCCTTTGACGGCGACGCCGATCGCATTGGCGTCGTGGACGGCAAGGGCCGCATCCTGTGGGGCGATCAGATCCTGCAGGTGCTCGCCGAGGACGTCCTGAATGATTTACCCGGCGCGCCGATCATTGCCGATGTGAAGGCCAGCCAGGCGCTGTTCGACGAAGTGGGACGCATGGGCGGCAAACCTCTCATGTGGAAAACCGGCCATTCTCTGATTAAGAACAAGATGGCCGAAACCAAGGCGCCGCTGGCCGGTGAAATGAGCGGGCACATCTTCTTCGCGGACAAGTACTACGGCTTCGACGATGCCGTGTATGCCGCCGTGCGCTTTCTCTCGATCATGGCCGGGGACGGAAAATTCGATCTCGCCAAGCGCTACGACGCGATGCCGATCATGATGAACACGCCGGAGCTGCGTTTCCCCTGCGACGACACCCGAAAGTTCGCTGTCATCGATGAAGTAAGGGCGCGGCTCCAGAAGTCCGGCGCGAATGTCTCCGACATCGACGGCGTGCGTGTGAATTCGAACGGCGGCTGGTGGCTGCTGCGGGCGTCGAACACCCAGGCTGTGCTGGTCGCGCGCGCCGAGGCGGCGAGCGACAGCGCGTTGGAGATGCTGAAAGCCGAACTCGCCGGGCAGCTTAAGGCAAGCGGCCTAGATCTGCCGACGGAAAGCGTAGGGCACTAAGTCCGGCGCCTGAATATGGTGCTTCGATTTGAGGTCGGCGCCAGCGTCACTTTGGTCGGAAACGATCTCCAGTTCGTGGGCGCGGACGACGGTGCACGCATCCGCTTCCTGATCGAGAATGCCGCGCTCAAACGCGCGGCTGAATCGACGAAAGAGCTGACCCCGCAGCAGAAATTCAAGATCTACGACCGGAACCGCGAATGGTTCCAGGAGGCCGCGCGCACCATCTATCAGCGCACGGCCAACAGCGCCAAGCCGATCAAAATCACGGTCCGGGATTTGACATAACGCGCGTGATGCGGCCGCTTACGGCTGCGGTGGACACGTCAGCCGGGGTTCAAGGGCGATTTGGTCGGGCTTCAGCTCTTCCTCGCGGATTTGGATGAGGCCCTTGTCGTCGCGCCGCCAATATTGGATGCGCCCCGTCAGCTTCAAAGGGAAGGGCTCATCCTCGAACCGCATCAGGAACAGGAGATTGTTCAAACGGTCGAGCTGATTCGCGCCGATGCGCGCGGCTTGGCTGTCGGTCCAGCCTTCCAGAATGACCTTGTGTCCCTCCAATTCGATCTGCGCTGTGTTGATGGTCCAGAACGGAATGTTCTGACAGCGGTACGTAATCGCCGCCGGTTCATCCATCTCGATCTGGAACCAGGCGACGC
This sequence comes from Rhodospirillaceae bacterium, assembly GCA_050246995.1. Lineage (GTDB taxonomy): Bacteria > Pseudomonadota > Alphaproteobacteria > Rhodospirillales > Rhodospirillaceae > SHVO01. The sequence continues at coordinate 53,365 of JBFWVA010000013.1, read as the reverse complement.
CCTCGCCGGGGTTGGGCTTGAGGTTACGTAGCGACAGCATCATGGCGTCGTGGGCGAGGGTGGGCGTGCTCATCGCCGTCAATGCGAGCGCGGCGAGAAGGGCTTTTACCTTTTGCATGTGTACGTCTTGCACAGCGCGGGCTTCGCCGAGCCGCTCGGCGTCACCACCAGATTTTCGAAGTTTTCCATGCAGTAGATATGCCGGTGACCGAATTGGTTGATGTCGTGGCGCATCGGGCAGACAGTGTAGACGCCGTCGATTTTGGCGCTGAGGTCGAGGCCTATGATCTCGCTGATAGCGCGCGGCGGCGGATGACGGCTCATGACGAAGGAGCGCGAGCCTTCGATATCGAGCACGAACCCGACGTTGGTCTCCATGCTCAAGGAGCCCTGGATTTTGATGCACGAGCTGATGGCGCCGAGGCAGCGTGGCGCGGGCGTTTCGGCGGCTAGAGCCGCATGTGAAAGGACCGCAATCGCGGCCGCCAGGTTGGCAAGCTTGTTCATCGGTGTTCCCCCGGTAAAAAGTGTCTCATTTCCCGCAGGGAAAGCAAAGCGGTCTACTTCTGCATCACATTCATTACCGCCAGCGTCATGGCTTCGACGCCGGTCTTTATGGTCGGCGCGGGGACGGGCGCGAACTGCGGAGAGTGGTTGAACGGCATCTCAATGCCCTTTTCCTTGGCTTCCTTGACCTTGACCGGATCCGATCCCCCGATACCGAAATACATGGAAGGGATGCCGGCCAGCACGAACACGGAATAGTCCTCGCTTGCCGATCCCGGCTCGTCGTTGCGGATCGCATTCTCGCCGAAGGCCGCCTGGAACACCGCACCCGTGCGTTCGGCGAGCTTCGCATCATTCACAACGGCGGTGCCGCCGGTGGTGATTCGGATTTCGGGTTCTGGCGCGCCCGCCATCATCGCCACCGCAGCGGCCGTGCGATGGACGCCGTCGGCCAGCAGCTTGCGCACTTCGGGTGAATAGGAACGGATGGTGCCGCGTAAGGAAACCCGGTCCGGGATGATATTACCCGCGCTTCCGCCCTCGACGGCGCCAATGGTGATCACCCCGAATTCGCCTGCCGGTTTCTCGCGGCTCACCACGGTTTGGACGTCCAGGATAAAGCGCGCCGCCATGACAACCGGATCGATCGCAGCGCTCGGCATCGAGCCATGTCCGCCGCGGCCGATGAACTGGATCGCGATGGAATCCGAATTCGATGTCAGCACGCCGGGCTTGTAACTCACATGTCCGGCGGGGTCGGGGCCCACGTGCAGCACAAAGCCCATGTCGGGCTTGCCGAAACGTTCGAACAGCTTGTCCTTGATCATATCCTCGGGGCCGCCGGCGCTTTCTTCGGCGGGCTGGCCGATGAACATCAACGTGCCTGTCCATTGAGATTTGAGCGCTACCAAGGCGCGGGCGGCGCCCACCCACGAGGCCATGTGGATGTCGTGTCCGCAACTATGCGCCGTGAAAGTCTCTTTCCCATTCCAAATTTGCTTCGTTTTGCTGGCGTAGGGAAGACCGGTCTTCTCTTCCATGGGCAGAGCGTCCATATCGGTACGCACCATGACGAGCGGACCTGGTCCGTTCCGGTACATCGCAACAATGCCGGTCTTGCCTATGCCTTCGGTGACGTCGAAGCCGGCCGCGCGCATCTCGGCCGCGAGTTTCCCCGCCGTGCGTGTTTCCGTCATCCCGAGTTCTGGATGCGCGTGGAGATCTTTGTAAAGCGCATCGAGACGCGGATAGTCCGCGGCCAGCGTGCGGGCGATAACGGCCTTAGCGGCTGCCACATCCAGGGGTTCGGCCGCCATGGCTGGGCCGCCCGCAAGTAACGCGATTCCTAAAACGAATGATGCGCGCATCGTCAATGCTCTCCGGTCCGGCAAAAACATAACGTGAGTTTCCGCACTGTTTTTCCACGAACAAGTGTCTCATTTCCTTTTAGTAAAATCAAAAGCCACGCCCGCCGTTGCCCTGACGTCACCATATTTACCCGGGCAAATAGGACCTTATGACCCGCGGCTCGGACCCTCTTCTCTCCCGCGCCGCCTTTGACGAATGGCGGCGCATGGACCTAGGAATGGATCAAAATCCTCTTCACCCGAGTCAAACGCTAGCCGCCATTTCCGTTACAAATGCGCGTTGGTTGCGCACGCCGCATCTTGGGCTCCGATCCGGGCTCATAACCATTATCGGCGCGCGGGGCTCGGGCAAGACCGCGCTTGCTGAGATGATCGCCGCCGGCTGTGACGCCATTCCGTCTGGCGTCAACACGCGGGCCTTCCTTTACCGCGCGCAACCCTTCCTGAAAGAAGCAGCCGTCTCTTTGACCTGGACCGGTGGGGAGACGCTCGCGCGTGCGCTCATCTCAAACCATGAACGCCGGCTTGGTCCTCGCGCGCGCTACCTTTCGCAGCAATTCGTCGAGGAGCTGTGTGCCTCAGACGGCGTCACCAGCGGGCTTTTGCACGAGATCGAACGGATCGTATTTGAATCCCATGATGTGACGGAGCGTCACGGCGCCATCGACTTTCAGGAGCTTCTCACCCAGCGGGCCGGCCGTCATCGTGACGCGCGCGCCCGCGAGGAAGCCGTGCTCGTCGCCTTATCCGCGCGTATTGCAGGTGAAAGCCAGAAGCGCGCGCAGCTTCCGGCGCTGCAGATGCAAATCGCCGAAAAGACCGCGCTTGCCGCGCGTTTGGTCGCGGACCGCGATAAACTCGCGGGTCACAAAGGCGCCGACAACGTGGCCCGGCTGACCGCTCTCACCCAGGCCGCTGAACGTGTGCGTAGCTTCGTACGCTTCTTCACTTTGCAGGAGCAACAGCTTCTTGCGCTGAAGGAGGAGGTGGAGCGCTTCCGCGGCCAGCAGGCGGTCGAGGCATTTCAGGCGCTTCAGCGCCGTTACGCGGGGACTGGTATCAAGGGCGATGCCTGGGCGTCTTTCCGGCTCGACTACACCGGACCGGTCGAGCGGCTGCTGGCCGAACAGATCGCACGCGCGCAGCGCAGCGCGGCCAGCTGGCGCGGCCGGCCGCCGATCGGCGCGAGCGCTCCCCCAGGAACCCAGTTAAACCCGGACATCGAACTCATTCACCCCACCATGGAGCTCGAGAAGGTGCCGCTCGCAATCCTGGAGGCCGAGATCGCGCGCCTCGGCCAGCGCGTCAGCCTCGATCGCCAGACGTCGGAGATGTTCACAACGCTGTCGCGGCGCATCGTCGCCGAGAACGACCTGCTCGCCCAGCTCAAGGCGCGCCGCGAAGACGCCGATGGCGCGGGAGCGCGTCTGGCCGAACTCCAGGCCGAACGCGGGGCGGCCTACCAGCGGGTTTTTCAAGCTCTCAAGGCGGAAGAGGATACGCTGACCGAACTCTACGCGCCTATCGCGGCGCGGATCGCAGGCGCGAGCGGCTCCGTGCGCAAACTCTCCTTCACGGTCAAGCGCACGGCCGATCTCGCACGGTGGGTACGCGCGGGCGAGGATCTCCTGGACCTGCGCCGCCCGGGCGCTTTCTCGGCGCCCGGCGCCCTGTCGCGCGCCGCCGCCCCATTGAAGGAGGCCTGGGAAACGGGCAATACCGAAACCATCTCGGCCGCCATGACGGATTTCCGTGAAGCGCACCTCGACAGTTTGATCGACCACGCGCCCTTCACGGATCCCGCCAGCGGCGAACATCGCGACTGGGCCCAGCGTTTCATTGCCTGGCTCACGGCCACGGATCATATCGCGGTGCGCTATACCGTCGCCTACGATGGCGTCGATATCCGCCATCTCTCACCGGGCACCCGCGGTATCGTCCTTTTGCTTCTCTACCTCTCCTTCGACGAAGACGACGACCGCCCGCTTATCATCGACCAGCCGGAAGAGAACCTCGATCCGAAGTCCGTCTACGATGAACTCGTCGGGCTGTTCGCCGCCGCCAAACAAAAGCGGCAGGTGATCCTCGTCACCCACAACGCCAACCTCGTCATCAACACCGATGCCGATCAAGTCATCGTCGCCGATATCGGCGGCAACACAGGCGAGGGGCTGCCGCCGATCACGTACCGCAGCGGAAGCCTGGACGAGTTGCGCGAGTCCGTCTGCGATATCTTGGAAGGCGGGGAACGCGCCTTTAGGGAGCGTGCGAAGCGCCTAGGCCTTGCGTAGCGCTCCTGGAATCTCTTCCAGCAGCTCCCGCGCCAAGAAACCTATTGCTCCAATCCTTCGGCTTAATCGCGCTCCCGCCCTAGCGTGCGCCGCCACGCCCCATAGACAAGCGGTCAGCGCATCCCCGCACCGTGCCGCGAGCCCCGCGATCACGCCTGCAAGGACATCTCCCGATCCGGACGTTGCCAGTCCAGGCATGCCCCGAACATGCACCCACGCCGCGCCGGCGGGAGTGACGACATGCGTGATCTCACTCTTGAGGATGACGAAAGCGCCGGTCGTCCGTGCGACGGCGCGCGCGACCTTCAACGGGTCGGCCTCCAGCCTTGTGAGGGGCATTCGCGTAAGCTCCGCCATCTCCCGGTAATTCGGCGTCAGGATCACGGCCGGGCCGCGCCGTGGGAGTTTCGCGTTTGGCCGCACAGCCTGCAGCGCGCCTGCATCCAGGATCAGCGGACCGGAGCAGGGCAAATTGAGCACCGCGCGCGCCAGCGCGCCGCCACCGCCTAACGCCAACAGGCCCGGTCCTACGACCGCCGCGGCGGCATTGGCGAGGCCGTGCCGCAACGCCGAACCCGCTCGTGGATCGCCGCTATTTGTCTCCACCAGAGGAATGATCCCGCTTTCAGGAGCCGCCAGTCCAAGTTCCATCGCAAGGCTGCGGGGCGCGGCGATCAGGAGTTTCCCCGCGCCCGCCCGCAGCGCGGCGACGCCGGTCAACAGGGCCGCGCCGGGTACGGTCCGCGAACTCCCGATCACGAGCACGGGGCCGCGCATCTCCTTGTCCGCGCCCTTGTCGAGGCGGGGCAGGGCATATTTGCGCAGCACCGCGGCCGTGAGTGGCGTGGCGGCTTCTCCGGGGTGCGCCATCACGCTTTCAGCCCGCCCTTGCTTGGCGCGCGCGTGATCGGCGCGTTTGCGTGCTCCAGGGGATCGATGAAATTGTAGCGCGTCAGCGCGAGGCATTCGCCGTCGCCTTTCTGCCGCGCCTCATACTCAGTGATGGCGCAGTTCGCGACATCGGCGGTGCGGTCGATCGTCAGCACCGTGCTTTCATCCAGGTTTTCGATCAGATAGCGGAAGCAGAGCACCACCATCTGATGAGTCACGATCAGCACACGCTGACCGGCGTAGTGGAGCGATATGGTATCGAGCGCGCTGCGCAGCCGCAGGATCACATCGCACCAGCTCTCACCCGAGGGTGGCCGGTAGTAGAACTTGCCCAGCACCTCGCGGCGCTCCGCCTGTTCGGGGTACATGGCCCTGATGCCGTGCACGGTGAACGCATCCAAAAGGCCCAGCTCGCGCTCGCGCAGCCGCTCATCGAAGATCAGCGGCTTGTCGCGCAACTCCGGACGCAACTTCGCGCGGATCAGCTCGGCGGTGTTCCGCGCGCGCGCGTAGGGTGAGGCGAGGATCACTTGCGGCTGTAGGTTGGCGTCTTGGTCCGCGAACCACGCTCCCACCGCGCTGGCCTGGCGCGCGCCGCGCTCGCTCAAGGGCACGTCGACATCACGGCCTGGAATCGCGATGCGTGCCGCACCGGCCGCTTCGGCCTCTGTGTAGGCGACATTCCCGGCGCTCTCCCCGTGCCGCACGATCCACAGCCGCGCAGGCCAATTCACGGTGTGGTCCGTTGAACGGCGGCGGGGAGGGGGCGACGCAGGGAAAGGCAAGGGGGCATTAGCGTGTTGAAACGAGAACGGCCTGGAAAGAAAGAGGAGCACATGAAACGCAGTGCATACCGGCCGAGTTCCGGCGCTGCGGCGCTCGGCATGAAAGAGTTCGCCTATCGGTCGTTACGGGCGAAGGTCAGTTCACGGCCCGGGTCGTACAGAGCTCATCGCGTAGCCGCGACGCATGAGCGCTGGCCCCAAAAGCAAAACGCCCCGCTTTGGGCGGGGCGTTTCCTGGAAAGCTTAGAGGTTGCGGGTTAGGCCGCTTCCAACAGGCTCACGACTTTCTTCGCGGCGGACTCCTTGTCCGTTTCCTGCACCGCGGCGATCTCCGGGATCAGGTGATCCCAGGCCTGCTGGTAAATAGCCTTCTCGCTGAACGAGGATTCACCCTCGCCCGGCGCGCGGTGAAGATCCCGCACGATCTCGGCGATGGCGACCGCATCTCCTGTCTTCATCTTGGCGGCGTATTCCAAAGCACGGTGGCGCCACATCGCCTTCTTGCGTGTTGCGGGAGCGCCTTTGCTCAGCACTCCGAACACATCGCGCATCACTTGGCGCGTCGATACGCGCCGCAAGCCGCACTTCTTGATGTTGCCGGTGGGGATGCGCACCGTCATGCCCGTCTCGAAACGCACCATAAGGAAGTCGATGGCCTGGTTGCCCACCGTCTCCGTCTTGGTATCACCAACCGTACCTACGCCATGGCCCGGATAAACCACGCTATCGCCGCTCTTGAAAACTCCGTTGGCCATTCGTCGTGCTCCTGTAAGTGAAATGAAAGTCTCGTTCGCTCGCTCGTTAGGCCCCCCGGAAAAAGAAAACGGCCTCGCGTTAAGCGAGGCCGTCTCCCGCAGCTTAAAAGATTTAGCCGACTTTGAGGTTCGCGGCGGCGTCCTTGCCACGCTCGTTCACGACGTCATAGCTGATGCTCTGACCTTCGTTGAGCGTGCCGAGACCGGCGCGTTCCACGGCGCTGATGTGCACGAACACATCTTTACCGCCGTTCGACGGCTGGATGAAACCGAAGCCCTTCTGGGCATTGAACCACTTAACAGTACCTTGAGCCATTTTTATCTCCTCAGAAAGCGCATGTATGCGCGTGCGGCGGCACGACAATCGAACAACCGCGATACGAATCCAGCGTTGTCTTGGAGTTGGCCCCAGGAGGGCCCGCGACCAGGCAGGCAGAAACTCGATGGCTCCTAATATAGCAGCAATCGGGGCATTTCTCAACGTGCTTTGGAAAAACCTAGTAATTACAGGCCGAAAAAAGCAAAACGCCCCGTTTTTGGCGGGGCGTTTGCGGTGTCGGGCCTGGAACCGGGCTTAGCGGGAAGCCACCTGGGCGGCCGCGGTTTCCGGCGAGATCGCTTGGCACGCATTCTTAGCCTTCGGAGCGGCGATGGCGCAGGCGCGGATCAGATCGGACTTCGGCAGGCCAACGATGCGGGCGCGGTAGATGGTCTTGCCTCTGCTCTTGCCCGCCTGAACGATGGCGGAGGCGCTGGCGTAATCCGGCTTCAGCTTCAGTTCGGCGGCGCGAGCTTGGGTTTCGGCCGTGGCGCGGTTGGAGAAAGCGCCCACCTGGATCGCCCACATACCTTTAGCGGCGGCGGGAATCGCGGCGGAAAGCGTGCTGGCCGGCTCATTCACGTCGCCGATGGCGGTTTCAGAGGCACGGGTCTTGCCCTTCTTTGCGGTCTTGGTGCCGGCGCGGGCCACCATGATCGGCTGCGCCGGCTTTTTGAAGTTTTCTTCGTAGTTATAGATGCGGGCTGTTGCGACGGTCGTTTCGGGCTGGTTCGCAAGCAGTGCGAAGCCGCGGTCGAGAAGGTCTGCTACGTGACGGTCGCGGGCGGCGGCGGTAGGGCCGCCAAAAGTCACGGCGACAATGCGGTGGCCGTCGCGCTTGGCCGAAGCGGAAAGATTGAAGCCCGAGGTGTTGATGAAGCCGGTCTTGAGACCATCGGCGCCTTCATAGGCGGCCAGCAGGCGGTTGTGGGTGCGATAAGTGTAGCCGTTGAAGGTAAACTGATCCTTCGAGAAAACCGCATAATGCTGGGGGAACTTGTCGATCAGCGCCAGCGAAAGAGTGGCCATGTCGCGCGCGGTCGAAACCTGCCGCGGATCGGGAAGGCCCGAGGCATTGCGGAAAACAGTGTTGCTCATGCCGAGTTCACGGGCGCGCGCGGTCATCATCTGACCGAACTTGCCTTCCGTGCCGCCCAGGTGTTCGGCGACTACGGTGGCGATGTCGTTGGCGGACAGGATGACGAGGGCGTTGATCGCGTCCTCGACGCGGACGGTCGAGCGGGCCTTCACCATCAGCTTCGTCGGCGGCCGGGTGGCGGCAAATTTAGACACCTTCATGCGTGTATCCATGGTCACTTCGCCACGGTCCATGGCTTCGAACAGCATGAGGAGGGTCATCATCTTGGTCATCGAGGCGGGATGACGCAATTCGTCGGGGTCGGTGGCGTACAGGACGCGGTTCGTGCCGGCTTCCATGACGATCGTGGCGTAGCGGCCGGTCACCGGCGAAGCAGACGCCTTTGGCGACTTCGCGGCTTGCGCCAGCGAAGGAGCAACAACTAGCATCGCGATGGCCGCGAAACGTACTAATCCTGCGCGAAACGCCATCCTTTTCTCCCAACCCAAAATTTAAACACGACCCCAAACTTCGCCCACCTGTGGGTAAATTCACGGTGGGACCCGGCGTCCAATCTTCTCGCCGACCGCCATTCTACGGGCGCAGGGGTTAATTCCAGCCTTACCAGCGTGCGCAAAGGATACGAAAAACGACTCGGGCTGGCAAGCCATCTCATTGAATCGAACCAGATTTCTACTTCGTTGCGAACAAGTGCCCGGCTCCTCGCGGGACGGGCACAAGGGCACAACGTCACGGTGTAGGGCGTGTTCCTGCTAAATTCGCCTTTGGTTGGGACCGGGTGGTCCTCCGTCGACGTTATGGCAAAGGCGCTTGCCAGGCGTAGCGGCGGTCACCCTGGCACACGGATTTTTGCGCCATATTTAATGTCTCGTTTGCTATTCTTGAGTGATGCTGGGACCGGATGTTCACCTTGGTTAAAATGACTGAATTCGCGCCACTTTCCGCCCCCGGGGCCTCGGCCTCCGGTTTTGAAACCGTGCTCGCCGGCGACAACGGCGACGACCGCCGCAATGGCGGCGGTGATGGGCGCACGACCACGAACGTCGTCGTCAAGCCGCGTCCGAAGGTCAAAAAGCCTTCTATGTACAAAGTTTTGATGCTGAATGACGACTACACACCGATGGAATTCGTCGTCCATGTGTTGGAACGTTACTTCAGCAAGACTGCCGAGGAAGCGACCAGGATCATGCTGCACGTCCACCAGAAGGGCGTAGGCGTTTGCGGCGTGTTCACATTCGAGGTCGCCGAGACCAAAGTCAATCAGACCATGGAATTGGCGCGTAAGAACCAGCATCCGCTGCAATGTACGCTCGAGAAGGAGTAGCGGGGGGCTGAAGTAGTGTGAGTGCCGACCTATGTAGGGGGAAAGCGCTCTTTGTTGAAAAGGAAGCACGTCGTTGTCGATGTTATCGCAGAACCTGGAAAAAACCCTCCACGCCGCGCTTGCGGCAGCTGCAGAACGCAGACATGAGTACGCGACCCTCGAACACCTTCTGATGGCCTTATGCGAAGACGTCGACGCCGTCGCTGTGATGCGGGCCTGCAACGTCGATATCGATCAGTTGCGCAACACCGTCCGCGATTTCTTGAACGACGAACTCACCGAGCTCGTCTCGCCGCTGGGCGAAGACCCCAAACCCACCAATGGCTTCCAACGCGTCGTCCAACGCGCCGCGATCCACGTTCAATCGTCGGGCCGCGAAGAAGTCACCGGCGCCAACGTGCTTGTGGCCCTGTTCTCCGAACGTGAGAGCCATGCGGTATACTTCCTGCAGACGCAGGACATGACGCGCCTCGACGCCGTCAATTACATCTCGCACGGCATTGCCAAGCGTGCCGCCTCCGGCGGTACGGCGGAACGCAAGCCAGTCGGCGGCGCCGATCAAGAAGCGCGCTCGGAAGAAGTCGTGAAGAAGGGCCGCGAGGCGCTGTCGGCGTATTGCGTGGACCTCAATGAAAAAGCGCGCGCCGGCAAGATCGATCCTCTGATCGGCCGCGACAAGGAAATCGAGCGCACGATCCAAATCCTGTGCCGCCGCACCAAGAACAATCCGCTGTATGTGGGTGATTCTGGCGTCGGCAAGACGGCGATCGCCGAGGGCCTCGCGCGCCGCATCATCAATAAGGAAGTACCCGAAGTCCTGCACGACGCGATCATCTTCGCGCTCGACATGGGGTCTTTGTTGGCGGGCACACGCTATCGCGGCGACTTCGAGGAACGTTTGAAGGCCGTGGTCTCCGAATTAGAGGCCACCAAGGGCGCGATCCTGTTCATCGATGAGATCCACACGGTCATCGGCGCCGGCGCCACCTCGGGTGGGGCGATGGATGCGTCAAACCTTCTTAAGCCGGCGCTCGCCTCGGGCAGCCTGCGCTGCATGGGCTCGACGACCTATAAGGAATACCGCACGTATTTCGAAAAGGACCGCGCGCTCGTGCGCCGCTTCCAGAAGGTCGATGTCACCGAACCGACGATCGAGGACACGATCAAGATACTGAAGGGCCTCAAGCCTTATTACGAGGAACATCACAAGGTCCGTTACACCTCCGAAGCGATCCGCACGGCGGTGGAACTGGCCGCGAAATACATCCACGACCGCAAGCTGCCGGACAAGGCGATCGACGTCATTGATGAAGTGGGCGCCTCGCGCATGCTTCTGCCCGAGAACAAGCGCCGCAAGGTGGTCTCGGTGAAGGACGTCGAAGACGTGGTGGCCAAAATTGCCCGCGTTCCTCCCAAGAGCGTCTCGCGCGACGATAAGAAGTCGCTGCAAAACTTGGAACGCGACCTCAAGACCATGGTGTTCGGTCAGGATAACGCGATCACCGCGCTCTCGAGCGCCATCAAATTGGCGCGCGCCGGCCTGCGAGAACCGGAGAAGCCGATCGGCTCGTACCTGTTTGCCGGGCCCACGGGCGTTGGTAAGACCGAAGTCGCACGTCAGCTCGCCGCTTCGCTCGGCATCGAGTTGCACCGCTTCGATATGTCCGAATACATGGAACGGCACTCGGTTTCGCGCCTGATCGGCGCGCCGCCGGGCTACGTCGGTTTCGACCAGGGCGGCCTTCTGACAGATGCCGTCGATCAGCATCCGCACTGCGTGCTGCTGCTCGACGAAATCGAGAAGGCGCACCCGGATCTGTACAACATCCTGTTGCAGGTGATGGACCACGGCAAGCTCACGGACCACAACGGAAAGAGCGTCAACTTCCGCAACGTGATCCTGATTATGACAACCAACGCCGGCGCGTCGGAGCTCGCTAAGAATGCTATCGGCTTCGAACGCGAGAACCGCGTGGGCGAAGATCAGGAAGCTATCGAACGGATGTTTACGCCGGAATTCCGCAACCGTCTGGATGCGATCATCACTTTCGCGAACCTGTCGCCGGAAGTGATCAACAAGGTCGTGGACAAGTTCGTGATGCAGCTCGAAGGCCAGCTTTCGGACCGCAACGTCACCATCGAACTCACGATCGAAGCCAAGCTGTGGCTCGCCAAGCGCGGCTACGACAACCGGATGGGCGCGCGTCCTTTGGGCCGCGTGATCCAGCAGGAGATCAAGAAGCCGCTCGCCGATCACCTCCTGTTCGGCGATCTCATCACCGGTGGCCACGTACGCGTCGATATCGTCGACGACAAGCCCTCCTTTACCATCACGCCGTCCAAAGCGGCGCCGAAGAAGGAAGGCGAAGACGACGAGCTTGACGGTGACGTCGAGGGCGACGGCGCTAAAGAGCCGCAGACGGTGAAGTGACACCCGGAGGGTCCTCCCCGGCGATGGCCGGGAGCCACCTTGCTCTATGACTCAAAAGGCCCGGTGAAGACCGGGCCTTTTGTTTTGTCCTTAGTGGCGCTTGCGATGCCTCAAAAACTCGACAATCAACTTCGCGAGCGCCGGTTTGGAATGCGTCTCGGATTCAACGCCTGACTTCCGCAGGAACCTTGTCAGCGCCAGTTCCTCTCCATCGATCACCGGATCGATGTTGGTACGTTCCTTTTTCAAGCCCTTTTCGAGCTTGGGAATGACTTCGGTGGCGATCTTGGATCTACGGGGCATGGGAAAATCAGCTGAGAACTCGATATGAAACGACCCACCAGAGGTATCGTTCCCCTCCGGTTATCATTCCCCGCGATCCGCGGAAGCTGTGAAGCGGCTGAGGCGGATCGCGGGATGACAGAGAAGCCTAGAACGAGCTCGCCGCCACCGGGGCCAGCTTGCCGGGTTTGCTGAAGCGGCCAATGTACATATTCTTGCCGACGATATGGCCGTCCATGGCCTTCAGGATTTCGTCGCGGCCCGCCGTCGGCGGCAAGTCGAGTTTGATGTCGAGCGCGAAGAGCTCGAACATGTAGTGCAGCTTCTTGCCCGGGCGGCCGCACATCGGCGAGTAGCCGATATGACCGTCGTGCTGCGTCTGCTGCGAACCGTCGGCGAGCGGCGTCTTCGCCGGGATGCCCTCGGGCAGCGAACGCGCCGTCCCCGGGATGTTCCAGACCGCCCAATGGAAGCTGTCGTCCTTGCCCTTGTTCGGATGTACATCCGGCACGTGGAACATCAACGTGTAGCTGACGGTGCTGGTCGGCGGATCGATCCAGGTGAAGCCCGGCGAGACGGGACTCTTCGAAAGGCAGGTGTGCTTTTCCGGCGCGTCGCCGCCGTCAGTGAACGACGTCGTGCTCATTTGCATCGTCGCCGGCGTCGGCGCTTCCTCGGCCGCTTGAACGCCGGTCACGGCGAGCACCGCCGCGGCCACGATCATCGAAATACGCATGTCTCTTCTCCCTAAAAGTCCGAAACCAAATTCACCTGCACGCGGCGCGCCTTGTTCGGCACGAAAGCGCCTGACGTTGACGCCGTCCACGACCAATCGTTCAGCACGTTCATGACCTGGACGCGCGCCGAGGCGGCGTTATCCATGAGTTTGAAGTTATAGCGCGCCCCGAGGTCCAATGTCGTGATGGAAGGCAGTTCCAGTGTGTTCGCGCGGTTGGCGTACACAGGGCCGTCCTGCACGATCGCTCCCGTCAGGGCCAATCCATTCCATTCCTTCGGCCCATATTGGACATTCAGGCGGATATTCCTGGAGGGTCGGCCCACCGGCACGGGGCCGATCACGCCGGCCGTGGCCTGGTTACCCTCGATGCGCGCTTTCAACAACATGGCGCCGGCGACCACGGTGAGGCCCGGGAGCGGTTGACCCGACAGCGAGAACTCCGCGCCGCGATGACTGACATCGCCGACGTCGGTGAACAGATTCGCGGCGTCGCGCTCGAAGAACGGCTTTTTCACTTCGAACACGCCCGCGATCATCGTAAGGCGCGGAGTGATGCGATAACGCACGCCCGCATCCATCTGCTCGGTCAGGCTGGCGGGCAAGGCCTCGCCGCGGTTGATCGCGTTTTCAGGCGCGATCCCGGATTCTTCAAGGCCGCGCGTGTAGCCGGCGTAAAAAGCCAGCTCCGGCGTCGCGTTGATCGCCAGCGTCGCGTTGTAGAGCCAAGGGCGGCTTTTCGTTCGTGCTTCCGGCAAGCCCGGTTGATTGACTTTACGGTCGTAGAACGTCTTTTGCGCCCCGAGGCTCAGTTCACCGACATTGCGCCATTGGCCGACGTAGGAAATGCCCGGCGTCGTCTGGAAGACGTCGTCGCGGCTGGCGGCGGACAGATTATAAACCGGCTCAGGGACCGGACTGATCACGCCGATGCGCGCCGCGCCGAAGGAGCGCGTATCGCTGCCGCCGAAGTCACGGTGGACATCGCGACTTTTCACCGCCACGTGAAACGTGTGCTGGCGCTCGCCTTCGATGAATGAGCGCGACAGGCGCACTTCGCCTGAGGTGGACGCCGCGTACTGCGGCTGGCTGCGGGTGATGTCGAGAAGCGCGTTTCCATCCGGCTGTACGTTACGGAAGAACATGATGTATTCGTCCTTCAGGTCATTCACCGACCTGAACAATCCCGCGCGCAGGCGCCAGCCGTCGACGGGCTCCGCGAGCACGATACCGCCGAAGTTGCGGGCGTTGCGGTTGCGCGACGCCCACTCCTGACCGAAGTACACCGAGCGGTCATACTTAGGCGGCGTGAAAGCGCCTGCCGTGAACATGAATGGCTGTGCCTCGCCGTCTATGCCGTTCAGGCTATGGAAGAAGCCCAGCACATTGACCTTATCGCTCGGTGTCCAGTTCACGGCCGCTGAGGAGACAATATTGTCGTAGGTGGCGCGCCAGTCATACTTGTTGCGGGCAAGCGCCAGGCTTGCGATGGCGCCGAGGCGATCCTTGATGATCGGCGTCGAGACGTCCGCTTCGACTTGCGCATTTCCGTAGGGCCCGTACTGCAAGCTGAGGCTTCCCGCGAATGTGTCTCCCGGACGGCGCATCTGGATATCGGCGATGCCGGTCGGCGCGGGGAAGGGATAAGACTGCGCCGAGAGGCCGACGCGCATGATGGTGCCGGTATCGATGCGGCCGTTCAGCATGAACTGCTGATCGAAGTACAGACCGTCGAGGCGAATGTTGCCGGCCTGTTGGGGACTGAACCCGCGCGCGCTGGTGTCGCTATAAAGTCCGACATTCTGATCGCCGATGGAGACACCGAAAGCGTCCTCGGCTGAGGTGACCGCGTTTTCGCCCGCGCGTTGCGCGCGCGCCGCAAACGGAACCATCAGGGCGGCAAACGCCGCACCTGCGAACAACGACCTATTCAGCACCTCAATCCCCCCAACTAGCTCCTGTAACGATAAGGAAACACCAGGGCCCGGGCAAGAAAAAGGCCATAGTTCGGCCTGCCAATGTGGGGCAACAAGGCTGTGCGCGAGGTCATCGCGCTGGGCGCCGATTGGGTCAAGCTGTTCGCCTCCACGGGAGGTACGCAAAGCCCCACCGGAGAAGCCACGCTCACAGTCGAGGAGATCAAGGCGGCGGTTGAGATCGCCCATCCCTTGGGCAAAAAAAATCGCGGTGCAGTCATATGGGCCGGAAGGCGCCAAGCGCGCCGCCATCGCCGGGGCGACACCATCGAACATGCCATCGATATCGATGACGAAACGCTGGCGATGATGAAGGCCAGGGGCATCACGCCGCCCAGGGATCGGCGACGCGTACCATGAGTTCATCGCCAAGAATATCGAGACCACGTGCCGCGCCCTGAAAGCGGGCGTGAAGGTAGGCATGGGTTCCGACGCGGTCTATACGATGGCGGGAGAGAATACCCGCGAACTCGGCGCGGCGGTTGGAGGCAATCCTCTCGCCGACTTCAATGTCACGATCAACAATGTGCGTTGGGTGATGAAGGGCGGGCGGTTGTCGTCGACAAAACCTGCGGCTCAAAATAACCGCAGTTCCCGGTTCCGTGCGAGACCCGTCGGCCGAAAGATCAGGATCAAAGCCATCAGGAGACCCAATCCGATCTCCTGACTGCCGCTGGGAAGGGCGAGATCCGTTCCGCCCACGGTGATCCCGCGCTCGCTGGCGCGCAGCAACTCGACGATCAGCGTGACGCCCAGGGTACCGGCCACTGCGCCGGTGAGGCTGCCGATCCCGCCGACGACCAGCATTGATAAGGTGACGAACGACAGCACCAGATAGAAGGCGTCCGTTGTTAGTACGCCCAGGAAGTGAGCGTAAAGCGCGCCCCCGGCGCCGACCAGGAAGGCGCTGCAAACGAAGGCGATGAGGCGCACACGGAAGGTGTTCACGGCCGAAGACCGCGCGGCCACGTCGTCGTCGCGGGTCGCGCGCAGCATCAACCCGTAGCGCGATTGCTGGAAGGCGTAGGCCGCGCCGATAGCAAGGCTGGCGAAGATCAGCGCGACCCAAGGCCCGACCGCTGTGGGGATCCCGACGATGGAACTCGTTCCGCCGGTGACGGTATCCCAGTTGGAATAGACGCTGTTGACGATGGCAAGAAACGCGAATGTCGCGATGGAAGCGGCGAGGCCGTTGAGCCGCATGATCGCCCCGCCCAAGGCGAGCGCGACCGCCGCTGCCAAGAGCCCGGCGCCCAGAACGGCGATCGGGAACGGGTAGGTGCCCTCCTGCAGGAACAGGGGAAGCCCCGATAGCATGACCTGTTTCCATGCGGGATCGAGCGTCGCCCAGGCGGCCGCATAGGCTCCAATGCACATGAAGCCGATATGGCCGAAGGAGATGATCCCGGAATTTCCGACGAAGACGTAGATTCCCACAACGATGGTGAGGCGGATCAGCATCTCGGTGAGGGTGAAGCTGATCTGCTCGCTGCCGATGAGATGGCCTAGCGCGACGATGGCGGCGAGCCCGGCGACCAGAAGGGCCGGGGTTTGGAAACGTTTCATCGTTACACTCGCTCGATCAGCGCTTTGGCGCGGATCAACCCCGAAGGCCGCAAGAGAAGGATGAGGATAACAAAACCGAAGGCAAAAGCATCCCGGAAGGAGCGCAGGTCCGGCGGCAGATAAGCCTGCAACAGAGTGACGATGATCCCGACGACAAAGCCGCCGAGCACCGCGCCCACCAGGCTGCCCATGCCCCCGATCACGACGGCGACGAATCCGAATAGGGCGAGCGGCACGCCCATGTTGGTCGCGAGCGACCCGGTCTGCGAGAGGAATAGGAGCGAGACGATGGCGGCTAGAAGACCGCTGATGGCAAAGGCGAGTCCGATGACCAGGTTCGCGCGCACGCCCAGGTATCGCGCCATGCGGAAGTCCTCCGCGGCGGCGCGCATTTGCACACCGTAGCGGGTGCGTTTCAGAAAGAGCGAAAGCGCGATCATCAGGGCGAGGGTGACGCCAATGGTCACGACCTGCAACAACGGTGCGCGCAGATCGCCGAGCTGGAGTTGCCGTCCCAGCGCCGGCCAGAGATCGACCGCCTTGGGGCGTGCCCCGTAGATCACGATCAGGCCGTTTTGGATGACGTAGCTGACCGCGAAGGAGCCGATCATCAGGCTGGTCGACGCAGCCCGGCGCAGCGGCCGGAAAACCAGCCCGTCGGTCAGAAGCGCGACAATGACGACGATAAGGCCGATGGCGGGGATCATCACCAGCGGATCCCACGCGCCGACGTACATATGTGCGGCAACGTCGGCCGACGGCACGATCAAGGCGTAAGCTCCAACGGTGATGAAGTCGCCGTGGGCGAAGTTCACAAGCCGGAGGATGCCGAACAGCAGGCCGATCCCGAGCGCAACCAGAGCATAGAGGCTGCCAAGGCTAAGGGCGTCGATGATGTTCTGGGCGAGCGTAATCATGCGGCGCCGAAGCCAAAGTAGGCGCGTTTGATGGCGTCTTCCTTGAGATTTGAGGCGCGGTCGGTCAGTTGATTGGTCCCATCGCGCAGGACGTAAATCCGGTCGGCATGTTTCAAGATGCGATGCGAGCTCTGTTCGACGATCAGTAGGGCGAGACCGTCGCGCGCGCGCAGTTTGAGAAGCGTTTCATAGACTTGGTCCACGACAATCGGTGCCAGACCGAGCGAAGGTTCGTCGACCAAGAGCAGGCGCGGGCGCGTGAGTACGGCGCGCGCGATGGCCAGCATCTGTTGTTCACCTCCGGAAAGTTGTCCGGCGGGTGCGTTGATGCGCTCCTTGAGGCGCGGGAATATCTCAAGCATCGCCTCGATCTCGCCGGCGGCGCCCGATCGTTTTGCGCGCATGTAGGTGCCGATCTCGAGGTTCTCGCGCACCGTTAGGGTCCCGAAGACATGCCGGCCTTCTGGAACCAGCGAGATGCCGCTGCGTGCGATCTCCTCCGGGCGCCGTCCACTCAGATCGCCGCCGTCAAACCGGATGCGCCCGCGCGCCGGGATGACGCCGCCGGAGATGGCGGCAAGCGTCGTCGATTTGCCTGCCCCGTTCGGTCCAATGATGGAAACGACCTCACCTGGGGCCACGTCGAGCGTGAGACCGCGCACCGCCGCAATGCCGCCGTAGGAGACGTGCAAGTCGTCGACCGTGAGAAGGGGCGTGCTCATGCTTCCATCCCCAGATATGCCCCGATCACCGCCGGATTGTTCTGGATCTCCTGGCATGTGCCTTCGGCGACGCTGCGCCCGCCATCGAGCACATGCACGCGCGCGCACACAGCCATGACGACGCTCATATTGTGTTCAATCAATAAGACGCCGCAGCCATACAGCGCGGGCATGGAGGAGACGAGGCCCATCAAGTCCTCGCACTCGGCGTCCGACATCCCGGCGGCGGGTTCATCCATCAGAACAAACGCCGGCGACAACATCAGCGCGCGGGCAATCCCTACGCGGCGTTCATCGGTGTAGGGGAGGGATCCGGCAGTCTGTTCGGCCTTATCGGCGATGCCGAGCCATGTGAGCAAAGCAAGTCCATGACGGCGCGCCTCGCGGCGGCTGAGTCCCATGCCGACGCCGGCGACCTCGACGTTCTCGATGACGCTCATGTCCTTGAACAGACGGCCGGCCTGGAAGGTGCGCGCGATTCCGGCCTTGCGGAAATGGTCCGGGCCCCAGCCGGCGGTGTCGCGCTCGCCCAGCACCACGCGCCCGCTGCTGGACCTCTGGAATCCGGTGAGACAATTGACCAGCGTCGTCTTGCCCGCACCGTTGGGGCCGATGAGGCCGAAGATTTCGCCGCGCTGGAGAGTCAGATTGATATCGGTGAGAGCGGCGAGGCTTTGAAAGCGCACGCCGATATCCTCGGCCCTCAATGTCGAAGGACCGCCCTGGATCGGCTGCTCGGCTTTGGACTCAAGCTGAGGAGCCGCGGCGCTCATGCGCGGCATTCCTTTACGGCGCCAGGACGGCGCCGGGCTGGCAATGAGTCAGAAGACACCTTGGATCCCCAGCATTCCATTGTTTTACAACGGATATTGGCAGCCATCTTAAGGGCTCCGGACGGCTGATCAATCCCCAAATCGAGCGTTCTTAGGCCGTTTCAGCACAGCTAAAGAAGGCCACGCGGCATTGGGCTTGCTTGCCGTGCAGGGGCCTTGCAACATGGAAGAAAGCTCGCGCATGCGCATGTTCCCTCCCGTGCGAGCCGCCTCTACCGCCGACATGGAGCATTGCCTGTGACGAAACGGTTTTGTTTAGGGAGCGTGTTTGCCTCCCTCGCGCTTCTCGCGTCTCCCGTCCGCGCCCAGGAGATCACGATTGGATTTGCCGTCGCGCAATCGGGATTCATGATTCCGTACGATGGCGACGGAACGCGGATGGCAAAGCTCTGGGTCGAACAGATGAACGCCAAGGGCGGGCTGCTTGGGCAAAAGATCAAAACCGTGGACGCCGACACGAAGTCTGACCGTACGGAGGGGGCGAAGGCGGGGCAGGCCGTCTTGCGCGATGGTGCGAAACTGGTCGTGGTGTCTTGCGACTATGATTACGGTGCGCCCGCGGCGCTTCAGGCGCAGCGCGCCGGTGTAATCTCGGTATCGATCTGCGCGGGCGACATCAAGATGGGGGTGATCGGCGTCGGCCCGCTCGCCTTCAGTGCTTCGAGCACCGCGCAATCGGAAGGCGCCGCCCTCGCGATATTCAGCGCCGATACCAAGAAGTTCACCACGAGTTACATCCTGCTCGATGATTCGGTCGAATACGACAAGTCGCTGTGCGCCGGGTTCGAATGGATGTTCCCGCTCAAGGGCGGCAAGATTGTCGGTAAGGACACGTTCAAGAACGCCGATCCTTCCATCGCCTCGCAGATCACGCGTCTTGCCGCCGTCATGAAGACGCAAAAGGTCGATGAAATCATTCTTTGCAGCTACACCCCGGGGGGACCAAGCGCGCTACGTCAATTGCGCGCGGCCGGGATCGACCTTCCGGTAATGACGGGCGTCGGCATGGACGGCACGTTCTGGCTGAACTCCGTCCCGGGCTTGAAGGAGTACTATGTCGCGGTACAGGCCTCGATCTTCGGCGATCCGCGCCCGCCGGTGATGGCGCTGACCGAAGCCTTCAAGGCGAAATATGGCGCGGCCCCCGTCAGCCAGCACGCCTATCCCATTTACGCGTGGCTGGAGCTGTGGGCGAAAGCGGTCGCTAAGGTGAAGAGCACTGATGCGAAAGCGGTGGTCGCCGAGATGGAGACTTACAAGCGTGAACCGACAGCGCTGGGGCCGCGCTCCTTCTCGAAAGAACTGCACATCCAGGCGGCGCTGCCCCTGGTGATCAATCAGATCACCGAAGGAACGGGGAAGGTGGTGGCCGAGGTCGAAGTGCCGGAGATTCCCCGAAATGTGCTTTATCGTCTGCAAAAATAGGCGTTAAGGTTTCATCGCGGCGATGGCGGCTTCGATACCGGGCACGTTCGCGCGCGGGCGCGCGGCATCGGGGCGCTCGCAACGCAGGAATTGCCCACGGCCTTTCTTGAGGTCTTTCGCCGGCTCGCCGCCTTCAACAACGATCTCGCCGCGCGAAGTGACAATGTCGGGCCACGCCGAAACGGTCATGCCTTCATACGGTGTATAGTCGGTTGCGTGGTGGAGCATCGGCTGCGTGATCTTGAACTCCTTATCGGTATTCCAGATCACGAGATCGGCGTCGGCGCCGATCGCAATGGTGCCTTTACGTTTGTCCAACCCATAGATCCGCGCGGCGTTACTCGCGGTCAAGGCCACGAACTGCTGCAGGGTGATGCGGTTCTTCATCACGCCTTCGGACAGCATCAGCGGCAGGCGCGTTTCAACGCCCGGCACGCCGTTGGGGATCTTGGAGAAGGGCGCCGCCGGGCCGCAGACGAATTTACCCTTCGCGGTCATGTTGAAAGGCGAATGATCGGACGAAACCACCGTGAACGTCCCATTCGCCAGTCCAGTCCATAGTAATTCCTGCGTGGCTTTATCCCGCGGCGGCGGCGAACAGACGCAGCGCGCGCCCAGGCCGTCGTCGGGATCGAGATCGTCGGCGGTGAGGAATAGGTATTGCGGGCAGGTTTCCGCATAGATGCGAAGACCGCGCGACTGGGCGCGGCGGATTTCTACCATCGCCTCCTTGCTGGAGACATGGACGATCAGGATGGGGACTTCGATGAGCTCGGACAGGCTGATGGCGCGGTGCGTCGCTTCGCCTTCGCCGATGTGGGAATGCGCGACAGCGTGGAATTTAGGCGCCGTCCGGCCGCCGCTTTCTAGAAATTCCGTCAGCCAGTTGATCGCGTCGGCATTCTCGGCGTGGACCATGCACATGGCGCGTTCGCGCCGCGCGAGCGAAAATATCTCGATGAGCTGGCGATCGCCAAGTTTCAGCGGATCGTAGGTCATGTAGAGCTTGAAAGAGGTATAGCCGGCGGCGATCAGCGAGGGTAGCTCCTGGCCCAACACGGCCGTGGTGGGGTCGGTGATGATGAGGTGGAAGGCATAGTCGGCGTAGGCCTGGCCATCCGACTTGGTGTGATAGTCCTGTACCGCGGCGCGCAGGCTGTGTCCCTTGGGCTGGTAGGCAAAGGGAACAATCGTCGTCGTGCCGCCGCATATGGCCGACAAGGTACCGCTGGTGAAATCGTCCGCGAGCTCGACGCCCGCGCCGACGTCCTGGCTAAGGTGGATATGGGTGTCGATGCCGCCGGGCAGTACAAGCCGGCCCTTCGCCGCGATCTCGTGCTCGCCTTTCGGAAGATCGTGACCGAGGGCGGCAATGCGCCCATCCTTCACCGCGATGTCGCAGGCGAAGGTGTCGGCCGCGGTCCCGACAAGTCCATCGCGAATGACGAGGTCGTACGCTGCCATGGCCGTTCTCCCCCAAATTACCGCTCGGCTTACCCTATATCAGGGTGCCATCTTGAGTTCGTTTTTCTCGTCCTTGCCGAGCAGGTAGTAGGCCATGAACGTCGCCGGGGCATCGCCCGCATCGAACCGGGAAATGACCGTATTGGCCGGTTCAAAGAACGTATCACCCGCCTTCAGGATTCGCGCCGGCTGCTGCTCGATCTGGAACACGATTGACCCCTCGATGATGTAACCGACGACCGGTGCTGAATGGATATGAGCGCCTGGCTTCACGTTCGCGCCGAGGCTGATTTTCTGAACTTCAACGCGGTCAACCGGCTTGGTTCCCGCGATCTGCGCGCTGGGAAGCACTTCACGTGTGATCGGTGGAGGGGATATGGGCGCTGGCTCCGCAGCCTGAACGGTTTTGGTGAAAGTCGCGCTCAGTAAAGCAGCGAAAAGGATCGGCGTGGTCATCGGTATCTCCGTCGGGAGGTAAGGGCGCGTCTGAACTTAATACGTCGGCAGCTTTTCGGGCGGCGTAGGGCCTGATAGGAAGGATTGCACGTTGGGGAGAGCAAGCAAATGACATTGAAGTGCATCAATCCGCCGGACTTGCCGGTGCCGACCACATACTCACAGGTCGTCGTCGCGACGGGAACGCGGATGGTATTTATCGCAGGTCAGGAACCGGAGGGCCGCGACGGCAAGTTGGTGGGTGCGGGGGATCTGACGGCGCAGGCGGGCCAGGTGTTCACGAATCTTGGGCACGCGCTCGCCGCCGCCGGGGCAAAGCCCAGCGACGTGACCAAGATCACGATCTACGTCGTCGACTACGATCGCGACAGATGCCTGCCTATCATTGAAGCCGCGCGCGTCAGCCTGTTCGGCGATCACAAACCCGTCGATACGATTTTAGGCGTTGCGACCTTGTCACCTGGTTATCTTGTCGAAGTCGATGCGATCGCCGTGGTGGATAGTGGGCCCCTTCCGTAGACCGCGCTATTACGTCTAAAGCGCAACGGCGCAATTGGTGCGGCGAGATGGACTCCATCAGCTCGCATATCATCAACGAAAATTTTTGTGCAGGGAATCTGGCGTTATCTCATGGTCCTCGACATTCTTCCGCTTGAGATCGTGGTGCAGAAGGAATTCGACAACGTCGCGTTCACGGTCGAGGCCGTTGACGACATTCCCTGGACGCCAAGATTGGAAAAATCCGCCCGGTTTCGAAGGCTTAGGGGATCGGCGGCATTGGCATGCTGTCGGATCCGGTCATGCTGGCGGCCAACGGGTGGAAGCGGCTGTAGTCACCGAGCGCCCGGTAGCCGGCGTTGTCCCACAGTGGCTTGAAATCTTCGTTCCGCAGGACCTGGTAGTAGAGCTTCGGGTTGATGCCGATGGCCTGACGTAACGTCTTGATCGCGTCGGCGGTCTTATTCATCGCGAGATAAACGCGCGCCCGGTCAGCCAGTGCGTCGTCGCTTGTCGGATCAAGCGCGAGGCGCTTGTTTACTTCCGCCAAGGCCTCATCGAACTTTCCCGCGGCGATGTGATTGCCGATATGGTTGGGTAGGTTGCGGGCTTCGGTGACGTTGTAGATACGGCGGAGTTCTTTAAGCGGGTCGGCATTGTCGTCGACGCGGATGTCGTACATGTGGTCACCGTAACCGGCGACGGCGCGCTGCGCGAAAATCATCACGCCGGCCGACTGTTTGCCGCGGCGGTCGCCGCCGGCCGCTTCGGCCGCCTCCAGCACCGCGATCAGCCGCTCGACCAGCGGCAATTTCTGCGCCGTGGTTTTGACGTAGGCGATGGCCATGGAATTCTGGACCTCGGGGCCGGTCATCGTATTGGCCTCCACGCAGAAGTTGGGCTGGCAGATATGGCCAGCGAACCCGGACGTGGCGTCACCGGTCCATCCGGCGGTGCGGCCTTTGGTGTCGACGATGGCGAACTGCCGGTTGGCGGCGCCATTGTCCATCTTCACAAGCATGTCGCGGGCTTCCTCCGGGGAGAAGCCGCGCTGAATCAGCGTGACGCCGATTTCACCCATCATCGGATTGGAACCGGCTTGGCTGGCGATGGCCGCGACGCCGGCCCTGCCCCAGCGCACGCGCGCCCCGACAGAAGGTGTGTTCGACTGCACGGCTACGCCCAGGTGACCGGTCTTGGGGTCATAAGCGACTACCGAGTAGGTCGCATGGGCCGCCGTTATACTCAGCCCCAGCATCGCGGCGGTCAAAACGGCCAATCGTTTCAGCATTCCAGTGTCCCCCATCGTTCACGGCCTCAGCTTACGGAAGCGGGCAGGGGAAGTCAGGGCTAATCGAACGGTTGATAGCCACCTAATACCGACGCCTCGCCCTACAATACTTCTGCGCGCACGGCTTGCGACGATTCCGCTGCTAGTTACAGGGAGTGGAACACCATTCAGGGCCCCGGAGACAAATGATGGCGTTTGAAGATCGGCAGAATCCCGGATGGGGCAGCGCCAGCGAGGCGAAGCTCCGCAAAATCGAGCGGCAGCTCGAACATATCGCCTTGGACGCGCATAGTGGAGAAGTCGTTTCCGCGATTTCCGACGCCATCAAATGTATCGATCGCGCCCGTACGATCGCGCTCGCGCCTGGCCCGGATGATTTGCGGCAAACAGTAAGGTTGCGGCAGATGATCTCGACAACTTATCTGCACGACGGTACGTCGCATGACTGCGGCATCTATGATCTATCCGCGGGTGGTGCGCGCATTGAGGTCGATGAGATGCTCGAAACCGGAATTGAAATTGCGCTTTCAGTGCCCCCCGATCTTTCCTTGGCCGCCGTGGTTGTGCGGTCAAGTGGCCGGGAAGCCCATCTGTCTTTTCGCTTGATGAGCGCCGAGCAGCATCAGCGTCTCAATATCGTGACGGAAGGTTTGCTGTGGGCGTAGCCCACCACAATTCTAGGATTCTCAATATAAGGAATGTTCGCCGCGTTCGACCGAGGCTGTGCCGTTGATCACCCGCGCATAGAAGTCGAACAGCGTATCGGTTCCGAATGACGGTGTGGCGTCCGCATTGTAAAGGCCGGTGGCCGGATCCAGAACCACCATGGACTCTGTGGCGTAGTAGCGCCCAATGCGGGCGAGTTCTGCCTTCGCTTCCAACGACGGAAATATCCGGCTTAGAAATGTAAGTCCCCCCACGATCGCGTCGAGCAGCGAGATCGGAACGTGCCTGAATCGGGGCTTGCGCCCGAGCAGCGCAAACAAGCGCTCGCCCTGCTGTTTCGGTGTGACGGCTTCTCCAGGCCCGCCGATGGGCAGTACTTTATTTTGGCGGTCTTCATTATCCAGGCATTCCGCGATGTAGGCGCCGAGGTCTGCATCGCTGATAGGCTTGCAAGCGGTCAGCAGGCCGTCGCCGAACACCAGGAAGGGCTTTCCATCCTTAACGCGCTCGATTTGTCCGGAAAGCGATTTGAAGTACGCCGTAGGGCGCACAATTGAGTAGACGAGGCCTGACTCGATCAGCGCAGCCTCGAAGGCGAGTTTGCTGTACTGAAAAGCCAGTCGGGGCTTTTGCACACATATCGCCGAAAGCAGAATCATATGGCCAACGCCTGACGCCTTGGCCAACGCCAGCGCGTGCACATGGGCCTCATAGTCGATGGCCCAGGCGTCTTTGGGTGCTCCCGTGCGTGAGGCAAGACAGGAAACCAGGACATCGAAGTTCTCGCCCTTAAAGCCGTCGTTCGCGAGAGAGGCGGGATTGGTGACATCGCCAAAGCGCAGAGTAGCGCCGTCAAGCATACGAGCGCTCTCGCCGCTTTCGCCATTCTTCCGAATAAAGCAAATAACCTCGTGGCTCCGTTGGACCAGCGCGCGCACGGTAGCGCGCCCGATGGTGCCCGTTCCGCCGAGCACGAACACGCGCCGCGTGCTGCCGGGGATAGCTCTGAGATCATCGGCATGAGTAATAGGACTCATCGCGTCTCTTGCGTTCAAGAGCGGTAGTGGCCGCGCCATGGTCTATATTCATTATCATGTCTCACGCTTCTATCGGTGAAAAGCCGCGTTGGATCAGCGTGACGTCGCAGGGAGGGGCGGCGGCTTAATCCGGCAAGCGTGTGAGGCGGGGACGCCAGACGCCGAGAACGACATTCGCGGCGGCGACGGCCAGCAACACCCAGATGGAATTCCGTATGGGGTCGCCGGCGTCGGCGATGAGTGCGGCATCGGCAGGGCCCAGCATGGCGGCGGCGCGCTCCGCCTCGGAGCGCAGCGGCTGGACAATGCCGGCGAGGCTCCATTCGAACATCAGCAGGCCGGTCGCGAGCTTGGCCCACGCCCAGCCGGCATTGTGGAAGGCGCGATTAATGCCAATCGCCGCAAGGCCGGTGAAGAGCGTCAGCGCCATCGAAGGCAAATAGACCCAGGTCGCGGTCCGGCCCATAGCCGCCGTGAGAAGAACATATGCCGGCAACGGCTGCGGCGATGTTGCAAATCCGAGCAGCACCAGCAGACACGCCATCGCGCCCATCAGACCGATGGCTCCGATCGTGTGCAGGAATTTCAGCAGCCGCTTCATGACGACAGGATCAGGGAAACACGCCGCGCGTTCAAGACTCGCCAATCGCTTTGAACTTGCTGGGGAAATCCGGTGGACCATGGCCGAAAAAAGCACCGATTGGCTCACCATCCCGAGCGGGGCAGGGATGCGCTGGCGCTGCCCAATCCAAAAATGAAACGCCCCGTGGGCAGGAACCACGGGGCGTTAGACGCAGATTAGAAACAGCGGTTTATTTTGTTTTGTAGGTCTCTTGACCGTCAAAAAAAGTCTAAATCGCTGTCGCTACCTATCTCAACACTAAGCGGAAACCGCTTAGACGCTGTAGTACATGTCGAATTCGACCGGGTGCGGCGTCATTTCGAAACGCTTCACTTCGGCCATCTTCAGGTCGATCCAGCTGTCGATGAAGTCCTTGTCGAACACGTCGCCGGCGCGCAGGAACGCGTTGTCGGCGGCGAGGCTCTCGAGAGCTTCACGCAGCGAGCCGCACACGGTCGGGACCTGGGCGAGTTCTTCCGGCGGAAGGTCGTACAGGTTCTTGTCCATCGGGTCGCCCGGGTGGATCTTGTTCTTGATGCCGTCGAGGCCGGCCATCAGCATCGCCGCGTAGGCGAGGTACGGATTGGCGCCCGGATCCGGGAAGCGCACTTCGACGCGCTTGCCCTTTGGGCTGGCGACGTACGGAATGCGGCACGAAGCCGAACGGTTACGCGACGAGTAGGCGAGCAGCACCGGAGCTTCGTAGCCCGGCACCAGACGCTTGTAGCTGTTGGTGAGCGGATTGGTGAAAGCGTTCAGCGCTTTCGCGTGCTTGATGATGCCGCCGATGTAGTACAGGCAGGTTTCCGACAGGTCGGCATAACCCGAACCGGCGAAGGTGTTCTTGCCACCCTTCCAGATCGACTGGTGCACGTGCATGCCCGAGCCGTTGTCCTGGTAAACGGGCTTCGGCATGAAGGTCGCCGTCTTGCCGTACGAGTGCGCAACCATGTGCACGACGTACTTGTACATCTGCATGTGGTCGGCGGTCTTCACGAGCGTGTCGAACTTGATGCCGAGTTCGTGCTGCGCCGGGGCGACTTCGTGGTGGTGCTTTTCCATCGGCACGCCCATGTCGGCCAGGACGGACACCATTTCAGCGCGCAGGTCCTGGCACTGGTCGACCGGAGCGACCGGGAAGTAGCCGCCCTTCGGACGCGGACGGTGGCCCGGGTTGCCTTCATCGTACTTGCGGCCGTCGTTGATCGGCAGCTCTTCGCTGTCGAACGAGAAGAACATGTTGGTGGGCGAAGCCGAGTAGCGCACGTCGTCGAACACGAAGAATTCGGCTTCGGGACCGAAGTAGGCGGTGTCGCCCACGCCGGCCGATTCCATGTACGCGAGCGCCTTCTTGGCGATGGCGCGCGGGCAGCGGTTGTAGAGCTGGCCGGTGGCCGGTTCATACGTATCGCAGAACAGCACGAGCGTCGGCTGCGCGGTGAACGGATCCATCACGGCGGTGGAAAGGTCCGGCTTCAGCTGCATGTCGGACTCGGAGATGTCCTTCCAGCCCGAGATCGACGAGCCGTCGAACATGATGCCTTCGGTCAGCATCTCTTCGTCGATGGTGTCGATGAACTGCGCGGTGTGCTGCCACTTGCCCGCCGGGTTCGTGAAACGGAAGTCGACGTACTTGACTTCCTTTTCTTTGATCATGTCTTGAACTTTTTTCAGGTCGTTGTTGGCTTTTTTGTCGGCCATGTTTCCTGTTCCTGCCATTTCGTGTTGTTGCCGTTGGAAGCATTCGCCCGTTCTTCGAAGTCCGGGCTGTAGCTTCTTATTCGTGTTTATTGGCCGGCTCTTTAGACCGGCATGATGTGGGAGGCGAGACTAGCCTTCTGTTGAATTAAACAGCGTCCGCGCCGCGTTCTCCCGTGCGGATGCGAATGGCATCCTCAATCCCATAAACGAAAATCTTTCCGTCCCCGATCCGTCCGGTGTGCGCGGCCTTTTGGATCGCTTCGATCGCGCGGTCAAGCATGGCGTCGTCCATGACGATTTCGATTTTCACCTTCGGGAGAAAATCGACCACATACTCGGCGCCGCGATAAAGTTCGGTGTGCCCCTTCTGACGGCCAAATCCTTTGGCTTCGGTCACGGTGATGCCCTGCAAACCTACCTCGTGCAAGGCCTCTTTGACCTCGTCGAGCTTGAACGGTTTGATGATGGCTTCGATCTTTTTCATTACGTCCTCCATGCGCCCCGCGTGCAACGGCTGCGGATATCAGCCTCGCGCAGACGGCTTGGTCAATCGCGGTGCGTCTCTATCTTCAAAACTTGTGCCAGTTACGGTTTTGGCGGTCCGTGCGGGATTCGCGCGTTTCCCGGCGCGGCGTGCGCGGGTCCTGCTCAAGAAGGGGTCAGGTTGAGCAATTCTTGGGCAACTGCAGTCTGGCCGGAGCAGGCGGTCCCTTGCTTGACGGGCCGGGTGGAAGGGTTTAGGAACCCGGCACCACCCAAAAAGTGGTTATCGATCAGGGGGACGTGGCATACCACGCCCCGTAAGTGCGGCGGACGTAGCTCAGTTGGTAGAGCGCCAGTTTGTGGTACTGGATGTCGCGGGTTCAAGCCCCGTCGTTCGCCCCATTTTCCCTTAAATCCTGCGAATTCGTGGATTTTGGCATGGGGATGCCCGTGCCTGGGGGTTTAGCGGAATTTGAAGTGCGGTATTATGGTACCGCATAAAAAAGGCCCTTATTTTTAGGGCTTTCGCGTTGACTTAAAAAAGCACATCGCGATAATGCGCCGCATTCGGGCAGGGCGGATCAAAAAAATGCCGCCGGCTCTCACTTGTTTAGGACCAAACACATGCGGACATATTCTGCGAAGCCCGCGGACGTGGAAAAGAAGTGGCTGTTGATCGACGCCGATGGGCTCGTTCTCGGCCGCCTGGCGGCGATCGTCGCCGGCCTTCTGCGCGGCAAGCACAAAGCCCAATACACGCCCCACATCGACACGGGCGACAACGTCATCATCATCAACGCCGAAAAGGTGAAGCTGACCGGCAAGAAGGCCGAACAGCGCGTGTTCTACTGGTACTCGGGTTTCCCGGGCGGCCTGAAAGAGCACACCCCGAAGCGCACGTTCTCGGGCGCTTACCCGGAGCGCGTCATGCATCGCGCCATCGAGCGCATGATGCCGAAGGACAGCCCGCTCGCCCGCGCGCAGATGAAGAAGCTCAAGATCTACGCCGGCGCGGAACATCCGCACGTCGCTCAGAACCCGGAAATGGTCGACATCGCCGGCCGTAACCGCAAGAACAAGCCGTAAGGGAAGGACTGGTTATCATGGCCGAAACGAGAACCACTCTGGCTGACCTCAAGTCCGCCACCCAAGGTGCGGCGCCGAAGCACGAACCCAAGCGCGACAAGCAGGGCCGCTCCTACGCGACCGGCAAGCGCAAGAACGCGGTGGCCCGCGTGTGGGTGAAGCCCGGCAAGGGCAAGATCACGGTGAACGACCGTGAGCTCGAAAAGTATTTCGTGCGCCCCGTGCTCCGCATGCTCATCAACCAGCCGTTCACGGTCACCAACCGTCTGAACGAATTCGACGTCGTGTGCACTGTCACCGGCGGCGGTCTGTCCGGCCAAGCCGGTGCGGTCCGTCACGGGATCTCGAAGGCGCTGACCTATTATGAGCCGGCGCTTCGCCCGGCCCTGAAGGCCGGCGGCTTCCTGACCCGCGATCCGCGTGTCGTCGAACGTAAGAAATACGGACGCAAGAAAGCGCGTCGCAGCTTCCAGTTCTCGAAGCGCTAAACTGGAACGACGGATTTCCAAGGAAATCAAAGGGCTCGCGAAAGCGGGCCCTTTTTTCTTGCGTGGCGCAGTCGCGGCAGATCGTTGGATTTATTGACGTTTTGTATTGGCGGCGTTAGCAGAAGGAACGCAGATTCGCGGGGGGGGAAAGGGGTTTTTGGGTCGATTTCAGACCGTCGTGAATGTGGGAGTTTTTATGCCGCTATACCGGCTCGCTTACGCAAGTCTTGTGAACAAAAAACTGAACAAGATGGACCTTCGCGAAATCCTCTCGAGGTCGGTCAATAACAACATGCGCGACAATATCGGCGGCGCGCTGCTTTTTAATGCAGGCACTTTTCTTCAGGTTCTCGAAGGATCGCGCGCGGCGTTGAATGTCACTTACCGGCGCATAGCTGCGGACGATCGCCACGAGCGCGTCGATCTCATCGGGCTTGAGCCTATCAAAGAGCGGATGTTCAGCTCATGGTCCATGGCGCTCATTGAAGACAATGAATCGGCCAAAAAGGTCATGATGAAGTATTGCGGCGCGGATAAGCCGGTGATCGATAATCTCAAACTCGACGACGTGTGCGCGATGATGCTTGAGATGTTGGGTAAGACGAAGCCTTCATGATGCAATAGAATTCGTCGGCAGACGCAGCGGCTGTGCTCAGACCGAACGCCCGCGCGGCGCGTCTATAACGGCGCCTTGGCAAGGAAAGTGGCGAAGAGGCTCCTTGCGCCGTCGGCGATATGGGCGAGCGTTTTTTGCATTGCGGTTTCATCCAGTCGAAACGCGTCTTGCAGTACATCTAGGCGGCTCGTTTCCATTTTATCAAAACCCATCGTCCATGCGCCAAACGAGCGGGTCTTTATGCTGTTGCGGCTGAGGACTTTGACGTCGATGTGACGTTTATCGCGCGCAATAGATGCGAACACCCTTTCAACCGCAGTCATGCTTCCTTCGAGAATCTGCATGAATCGCTGATCGGCAAAAAGCAGCATGCCGGTGATCCCAAGATGCGAATTACGTTGCCGCGATACTTCGAGAATATCTTGTGCATCTTGATCGGTAAGTTTGGGTAAGGCGTCGCTGACGTATATCAAATGGTAAAGCGATGCCGTCGGCTTAAGGGGCGTTGCCGCCAAGGCGCTGATGCGATCGCATAAATCTTTCGCTGTGAAGGGTTTGCTGACGAACGCCCCCGGCGCGATGACTTTCGTGAACTGCGGAACAAAGGATCCCGCCGTCAGAAGGCTCTTTACGCGCATGTTCCTTTGAAGCCATGCGATGAAATCTAGGCCGGTCATTGCTCCGCTGAGTTCATGGTCGGCCAGAGCTACGTCAGGCCTGACGCTTTGCAGGAGCAGGATTGCATCCTCTCCATTCATGGCTTCCACCACTTCGCAGCCATGCTCACGCAGTTCGTCCGCAAGATACTGCCGCACAAGGAAGTCGCTTATCACCAAGAGCACCAGGAGCGTCTTGGCCGGTGCAGATGAGTCGTTAGCTTGTTCAGACTTCGGGGACATAACAATCTTTCTTGAATTGCGCGGGCCGTTGCCGATTTTCGATGATCGAACGCCTGAGGCTTTTCTGCGAAACTCCAACGGTTGTTTGAGCGGGAATCGCCGCTCCGTGATGAGCGGCCTGACTAGTCCCTTTCACTCGCGCGATAAAGCGTAAGCCCACAGAAATTCTATCACAGCTTAGGCGAAAAATACCCAACTTGAGTAAGCCGCCCGACCCTGTGAAGCGGGGGAAGCATCTGGCGCGCAGCGCGCGCTTTCTTTTTCTCCGCTTGCTCAACCAAGGAACAATTCAACCTCGAGTCCCTTTTTAAGCGTGTTCAGGGTGTTCTTGGCGCGTGTTTTAGGGATTTTACGATGTCCGATCGTGTTGTGTTGGTACGCCGCTCTGCCGTTTCGATCATTACGGGTGTTTTGCTTCTCTCCTCGCCAATTCATGCTCAGCAAGTCGACCGTCCCGGCATGGAGAGCGCGCCGCAAGCGTTGGATTTTTCTTCGTACGCCTGCGCCAATGTGGGCGGCGATCTCGATAGTCGTCACGTCGGACAAGTGATCGCCGGGTCTTACCGCGAATGGGTTTCGCTTTCGAAAGGCGGCGCCGTGCGCTGCGTCAGCGAACTCGTCCCGCACGCACGCCAGCTCTCCCGCGCCGAAGCCCAGGATCTCCTCGCTGCGTCCGCGCGCGTTGGGGCGGGGCCGGAGCAGCGCTCCGAACGGGCGGCGTCTCTTGATGTCCCGGCTGCGCCGAATTTCGCGCATGCCGATCTTGGCGGCGTCGCCACGTCCGGCCACATGCTCAACGACGTGCCCGATTTCAAGGATTACGCGGTCCTTGATGGCGGCTTCGGCAAGACCCTCGCGGGCACCGCGCCGATGGAAAAGGCCGCGACGGCTGAAGCGGAGCCTGCGATCAAGATCGAGCGCGAAAAGGCGGCGTCGGTCGGCATCGACGAGCGCACCCGCGTGACCACCGTGGACGAAGCCCCGTGGAATACGATCGGCCAACTTGTCGTCACCTGGCGTGACGGCACCCAGTCGATCTGCACGGGCACGCTCATCAGCCCTTACGCCGTTCTCACCGCCGGCCAATGCGCGCATAACCGCAGCAAAGGCGGCTTCGCGGCGCGGACCTCATTCGCGCCGGGCCAAACCCAGGAGAATATGTTGGGCGCGGTGACGCAGCGTATTCCGGCGCGCAACGCCGACTATGTCGAAACCACGAGCCGGTGGACGCAGATTTCAGGCGATGAGTCCGTTCTGATCAACGACGCGCGCGCCGACTACGCGGTGTACTACTTCCTCACCGCCTGGACGCATGCCACGACCTTGATGCCGATCGTTTACGACAGCACGACGGCGGCCGTCGGCAACCATGCCGGTTATCCAACCGCCATCACGGGCGCGCGCGGCATCAATCAGGCGATGTGGTTCAGTTCGGGCGCCGAAACAAGCCGATCGAGCACGCTTTTGCGTTCTATCCAGGTCCGTGAATTTGCGATGGACGCTTCGGTGGGCAGCATCGGCGGCCCGATCTGGACCTTCAACGGCACGCGCAGCTTCGTCGGTATCGTGTCCTACGGCGGCGACGACTACGCCGGAGGCGTCTGGTTCGGCGGCGATAACAAGACCCTTATCAGCGCTTGGCAAGCGTGGGTTCCAGGCCAACCGTCTCCGGCGATGGCCCGGCCGGCCCTCAGTGTGCCGCTGACGTTCCCGTCCTCGACCAGCTTCGCGAGCTCTCTGTTCCGCTTCTATAACCCCGGGCTTGTCGCCGGTACGGTAAGTGTGACCTTCCATCACGGAACGACCGGCGCGCTTCTTGGAACGTGGACAAGCCCGCCGCTTCCGCCGCACAGCTCGAAGCAGTTCATGGTCGCGGACATGGAGCGCGCAGCCAACCCGCAGATCGATCCAGGCGGCAAGGACAACTACACCGCCACCATCTCCTCCGACTTCCAGGGTTTTGTGCAGACGGTCATTTGGAACCAAACGGGCCTGTCGCTTACGAATTCCTCGGGCTGCAGTAACGGTCTGGCGGACGACGTCAGCAACCTCATCAATGTCCATACGACCAACATCACTCAGTACCCGAGCGTGATCATGATCCACAATCTCGCCGGCAAGGCGTCGGATGCGGTGATCGGGGTCTACGATGCCCGTAAAGGCGATCGGTTGGGTGGGATCGTGGTTCCGGCCATTGCCCCGGGCGCGGCGGCGACGTTCGGCGCGGCGGATATCGAACGGGTGCTGCACTACACACCCTATCTCGAGCACGATCATTATAACCTCGTGATCGAGAACGACTTCTACGGCTACGGCCAGCACATCGTTTACAACAACGGCGCTGGCCTCGTGATGAACATGACCGCCAAGTGCCTGATGCGCCCGAACTAGGCCGAAACTAAATAAGCTAAAAATCGAATCCAGTTGAGGGGAGGGCCCTACAGTAATATGTAGGGCCCTTCGCATTTTTGAGGCTGGGCATGGCACCGAAGGTTTTTATCGACGGCGAGGCGGGAACGACGGGGCTCGAACTGCGCCAGCGTCTGGTCGGACGCACCGATATCGAACTGCTTTCGATCGCCCCGGACCGCCGCAAGGACCCTGCCGCGCGCGCCGAGCTGCTCAACGCCGCCGATATGGTCATGCTGTGCCTGCCCGATGACGCCGCCAAGGAAGCGGTGAGCTTCATCACCAATGACAAGACCAAGGTGATCGACGCCTCGACGGCGTTCCGCGTGGCCGACGGCTGGACCTATGGATTCCCGGAAATGCACAAGGGGCACCGCGGCTGCATCGCGGCCGCCAAGCGCGTCTCCAATCCCGGCTGCTATCCGACGGGTGCGAACGCCTTGCTGCGCCCGCTGGTGTCGAGCGGTTTGCTTCCGGCCAACTATCCGGTCAGCGTCAACGCCGTCAGCGGCTATTCGGGCGGCGGGAAATCCATGATCGCCGAGTTCGAGGACGCCGCGGCCGCCAACTACACCAAGGCCGCCTACCGCATCTACGCGCTTGAGCTCCAGCACAAGCACGTGCCGGAAATCCAAAAGCATTCCGGCTTGCGCGAGCGGCCGATCTTCGCCCCGGCGGTCGGACGCTACAAACAAGGCATGATCGTGGAAGTGCCGCTGCACCTTTCGCTGCTACCGGGCCAGCCGACCGTGAACGACGTGCACCATGTTCTGGAGCACGCGTACGAAGGCGAGCACTTTGTCGAAGTCGTGCCGCTGGAGAAGGTGCGTGCATTGAAGACCCTCGAGCCCGAGGCGCTCAACAACACCAATATGCTGAAGTTGTATGTCTTTGGCGCGGAAGGCGGCGGTCAGGCGCGCCTGGTCGCGCTTCTCGACAACCTGGGGAAGGGCGCGTCCGGGGCGGCGGTGCAGAACATGAACATCATGCTCGGCTTGCCGGAGACGGCGGGCCTGGCCTAGCTTAAAGCATGGCCGGACCGATTATCCTTCCGTGGCGGGGCGTCAGCCCCAAAATCGCGAGCGACGCTTTCATCGCGCCGAACGCCGTGATCATTGGCGATGTGGAAATCGGCGCGGGGGTAACCATCTGGTTCAACTGTGTGTTGCGCGGGGATGTGAACCATATCCGCGTGGGCGCGCGCACGAATATCCAGGACGGCACCGTCGTCCACGTTTCCTACAAAACCCATCCCACGATCATCGGCGCCGATGTCCTGATTGGCCATATGGCGACGATCCATGGCTGTACCCTGGAGGACAAGTCCTTCATTGGGATGCGGGCGACCGTAATGGACGGTGTCGTGGTTGAGAACGAAGCCATGGTCGCCGCTGGCGCGCTCGTTGCCCCGAACAAACGCGTTCTCCGCCAGCAGATGTGGGCGGGTTCGCCCGCGCGCTTCGTGCGCGACGTGAAGCCCGAGGAGCTGAAGAGTTTCGCGGACGCCGTCGCGCGCTATGCCGATCTCGGCAAAGAGTACCACGCATTGTTGGCCGATACCGCCGGCGCGTCGCACTGAAGATCCTGAAGCCGCACGGTCTGCGACAGACGCGGGGTTCCTTTCACATCACAGACCTGAAGCCGCAGCGTGGTCGCCGCGCCGTTCCAGTCGATGTCGATCAGGCCGAAGTTCACCTCGCGGACGGAGCCGCCGACGCGGTTGGCGTTTGGCGGCAGCACGGGCCACACTTCGGTGAGCCCGCTGGACGTCACGTCCCAGAGCGGGAAGGGCGTGTTGATGTCGAGTTTTGAAATCTCGCCGTAGTGCGTGTCGCCGCTGAGGCAGATCAATCCGCTCGCGCGGGTCCGGCGGATGGTGTCGATCAGGCGCTGGTGATCGCGCGCATAGTTGATCCAGGCTTCCCAGCCCGGGAAGTCCGCGACGACCTGCAGGCTCGAGGCAAAGATACGCACCTCCGCCGGTTCCATCAGTTCGCGTTCCAGCCATTGCCATTGGGATTCGCCAAGCATGGTCGCATTGGGATCTGTATTGCGCGCGCAAGGGCCGGGCACCGCATGGCCGGCTTTCTGTTTCGCCTTGGCCCACGCCCCGTAGTCCTGGTCTCCGAGGTCAAGCGTATCGAGGGCCGTGCGGTTGCTGCGCAGATCCGGGATGACGATCTGAAGGCGCTGGCCCGGCGCGCCATACATCCTGGACTCATAGATGCCGTCGCGGGTGCGCCGCGGGGAAGAGACGGACTCACCCCAGAAATCAAGGAAGGCCTGCCGTGAGGCTTCTTTCAGCGGATAGTCGCAGCCGCTGTCGTTCTCGCCGAAGTCGTGATCGTCCCAGATCGCCAGAATCGGCACGTTGTCCCGCAGCTTCTTGAAGCCGGGCTTGGCGGCGAGCTTGGCGTATTGCGCCTTCAGCACATCGATATCGCGCGTGTCGCCATAGATATTGTCGCCGAGGAAGATGAACAGATCCGGTTTGGAGGCGACGATCGCCTCCCAAACGGGTTGCTCTTTGTCCTGATGAGCGCAGGAGCCGAAAGCAATACGTCGCGGCGCCGGTGTCAGGGGAACCGGAGCGCCAGCAACACGGGCTGGACCTGCCGCGAGAAGTGCCGCGCCGGCGCTGCCCGTTACGAGCTTGCGACGGCTGAGTGGGGCGCCGACCATGAAACTCCGCCCGAAGTGAATCCTTCGCGAGAGGAGTTTGTACGCATGAACGATTTCGTGCGCGTGACGGACCTGTGAAAGATTTGGGAAGGAAAACGCGGCGGACTCGCGTCCGCCGCGTTTAACTATGGGTGCTCGCTTGGGTTATTTCGCCCTGGCGAGTTCCTCGACCGTGTCGATGTGGAACTTCACGAACTTATACAGTTCATTCTCGACCACGCGCTCCTGGTCGCTATGCGCGCCGAAGCCAAGCGGTCCGTCTTCCTTATCCATCGCGACGCCGACGCCGTAGCACTGAATGCCCTTGGCGCGCAGATAGGCCATGTCGGTCGCGCCGGTGCTCATCGTGGGGAGCACCACCGTCTGATAGTGCTTCTTGAGCTGACCTTCGATCACACGGAAAGCATCGGTTGTCAGCCGTGACGTGCCCGCCGGCCGGACATTGCGCGGCGCCCAACCGACTTCGATGGCCGGGTCGTTAACGACCTTGCGCACTTCGTTCAGCAGCCATTCCGGATCCTCATCCGGGAACACGCGTGTATCGACGGTCGCGGTGGCTTCGGACGGAATAACGTTCACGCGGTAGCCGCCGTCGACGATGTTGGGCGAGAGCGACGTGTGGAGCACCGAAGCGTGGTAGGGGTCTTTTTCCAGGAAGTATTGGAAGGCGGCCTTGCCTTCGGCGCTTTCGGGTTTCAGCACCGCGCGGAAGCGGGCGGCGTCCTCGGGGTTCGAGATCGTCGCCAGGCGTTCGAAATAGGCGGCGGTCGTTTCATTGAGTTTCAGCGGCGCCTGCCAGTCGGCGACCCGCGCGATGGCCCCGGAGATCCGGGCGATGGCGTTCGTCTTCAAAGGCACGGAACCGTGCCCGGCCACCCCGGTCGCCTTCAAGGCGATGGCGCGCGGGATCTTCTCCAAGGTCTGCACCGAGGCGAACTTCACCTTGCCGCCTTCGCGCGAGACGTTGCCGCCCTCGGCGATGCAGAACTCGGATTCAATTTCCTTCAGGTGCTCGGCGACCATGAATTCGATGCCGAATTGGGTCGAGCCTTCTTCGCCGGCTTCCGCCAGGAAGATGACGTCGCGGTCGAGCGGCACGTTGCGGCGCTTGAGATCGATGACGGTCATCAACGCGGCGACGAGGTTGTCCTTATCGTCGACCGTGCCGCGGCCGTAGATGTAGCCGTCCTCGCGGTGGGCGCTGAAGGGCGGATGCTTCCACTTCTTGGGGTCCACGTTGACCACATCGGTGTGCGCCATGATCAGAAGAGGCTTCTTCTTGCCCGTGCCCTTGAGACGGGCGACGAGGTTCGGCCGGTGTTCTTGGCCTTTCACCGCGAAGGTTTGCGACGCAATCCCTTCGGCCTTCAGGACCTCGGCCAAGTAGTCCGTCAGCGGCTTCTCGCTGCCGGGCGGGTCGGCCGTATCGGTCTGGACCATCTTGGTGAAGTGCTTCAGCACTTCGGCGTTCATCTTGGCGTCGTCCGCGGCGGCCGCGGGGCCGGTGAGCCAACACGCACTGGTGAGTAGAGAGCTGACAAGGACTCCGCGCAGGCCGCGCGTGATAACGCCGGTGTTCATCGGACCTCCAATAGTGGCGCCCGCAAGCCTTCATCCTGCAGCGGCGGGCTTCTGGTCCAAGACTAGGTTGAAAGGATGTTTTCCTTCAACCAAGAACCCTTAAACGGCGCGGGCTTTTACGTAACGGCCCGGGGCGTCCTCGATCACCTTGAGCTTGCCGTCGCCCGGTTTGCGGGCGGGGATTTCGGCGCCGGACTTCGGCTTCAACCAGGCGTCCCAGTCGGTCCACCACGAGCCCGGATGCTCGGTCGCGCCGGCGAGCCATTCGTCCGGTGTCTGGGCCTTTTTGGCGCTTTTGCCTTTGTCGTTGGTCCAATAGCCGTACTTGTTCGCGGCGGGCGGATTCACGACCCCCGCGATATGGCCGGAGCCCGACAGCACGAATTTGGTCGGTCCGCTGAACAGCTGAGTAGCCGCGAAGGTCGACTTCCACGGCGCGATATGGTCTTCGCGGCAGCTGATCATGTAGGTAGGTACGTCGACCGTGCGCAGGTCGATGGGGACGCCTGCGAGCGACAGCCCGCCGGGTTCGCGCAGTTTGTTCTCGAGGTACATCTTGCGCAGATAGAAGCTGTGCATGGCCCGGGGCATTCGGGTGGAGTCCGCGTTCCAATACAGGAGGTCGAAGGGGAATGGCTCCTTGCCCAGGAGATAGTTGTTCACCACGAAGGACCAGATCAGGTCGTTGGA
Source organism: Rhodospirillaceae bacterium (assembly GCA_050246995.1). GTDB lineage: Bacteria > Pseudomonadota > Alphaproteobacteria > Rhodospirillales > Rhodospirillaceae > SHVO01. The sequence continues at coordinate 14,470 of JBFWVA010000013.1, read as the reverse complement.
CCGCAGCATGTTGAACGACATGGCCATGTCGCCGGCGTCCAGGTAGCCGGTTTCCTCCATACGCCGCTCGATGCTGGAGATCTGCTCATCGTCGATGAAAACCCCAAGGTCGCCAGGCTCGCTGAAGTCGGTGAGGGTGACGAAATACGTCGCGCTCGCGACGGTCGCGTCCTTCTTGGCCTTGAGGTAGGCGAGGGTCGAGGCGAGCAGGGTGCCGCCGATGCAGTAGCCAACCATGTGGGTCTGCTTCGCGCCGGTCGCGGCCAGGGCGGCGTCCTTGGCGGCGATGGCGCCCTTCAGCATGTAGTCGTCGAAGCTGGTATCTGCGAGGGTAGCGTCCGGGTTGACCCAGGACACGATGAAGGTCGTATAGCCCTGGTCGGTGAGCCACTTAACCAATGAGTTCTTTTCGCGAAGGTCGAGGATGTAGAACTTGTTGATCCAGGGCGGGATGATGACCACCGGGATCTCTTTCACCGTGGCCGTCGTCGGCGTGTACTGGATCAGCTGCATCAGCGGCGTCTCGGCCACGACCTTGCCGGGGGTCGCGGCGACGTTCTCACCCACTTTGAAGGCGCCCTCGTCGGTCATGGACACGCGCAGGCGTCCTTTGCCCTTCTCCATGTCTTCAAGAAGGTTCTGTAAGCCCTTGATCAGATTCTCGCCTTTGGACTCGGCGGTCGCGCGCAGGACTTGCGGATTGGTCGCGGCGAAGTTGGTCGGGGCGAGCGCGTCGGCGAACTGGCGGGTGAAGAACTCGACCTTGTGTTTGGTGTGCGGATCGAGGCCGCCGACGTCGGCCACCGTCGCCTGCATCCAGCGTGCCGTGAGCAGGTAGGACTGCTTGATGAAATTGAAGACCTGGTTTTCCTGCCAGGCCGGATCATTGAATCGCTTATCGGACGCCTCGGGCGCGACCGGCGCCGCCGCCTCATGGCCGAGTGCCTGGAGGGTCGCGTTGCGCCACAACTCCATGTAGCCCCGCCAAAGATTAACCTGGGCGTCCATCAGCTTCTGGGGCTCGGCCATCATCTTGCTGGTGAGCTCGAGGAAGGCGCTTCCCACGCTGGCCATGTCCGCCATGCCGACGCCGGCCGCGGCGGGGTCCGCCGCGCCCCGGTTCATGAACTCCTGCACCAGGTTCTGCGAACGCTGGGCAATGTCCGTCATGATTGCCGGCCAGTCGGCGGGGTCGCCTTGGTTCTGTCCGTTGTCCGGCTGTTTACCCGCTTTGGGCGAGGTGCTGTTGTTCTTCGACATGTGCCATCCAGCCGTGGTGGTTATCCCCGAGGCGGTGTATGTATTTGTCCTCGCGGCGTTACAGGGTATGCATAGGTTGGACCGGCGAGGCTGTCCAGCCGCGCAAATCCAAACCTCCGGCGCGCGTTGTAGATTAAGTTAGCAGATGAAGTGTGACGTGTAAGATTATGACAAATAACACAAAAAATTATAGCGGTCGTAACTTCACCCGGGTAGCTTTCAGCGCCGCCGCGGTGGCTGCCATGCTCACGCTCGCCGCCTGCGCTTCCAACGATGAGGCGCCCGCCGAAACGACCGTGGCCACTGAAGCTCCGGCGTCGGCGCCTGGGCCCGCGCCGACCTTTGGTGCTGGTGGTGCTCAACCCCGTTTTGTTGTCCCCTCGGCCGCGAACCAGAACCCGCCGAGCGTTAACACTGTCCCGACGACGGCGCCCGCCCCTCGTTCCTCGGATGAGGAGCGCGACGCCGCCCGCAAGGGGCTCGTCGCCGATATTGCGAACGCCCGCCACAACGATGTCGGCGGCCGTACCCTGCCTGTCGTGGTCCGTCCCTATGTCGAAACCGTCGGCGGACAGTCGCTCGCCCCGGCCGCCGAAAACACGCCCGACCCGGACACGAGCCGCCTCGATGCCCCGCCGCCGCCGCGTCCGGCGGAAGCGGATGGCGCGCCGGCAAAGCCCGCGGCCGGACCGGCGCCGGCAAATCGAATTCCCACCGGAAGCTAATAGCACGCTATATGTTAGACGGAGGGTGCAGGGAGGCCGCAAGGTGGATGGCCTCAAGAATGCCCCGACCAGTCCATAGCGCCGTCATAAACAGAGTGTACCAACCACATTGTGGAAATGTGGCGTCTGCCGCATAAGGGGCACTCCAATCTCATAGGCTACCGATGAAGACCGAGTTCAATCGCATCAAACGCTTACCGCCGTATGTGTTCGCCGAAGTGAACGCGATGAAGGCGCGTTTGCGCGGGGCGGGCGAGGACATCATCGACTTCGGGATGGGCAATCCGGATCTGCCGACGCCGCAGCACATCATCGACAAGCTGACCGAAGTCGCCCAGGACCCGAAGGCGCACCGTTACTCCGCCTCGCAAGGCATCAAGGGCCTGCGTAAGGCCTTCGTGAGCTACTACGAGCGCCGCTTCGGCGTCACCTTGGACATGAACAAAGAGGTCTGCGTCACCCTTGGCTCGAAAGAGGGCCTTGCGAACCTCGCCTCCGCCATCACCAATCCCGGCGATCTGATCTTGTCGCCGAACCCGGCGTACCCCATTCACCCGTTCGGCTTCATCATCGCCGACGGCTCGGTTCGCTCGCTGCCCTGCATGCCGGACTCCGAGTTCATGGCCGCGCTCGACCGCGCCGTGAAGAACTCGACCCCGAAGCCGGTGGCGCTGATCCTCAACTATCCGTCCAATCCCACCGCCTTGGTCGCCGACATCGACTTCTACGGCCAGGTCGTCGAGTTCTGCCGCCATCACGACATCTGGATCCTGTCGGACCTTGCCTACGCGGAGATCTACTTCAACGACCGTCCGCCGCCGTCGATCCTGCAGATCCCCGGCGCCAAGGACATCGCCATCGAGTTCACATCGATGAGCAAGACCTACAGCATGCCGGGCTGGCGCGTCGGTTTCGCGGCGGGTAATCCCACACTGATCAACGCCCTCGTGCGTATCAAGTCGTACCTCGACTACGGAGCTTTCACGCCGATTCAGGTCGCCGCCGCCGCCGCGCTCAACGGCTCGCAAGATTGCGTGGCCGAAGTGCGCCAGATCTACAAAGAACGCCGCGATATCCTGATTGAAGGTTTCGGTCAGGCGCAGTGGCATATCCCGAGCCCCGAAGCCTCCATGTTCGCCTGGGCGCCGATCCCCGAGCCGTTCAAGCATCTCGGCGCCCTCGAGTTCTCGAAGCTGCTCATGAGCGAAGCCAAGATCGCGGTCGCGCCCGGAACGGGTTTCGGTGAAGCGGGCGAGGGTTTTGTCCGTATCGCGCTGGTCGAGAACAAGCACCGCATCCGTCAGGCCTTGCGTAACATCCGTACCTTCCTCGGTTCCGCCGGGCAGGTATTGGAACGCGCCGAACGTCAGCGCGCAGCCTCGTAATGACTGCTCTTAAGGTTGCAATTGCCGGGCTCGGCACCGTTGGCGCGGGTGCGCTGAAAATCCTGCACACCAACGCGGTCGAGATCGCCGCGCGCTGTGGCAGGCCCATCCAAGTCACCGCCGTGGCCTCGCGCGATCGCAAGAAAGATCGCGGCGTCCCTCTGGACGGCCTGAAGTGGTTCGATGATGCGGCGGCGATGGCCGGCGAAGCCGACGTCGATGTCGTCGTTGAACTCATCGGCGGTTCGGAAGGTATCGCGCGCCAGACGGTCGAAGCCGCCATCGCGAAAGGCCGTCATGTTGTGACGGCCAACAAGGCGCTGCTGGCCCATCACGGCGTTGCGCTCGCGACCGCCGCTGAAAAGGCGGGGCTCTCGCTGAACTTCGAGGCCGCCGTCGCCGGCGGAATCCCGATCATCAAAGCGCTGCGGGAAGGTCTCGCGGCCAACAAGATCCGCCGCGTCGCCGGGATCCTGAACGGCACCTGCAATTACATCCTCACGACCATGCGTGCGAGCGGCCGCAGCTTCGCCGACGTGCTGAAGGAAGCCCAGGATCTGGGGTATGCGGAAGCCGACCCTTCCTTTGACATTGATGGCACGGATGCGGCGCACAAGCTCGCGATCCTGGCCAGCGTGGCCTTTGGCGCGCCTGTGGACATCAAGGCCGTGCACGTCGAAGGCATCCGCCACGTCTCGAGCCTCGATCTCCAGTACGCCGAAGAGTTCGGCTATATAATCAAGCTGCTCGGCGTCGCGGAGCGTCTCGACCGCGAGGGCGGCGTGCTGATGCAGCGCGTCTATCCCTGTCTCATCAAGCCGGACATGCCGCTCGCGAACGTGGATGGCGTGTTCAACGCCGTGGTCGCCGAAGGCGATTTCGTCGGCCGCTCCGTCTACGAAGGACGCGGCGCGGGCGCCGGCCCGACAGCATCCGCCGTGGTCGCCGACTTGATGGACATCGCGAGTGGCCGCAAGGTCCCGACATTCGGCATTCCTGTCGCCGCCCTCAAGACGATCCCGAATGTGCCGGTCGCCGCGCACGTCGGCGAATACTACGTCCGCCTTTTGGTCGTCGACCGTCCGGGTGTGTTCGCCGACATCGCTATGGCGTTCCGCGATGAGTCCGTGTCCATGGAATCCGTGCTGCAACGCGGCCGCAATGCAGCAAACGTCAATGTCGTCATCATCACGCACGAAACGCAGGAAGCGCCGCTTTTGCGCGCCCTCAAGCGGTTGCAGGCCAACGCCGCGTTGGTCGAGCCGCCTCATATGATGCGTATCGAGAAGTGACCTTGCCTCGCGGCGGCGCACCTTCCTAAAATGCGCCGCCTTTCGTTTGAAAGTTTCCCCGGAGAGCCTCATGTCGCTGCAGCTTGATTCCTCGTTCGACAACGTTCTGGAACGCAACCTTGCGCTGGAGGCCGTACGCGTGACCGAGGCGGCGGCCCTGTCCGCCTCGCGCCTTGTGGGCCGCGGTGACGAGAAGCAAGCCGATCAGGCGGCCGTTGACGCCATGCGCCGCGCGCTCAACAGCCTCAATATCGAAGGTACGGTCGTGATCGGCGAAGGCGAACGCGACGAAGCCCCGATGCTTTACATCGGCGAAAAGGTCGGCACCGGCAAAGGTCCCAAGGTCGACATCGCGCTCGATCCCCTGGAAGGCACCACCATTACCGCCAAGGGTGGCGCCAATGCCCTGGCCGTCATTGCGATGGCTGAGTCCGGCAACTTCCTGAACGCGCCTGACGTTTACATGGACAAGATCGCAGTCGGCGGCGGTCTCCCGGACGGCGTTGTCGACATAGACAATACGCCCGAACAGAATCTCAAGAGCTTGGCCAAAGCGAAGGGCGCGGATGTTGAAGACTTGCTCGTGTGCATCCTCGACCGTCCGCGTCACGCCGATCTCATCGCCAAGGTCCGCGCCGCCGGCGCGCGCATCATGCTGATCACGGACGGCGACGTCTCGGGCGTCATCGCGACCGCGCAGCCGAACTCCGGCGTCGATATGTATGTCGGCTCGGGCGGCGCGCCGGAAGGCGTGCTCGCGGCGGCGGCGCTGCGCTGCATCGGCGGTCAGATGCAGGGCCGTCTCCTATTCCGCAACGACGACGAGAAGGCGCGCGCCCAGAAGTGGGGCATCACCGACCTTAACCGCAAGTACGGCATGCTCGATCTCGCCAAGGGCAACGTCATGTTCGCCGCGACCGGCGTTACTTCGGGGCCTATGTTGCAAGGCGTGCGCCGTTTCCACGGCGGCGCTGTCACGCACTCGCTGATCATGCGCTCCAAGACCCGCACCGTGCGTTACGTCGAAGCGCACCACACCTTCGAAGGCGACCACAAATAAAGTGACCCGATAACGTGAATCGCATCGCGCCCTCGTTCCTGGGAGTCGCGAAGTCTTTCCAAGGCCGGCGGTGGGATCTGCGGGCGGTGGACGAGGTTTTGGTCACGGACCTCGTGCGTCAGGCCGGGGTCACAGATGCTGTGGCGCGCGTTCTCGCAAGCCGCGGCGTGTCCATCGAAGGATGCGCCGACTTCCTGCGCCCGACCCTCAAATCCTTGATGCCCGACCCCAGCGGTTTCGTCGACATGGACGGCGCGGCGGCGCGCATCATGCGCGCACTGGAGAACGGTGAGCGGATCGCGGTCTTCGGCGACTACGACGTCGACGGCGCCACGTCCTCGGCGTTGCTCGCACGCTTTTTTCGCGCCATCGGCTCTGAAATCGTTGTCTACATCCCGGACCGCGCCGCCGAGGGCTACGGGCCGAATGCGCCAGCGCTCTTGAAGTTGCGCGCGCAGGGCATCGATCTTGTCATTACGGTCGATTGCGGCATCGTGGCTTATGAACCCCTGGCCGCCGCGCGCGACGCTGGGCTCGATGTGATTGTCGTCGACCACCACAAGGCGGAACCGGCGCTTCCGGCCGCCAGCGCTGTCGTAAATCCCAACCGCCTCGACTGCGGCAGCCGTCAAGGCCATCTCGCCGCTGTCGGCGTCGCCTTCTTGCTGGTTGTCGCGGTGAACCGCGCCCTTCGCAACGCCGGCTGGTATGCGAAAAGCGGCCGCACGGAGCCGGATCTCAAGCAATGGCTCGATCTCGTCGCGCTCGGGACCGTTTGCGATGTCGTCCCGCTCACCGGCTTGAACCGCGCGTTCGTGACCCAAGGGCTGAGCGTGCTTGCGAAACGTGGCAATGTCGGTCTTTCAGCGCTGGCGCGTGTCGCGCGGATCGACACCGCGCCCACGGCTTTTCATCTCGGCTATTTGCTGGGCCCGCGCGTCAACGCGGGCGGACGCGTAGGGCAGGCCGATCTCGGCACACGCCTCCTGTCCACCGAAGACGAGAGCGAAGCCGCGGCGCTCGCGATGCGCCTCGATGAATTCAACGCCCAGCGCAAGGAAATCGAAGCCGCCGTGCTGCGCGAAGCCATCGAACAGGTGGAGAGCCGCGCCGACAATACGCCGCTCATCTTCGCCGCTGGTGAAAAGTGGCATGCGGGCGTCATCGGCATCGTCGCGGGCCGCCTGCGCGAGCGCTACGACCGTCCGACCTGCGTGGTCGCGATGGACGGCGGTCTTGCCAAGGGCTCCGGCCGCTCGATCCCCGGCGTGGACTTGGGCCGCGCGGTACTGGCCGCGCGCGAAGCGGGCTATCTCATGAACGGCGGCGGTCACGCCATGGCGGCGGGTTTCACGCTGCTGGCCGACAAGCTCGATGAGCTCGCGGTGTTCCTGCAGGAACAGGTGACGGCGCAGCTCAAGGGCGACCCGATGCTCCCCACCTTGAGCCTCGATGGCGCCGTCAGCGTCTCGGCGGTGACATCGGACTTCGTTCACGAATTGTCATGCGTCGGACCTTTCGGCGCCGGGAATGACGAGCCGCGATTTGCCGTCGTCGATGCGCGGGTGGTGAAGGCCGATATCGTCGGGCAGGGGCACGTGCGCTGCATTCTTTCCAGTGCGAGCGGCGGGCGCTTGAAAGCCATCGCCTTCAACTGCGTCGATGACGATCTTGGCCATGGTCTTCTCACCGCTGGGGGAGGGCGTTTGCATCTGGCCGGCACCATCCGCGCCGATACGTGGCAGGGCCGGACGGAAGCCCAATTGGTCATCGCCGACGCCGCGCGCTGCGACTGATTCTAAGCTATTGTTCTTGTGACATTTTTAAGCGGCTAGCGGTGATTGACCCGACCGCCACAGCCGTGCCACGTTCCTTCTGTAACGTTGCCGCGTCATCGGCACCAATAGGGGGAGTGACATGCGTTTTCTGAAAACTGTGGCCGCCGCTGTAGCGGGCCTTGCGATGCTGGCTGCGCCGGCCGTAGCCGCCGATGTTGAGTTCACCGGCTCCAAGTTTACCTGCCTTGAGTACACCAACGGTCTTGGCGAAAACGCCTCGGGCAAGTTGCAGTCGGTGATCGCGCGCGTGTGGATGCACGGCTATCTGTCGGGCTTCTACAAAGCGTCGCAGAAGCTGAACCTTTCCGACGAAGCCGCCGCCGCGGAAGCGTTCGACAACACGCTGCTTCAAACCTGCCGCGAATATGCCGGCAACGATCTCCTCGGCGTCTCGCTGCAGGTCCTCGCCAAAGCCGACCGCCCGCTTCCGGCGAAAGCCGGCGCCGACTTCTCGCCGGTGGGATACACCTGCGAACAGCACACCAAAGCCAAGCAGGGCGCCGCCGCCGACGCCAACCGCGCCGACATCGCCGAATTGTGGGCTTTCGCCTTCATCCAGGGCTTCAAGAACCTGAATCAGCCGGAACTCGAAGTGCCGGTGGACAGCAAGGCGCAGCTCGTTGGCGCCATCAACAATGTCTGCCTGAAGAACGCCGGTCTCCAGTACATGGACATCGCCGCGCTCGTCTCGGAGAAGGTGAAGCTGCAATAGGGCTTCATGATCGAAACGAAAAGGGGCCCAACGACGAGCCGATCAGCAAAAAGTGGAAACCGGTTTTTGCGCCCGATCGCGGCCGATTAACTAAAAGCGGGTATGATCTTTTGATCAAACCCGCAGCCCTTTTTTATTTGGTTTTCTTCTTCGTGGACCGCTTGCCCGGGATTTTCGGCGGCAAGGTCGTGTCGCCTTCGCCGAGGATGCGCTGCATGAGCACCGCATCGACCCAGCGGCCGAACTTGAAACAGGCCGAGCTCAGCGCACCCACCACGAAGAAGCCGTGGCGGCTGTGGAGGGCGAGGGATGCGGCGTTGGTGCTGTCGCCGATCACTGCGATCATCTGGCGGAATCCCAGCGCCGTGCAGCGCTCGATCAACTCGACCATCAGGGCATTGCCCACGTTGCGGCCAAGGGCTTCCTTGGCGACATAGATCGAGTCTTCCACCGTGTAGCGGTAGCCGGAACGGTCGCGGAACGGCCCGGCGTAGGCGTAACCGATGACGTCCTTGCCCTTGGTGGCCACGAGGTAGGGAAGACCGCGGGCCTGGACCTTCTGAAACCGGGCGGTCATTTCGGCCACGGTAGGGGCGTCGTCCTCGAAGGAGGCCGTCGTGTGGCTCACATAATATGAGTAGATTTCCTGAACTGCGGGCAGATCGGCCTCGGTGGCCATCCGGACGCGGACCTTGAAGGATTTCGGGCCAGAAGCAGTCATCGGCGGGCTCCCCTGCGGGAAAAGGCGCAAAAGTCGGCTGCTTCGGTCTCTATCGTGGGCCTTGGCCGGGCGCAACGAAAAACGGGGGCGAGGGACCCGTGGAAGCCTTTGATAAAAAAAGGTTTCGCGCGGGCTTGATTTCTCCCTGGCCAGCCGGTATCAACCCACCCTCTTCGCCGGCCTCCATTGCGTCCCCATCGTCTAGAGGCCTAGGACATCGCCCTTTCACGGCGGTAACCGGGGTTCGAATCCCCGTGGGGACGCCACTTTTCTCGACTTTTTGGTCCAATTTTGGTCCAATGGTCCAATCCTCAGCATAGGAATTGGACCAATGGCGAGGACACGGAAACAACCCGCAATCGACCCGGCTACGGGCAAGACTTTGCCCGATGGCGTGACATGCCGCGGACCCAAACAGTATCGCGCCCGTAAGCTCGTCAAAAGCGTCCGCACGACAAAGACGTTCGAGAGCGCAGCCCTTGCCGCAAAGTGGCTGGCGGCTATCGAAACGGACGTCGCGCGCGGACAATACTTGGACCAGACCCAAGCTCAGCGACAGACTCTGGGAGCTATTATCGAGCAGTACCAAACGGACTGCCTCGGCGAGGACAGCGAGAAGCGTGGCGCCGACAAGGAAAAGAATCACCTCAAGATCGTTCTCGAGGACGAGGTCTGCAAAGTCAAAATGGCGGACCTGACATCATCCGACCTCGCCAAATTCCGCGACCGAATGAAAAAGTTCAAATACGCGCCGGCGACCATAGTCCGGCGGCTTAATCTCGTTCAGACGGTAATTGAGCACGCCCGTCGGGAATGGAAGGTGAATCTGCCGGGAAATCCGATGCAGATGGTCAAACGCCCCGCTGGCGCCGATCGGAAGCGCGACCGTGTATTTTTGAACCTAAAAGCGGACGATACGCGACGAGTAAAGGGGCAGCGGGTTAAGTCCGAGGAAGAACTGCTGCTAGCCGCCTGTGAGGCCAGTTACCACGAGCTGCTTGCCCCGATAGTTCGCTTCGCAATTCTGACCGCCATGCGCCAAGGCGAAATCGTTGGCTTGAGATGGAAAGACATCGACCTCGAAAAGGCTACAGCCGTTGTCCGCGGTGCTCTCGGGACAGTCACCAAGAACAATGAAATTCGGGAGGTCCCCTTGCTACCGGCGGCCGTTCAGCTCCTAAAGGACATGGAGGGAGAGCACACTGGGCGCGTGTTCGTGATTGATCAGAACCCACTCAAGATGGCGTTCCGCCGCGCCACGAAAAAGGCCGAGATCGAAGACCTTACATTCCACGATTTGCGGCACATCGCGACATCGCGACTTGCGAAAATTTATAAAAACCCACTGGATCTGAAGCGTGTCACCGGACACAAGGATCTCAAGTCCTTAGATCGCTATTATCATACGACCGCAGAAGAACTGGCCGCCCAGGCAAATTGACCGAACGATACTTTTAGGGTCGCAGGAAACAGATGCGTTTGTACCGATTCTTAAGTGCCCAAAACGGCCTGCGCTCCATCAATGAGAAACGGCTTAGAATCGGTCGCATTGAAGAGTTGAACGATGACTTCGAGTTCATTGGTGTAGCGCTGCGGGACAAAGAGGAACGGCAGGCCCTACGAAAAATGCGCCAACACATGCACGAAAAGAGTGGCGTGCTCTGCATGACAAAACGGTGGTCAAGCCCCCTAATGTGGGCGCACTACGCCGACAGTCACAAAGGCATGCTTCTGGGATTCGATGTTCCGGAGCGTGCCTTCTACCAAGTCGAGTACACAAGCAAGCGTCCGAATCTTTCCGAATTTGGTCATAAAACTCTCGATGACATTACGCCCGAAGATATCAAGCGATTGACCAGGCTAAAGTCCGCTGGTTGGTCATACGAGGAGGAGTACCGCGCTTACCTAGCGTTGGGTGTCGGCGAGCTCATAGATGGCGCAGAGCACTTCTTTGTCCCTTTTTCGTCGAATCTAAAATTACGCGAGGTAATCGTAGGGTCTCGATACAAAGGACTAAAATCGGAGGTGGTTGCCGCAGTCGGCGACCGCACTGTTGATATCTACATGTCTCGCGGAAGTTTCGAAGAGTTTGTCGTCGTCCGACAAATGAATGCTAACATGTGGCGCTAGAGATTAATCTTCCGCTTCCAGGTCTGCCTCTAAGTCTTCCGCCTCCTTAACTGCAACTCCAGCGTCGCCTCCGAGTGCGACAATGGTGTTGTTCAGTCGCCTCAATAGATCGTCATAAGTAATAATGTCGATCATGTTGGCATACTTCCGTTTGATGATTTCAAAATCCAGACGTTGTGTATCTGTCATGTCCGATCCAGAAATTTGGTCGCGCCCGGCGATAATGATGGCCTTTGGGTTTGAGATTCGTATTTCCATCCCTTTGGGCAGTTTGTCAGCATAGCGCTTTGTCAATTGATCCTCTCCGTCCACACCCCATTTGGATAAGTGGAAAAGATATTTCTCAGCTTGCATGATGCTGCCGCTCAATTCTGACGTTGGGATGCTATTGCCACGATATTCGGACATTCGAAGTATCTTGTTCTCGAATGGTTTCTTGATTTCGATAACGTCGAGGTTGCCATTAGCGTCGACCAAAGCGATGTCAATGTAACGTGGCGTCTTCTTGGATCGATCACTGTAATAGTCGTTGATAGCTACGTTCTCGAGCACCTTGATATACTTTGGGAAAAGTAGAAGTAAGAACTCCATCATTAACGCCTGCCATTCTCCCTCGGACAAATCAGCTTTTGTCGCGAGGGCGTCTTTGATGAAGTTCCGTATTAGAAGATACTTCTCAATCTCGACTGCTTTAAGGAAGCCAAGGTCAAGCTTCGTGGTGTGACCTCTCATTTTCTTATTGAGATAGTCCTCGTATCGGCCACGAGCATCCTTCATGCCTTCAAGATAGGCGGCGAGCACATTGTGGACTCGCGCTTCAGCGTATCGATTGACTTCATATGTGTTCGGAAACTTCTCCAATAAGTCCTCGAACACACTCAGCGGTATGGCGCCCGCGCGCGAGCCACCTATGACTATTGGATTTTTATGTCCAATAAGATCTGCAAGGCGCCCGAATATCGAGATATTCCGTTCTGCCGCAAAAAGCGTTCGCTTGAACTTAATGTCTTTCGGCAAAAGGACATCGTTGTCGATGTCCAAATGACGCCCTGAGATACGGACGTACTCCCCGTCGTAGATACCAAATGAGAATTTGTACTTATAGTGTTCGGGGACCCTATCGCTATCTTTCGGGGGGTTCGAGAGATCGGCTTTTGTAAAAACAAATACAGTGGATATCGCGACTGTCCCTGCTTTCTTGAGCTCTTCCCAAGCCCAAGCATTGTCATTGAATTCAGCTTGATACTCGATATCCAGCCCGCCAGTGGTGTGAACGAAACTAACCATCAGCTCCCCCAGGAAATGTCTGAGAGGACCTTAAGCCACGTAAATGTGAAGTGCCAAACACTTCGCCACCAATGGGCTATCTCAGAATTGCAGGACCACACTTTCACGCTATCGAGCCATTTGTTTCCGTACGGAAACGAATCGCATCTCTAGTCCGCAATTTCAGTTGGAGGTCGCAATTTTCGAAAGTATTGCTCCATCTTCGTAGGACGGCCGCGCTTCTTAAGTCCTATCGAGACTGCCTTTGGCAGAGGTGGCTGAGCCGCGCGAGGAGCGCCCTGAACCTTGTTACTGTCTATCCACGCCGTGATATCAGCGATTTCGTACCACGCTTTTCCGCCAACAAGGACATAAGGCGGTCCTTTGCCAATATGGGCAAGATGGGCCAACGAAGCGGTATTACGAAACAGCGGAAAATGCGCCGGTACCTGCGCCCGCTCAAGCAAAGTAGGGATTTGTGCCGCCTCCGCCATAGCATCCGTCCTCGCGCTATTCGGCGGGCGAGTCAATTGCACCCGAAACCAGAGGCGTAAGCCGGCGTATCAGATCGTAGATAAAGTGGTGAGATCGATCACGGTTCGCACAGCGCTTGGAGATCGGCGGGCACTGGCATCGGCTTCTCGGCTGGCACGTTAGCACCGCCCGTATTGCCTTCAGGTAATCGTCCGAAAATAGAAAGCACGCCGCCGCCTGTCAGACGGATAAGCTGCCCCATCACTTCTCGGGCATCGCGACGCCGCAACCCGACCTTCAACATCATCCAGTGCGTTCTGCTGTGAGGCCCCATCCAAGGCTGACCGAGAACGTGCGCCCGTTCCAAACTAAGGAAAGCGCCGTCCAAGTCGCCCTGTACATAGCGATCCCCCGCAATTTTTATTTCTGCGTGAAAGGCACTGAGCCGTTTTTCTGATTTCACTAGCGCCACAGGACTATGCTCCCGTCGTCTTGCGCCTATATTCTACACTGATGGAACCCAGATCGAAATCGCTACCGAATGTTGTTACTGCCGTGGCGTTCACCGCGGCCGTTGTTACATTGGGCTACGTGATGCTCGGACTAATGCCGATGCTCCTCTTTGCTCTCGGTTTTGTCGGGGGCCTGGGTCTCTGGCTTCTCATCCCTAAGCGTTCGTCGTTTACTCGGATTAAAGTACCGTACTTCGTCGCACTTGGTTTGTTTATCGTTCACAAACTTGAGGAGCGCTATCTCGATTTCTTTCCAGCACTTTCACAGATCACCGGCGTTCCCACACCTCCGACCGACTCCGTGTTGGTTTACCTCCTCTATGCGCTTGCCGCGTGTTGGCTGCTGATTCCCTGGCTCGTCAGCCGCAGCGCTGACTTTGGATATTTTCTCGCGTGGACATTTTTCACCTCTCTCGGTGTCATCGAGCTCGCGCATTTTGTGTTCCCCTTTTTCCGGGACGGGCCGTATGGATACTTTCCAGGCATGGCGAGCGTCGTCCTTCTCGCGCCGGCCGCGTGGTGGGGTATGTGGCGGCTCTCGCATCCGCCCGCCCCCTCGGAAGCCTAGCTTTTCCGCCAATTCGCCGTGCGCTGACAGCCATTTGTCAGAAATCCGCCGTGCGGAATTTCTCTCACTTTATTGTTAACCGGGCGTGCGAGAGTTGCGGAATTCGCGTGAAGGTGCTTAAAAGAGATATGAGATTCGCGTCGCGCGTCAGTCTATTGGCGGTTTTTGCGCTCCTGTTGCAGCTCGTAACAGGCGTCGTTCCGCGCGTTGCGTATGCGTCGCCGATGGCGGCTGTTGAAAATACCGTATCGATCCAGGCGGTTGACCAAGTCGTGGAGGTCTCTCACCTTTCCGCGGCTCACGGAATCACGACCGCGCAGGATTGCATCAACGGCAACTGCGGTGGCTTGAGCTGCCAGTGCTCCTGCCATGGCATCGTCGGCGCAGTGCCGACATTGAGTCTCGAACTCGCTCCGATGGAGCATATTGTGGGACCGCCGCAGTTTGTCGCGGAGTTTACGTCCCTCTCGCCGATTCCTCCGGCACGCCCTCCCAAAATCTAAGCAAGACCAGGCTAACGCCTATCG
>JBFWVA010000012.1:0-107747 GCA_050246995.1 Rhodospirillaceae bacterium | reverse complement strand
TCTTCAGGAGAACAAAGTAGTTTCCATCCAGAGGCGAGTTCGCGACGAACAAAGCTGCGATCGCGGCGAACGCGAGCAGCATGCCACCCCCGGCCTCCGTCTTGAGGAACTTCAAACCCACGCTGCTCATTAGTACTAATTCCAAGTATCGAAACGACGGTGGAGGCTCGTGAATGAGCCATTGTCCCAAGGCAATATGAAGACATCATATCAACTGCTGAAGCATCACCGCGCGATCGGAATGCTGCGGGGAAACCGGCGGCTACTTCAGCGATGACGCCAAAGTACGAACGATCAATGACGAATGCAAACGCGACAGATCAGAGCGGCGCCGGTTAGGGTATCGGCATTTTGGACTCTTGCTCGGCAGGGAAGGTATCATGCTGAATCAAAAGAATCTCTATCGGCTGTACCGCGAGGAACGGCTGATGGTGCACGAGCGTGGCGGCCGCATGCGCGCCCTCGGCACCAGACCAGAGATGGCGCTGCCCCAGAAGCTAAACCAACGCTGGTCCTTGGACTTCGTCAGTGATGCGCTGGCCAATCGCCGCGACAGGCTAGAGCCTAATCTCTAGACTCCAAGTGTTCGCTATATCATCAAGAATGGGGTCCCTAACGGAGTAGGCTGTCGCCGTTGACGACGATCAATGTCGCTGGCGCCTTCCGCCGCGAAAATGCGTTATGCAATAGAGTCTATCCGCGTTCACCGCAGAGGAAGGCCCACTTATGCACATAGCGTCTTCCGGAAACGGATCGTGACGACCGCAGCGGCAGTGGCCGACAGCGCACGGCGCGGTACGGCCTTGATAATTTACGCCACTACCGAAGGCCACACGGCGAAAATCGGGCACTATCTCGCCGAGGTTATAGCTAAGCGCGGCCTCAAGGTCGATCTTTACAATTCGGCCGACCTCCCGAAGCGCTTTACCGTCACCGGGTATGACCGCATTTTTGTCGCGGGTTCCGTACATGCGGGCCAGTATCAGGATGCGCTTGCTCGGTTCGCGAAAAAACATATCGCAGCCCTAAACAAGACTCATACGATGTTCGTTTCCGTCAGCTTGTCAGCCGCTGGCGGCAAAGACGAGAAAGAGGAAGCGCGGGTCTGCGCCTGGAAGTTTGTTACCGCGGTTGGCTGGGAGCCTACCGTAGTGCTAAGCGTGGCTGGCGCATTGCGCTTCACCCAGTACGATTTTCTCCGCAGCTGGATGGCGAAGCGGGTCGCCGCAGGCCGGCGCCTCAAAGCATCGGGCACTGACGATGTCGAGTTTACGGACTGGGAGGCGTTAGAGCGTGCGGCTGGGCGGTTTGTCAGGGGCATATAGGATGCGGGCGGAAACGGCGAAAACTGGAGTAATTGAAGGCATTTGGGCGTCACAACCACGCCTCGGAAAGCTGCAAGTAACGCTGGTTGCGCGCCCCCGCAACCAAATCAAACCCGCTAGCTCATCGAGCTGGCGGGTTTTGTTTTGCGCCTCTGGCGAGCGCGCTTCGCATGTGGTTATCTTGTCGGACGAATCGCCCGAGACCAGCTCTATCAGCCGTGCTCATCGAGCTCCAAAAGTCCGTCAGTCGACGCGGCCGTTTTAAAAGTCCGCCGCCAAGCGCACCGATACACGCCGCGGCGGGTTCGGCGCGAAGCGCCCGGAAGCGCCGTCGACAGTCCAATCGTAGGAATTAAATACGTTACGGAGCTGTATGCGGATGTTGGCGTTGGCGTCGTAAACCTTGAATGAGTAGCGCATTCCCGCGTCGAGTGTCGCCATCGCCGGCACGCGGAATGTGTTGCCCCGATTTGCGAACTGCGACGACGTGTACTCCGCGAGCGTGTCGACGGAGAAACCGCGCCAGGAGCTTGGGCCGTATTGCAAGCTGAGGCGAAGGATGCGCGGCGGCGTGCCGGGCGGAGCGTTGCCTATCAATCCGCGGTCCACCGACAGTCCCGAAATGCGCGGCTGAAGGAAAACTGAGCCGGCAACGACCGTGAGTCCTGGCGTCGGCTGACCGCTGAGCGAGAGTTCAATGCCGCGATGCCTGATGCTTCCGACGTCGGTGTAAATATTCGCCTGGTCGCGATCGAAATAGGGCTTTCTGACATCGAATACCCCCGCGACGAAACTCATGCCCCGTACGATTCGCCAGCGAATTCCCGCGTCGACTTGCCTGGTGAGCGCGGCCGGCACGGGCGCGCCCGCGTTGGCGGCGTTATCGGGCGCCGTACCGAATTCCTCGAGCCCGCGCGTATAACCGGCGTATAGCGCGAAATCGCGCGACGGCGTCGCAGTCACCGTGCCGCTATACAGCCACGGTCGGCTGCGTGTCGGCGTCGGCGCGGCGTTCTCCTTCCCGAATTCGCGGTCGTAAAAGCTTTTCTGTACGGCGACGCTGAACTCCCCGACGCCCGCCCACTGGCCGCCATAAGAAATGCCGGGCGTCATCTGTTTGACTACGTCGCGGTCGCGTACGCCGAAAGGAGCGAAGGTGGGGCGCGCCACGGGCATGGCCACGCCGATCGCGGCCCGTCCCAACGCGACCGTCTGCCCACCCCCGAAGAGCCGGACCGTATCGCGCCCACGTATATCGAGGTGCACGGTATGGCGATAGGAGCCTTCGGTGTAAGTGCCGGTTGCGCGAATCTCGCCTGATATCGACGTCAGCCGGTGATGAGGATCGCTGCGAACGGCGAGATCCGCGAAGCCATCCGATTGGGTGTTGCGATAGAAAACCACGAAGTTGTTGCGGCGGTCGGATTCGGAGCGGAAGATCGCGCCTTGCAGTTGCCAGTTGCGCGCCAACTCGCCCCGCATGATGACCCCGCTGTTGAGGTCGTTGTAACGATGCGTGGTCCAGTCCTGACCGAAGTATACCCTTCGGTCGTGACGTGGCGGCCGGTAAGCGCCCGCGGTGAAAATTTGCGGCTGATTTTCGGGGTCCATCTGCTGGTTAAAGTAGACGAACGGAATCGCTTCGAATTTCTCATTCGGCGTGAAGCGCCAGAGCGCTGCCGTCGTCACGAACAGTTGCGTGCCGTTCCAATCATTGACTGTCGGTTGGTAGTTCGCGCCCACAAACATGCCGAGCTTGTCTTTAATGACCGGCGTCGAAACGTCGACGATGATCTGTCTCTGCCCCTGAGGCACGGAATACTGGGCCACGGCACTGACGATCAGGTGATCGGCCGGCATAATCAGCGAGGTGTCGACGATGCCGGTGGGCGCCGGAAACGGATAAGACTGCGCGGTCAACCCAACGCGGATCGATTGGGTCCGCTGGAGCCTGCTGCCGAAGACGGCCTGCTGATCGAAATAGAGGCCCTCAAGGCGCATATTACCCGCTTGCTGCGGATCGAAGCCGCGGGCATTGCGCGAATCATAAAGGCCGACGCCTTCGTTGCCGACCTTTGTGCCAAAGGCATCTTCGGCCGAGGTGACGGCATTCTCGTCGGCGCGCTGAGCGGCGGCCGGTTGACAATAAACCGCCAGCCCGACGGCGGTCAGGCAGCTCCAATACCAGCGCTTCAAGACAAATTTCTCCCCTCGACCGTCTCGCCCCCACGGCGACGGCCTCCCCCTCGGTACTATAGCTTAGCGCCTTCGCAACCAAATCAAACCCCCTAGCTCATTGTACCGGCGGGTTTTTGTTTATCGAATCGGTTATCGTGAGCGCGGGCGCCGAAACTGGGAGAATGGGGCTGGTCAACATCACGCGCGACATCGCGGATCTGTTTGAAAAGGGCATCGCGGCGCTCAACGCGAGGCATTTTGCGGCGGCCGCTGAGGTTTTTGCGCGCGTCCTGGCCCGTGTGCCGGCGTTCGCGCCTGGGCATAATGCGCTTGGCCTCGCGTTCGCGGGAATGGGGCGTCCTGCGGAAGCATTGGCGAGTTATGAATCCGCCGTGCGCGCGGATGCCTTTTTCGCAGCGCCCTATATCAATCGTGCGACTCTGCTGCGGGACCTCGGCCGCGTTGAGGAAGCGCTCGCGAATCTGGACAAAGCTATCGTTCTGGAGCCTGACGACGCGGCCGGTCACGGGAATCGCGGTAGCTTGCTCACGGAAATGAACCGGCCGGCGGCCGCGGTTGCAAGCTTCGAGCGTGCGCTCGCGCTCAATCCCGCGTTTCCTTACGCGCCTGGCCTGCGGCTCATCAATAAAGCCTATATCTGCGACTGGACTTCGATCGAGGACGAGACAGCGGCGCTCAAGGCGAGGATACAACGCGGGGAGCCAGTCTCGCCGCCGTGGCCGCTGCTGGCTCTCATCGATTCACCGCAGCTCTTGCGTGAAGCTGCGGAGGCATGGGCGTCGGCGCGGCTTCCGGCCAACCCTGTTCTCGGCCCGCTCGGGAAGTACCCCCGTCATGAGCGTATCAAGGTTGGCTATTACTGCGCCGATTTTCATCGCCACCCCACCGGTCACCTGATCGCCGGGCTGTTCGAACGCCATGATCGGGCCAAGTTCGAGATCATAGCGTTTTCCTTGCGGAATGTGCGGGACGACGACATGCATCGGCGGATCAAAGCCTGCGTGGACAGGTTCATTGATGTTCGAGACCGTAGCGAGCGGGATGTCGCGGCGCTCTCCCGGACGCTCGAGATCGATATCGCCGTCGACCTCAACGGACTTATCACCAACAATCGCGCGGGGATATTCGGCTTTCGTGCTGCGCCTATCCAGGTGAATTATCTCGCGTACCCCAGCACGATGGGCGCGCCGTATATAGATTACATTATCGCGGACACAACGGTTATTCCCGATCCGGCCTTCTACACGGAGCGTGTGGTCTACTTGCCGGACTGCTATCAGGTGAACGACGCGCAGCGGCAGGTTTCCGCGCGAAAATTCACGCGGGCCGAGCTCGGCCTTCCTGAAACCGATTTCGTCTTCTGTTGCTTCAATAACAATTTCAAAATCACACCACGGATGTTCGACATCTGGATGCGCATTCTGGACAACGTCGAGGGCAGCATTCTTTGGCTTATCGAGGATAATGCGGCGGCGGCGGCGAATCTTCGCAAGGAGGCGAAGCGACGTGGCGTGGACCCCGTGCGTCTTGTCTTCGCCCCGCGGGTACCGCAAGAGGACCATCTCGCGCGCCAGAGTGCGGCGGACCTTTTCCTCGACACCCGGCCATACAATGCGCATACGACGTGCAGCGATGCGTTATGGGTTGGCTTGCCGCTGCTGACCTGCCCGGGCGAGAGTTTCGCCTCGCGCGTTGCCGCCAGTCAGTTGCGGACTATGGGGCTGGCTGAATTAATCGCGCCCACCCTCGCGGACTACGAAGCGCTGGCGATTAATTTGGCAAAGGATCCGCAGCGCCTTGGTCAGATAAAGCAGAAGCTGACGCTTCAACGCACTTCATCGCCGTTGTTCGATTTGGGTCTGTTCACGAAGAATATCGAGCGCGCCTATGCGCGCATGTACGAGAGCGGTGGCGGCCCTTGATGGCTTACGGAAAGCGGGCCTTCGTAAGAATGTTTCAAAATTTGCGGCCGCGCTGCAGCAAAGTCTGTGATTGAGCCGTTTGGTTACAGAAAAAGGCAGCTAAACCGGACCAAATGCGTGGTCCGGTTGGTTTTTTTTCGTCGCGAGGCCAGAATTGCGTCGGTACGGTGACGCTGGATGCGGCGCAATGCGTAGTGTCATTTAAGGGCATACGCTTGGGAGGGCGTGGGCACCGTGACCACTGGGGTGGGAGCCCTTGTAGTCAACGGGTTAGCCTGCGGGTCCCTTTCTTTCGTCATGTCGGCGTGAACGACCCAGTCGGGGAGGGCGGTAACGTGCGAAATGCTCCAGGTGAAGGCGCGGACTATCTGAAACGTATTAAGGCCGCGGCTGTCATCGTGCTGGCCGTGTTTTTCGCGGCGAACAGCGTACAGGCGCAGACCAAACGCGATGTCGCGGCTCTGGAACGCTATGTCCATGAGCCGATGCCGCGGGAGTTCAAAGTCGCGATCTCGAAACTCGAGGGCCCCATATACACCGACGCATCGGGCCGCACAGTCTATCAATGGGTCCGCAAGGAACTGCGCAACGGCGGCGCCGGCGATATGAAGGGCGGCGTCTCAAATTGCGAGAACGTGAAAACCACGGAAAGCCTCGGCTTGATGAGCCCGTATCCGCCGGGCCTTGTGCTGCCTGACATTGAAACCCGCAAAACCTGCGAGGAGATGTGGCCGCCGGTTTTGGCCGCGGGCGACGCGAAGCCCGTTGGAAAATGGTCGATCATCAAGCGCAAGGATGGCCGTGATCAGTGGGCATACGATGGTTTTGTGCTCTATCGCTCGGCGATGGATAAGAAGCCGGGAGACACCATCGGCGGTACCAAACTCGGTCGGCGCAGCAATGATCCGCCGGGCGCCGGCGGCGGCGGAAACGCGGTCAATCGCGCGCTGATTGGCCCACCACCGGATGTTCCGGGCCAGTTCATCGTCGACCAGACGCTCGTCGGGCGGCAGCTCATGCTGAATGACGGCGTGTCGGTCTATACGTGGGACCGCGATGGAATCAACAAATCGAACTGCGATGAAAAGTGTGCCGATACATGGAAGCCCGTGCTTGCGCCGCAGGTCGGCGCGGCTGCGCGGGAAGAATGGTCGGTGATCGAACGCTCACCCGGGGTGCGTCAGTGGGCCTATCGCGGGCGCCCGCTTTATACCTATGTTGAAGAACGTTCGCTGCCTGGTCTGCAGCACGGCACCGACGTGCCGGGCTGGAATCTCGTTTACACGCAGTTCGCGCCCGTTCCCCCGCCTGAGTTCACGCACGAGGTCAGCGCGGCCGGCTATGTCCTCGCCGATTCAAAGGGCAAAACCATCTACATCTACAGCTGTGGCGACGATGCTTCGGACCAACTGCTGTGCGACCATCCTGATACCCCGCAGGAATACCGCTATGCCGTTTGTGGCGGGGGCGATCCCAAGCGTTGTCTGACCACTTTCCCCTATGTGATCGCGGCCAGCCCGAAAGGTTCCAACGAAGCTTGGTCGGTTATGGCGATCGATCCTGCAACGGGCCATCGGGCGAAGGACGGGCAAGCCGACGCTATCAATGTGTGGGCTTACCGTGAACGCCCGGTCTTCACGTTTGCCCGTGACGAGCGGCCCGGTTCGATCAAAGCGCAGAGCTGGGGCGAAATGTACGGGACGCGCAACGGTTTCAAGGTTTTCTTCCTACGCGAGGAGTTTCAAGGCCGGTAGGCGGCCGATTGAGTGCCGGAGCAGGGGAGAAGGTTCGCATTTGTTCGAGATACCGAGGGGGAAAGCTACCAGTATGACATCATCATTACGCCGCTCGCGCGCGCCAGCGCGCTGGGAAGGGGGCGTCTGATCCCATATCGCTCGATTCACAAGAAGGGAACCAGCTGCGTCTAAGCCGTATCAACTCACTACAAACCAGTTCATCAGTTGCAATACTCTTGGGGAGGGAATTTGAACGTGAAGAAGCACATCGTGGCCCGTCTTGCATCGGGCAGCAGCCTATTCGTACTCGCGCTGGGTGTTCAGGGAGCTTTCGCACCGCATGCGCAGGCCCAAACTGCCGCGCCCGCCCCGGCTCCGGCCGTTGACGAAATCGTCGTCACAGGTTCGCGCGTTATTCGCGATGGGTACGAGGCGCCGACGCCGCTTACCGTGGTTGGCACCGAGGCTCTTGAGAAGTCGGGTGTCTCTAACGTCGCCGACATGATGAATCAAATGCCGACCTTCTCCGGCAGCGCGTCTTCCGCCGGGAACGTAGGGACGAATACGGGGGTCGCGGGCATCAGTTCGCTCAGCTTGAGAGGTCTCGGCGCCACACGGACGCTGACGCTGATCGACGGCAAGCGTTCGGTGGGTGGAACGCTGACCGGTTCTGTTGACGTGAACACTATTCCGCAACAGCTGGTCTCGCGGATTGATACCGTGACCGGGGGCGCGTCCGCCGCTTACGGTTCGGACGCCTTGGCGGGCGTCGTGAACTTCATACTTGATAAGGAATATACCGGCATCAAAGGCGAAGTTTCCGGCTCCATCACTGACTACGGCGATAACGAAAATTGGAGAGTGGTTCTCACCGGCGGCACGCCTTTCGCCGGCGGTCGCGGCCATGTCATCATTAGCGGCGAGGTCGAAGCCACAGCCGGCGTGCAGGATCCCACGAACCGCAAGTGGAACATGACGAATATCGGCGTCATGAATAATCCCGCGTACACGCCGACCAACGGCCTGCCTGAGCAGCTCGTCCGGGATCCGGTCATCAACATGCGCTCGACCAAGGGCGGTTTGATCACGTCCGGCCCTCTTAAAGGTATTGCGTTCGGACCGGGCGGGACGCCTTACATGTTCGATTACGGTATCTTCAACGACGGGACCAATGCCTACGGTTCTTCTCAGTCCGATGCCCACAGCCTTCACAACGTTCCAGACTTAGGCACAAAGGAAAACAATCAGAATATCTTTCTGCGGGCCTCCTATGACCTGACGGACGACATCAACGTCTATTTCCAATCGTCGTGGGCTCACACCTTCTCGTACAACGTTGCCCTGGCGCCGCTCTTTTCGGGAAATCTCACGCTTCGGGCGGACAATCCCTATCTGCCCGCGGAGGTCGCGGCGCGCGCGGCCGCGCTCGGCGTCACGTCATTTTCGTTCGGCACCAGCAATGCCGACTTTGACTTCCGTGCTCCCGAATTGCGCAATAACCGCGTCACCAATCGTAACGCCATCGGTATCACGGGGACGATGGACGCGTTTGGAACCAATTGGAATTGGGAAGGCTATCTCGGGACCGGTATTACCAGGCAATCATCTCGCAACGAACGCGTGCCTTTCCTAGCGAACTATAACCGCGCGCTGGATTCCACGCGCAACGCGAACGGCGCGATCGTCTGCCGCTCACAAGTCATCGATCCGTGGGGCAATGCGTGCGTTCCCTATAATCCGTTCGGCATCGGCGTGAACTCGCAAGCCGCCCTTGATTACATCCTGCTGCTTGATCAGCGCAACGAACACTACATTCAAAACGTAGCGTCCGCTGATGTGGCGGGAGAGCCGTTTGAGATTTGGGCGGGACCCGTGTCGCTTGCAATGGGGATCGAGCATCGCACTGAAAAGGTGGATGGCTCGGCGACCGTCCCGACAGGATTCTTGAACGGCAACTATGTTCCAGCCCACGGCAAATACAGCGTGACGGAAGCCTTCCTCGAGACAGTGGTGCCGCTTGCCAAAGGAACGTCGTTTGCCGAGGCGCTCGACTTCAACGCAGGAGTGCGCGCAACGGACTACAGCGTTTCGGGATATGTCACGACCTGGAAAGTTGGGCTGACCTGGGCGCCGATTGATGACATCCGCTTCCGCGCGACGCGGTCACGGGATATTCGTGCGCCGAACCTGTCCGAACTATTCGCGGGGTTGTCTTCGAGCTTCCAAAGCAATCGCGTAGATCCGTTCAACAACAATGCGATCGTGACCATCAACGCGCAATCAACGGGCAACCTCAACCTTAAGCCCGAAAAAGCAGACACGACGGGGGTGGGTGTGGTTTTACAGCCGGCCTTTCTTCCGGGGCTGAGTGCCTCGGTCGACTATTGGAATATCGATGTCAACGGCTTGATCACAACCATCTCTGGTCCGCTCAACCTGTGCTTCCTGGGATATACGCAGTTCTGCAATTCGTTCCAACGCGTGGTCCAAGACGGGGTAGCTCTGATCGTCGAACAGTCTCAACCGGTCAATATCGC
Organism: Rhodospirillaceae bacterium; assembly: GCA_050246995.1. GTDB lineage: Bacteria > Pseudomonadota > Alphaproteobacteria > Rhodospirillales > Rhodospirillaceae > SHVO01. Next base: position 98,028 of record JBFWVA010000012.1, on the reverse strand, counting down.
CAAGCAGATCACGCGCGGTATCGACTTTGAAGCCACGTACACTATGGATCTCGACAGCATCGTGGAAGACTGGTCCGGCTCCCTCCGCTTCAATATGGTAGCGACTAAGTATCTCAAGAGCTGGCAGGATCCCGTTCTGACTCCTGCCGTAGACCGCGTGGGTTGGAACCAGGGAACGTCCAATGACGGCGGCTTGCAGAAGTTCCGCTGGAATGGGTCCATCACCTATACGAACGACCCGCTCACCATTGCCCTGACCGCACGCGGCTTCTCGGGCGGGACAATTGATCCGACGTTCATCGAATGTCAAACCGGTTGCCCCCGGTCGACCCTCAACAATCGAACCATCGATCGCAATTGGGTCGACGGGCAATACTGGTTCGACGGGTCCGTGCAGTACCAGTTCTCGGACGGAATCACAGCGTTCCTAAACATCCAGAACCTGCTGAACTCGGATCCGGTGATCGTGCCCAAGACCGGGATCAACGCGATGCACTACACTCAAACGAACGTGAATATCTACGACGCACTGGGCCGGACGTTCCGTGCGGGCGTGCGTTTCAAGATGTAACGAAAAAAGCTAGGAAACTGCGACTAAAAGGCCGCTCTTCAGGGGCGGCCTTTTCTTTTTTCGGAAATTTAGGTGGATCTGGGAATCCACTTCCCGGCGAGCACCGTGTCCGCGGGGAACAGTTTCTGTTTTGCCGTCCGCTTTTCATTGTAGTTATCGAGAAAATCGAAAGTGCCGCTGCGCATTTCGAGTAGCGAGATGTCGGCCGGCGCCCCGACTTTGAGAGTGCCTTTGTCGCGGAAGGCCTCGAACACGCGTGCCGCGTTGCTGGTCACGCAAGCCACGACCTGTTCCAAGGTCATGCCCAGATGCATCAGTTTGGACATCACGGTGGGCAAATCCACAAATTGCGCGACCCGGCCCTGCGGCGTCCAATCGGTTGACAGGGTATCGGGCAGGAAACCGGCGGCGAGTATCTTTTCGGTGGTGTCCCAGCGGAAATGACCACCTCGTCCGTGTCCCATGTCGAACCAAACGCCGCGCTGGCGCGCCTCAAGAACGGACGGCAGGATATTGCCGGCCTCATCGACGATGGCCTCGGGAGGCGGCGCGAACAGGTGGGTCACCACATCACCTTTCTTCATAAGCGCCATGACCTGAGACAACGGCGAAAGGGATTGTCCGATGTGGATCATCACCGGTACGCCGAAGGGCGCCGCTGCCTCCTGAGCGCGCCGCAAGGCCTCGACATCGTTGTCGCCTGCAACATTCTTGGAAAGCCGCGCTTTAATGCCGGCGATGAGATCGCGGTGCTTGGCGATCGTTTCCTGCGCGAGCGCAACATTGGCATTCTTTATGTCCTGAAGCTCGCCGCCAGGGAGGAGGCCCGTGCGCGCAATATTGATCAGGATGCGGCCCAATTGGGGGCCCGATTTCACAACTGCGATGACCTCGTCGATCTTGTCGGCGCCTTTACTGCCCGCATCGACGTAACCGGTGATGCCATCTTCGATGTTCATCGCCGGGCCGCCTGGCGTGTCACCGGCATGGGAATGTATGTCGATCATTCCCGGAATGACGTATTTGCCGCCGGCGTTCACTGTTTGCGCGCTGCCGGCGTCGATCGTGGCCGCAACCGCGGCAATCTTGCCACCGGCAATGGCGACGTCCCGTATCGCATTTACCCCGGAGGCGGGGTCAATGACGTGCCCAGCTTTAATCACGAGATCGTACGGCGCCCCCGCGCCGAATGCGCGTCCAGCCGCAAGCAGCCCGAAAGCGGTCGTCGTGGTCAAAAGTTTGCGCCGGTTCATCATCCCGTCTCCCCGAAAGTGGACCCATCCCAGCCTACCTGAAAGATGCCCTAAATTAAGGGAAATAGAGCGTATTGCGGATCAGTGCCGCATTCGTCCAATGTGATGGCGGTTTGAAAGCGACGCCCTGTCATGAGGGTTCATGCATTTCCGGCACAAGCTCACTCGGCGCGATATGATAGGGCTTCTCGGCGGCAGTGTTTGCGCCGCACCAGCCGGCTTGTTATCGCGCCACGTGCGTGCCGAGGACCAGACGCAGAGCCTTGACGTCGGCGTCGATAGCGCGGCGCGCGTGACGGTCCCGGTTTCGATCGATGGTAAGGGACCTTTTCCCTTTATCGTCGATACAGCGTCTGAACGCACAGTCATCGCCTCGGAACTCGCGGAAAACCTTCAGCTGGAGAGGGGCCGCCGGGTGCAGGTTCATACTGTGAGCGGACCCGTGATGTCGGACACTATCGTCTTGCCGAAATTCGAGATCGGCGGCCGCACGCTCGCGCCGAAAGCCGCACCGCATTTCGCGCAACGTAATATCGGCGCACTGGGAATAATCGGGCTGGACGTCCTCAAGTCTCAAAGCATCGTGCTCGATTTTCGCCGCGCGACCATGGTGATGAATGCGGAACCCACGCCAGCGGCAGATTGGGCGGGGGAGTCGATCCTGGTGTCGGCTCGCAGCCGTTTGGGCCAGCTTGTTTTGACGAACGCGGGGCTGGGCCCTGAGGACGACACCATCTGGGTGGTCATCGATACCGGCGCTCAATTCAGCATTGGCAACGATGCGTTGCGCCGCTTTGTCATGCGGGAACGTCGTCTCGGCGAGCAGCAGAAAATGGATTTGATCAGCGTCTCCGGTGAAAAGATGGAGGCTGACTACATTGTCGTGCGGCGCCTGCGGATTGGTGGGATGATCATCAGCCAGCTTCCGATTGCATTCGCGGACGTCCATCCGTTTCGCCGCTTTGGCCTTATGCGCGAGCGCGCGCTGCTGTTGGGGATGGATGTCCTGCGGCGATTCGATCAGGTCGGCCTTAACTTCGCCAACAGGACGGTCCGGTTCTCCTGGTCTCCGCGGGACACCTAGAGTCGCGGTCGTTCCTGTTACACGCGCCAACACGCTCGGTCGATTCAGCTCAGATGAAATGTGCGTAAGTACCAGAGGAGGTTACGCTTTTGGTCAGCCTCGCCGGCGATGTGATGATTGACTGATTGTTATCATCCAATCTAGTATAACAATAAGAGATGAGAGCTTGCGCGGCTTGGGCTTGCGGCGGCGCAGATCGTTTTGTGCGTGGCTGCGGCGCTGTCATTTGCGCAAGCCCAGCTAGGAGGGAGATTCGTCGATGACGCCTCGAAATCTGCCGCTGTTTGCTCTCGCGCCCGCGTTCGTCTTTTCCGTCTTGGCTCTTCCCGCGTCCGCTATGGAAACGAAGGGCTTTGTCGTCAGCTGGTTCCACACTGCTGGTTACGCGGACAAGGACAGCTGCCCCAAGGGCATCAATCCCGACAACATTCAGATTTGGGCGCGGAGCTTGGGCGAACTCGGCTTTTCTCCGTCCGAAGCCGAAAAGGTCATTGCGGGCGATGGCCGGGAATGGCGCAAGCTGATGCAAATGCGCGGGAAGAAGGACGGCAAGCCCGCCAACGTCTATCTGTACCCGTTGTCGGTTCCCGATCCGCAGCTCAAACCCGTCGAAGGCAAGAAGGCCTTCGGTTTTAATCTGGATGGCAAGAACGGGCCGAAATCTTTCCAGGATCCCGATACGCATCTGGCCGGCGTGGACAACGAAGTTTTCCGCGCGCTCGGCTGTTCCAAGATGTACCACGTAAACTTGCCGGACCGGCCGTATTACGAGATGACGCGCTGGGATATCGGCTCTGACTCCATGCCGGCCTGGGTGATCACCGTGGCCGGCGAGGATTTGAGTAAGGATGGCGATGTTACGGTCACATTGACCCGCTCGCTGCGTTACGCCTATCGCGACGCTCAATCAAAACCGCTCGCGGATGCGACGTATGTCATGGAGCCGACGGAACGCTCGCGCAACGTGCTCAAGGGCCACAGCAAGGACGGCGTGATCACGATCGAGCCGCAGGATATCCGTATCCAGGCGGAAGCCGGCATCATTCCGGAGTATAAATTCAAGAACGCCCAACTGCGTTTCACCATCGATGCCAAAGGCAATTTGAACGGCTATCTCGGCGGCTACATCGCGTGGCAATCCTACTACTGGCTTATCGCCAGCCACGGCAGCTCATCCGAGGAATCCAGTCTCGACGTGCCGGGTGCGTACTATGCGCTGCGCAAACACGCGGACGCGGATCCGGATCCTGCTACCGGTCAAAACACGCAGATCTCGTCAACCTTCCGGATCGAGGCTGTGCCCGCGCGTGTCTTGCCGCCGCAGGCGCCGTACGCGCAAGGCGCTCAAAAGGTATCGAGCCTTACTCCGCAACCCGCCAAGTCCGCCGTCGACAGGGATTAGAAAGTTATGGTGTGCGTACGTTTACGTTCTTCAGTGCGCCCCACCATATCGACATTCCTTGGTATTGCGGCGGCTTTGACGCTGCTTAGCTCAGCGTCGGTCTCTCGTGCGCGCGATGAGCAGTCCGCGGGCGGTTCGGCGGTTGTGCGCCGTCTTCAGCCAACTCAATACCAGAACATTATCTCCGATGTTTTTGGCCGGGATGTGATTGCGTCGGGAAACTTCGAGCCGCCGGTCCGCCAAGATGGCCTGCTCGCCCTCGGCGCCACATCGGCGAGCATTACCGCGACGGGATTCAAACAATATGACGCCATGGCGCAAGCCGTCGCTAAGCAAGTTGTCGACGAGCAGCACCGCGCCGCGCTGATCCCCTGCACGCCAGCTTCGCCGAACATGCGCGACGATAAATGCGCTGCGGTATTCTTGGAGTCTGTCGGGACGCTCCTGTTTCGCCGTCCGTTGTCCGCGGCGCAACTCGGAGGCTATGTAAAGGTAGCGGCGGACTCGGCCGATAAGCTGCAGGACTTCTACAAAGGCCTCGAGAGAAGCCTCAATCTGATGCTGATTTCGCCGGATTTCCTGTTCGTCAAAGACGTCGTGGAGCCCGACCGCAAGAGCCGCGGCCAATACCGCATAGATAACTATTCGCTGGCGTCGCGGCTTAGTTTCCTTTTCTGGAATACATCTCCCGACAACCAGCTGCTTCTGGCGGCCTCCAAGGGACAGCTGCAGACCCCGCGCGGACTCGCCCGCGAAGTCGATCGCCTGATCTCATCGCCGCGTCTCGCCGACGGGGTGCGCGCGTTCTTCTCGGACATGTACGGGTTCGAGGAGTTCGAAACGTTGGCGAAGGATACGTCAATCTATCCGAAGTTCGCCGCGAAGTTGGTTGAGGATGCGAGAGAGCAGACCCTTCGCACCATTGTTGATCACGTGGTTGTACGTAACGCGGACTACCGCGACCTCTTTACGACGCGGCGCACGTTCCTGACGCCGCAACTGGCTGCGCTTTATCAGGTCACGGTGAACCCAAATCCAGCGAACGACTTCGCCAATGGCGTGCCCGCACAGTGGGTACCCTATGAATACCCGGAAGGCGATCCGCGAGTGGGCCTGTTCACGCAAGCCGGTTTCGCGGCGTTGCATTCTCATCCCGGGCGTTCCTCTCCCACGCTTCGCGGTAAGGCGATCCGCGAGCTATTCTTGTGTCAGAAGGTTCCGCCGCCGCCGCCCAACGTCGACTTCGCCGTCGTCCAGGACACGAACAATCCCGTCCATAGGACCGCGCGCGACCGCGTGCAAGCTCACCTCGGTTCGCCGGTCTGTGCCGGTTGTCACAAGATCACAGACCCGATCGGTCTCGCGCTCGAGAATTTTGATTCGGATGGAGCCTTCCGGACCAAGGAGAACCAAGTGGATATCGACACCAGCGGCGAATTGAACGGTGTGCGCTTTGCCGACGCCGCCGGCCTCGCGCAGGCGATCCACGACAGTCCCGCGCTGACATCTTGCCTGATCTCGCGGCTGTACTCGTTCTCCGTGGGTAAGGCGGCCGATGCGAAGGAGACGGGGACCATTCGCCAGTTTCAGGCGAGTTTCGCGGAGCAGGGATATCGCCTGCCGCAACTGATGCGGAGCGTCGCGATGAGCGAGGCGTTCCAGCGTGCGCCGGGCCCGATGACCGGTATCGAGACTGCGCAAAAGTAGAACGGATAGCTTTGACAGGAGATGGTCACATGCGATCGGGCAGCGAATTCAGTCGGCGCCGTGTCATGCGCGGAATCCTGGGCGGTTCAGCCGTCGCTGTCGGATTGCCATTGCTCAATATCGCATTGAACAACTCCGGCACCGCCCTGGCCTCGGGCGAAGCGCTTCCGGTGTGCTTCGGAACCTGGTTCTACGGCTTGGGGCTCAATCCCGGGCATTGGGAGCCGAAGGTGCGCGGCGTTGGCTATAACTTCAGAGGGCCTGCCGAGGCGTTGGAAGACTACCGTGCCAAGATCAACGTTTACAGCGGCCTGGTGGCCCGGCTGGATGAGAAAGGCAACCAAGCCCACTACTCCGGCGTTAAGATCATCCACAATGCCGTGGCGCCGCCGCCTCCGGGCGGCAAAGGCAAGGTCTCGCCCAGCATCGACACCATCATCTCGGACGCGATTGGGAATCGCAGCCGCTTCCGCTCCCTTGAGGTATCCTGTGATGGCAACCCGCGCACGAGCTGGAGCAATCGCGGCGCCGATACGAACCCCGCGGAAGTTTCGCCTGTCGCGCTCTACGGGAAGATTTTCGGGAAAGAGTTCCGCGATCCGAATGCCGCTGAATTCACACCGGAAGCCGAAGTCGTGCTGCGTCACAGCGCGTTGTCATACGTGTCGGAAGACCGTCAGCGCGTTCTGAATGGTCTGGGCACCGACGATCGTCAACGTCTCGATCAATATTTCACTTCGTTGCGCGAACTGGAAAATCAGCTGAGTGTAGAACTTCAAAAACCGGCGCCGCTCGCGGCATGTACGCTTCCTTCCGCCGTCGCCGAGGGTGAAATCGGCACCGACGTTGAATCCGCCCGCAACAGCAACAAGCTCTTCGCGCGGCTTTTGGCCCATACGCTGGCCTGCGGTCAGACGCGCGTGTTCAACATGGCGATTTCACAAGCCGGCTCGACGCTGCGCAAGGCGGGTGTGGCTAGCACGCACCATATTCTGAGCCACGAAGAGCCGATGGATACGTCCGTGGGTTACCAGCCCACGACGACCTGGTTCCAGGAGCGCTATATGGAAATGCTGCGGGATGTCGTCGCCGCGATGGACGGCATTCGCGAAGGCGACCAGACCTTGCTCGATCGCTCGGTTATTCTTGTCTCCACCGACGTTGGCTATGCGAAGACTCATGATTGCAACAACATCCCAGTCTTCTCCATCGGCGGCGCCAACGGCAAGCTGAAGACCGGCATTCACGTGGCGGCCCCGGGCGATACGCCCGCGCGCGTCGGATTGACGCTCCAGCAGGCCATTGGTCTGCCGGTCCAATCCTGGGGGACGGATGGAAACCAGACGTCAAAGGCGTTCTCTGAAGTGCTCGCCTAGGAGGCGATGCGATGACCCAGATCGGCGCGCTCGTTCGTAAGGCTTTGTTTGGGGCGTCGGCCCTGGCTCTTGCATGTTTGGCCAGTCCCTCCGTTCGTGCCGCTGACTTTGAGCCATCGCTGGCGACACCATCTGGAATCACGCTTGTGAAGGAACGCTCAGGCGGCCGGCGTGCCGCGCAGATCGTCTTCCGGCTCGGTGACGCGCGCGGGATGAAGGTTTATGCGCGGCAGGATCAGACGGTCCCGTGCGACGACACTTGCACGAAAGGCTGGCGCCCGCTCGAGGCTGATGCAAAGGCAGCGCCCTTCAGCGATTGGACGATCGTCGGGGGGCAGTGGGCTTATAAGGGCGAGCCACTCTTCACGCATGATGGTGATTCTTCCTACGAAGACCTGAGCGAAGAGGCGGACGACGCTAGGATCGCGGCGACATTCAACGACATCGTTGCATCCGTGAAGGCCAGCATCCGGCCGAAAGAACCGGGCGCCGCGCCTGACGCAAGAGCCGGGCAAGGTGAATATACAAGACGCGGCATGCCGTCATCCGCGCCGCCTGTCGATTTGACGCGGTGGAAACTTGCGATCTTCGAATCGGAGGACATCGCGACGCCGCCTGGAATTTCCGTCGCGCAGATCTCCAATGCGTTCGGCGAAGGTTTTGTCGACCATCGCGGCATGACGATCTATTTCCAACGGGGCAAGGCGGCGAAGGGTAAAGCCGGTGACGTTTGCAAAGGGCCATGTGCGCGGCTCTGGGCACCTGTACAGGCCCCGACGCGCGCGACGCGCGTTGGTGACTTTGCAGTCGTCGCGGCGGGAGACGGAACCAGTCAGTGGGCGTTCCGCGGGATGCCGCTCTACACCTATGCGAAAGATATCGTTCCGGGCCACGCCAACGGCGCGAGCGCTGACCCGAACTGGCGTATCGCGTTGACCACGCAATACTTCATGCCGCGCGGTGTACAGGTCGAAATCACCCCTATCGCCGAAGTGTTGACCATCAACGGGCAGGCCCTCTACACGCGCAACCCGTTCATCTATCAGCTTGGCGGGCACAATGTCCGGGACGGGCTGCCCGGTTCCTACGCGGTCGGTAAGAAGCAGGGTGTTAAAGGCTGCGACAGCGAGTGCCTCAAGGAATGGCGGCCTTTCATAGCGGGCCCGGACGCGCGCGCCGGCGGCTTCTGGCAGATTGCCGAGCGTCCGGATGGAACGCGGCAATGGGAATATAAAGGCTACGTCCTTTACACCTACGCACGCGATAAGGGGCCTGGGCAAATCAACGGCAACGATATTTATGACCTTGTCGATGGCGAGGCTCCCGTACGGTATTCGGCCATCGAAGCGGGCGGTTCGACGGGCGCCGCACTTTTCTGGCACGTCGCTACGCCATAAACGATTGCATCATGCGCCTTTGGGCGCGCTAAACCGAGATATCGCCGGCGGGTTCGGCGCACAGCGCGGGGCTCAAGATAGAATCTTTCTAGGCTCGCTTTTTCATGCTGCGGCATTGCGACCTGCTGTCGGATGTGTGCATTGCACCTTGCTACGCACTAATAGACCTAAAGTGTTCTTCACGGCGGCTTATGAAGCGGCAGCGCTTCTAGTTAGGTGCGCACGACGGTTTGCCGCCGGTCAGTTTATTTCGCGGCGCACATGCCATTTGGCGTCAGCATTTTATTGCGGCGGGGGGCGGTGGTTTCGAACAGTTCGACCGGCGAAAGTGACACTTCGGCTAATTCTGCTACCCGAGCAGGCGCACGCTCATCACCAGTAGAGCGTAAGTAGACCCGGGTGGGCTTCCGCTTCCGGCGTAAGCGCGGGCCATAGTTGCGGGGAGTATCTACGCAGTACGGGGATTTCTACTCACATGGGGGTATCAACGATGAAGCGGCGATCTCAGGCGGGCTTTTTTGCTACCACTTCAATTGCGGCGTTGTTAGTCGCCGGCGCGGTTCCAGCGCAGGCGCAGGATCAGGAGCAACTAGCTCAGGCCAACGAGCAACTTGCGCAGGCACAGCAGGCGCAGGCAGATAGCCCGGATCTGGAAACCATCGTCGTCACCGGCGTCCGCGGCGCGGCCCGCACCGTCGAGTCTTCGCCGGTTCCAATCGACGTCTTCCGATCCGAGGATCTCCGCTCCGTTCCCTCGAGCGATACGCTCGACATCCTGAAGGCCGTGGTTCCGTCCTTCGCCGTGAACAGAAACGTCAACAGCAACACGGGCACATTCGTTCGTCCGATCCGCCTGCGCGGTCTGTCTGAAGACAAAACCCTCCTCCTCGTAAACTCAAAGCGCCGCCACAAGTCAGCCTCGGTTGGCACCGCCGGCTCGGGTTCGCAGGGCGCGGACGCGGCCGTCATCCCGGCCATCGCCATCAAGTCGGTTGAAGTGCTTCGCGACGGCGCCGCCGCTCAATACGGTTCGGACGCTATCGCCGGTGTGATCAACTTCATCCTGAAGGATGCCTCCGAGGGGATCGAGTTCTCCGCTCAGACGGGCCAATATTACAAGGGCGACGGTTTCCAACTCCTCCTGTCCAGCGATGTGGGGCTGCCGCTCGGCACGAACGGTTTCATCAACGTCGCGGGGCAATTTAACTCGGATAACCGCACTAGCCGCGGCAAGCAGTTCACCAGCGCACCGTTCGACGCCATCTCTTACGCGGCGTCGAACCCGCTGTACGCATCGTTGGTCGATTTGAGCAACCCGATCCAGCGTCAAGGCGCGCCGGACTCGGAAGCTAAGCGCTTCTTCGTCAACAGCGGCTATACGACAAACGGCGGCGTGCAATTCTATGCCTTCGCCAACTACTCGGACTCCAAGGCGATCGCGGATGCGAATTACCGCTATCCCGCTGGCGGCCAGCCTGTCCTTGACACCCCGATCCGTCTCGAGACCGGCCGCGTGTTCCGCTTCAACGAAATGTTCCCAGCCGGTTACCGTCCCAGCTTCGGCGGTTTCGTGACCGACTACAGCCTCGCGGGTGGCGTTAAGGGTGACTTCACGTTCGGCGGCGGCGATGCGACCTACGACTTTAGCGGTCGTTATGGTCACGACCGCATCGTCTACAAGGTCTATGACTCGATGAACGCGTCCTATGGTCCGGCGCAAGCACTGACCAAGCGCAACTTCACGTCGTTGGACTTCCGCTCCGACGAATACTCCTTCAACGCCGACTTCTCGTGGTCGAAGGAGATTGGATTGCACGGGCCTCTGGGTCTCAGCGCGGGACTTGAGTATCGCGACGAAGGTTACACGATAATCTCGACCGAAAAGGCGTCCTACGAAGCCGGTACCTTCGCCAACCAAGATCCCTTCGACTTCTGTACGAATGAGACCGCCGTGGCATCGCGCACGCTGCGCCCGACGGCTCCGCAGAATCAGGGCATCCAGTGTAACGTGGCCACCGACCCAGTTTATCGCGTGTTGCCGGCTGGTGCGAACGTGTTCAACGGCATCCCGCCGGAGCTCGCCGGTGAATTCCGTGCCGACAGCAAGTCGGGCTATGTCGAAGCCGCTGTAGATATAACCGATAGATGGTTCGTCGACTTCGCCGGCCGCTATGAAGACTTCAGTATCTTCGGCGATACGCTGAACGGCAAAGCTGCGACCCGATTCGAAGTGGCCGATGGCTTTGGCATTCGCGGATCGATCGGTACGGGCTTCCGTGCGCCGACGCCGGGCATGCTCAATACCACGGCCGTATCGATCAGCTCCGTAGACGGCGTCTCATTGCTCGCGGGCATCTTCCCGACCGAACATCCCGTCTCGAAGTTCTTGGGCGCGAAGCCGCTGCAGCCGGAAAACTCGGTTAACTACTCGCTTGGTTTCACGGCCAACCCGGCGCCCGGATTTACGGTGACCATCGATGGATATATCATCGACATCACCGATCAGATCTGGTCGACCAGCAACATCCCAGTAACTCCGGCCATTCAGGCCCAGCTTGTCGCCGCAGGTGTTGTCGCGGGGAACAGTATTTCGAATGTCCGTTTCTTCCAGAACGCCTTCGACTCGAGAACGAAGGGTTTCGACGTGGTCGCGACGTACGGCTTCAATTGGGACAACGGGCAGCGCACGTCGCTGGTCGGCTCGTTCAATATGAACAAGTACAAGATCAAGGATGTGAAGATAGCCGGCCTGTTCAACGCGCAGTCGATCTTCAACTTCGAGAACAACGAACCGAAGTGGCGCGCGATCTTCACCGCTACCCAGGAAATGGGCGACTTCCAGATCATGGCGCGCGCCAACGTGTTCGGATCCTATACCCGCCAAAACACGACGACTCCGTTTGCGACCCAGAAGCATGGGACGCTGGCGCAGTTCGACCTGGAAGGAAAGTATAACTACGGCGAGCACTATACGTTCACCGTGGGCGCGAAAAATATCGGCGACAAGTATCCGGCGCCGAACCGGATCAGCGCCGGTAACGGCGCCATCTATGCTGATGGTGTCGTGGACTTCCAGGGCGGCTTCTACTTCGCCCGTATCGACGTAAAGTACTAAGAATCTAGAAGGGCGGGCCATTTATTGGCCCGCCCTTTTTCCGTTATAATAGCGATACCGTGAGGGCGTCGGCCACCTCGGCTCCGCCCTTTCGATTTCCTGGGGAGGATGACATGAACGGTGAAGACCGCGATCTCGGCATGGGCCGGGCGATTACCAGGCGCGACTTCGTGCAAGGAGTCGCGGTGGCTACCGCCGGCGCCACCGCGCTCGGCCGCGCGAACTCGGCGTTTGCTCAGGCGGCTTCCGCACCCAATCCTGACATCTATCCTCCGCTGCGTACCGGCATGCGCGGCGCTCATCCCGGTTCATTTGAAATCGCACACGAGTTGCGCGATGGAGGTACTTTCGCAGCGCCGGAGGCCACGGGCGAGACCTACGATCTCGTTGTTGTTGGTGGCGGCCTATCGGGCCTCGCCGCGGCGCATTTTTTCCGCAAGCAAAATGGTCCGTCTGCAAAGATTCTCATCCTCGACAATCACGATGATTTCGGTGGTCACGCCAAACGCAACGAGTTCTACCACAACGGCAAGCAATTGATGGCTAATGGCGGCTCGTCCTACCTGGTGGCGCCGACGCAGTGGACATCGGATGCGATCAGCCTGCTTGACGACATGAACGTCGATTGGAAGAACCCCCGCTATCCGCGCCAGCGCGGGCTCCAGACTGACCTGAAGCTCGGCCCGGCGACGTACTTTAACAAAGAGTACTACGGCCGCGATCAGCTTGTGGCTGGCGGCTCCATCACCAATCCGACGCCCGAGTATCTAAAGAGAACGCTACTCACGCCGCAGATGCAGGCTGAAGTTTTCCGGCTTTACAAAGGCAAGACCGACTACATGGCCGGCATGTCCGCTGAGGCGAAATACAATGCCCTACGGTCGATGACCTATCACGACTATCTTCTGAAGGTCGCGAAGTTCTCGCCCGAGCTGCTGACTTATGCCCGTGGCGCGTGGTGCCTGGGCAACGACATGTGCACCGCGTGGTTCGCCTTCTTCCGCTATCGTCCGGGCTTTGAGGGGCTAGGTCTCGCGCGGCCGCATTGGTCGCCGGAAGGTCCTGAACACGAGGCCAGCGACTATAACTGGGTCTGCGGCAATTCTGATCTGGCGCGCCTCATTGTTCGTTCGTTGATCCCGGGAACGCTGCCGGAGGGGGACTGGCGTGCGATACAGCATGAGCGCGTGAACTACGCCCTGCTCGATCAAGCCGCTTCTTCGGCCCGTATCCGTCTCAGCAGTATCGTGACCGGAGTCAAACACATTGGCCAGAAGCTGCCGCAGTTCGAGCCGGAAGGCCGCGAGGTGCTGGTTAGCTATGTAAACGGGGGACGTCACAAGAGCGTCATCGGGAAAAACGTTGTCATGGCGTGCATGAACAACGTCGTGCCGTATCTTTGCCCGGATCTGCCCGAGGAGCAGAAGGCCGCTCTCCATCAAGCGGTGCGCGCCGTCAATCAGCAGACCAACGTGATGTTCCGCAATTGGGAGGCCTTCGCCAAACTGAACGTCGCCAATCTGACCTGTCCCAATTCGTTCTTCGGGACAATGAATTTGAGCGGCGGCACGCTGGTGAATAATTCGATGCAGCCCGTTCGCGATCCGTCGGAGCCTATCCTTGTGGGTTACGGCACAGGCAGCAACTCAGGCGTCTTGTCCAACATGCAGATGGTGAAGGAACTCACGGAGGGCAATCCGCCGCCGGTCGGTACGCCCAACGACGACCAGTTCCGCATGGTGCGCGCGGGGATGCTGGCGACGCCGTTCGAATTCTGGGAACGCAAGATCCGCACCATGGCGGCGGGTGCGCTCGCGGGCGGCGGGTTCGATCCGGCGCGAGATATCCTCGCCATCACCGTCAACCGCTGGCCGCATGGTTTCGCCACCGGCCGTAATATGGTCAATGAAGCGGAATCCTCCGATCAATTGTCGCCGACCGTGATCGCCAAGCAGAAGTTCGGCCGTATCGCGATCTGTAATTCGGATGCGGCGGGCACAAGCTTGGTGCAATCGGCGATCAGCGAAGCCTACCGCGCGATCAACGATCTGCGGCCTAAGGCCTACGGCTTCTACGAGTTCGTCTAACGATAGGCGGCCATAGAAAAACGCCGGGTGCGATATCGCATCCGGCGTTTTTTTATGCGTCGATTGTTCTCGGGAAGACCACCCGGTGGAGGTTCTGGGGGAACAGTTCCTCCACCGGGTTAAGGGTCCGAGAGAGAGGGCTCAGACCCGTTCGAGGGCTTCACCAACAATCTTTAGGGCTTCGTCGATTTGCGCTTCGCTGGCCACGAGCGGCGCAAGGAAACGCACCGCGTTACGATTGACCCCGCACTTGATGATGAGCAGGCCGCCCTTACGGGCTTCGTCGATAATCTTCTGCGCGCGGTTCGCGTCGGGCGCCTTACTCGCGCGATCCATCACGATCTCGATCGCGAGCATAAGGCCAATGCCGCGCGCCTCGCCGATGAAGGCGTGCTTTTGCTGGAGCCGTTTCAACCCATCGGAAAGCTGCACGGCGAGCTTTTGGCCGCGCGCCAGCAAATCTTCTTTCTCAAAGGCTTCCAGAACGGCCAGCGCGGCGGCGCAGGCCAGCCCATTGCCGCCATAGGTGCCGCCCAGGCCGCCCGGAAGAGGGGCTTCCATGATGGCCGCCTTGCCTACGACGCCGGACAGGGGAAGGCCCCCAGCAAGGCTCTTGGCCACGGTAACAAGGTCCGGCTCGATGCCGGAATGCTGGAAACCGAACATTTTACCGGTGCGGCCGAAGCCGGTCTGAATTTCATCGACGATCAAGACGATGCCGTGCTTCTTCGTGATCTCCCGCAGTGCAACCATGAAATCCGCCGGCGCGGGGAGGAAGCCACCATCGCCTTGCACCGGTTCAATGATGATCGCGGCGACCCGGTCCGGCAGGACGTCGGTCGCGAAGACTTCTTCCAGGGCCGCTAAAGCGTCCGCCGTCGTGACGCCGTGATAGGCGTTGGGGAAGGGGACGTGGAAGATTTCCGGCGCGAACGGGCCGAAATTCTGCTTATAGGGCTGACTCATGCCTGTCAGCGATACGCCCAGCAGCGTGCGGCCGTGGAAGCCGCCGCGGAAGGCGATGACAGCCGGCCGGTTGGTATATCCGCGCGCTATCTTCACGGCATTCTCGACCGCTTCCGCGCCGGAGGTGAAGAAGACGCTTTTGTAGCCTTCGCCGACCAGATTGTTCAGCTTTTCAGCCAGATCGATATACGGCTCATAGGCCACCACCTGAAACGCGGCATGCGAGAGGTCTTCGACCTGCTTCTTGACTGCGGCCACGACGCGCGGGTGGCTATGGCCGACGTTGAGAACGCCAATGCCGCCGACAAAGTCGAGATACCGATTGCCGTCGACGTCCCATAATTCGGCGCCCTGCGCGCGCGCGGCAACTACGGGATGGGCGGTGGCCACGCCGCGCGCGATGTTCTTTTCGCGGCGTGCCAAAAGGGCAGAGGTTTTTGTCACTTCTATTCTCCAGGTCTTGGGGCCGGCCGGTAGGAACGCGCTAGTCGAGCTTGTCCCAGCGGCGGTACACGATCTTGTTGCCGCCATAGGTATAGGTCAGGGTCTTTCCGTCTTCGGAGATCGTATAGACGGCTTCGATCGAAACTTTGCCGTGCCGGCTTACGGTCAGATTCAGCGTGGTTTCGTTGACCTTCTTGAGGCTGACCACGTTGTACGGAATGGAGCCTGCCGCGCTGTGGTACTCGGTTCCCGGCGTGCCGTCGGCCTGAGCAGCCCAGTGCCCCGTGGAATAAGCGCCGTTCGCGCCGACTGTCATGAAAGTGACGAGCACCCTTCCGCCTTCGGTGTAAGCGAACGTACGAAGAGCGACACGCGGCTTGCTGCCGGCGTATGTCGAGGCCTCGATATCCGCCTTCCAAGGACCGATCATCGTGGCGGGAAATAGTTCCCGCGCATCGCGATGCGCCTCAGACGCCGCGCCACCGGTGGCCGGAGGCGCAGAGGCCGACATGGCCGGTGCGGCCATGAAAGCGCTCACTAGAATTCCAGCTGTAAGAGAAAGACGAAGCAGCATGCGCGCCATGGATATTTCCCCCTGCAAGTCCGTTGTGAGTGGTCGTATTATGAGGATGCCCAGGCAGTACTTTTTGCTGTTGTGGGGGCAAAAGCGGCACTTTCGCCCAATTGGGGCACGCTAAGCGAAAGGCCTCGCAAATGGCCTTATCAAAGGGGCGCTATGACCATCACATTCGACGACTTCTTGAAGATCGACATTCGTTCCGGCACCGTGGTGAAAGCTGAGCCGTATCCCGAAGCGCGAAAGCCCGCGCTCAAAGTGTGGATCGATTTCGGTCCCGAGATCGGCACGAAAAAGTCGTCGGCGCAGATCACGGCGCACTACACGACTGAAACAATCATCGGGGTGCAAGTTGCCGCGGTGGTCAATTTTCCGCCAAAGCAGATCGGGAAGTTCACTTCCGAATGCCTTGTGCTCGGCTTTGCCGACGAAAACGGCGGGGTCGTACTCGTGCGACCCAACATCGCGGTTCCGAACGGTCAACGATTGCATTAATGGCTTTATGTGGATCGCGCGCCGGCCGGTGCCTTATCGCCGGTGGGTGACGTGCCGAAAAGCCGCAGCAGATTCTGCAAGTCGGCCGTCGGAGAACGATAAGAACGGCTATTTAGGGGACTCAAAACGGTATTCGCCTTTCCGCCGCAGCGGATATCGTTGCCCCAGCCGAACCTAGAAAGGACTGTGCGAATGCGCCTCACAGATTTTAAAGCCTTGAGCTTCGACTGCTATGGCACGTTGATCGACTGGGAATCAGGCATGGTTGCCGCCCTTTCGGGTCTTACCTCGCGCGTAAAACCGGCGCTAACTCGCAATAAAATCCTCGAGGCGCATGCACGGCATGAGTCTGAGCAGCAGCGCCTCACCCCCGGTAAGCTGTACCGCGACCTTCTGCCGATCGTTTACAAACGCCTCTCCGAAGAATGGGGCGTTCCCGCTTCCATCGACGATTGCGAAACTTATGGTCAGTCGGTCCGCAACTGGCCGGCTTTCGCCGACTCGCCAGGTTCGCTGCAATACCTCAAGAAGTACTTCAAGCTGATCATCCTCTCAAACGTCGACAATCGCACGTTTAGTCATAGCAACGCCCGTTTGCAGGTGGAATTCGACGCTATCTACAGCGCCGAGGATATTGGCGCCTACAAGCCCTCCGATCAGAACTTCCACTATATGTTCGATCACCTCGACAACATTGGCATCAAGAAGAACGAGCTGCTGCACGTCGCGGAAAGCCTGTTCCATGATCACAAGCCGGCCAATCGCCATGGTCTCGCGAATTGCTGGATTTATCGTCGCTACGAACAGGAAGGCTTTGGCGCCACGATGGATCCGGGCGAACGTCCGAAGGTGGACTTCAAGTTCCACTCGATGTCCGACCTGGTTAAAGCCCATCAAGAGACGCTCCGCGAGCAATAGGCGCTACACCTCGCTTTCACACGGCCGCTGGCGTTCGATCGCCGGCGGCCGTTGCCGTTTCGGGTGGCTAAGCGTCGGCGGCACATCAATATGCCGTCCTATGCCGCATACGTATTATCTCCCGGCGGGATGGCCGAAACCGGCATCGAATGCTTTTGGGGGGCTCCTAAACTCAAATCGGCTGGTCGCTTCCGACAGTCGCTTTGCCCACTGGAGCTTCTCCGCATGGCCTCGCTGACCCTTCAGAAACAGGATCTGTTTTCCACCCGCGCCTTCATTGGTGGAGCGTGGCGTGACGCCGCTTCGGGAAAGACGCTGACTGTGCAAAATCCGGCGACCGGCGCCGTGGTTGGCACAATTCCCGACTGCGACGCGGCCGACACTCGTTCAGCAATCGATGCGGCCGCAGTGGCATTCGCCAAGTGGCGCACGACGACCGCCGGCGAACGTGCTGCACTCCTCGAGCGTTGGCATGCCCTCATTCTGAAGAACGAGGCCGACCTCGCACGAATCATGACAGCCGAGCAAGGCAAGCCACTCGCGGAAGCCGCCGGGGAAATCCGTTATGCAGCCACGTTCGTTAAATGGTTCGCGGAGGAGGCGCGCCGTATCGAAGGCAAGACAATCGCATCCCCTGAAGTCAACCGGCGCATTTTCGTGACGATGGAACCGGTCGGTGTCGCCGCCGCGATCACGCCGTGGAACTTCCCCGCTGCGATGATCACCCGTAAATGCGCCCCCGCGCTGGCGGCAGGATGCACCGTCGTCGTAAAGCCTTCCGAGCTGACCCCATTCACGGCACTCGCCCTCGCGAAGCTTGCTGAAGAAGCCGGCTTCCCCGCGGGCGTGTTTAGTATCGTGACGGGATTGCCCACGGCCATTGGCGGTGAACTCACGGCCAACACGACGGTACGCAAAATATCATTCACCGGCTCCACGCGTGTGGGTGCGCTTCTCATGCGCAACTCCGCCGACACGATCAAGCGTCTAAGCCTCGAGCTCGGCGGCAATGCCCCGCTGATTGTATTCGATGACGCCGATCTCGACATCGCGATCGCCAGCACGATGGCCAGTAAGTTCCGCAATGCCGGGCAGACGTGTGTGTGCGCGAACCGTATTTTTGTCCAAGCCGGGATCTATGATGCGTTCGCCGATCGCCTGGCCAAGGCCGTCTCGAACTTCGTCGTTGGTGACGGTGCGGCGCCAGGCGTAACAATTGGTCCGCTCATCAATTACGCGGCGGTGGAGAAAGTGCGCGCACATGTCGACGACGCCTTGACGTTGGGCGCAAAGGCCTATGCTTCCGTCGAGAATAAAATGGACCCGACGCGCTTTTTTGGACCCATGGTGCTCACCAACGCCAGCCCGAAGATGCGCTTGGCGCGCGAGGAAACCTTCGGGCCGGTCGCACCGCTGTTCAAATTCACGCATGAGCAAGAGGCTATCGAAATGGCCAACGCCACTGAATACGGTCTGGCCAGCTACTTCTATACTGAAAACCTCCACCGTGCGTTCCGAGTGGCCGAAAAGCTGGAAGCAGGGATCGTGGCGCTCAACACAGGCGCCATTTCCATGGAAATGGCCCCCTTCGGCGGCGTAAAACAGTCGGGGATCGGCCGCGAAGGCGGGCGGGAAGGGATTGAGGAATATCTCTCCGCAAAGACCTTCCACCTCGGCGGTTTAAAGTCATAACAGCACGCGGACGAAATCCATGACGCGCACATACTCTATTGCAGTCATTCCAGGTGACGGGATCGGCAAGGAAGTCATGCCGGAAGGCATTCGCGTGCTTGAGAAGGCCGCGAAGCGCTTCGGCTTCCAGCTGAAGCAGAAGTGGCACGACTTCGCCTGCTGCGACTATTACGCCAAACACGGCGTAATGATGCCCGCAGATTGGAAAGAGCGGATCGGCGCGGTCGATGCGATTTTCTTCGGGGCCGTCGGCTGGCCCGATACGGTGCCCGATCACATCTCGCTTGCTGATTCCTTGCTAAAGTTCCGCAGGGAGTACGATCAGTACGTCAATCTTCGCCCTGTTCGCTTGATGCCTGGTGTTCCGTGCCCGCTCGCTGGGCGTGAACCGGGTAGCATCGATTTCTGGGTCGTACGCGAGAATACGGAGGGTGAATACAGCCCCGTCGGCGGTCTCATGTTTCGCGGGACTGAGCGTGAAATCGTCATCCAGGAAACAGTGATGACGCGGATCGGCATCGATCGCGTTCTGCGCTACGCGTTCGAACTCGCTGCCAAGCGACCGAAGAAGCACCTGACCTCGGCGACTAAATCCAACGGTATTGGGATCACAATGCCCTACTGGGACGAGCGCGTCGTGGCGATGGCGGAAAATTTCCCCGGCGTTCGTTGGGATAAATATCACATCGATATCCTGACGGCGCAGTTCGTGCTTAATCCGGACCGCTTCGATGTCGTGGTCGCTTCAAACCTGTTCGGAGACATCCTCTCCGACTTGGGTCCGGCCTGCACGGGCACCATCGGGGTAGCCCCTTCGGGAAACATCAATCCGGAGCGCCGCTTCCCGTCGTTATTCGAGCCTGTACACGGATCGGCGCCGGATATCGCCGGGCAGGGGATCGCAAATCCCGTGGGTCAAATCTGGTCCGCCGCCATGATGCTTGAGCATTTCGGCGAATTGGAAGCCGCGGCAGCGATCCTCGCGGCCATCGAAAAGACCCTCGGTACGCCGGCCTTCCGCACACGGGACCTCAAGGGAGCCGCGACCACCGAGGCCTGCGGCAAAGCTGTCGCCGACGCTGTTTAGCCCCAACGGGAAATACGCTAAGCTGCCTTCCGCTGTGAGATTGGTTCGGGGGGACCAATGCGTCGTGCGCGCCACGCTAAAGTTGAATTGAGCTTGATCTTTGGCCGCATTCGCCGGACGCTTGCCGGCATGCTGGAGCTGAAGGCATTTGCGGGGGCCGCTCTCACATGATTCCTAGTCCGAAGCTCGACCGGATCGATTTGAAGATCCTCGCGGAGTTACAGCGTTCAGGCCGTATGACGAATGTCGAATTGGCCTCCGCGGTCTCATTGTCGCCAAGTCCGTGTCTGACCCGAGTCAAACGCCTTGAAAGCGCGGGCTACATCACTGGTTATAGCGCGCTTATCAATCTCAATAAGCTGGGCGAATTCCTAATCGTATTCACGGAAGTCACGCTGTCGGAACATCGCAGCGGCGATTTCTCACGCTTTGAACAGCGCGTGCGGAAGATCGACGAGGTCATCGAGTGCCACCTCGTAAGCGGCGGTTATGACTATCTCCTGAAGTTCATCACACGCGGCGTGGTGCACTATCAGTCGATCATAGAAGGAATGCTGGAAGGCGGCTTCGGCATAGAGAAGTACTTCAGCTATGTCGTGATCAAGTCGCCTTTCATCAAACACCACCAGCCTATTCAAGGTCTGTTCGGCGAGCCCGAAACCCTCGTGCATCACCCGGAGCCGAAATAAGAACGGCCCGCACGGAAAGGTGCGGGCCGTTCACGCCTGCGCGCTATGGCTAAGCGGTGGCGGGTCTTTTCATGAATGCGCTGCGGACGAAATAGCCAACCAAGCCGATCGCATTCCAGATCAGGAAGAACTTCTGGGTCGTCGTCGGCAGGCTCCACATCAGATAGAGACAGCCGAGGATCGCCAGGGGCGCGACGATCCAAACCGCGGGCGTACGGAAGACGCGCGCGCGCGACGGATCGCGCTGGCGTAGGACCATCACGCAAACCGCGACCGCGATGAAAGCGGCGAGGGTGCCGGCGTTCGCGAGCGCTGCAATCTCGTCGAGTGGGATGAGGCCAGCGAGCACGGCCACGATCACCGCCGTCAAAGCTGTAATGCGAACGGGCGTGCCGGTTTTGGCATTGACGACCGCAAGCTTCGCGGGGAGCAGGCCGTCGCGCGCCATGACGAAGAAGATACGGCTTTGCCCATAAAGGAATGCCAGGATCACGGTCGGTAGCGCGACGATCGCGGCGGCGCCAACGGCGGCCGCCGCGGCGCCTTGGCCAAGCTCACGCATGATTAGAGCCAAAGGCTCCGGACTATTCGCAAAGGCCGTGAATGGTGTCGAGCCGACGGCGGCGGCGGCAACGCAGATATAGAGAATCGTACAAGCAATCATGGAACCGACGATGCCGATGGGCAGGTCGCGTTCTGGGCGCTTGGCTTCTTCGGCGGCCGTCGAGATCGCGTCGAAGCCGTAGTAAGCGAAAAAAATGATAGCCGCGGCCGCCATGACCCCGCGTTGCATGCCATCCACCTCATGCTTGGCGAAGCCGTAAGGCATGAAGGGCTCGAAGTTCGAAAAATCGAAGTGTGGCAGTGCGACCAGAATGAAAACGAGCAGCGCCACAAGTTTTACGACCACCAGGATCGCGTTCACCGTGGCGCTTTCGCGCGTGCCGGCCATCAGCAAGCCCGCGACACAGGCGATGATGAAAATCGCTGGGATATTCACGATGCCACCCGCGTGAGGCCCGGCGGTCAGCGCGAGGGGTAATGCGATATCAAGGGAGTTGAAGAAACCCACTGCATAACCGGACCATCCGACCGCGACGGCGCTTACCACCAGCGAATATTCGAGGATCAGGCACCACCCGACGACCCAGGCCAAGATCTCGCCAAGC
Source organism: Rhodospirillaceae bacterium (assembly GCA_050246995.1). Taxonomy (GTDB): domain Bacteria; phylum Pseudomonadota; class Alphaproteobacteria; order Rhodospirillales; family Rhodospirillaceae; genus SHVO01. The sequence goes on along the minus strand of JBFWVA010000012.1, from coordinate 75,999 downwards.
ACGACATAACTGTATGTATACGCACTCCCCGATGCCGGGATCATGGTGGAGACTTCGGCGTAGCAGAGCGCGGCGCAGGCGCAGATCACGCCCGCCGCAACGAAGGAAAGAAGGACGCCGGGGCCGGCGAGGTTCGCGCCCACACCGATGAGAGTGTAGATGCCGGTACCGACGATCGCGCCGACGCCGAGGGCGATCAAGTGCCACCACGACAGCGTTCGCGCCAACCGGTGATGCCCGGCCATCTCTGTCGGTTCGATTTCCTTACGGTGCATCCAGTTGGTCATCGGCGTCCCCCAGTTCGTGTGATCCCCAAAGCGAAGTCTGTCTTAGTCGGCTCCCCTATGCCACCGCCGTAAGGGCGGACGTACGCATGAGCTTGCTGCGGCATTTATGGCCGATGTGATTGAGAGCGGGGCAGGGCATCTCGGCGAAGACAGTTCGGCGCGCTCCGATGTGAGAGCGCCCTTTTCGCTTGGAACGTCAATTCGCATGATGTTGCCGCCCCCCTGTGTTTCACGACGATAGGAGGGGGTAAGCGGCTTTTTCGTCTTTTTTGGAGCCTTGGGAAGCGCTGCGGCTTGCAAATGGCTGGAGGGGAGCGCAGTTACTGCCGTAGTGCTGCGGTCGCCGCATGCGCTATGCGTTGGCATGTTATGCCGCATAAAAAGCTTAAGCCGAGGCGGTGTTGTTGACTTTGAGCCCCTTCGCTATACACTCAGTCAGTAATACAATTTAGAAACTGACAAGATATCCTCAGCCTGATCGGATCGAAGGCAGGTCATTGTCTTTTCCGTCCGGTACGTCGGTTTTTGTTTTTATCTCAATGGTTTGAGTCCCTGGTCATACGAGGTAAGGCGTGGCGTCGGCGATGGCGGGAGCTGGACAGTACAACCTCAAGATTCCTCGCATTTCGGTTATTGATGCCCTCGCGGCGTCTCTCCGCGAGCGTGTTCTGAGCGGCGATCTCCTCCCGGGCCGGCCACTTCCGGAAGCAGAATTAGCCGCACAGTATGGCGTAGCGCGCCCAACCATCCGGGCTGCCATCCAGCAGCTGACGTTGACCGGCCTTCTGGTGCGCGAGGCGAATCGCAGCGCCTATGTGCCCAGCCTTACGCCGGATCAGGTCCGGGATCTGTTTGCGGTCCGCACGCTCATCGAAATTGAAGCGATCCGTACGGTCGCTAACAACCGGCTTCCTATTCACGACGCCGAACAGGCGGTGGCGCGGCTCGGGATGTTTCCGCCCGATGCCAAATGGAGCGACGCGGTCGCGAGCGATCTCGAATTCCATCGCGCCATTGTCACGGCGACGGGCAGCTCACGCCTTCTTCGACTCTTCAGCCTGCTGGAGGACGAAATTCGTCTTTCTATCGCGCAGCTTCGCCCCGCCTACGAGTCACACAAGTCGTTGTACGAAGAACATCGCGAGTTGCTCGCCGTGATTCAGAGCGGCGACGGCGATAAAGCCGCGCATTTGCTTCGCCAGCATCTGCAGCAGGCGATCAACGACCTCTCCAAGAAGTAGACTTACTTTTTCAAACCCTGGGCAAAACAGTAGAAAAGGCCCAGACTTTCGGCTTCGCTGAGTCCTGTAGGGCTGCAGGAATTGATTTGCCGCGCCGAGTTCCATGAATTCGGGGCAGGGAGTGCGCGATCGCCTTTCCGATCCATATGGCCGACTTGAACGGCGCCTTTGTCACTGCTCGTCCAGTTGTCGCATGTGGCGGTTCCGCCGGCTTGGAACGCTTTTCCGCTCGGTAGCGTGCCCGTCATGATGCTGTGCGCTTTAGGGTCGAGACGCTCGCCTTTTTCCGTCAACGCTGAATCGTAGGCGATCGTGTTCAGTACGTCGTCGTGGAGCTCCCACGTGTTGCGGGCAATAACTTCACCGGCGGCATTGGCCCAAGGCCCTTCACCGATACGGCTGATGGCATTGACGGCAGGTGAGGTCGCCGTTGGATTGGCGCTGAGGTAGGCATGCCAGATGCGGTTGCCGGCGCCGGCTTTTTCCGCCAGCTCCTGGCAATGGCGGTCAGCGCCCGCGATGCCGCCGAGATCTCCGCCGCGTCCGGATCCAACGCTCGTGACGAAAAAGCCCATTTCTGGCGCGGGGAGCTTCCTAGTCTTGGCCTCTTGGGCCGATCCGCAAATCGAGGTGCCGCATAAGATCGCGAGCGCCAAACAAAATGCCGACCGCCGCATGCCTGCCATGGAGATCACCGCTGTAATTGACAATTGTCATACTAAGTTTAATGATAACAATCAGTCAATTATCACGTGGTGCGATTGACCGCAGCCGATGTTGATCGCGAGGGAGAGGCGCATGATGAGACTCCGGTCCTCGCTGCTTTGCACCGTGACGGCGCTGGCATTCTTTAGCGCGGCTCCCAGTCAAGCAGCCGAAGCGGAGCTTCCGCCGCCCGTTATGACGCCGGAGCCCGTGGCTTCGCCCGATGAGCCTTTCTTGAAAAAGGTCTCTGCCGAAAAGGCCGCGCTGTACCTCGACACGATCGCTGCGAATTGGTCGGCGCAGCGCCAATGCGGCACCTGCCATACCAACTATGCTTACATGATGGCGCGCCCATCGCTTGGCCTCGCCTCCGACCCCGCTGTCGAGGCGCGTGTTCGCGCCTTCTTCGAAGAACGGGTTAATCTGCGTTCGTCGCGCCCGGCCCTGCCGCACTCACTGATCCTCGCGGCGATGTTGACGATTAACGACGCCGAACACGGCAAAGGCCTGAGCCCGGCGACACGCGATGCGCTCGACCGCGTTTGGGAACTCCAAGGCGGGGACGGCACGTGGAAATATCCGAACATCTTCTATTCGCCGCCGCTGGGCGATTCCTGGTACGGCAGCGCCATGGTGGCTTTGGCGGTCGGACTTGCGCCTGACAACTATGCCGCCACGCCGCAGGCTAAGAAGGGCATGGAAAAGCTCGCGCGCTTCTTCGCCGAGAACCCAGCGCCCACGCTGCATCACAAGACAGTCTTGCTATGGGCGTCGCTGAAAACACCGGGCCTCATGACCAAGGCGGAACAAGCGGCGGTGTTTGAAGAACTCGCAACTTTGCAGCACAAGGACGGTGGCTGGAGCTTACGGGCGCTCGGCACATGGAACCGTCGCGACGGTTCGCCCAACGATCCGAACGCGCCAAGCGATGGGTATGCCACCGGGCTCATCACCTATGTCATGGCGAAAGCCGGTTATACGCGCACGGACACGCGCGTGGACAACGGCGTGAAATGGTTGCTGACCCACCAACGGGAATCGGGCCGCTGGTTCACCTATTCGATAAATACAGACGACAAGGGCCACCTGATCTCCAACATCGGCACCGGATACGCCATTATGGCGCTGCGGGCGACCGGCGCCTTAGAAGTGAAAACGGCGGACGTCGCGCGGTAAATCGCTTCCTTTGGGCGGCCGCGTGGGGAAGCTCCGGGCCGTCGTGAAAATTTTTCTCATAGATCGTGAATTTTTCGGCAAGGCGGGCCCATGGCCGCGCCGTATATATAAGGCACGAATTATTCGATCTGGAGGAAGACCATGCAGCTCCGTTCCCGTGTGCCGGGCGGCGGTACGCCCAAGCCAAATCGCTGGGGTGTCGACAGCGAGTACGGCGTATTGCGTGACGTTCTCGTCGGCCCTATCGACAATTTCCGCTGGACGCCGGGCAACGCCGTCGCGCAACGCACGGAGCGCGTCGGCCTGAAGTTCGATCTTGCGACGGCGAAGAAGCAATATGCCGAAATGCTGGATGTGTACCGCCAGGCCGGCGTGACAACGCACATTCTTCCGGCGGAAGAGGGACTCCCTTATCAGATCTTCGCGCGCGACAGCAGCGTGATGACGCCGTGGGGCGCCATCGTCATGCAGATGCAAAAGCCGTATCGCCGCGGCGAGATCGCTTCGGTCCTGCGCTTCTATCTCGAGGCCGGCATCCCGATTTACGACATCGTCTCCCAGGGCAATGTCGAGGGCGGCGATTTCATGGTGCTGAAGCCGGGCGTAGCGGTTTGCGGTTTCTCCGGCGAGCGTTCGATCGAACCCGCTGTCAATCAGATCAAGGGATGGTTCGAAGGCGAGGGCTGGGAGTTCCGCGGTTACGCGTTCGACTCCCACTTCCTGCATCTAGACGTGCAGATGGGCATGCTGGCTGAAAACCTAGCGGTCGTGTGCACGGAAGCGGTGGAAGAAGAGTTCGTTACATGGCTCAAGTCGCACGGTATACGGATTATCGACGTGTCCTATGGCGATGCCATGCAAATGGGCACGAATGTGGTCGCGTTAGGCGGCGAACGTGTGCTGGTCCCTTCGACCAGCAAAAAGCTGGCCGCGGCGTGCCGTGCGGAAGGGCTCACGGTCTATGATCCTGACGTCTCGATGATCGCCGCCGGTGGCGGCGCCGTGCACTGCATGTGCCAGGCTTTGCGCCGAGACCCGGCCTGAGGCCAATAAAAAAAGGCCGTCCCCTTGGACGGCCTTTTTCTTTTCCGGGTTTTTCTTACTTACTTCGTTTCCATGCCGGTCACGGCCATCAGGATACTGAGGGACGTGGTCATGCCCTTCACCATCGGACCTTTCTCGACATCGATCCACTCATCGAGCGAGTGGGCGCGGCCGCCACGGTTGTCCGGAGCGTTCTTGCCGATCGTAATGGCGGGAATGCCAAGGCTCATCGGGATGTTCGAATCCGTTGAGCTGTAACCGTAATCAGCCTTGTAGCCGCCGGCCACGATTGCGGCGGTGGCCATCTGCACAAGTTCGGACTTCTCGGCGGTGCCGCCGGCCGGACGATCGCCGATCAGCTTCACGTCGACCGTGAGTGCGCCTTCCTTGGTGGAGTGACGGCCGTTCTCGGCCTTCACGGCGTCTTGCACGGCCGCGAGGATCTTGTCTTCAATCTTCTTCAATTCAGCCGGCGCTTCGGATCGCATATCAACTTCCATCCAGCCTTCGAGCGGGATCGAGTTGACCGAGGTGCCGCCGCCAATGACGCCGATGCTGTAAGTCGTCTTGGGTTTCTCAGGCACTTCCATTTGCGACATATTGGCAGCCGCTTGGCCCAGCGCGTACATCGGGTTCACGAGGCCGAAGGCGCCGTAGCTGTGGCCGCCCGGGCCCTTGAACGTGAAGCGATAGCGCTTCGAACCCACCGCGCCGTTGGTGATGCTGGCCACGCTGCCGGCTTCAATCGAGAAGAAGGTTTTAATCTTGTCCTTGTAGGGACCCTTGGTGAACATGTAGCGCACGCCGCGCAGGTCACCCTGGCCTTCTTCGCCGACGGTGCCGACGAACATGATGTCGTCGCGGGTCTTGATGCCGGCGACATTCATCGCGCGAATCATGCCGAGCATGGCGGCAAGGCTGAAGGTATCGTCGCCGACGCCCGGCGCATTGAGCTTGTTGCCCGCGCGTTTCACCTTCACGTCGGTTTCCGGCGGAAACACCGTGTCGAGGTGGGCCGAGATCACGACAAACTTGCCGTCGCCTTTGGTGCCCTTGCGGAAGCCGAGGACGTTGCCCTCCTGGTCGAGTTGGACGTCGGCGAGGCCGGCTTCCTTGAACATCTCGGCGAATTTCTTGGCGCGCTTCTCTTCCATGAAGGGCGGCGCGGGGATTTCAGTCAGCATGATGCCTTCATCGACGATACGGCCGTGCTGCTTGTCGAGGTCCGCGGCCGCGGCCTTGAAGACCGGGCTGGCCAGTATGGCCTGCACGCTCGCGGCGTGCGGCGAGGTCTGGGCATGCGCGCTGGACGCCGAGAAAATCAAACCGGCGGCGAACAATGATGTTGAAACGCGGTAAGAAAGGCTCATGACTTCTCCCCTTAGGTAGGGGCCACCCCAAGCGGCCCACAACGGCATAATAAAATGATATGCTAACCCTACCGGCCGCGCCAACGAGCTCTTTTGAGGCGCCCCGCTCCTTCCGGCAGTAATTACGTGAATTCTGGATCGTTTTTCGGCCTATTTGGCACGCTGTTACAAGACCTCGTCAAAATCCCGACGGGGGCTATGCAGTTCTCGCCCCATGCACCGGGCGCTTTTGCGCTGGAAGAGGCGCCGCCCGCGAGCATGACGGGCGCGGCCATCGCAGCGCCGCCCGGGACGCTGGAACGCCGCTATACGCTGGCGCTGGCCTTGCGCGCGCTCCAACCTGGTGCGCCGCTGACCGCCATAGCGCCGAAGACCAAGGGCGGCAATCGGATTGCGAAGGAACTCGAATCCTTTGGCTGTGACGTCAAAGCGACGAGCGGACGCCATCAGCGAGTCTGTCAGTCGTTCCGTCCCGCGACCTTTAATGCAGAGGCGCAGGCAGCGTTGGACGCCGCCATTGCCGACGGTGCTCCGAGATTGATCGAAGAGCTTGGATTGTGGAGCCAGCCAGGCGTCTTCAGTTGGGATCGTGTTGATGCGGGGACCGCTCTGCTCCTGTCGGCTCTACCCGCTTTTGCGGGGCGGGGCGCCGACCTCGGGTGCGGAATCGGCATCCTTGCGCGTGCCGTGCTCGCGAGCGGCGATGTGACGCGGTTGGAGCTTCTGGACATTGACCGGCGTGCCGTCGCGGCCGCACGACGAAATGTCGATGACGCGCGTGCGCAGTTTCATTGGGCTGACGTTCGCAAGCTCACGGATCTCAAGGATCTCGATTTCGTCGTTATGAATCCGCCGTTCCATGACGGCGGACTGGAAGACCGGGCCCTGGGCGAGACTTTCGTGAAGCAGGCGTATCGCATGCTTCGCGCGGGCGGGCGCGCCTGGCTCGTCGCGAACGTTCATCTGCCCTATGAAGCGGTGATGTCGTTTTCTTTCTCGAAGGTGGATTTGCGCGCGGAAGAGGGCGGCTACAAAGTGTACGAGGCGACGAAATGAGCGGCACAACCAGGATCGATCGGTTGATCGCGAATATGGGATATGGGTCGCGCAACGAGATCCAGGCGCTGGCGCGCAACGGCCGTATCCTCCTTGATGGCGCCGAAGTGGATGACGCCGGCGAGCGTATCGCGATGACGCCCGACCTGCCGTCGCGTCTGACCATCGACGGCCAGCCGCTCGATCCTTTGCCGGGCCTTGCGCTGATGCTGCACAAGCCGCTGGGCGTAACCTGTTCTCATAAGGAATCTGGGCCACTCGTCTATGATTTGCTGCCGCCGCGCTGGCGCCGCCGCGATCCCGCGATCTCGACGGTGGGCCGTCTCGACAAGGAAACGTCGGGGCTCCTGCTTATGACCGACGACGGCGCGCTCTTGCATCAGATCATCTCGCCTAAAAAGAATGTCGCAAAACATTACCTTGCGACTCTGGCGCGCCCGTTGCGAGGCGATGAAATGACGCTCTTCGCGTCCGGTACGATGATGCTGGAGGGGGAGCCAAAGCCTCTTGCGCCAGCGAAGCTGGAAATCATTTCTGCGCAGAAGGCGCGCCTAATTGTCACCGAGGGACGTTATCACCAGGTGCGGCGGATGTTCGCCGCCGTTGGCAATCATGTCGAAAAGCTTCACCGGGAACGTGTCGGCGGGCTGAATTTGCCCCCCGAGCTCCCGCCGGGGGGATTTCGATTGATGACCACGGCTGACATTGCCGCTGTCTTTGGCGAGGATGCTCCCGGTTAAGCACAAGCGCGGCTGAACGCCTTATGTGCGGAATTGCGTCTCTGCGCTACACTCTCGGATGGGGCTACACTCTCAAGGGGGAATGCTATGAACCGGCCGAGAAAGACGCTTTGCAGTCGCTTATTGGGAGTTTGCGGATTTGCGCTCCTCGCGGGCTGCTCCACGCTGCCCAATTTCAATGTTTTGAGAGAGCCTACCGACGTGCCGACCGTCGAGGACGTCTCGAAGCATGTTCAGTGCGAGCTTCAAGCCGCGCTGGCTGACAAAGATCTACAGAAGCGGCTCGGTGGCGCGGTCCTAGTGGCGACGCCTTCGCTAACCTTGGAAGTCACCAATCAGCAAGGGTTAGCACCTGTCCTCAATTTCATTGACCCGCTTACCGATCCAAAAAAGAATTTCACCGCGATGGTGAATGGAAAGCTCACAGGTACGCAGAAGCGCACCATCAACGTCTCGATGTCGCTCACGCTTAATACTGGAGCTAAACCTTGCGCGAATGAGACCGTGGCGAGGAAAGGTTTTTCCGGAATTGAAGGCGATCTAGGCCTAAAGGAAATTATGCTGTCTGGACTCGCCCGTCGGGAGCAGTTCATTTACCCGGTCTACGTCAAAAAAGAGAAAGATCCTGGCGCTTCGTCCCTAACATTCGGATCGACCATCGAATTTACGCTTATCTACGGGCTTGGCGGCGCTCCAAAATGGACGATGACGCATTTCTCTGCGCCGCAAGCAAATGACGGATTAATCAATGTGGCACGGACGTCAAAAGATACTCTCACGATTGGTTTTGCATTGACTGAGAAGACTGCAGACGCGCGTGGCAATTTTTTGGAACCGAGTGATGCAGATTTGGCGGCGGCGGTTCGCGCTTCCGAGGACAGCGTCACGCGAATGATCCTGCAGAGCATCTTGCCGCGGCCTTAAGCTCTTAAAAAAAGAGGCTCCGGCCGCGCGGCCGGAGCCTCCCAGCTTAGCAGTCTATATCGATGGCTATTTCTTCCGCGCCTTCTTGGCGGCTTTCTTCTTTGCCGTCTTTTTGCTGTCAGCGGCGTCGAGCAGCTTAAGGCCGATGCGGATGACGAGTTTAACACTGAAGGAGTCGATCGGATCGTTGCCGAAGACCTTCAGCGCAAGTTTCTGATAATCTTTCACGTTGAAAGAATCGATCGGATCGTTGCCGAGCGGCTTCAGCGACGACATCAGCACCCACTGCGCGAGGTCGACGCTAAACGAATCAATCGGATCGTTTCCGAAGACGTTCATGCGCTTGAGGGCTTCCAATACAGCGTCGGTCCCTCGTGCGCCGCTCTGTGCACGCCCGTACTGCTCGATCATGTCGCGCAATTTGTCGATTTCGCGACGCACCAACATTTCCTGCGTCTCTATTTTATCTCTCTGTTTCTTTTCACTCATCTCGTTCCCCTGTGGTTGGTTTATCGATCATCAACGTCATCGCTTTGCGTGCGCGGACGTTATCGCGTAGGCATCGCGAAACGACTTTCGGCGGTAGCCTGTTAGGTGGACTTGTTCTAGTAGTGGATAGGCATCTATGTACCGTCCTAGATGGAATAGGGTCATGCCTCGGGTTGTCGCGGCTTGCAGCTCGAAACGACCAGATGTCTCCGGATAGGTATTAAGTACAGTCTGAAGCACCCGCGCGGCCTCGGCGGTGTGGCCGAGTCGGCGGAGCGCGGCTCCCCAATACATATTCGCCAGAGCCGTGCGGTCCCGAAGACTGGGTTCGTTAGGGAATATGCGGGTCAAACCGTCGAGTTTTGCCCGTAACCGTTCAAAGTTTCTGTCCGCCTCGGTTTCCTTACCTGCAATCATTAACAGGCGAGCGCGCATGACGTCGGCTCGAACCAGATCAACCTGCCACTTCAATACGCTTGGATCGACTTTAGTCAATTCGCGAAAAATGCGTTCTGCGCGCGAAAGATACTGATCTATCCGGGCGACGTCAGCGGTTTCGAGGTAGCCATCGCCGAGGTCCAGCAGGGCGCGGCCTTGCTCCGCTTTCCATTCCGTGTTCGCAGGATCAAGGTCGGTCAAAGATGTCACGACGGAAAGCGCTTCCTCGGCTTGGGCGCGAGCCTCGGCGTCGTTTCCAAAATTCAGGTTTATATTTGCGAGCGTGCGCAGCGCCGAAAATAGCTCGGCTTTAATGATCTTATTCGCAGGATCGATGACCAGCGCTTTTTGATAGATCGCGGCTTGCTGCTTGCGATAGGCGATCGCCTGGCCAAAATCTCCTATCCGATAGTAGGTTCCCGCGATCCATTCGAGGACGCTTCCAATATCTCTCATGAAGGCCGGATCTCTGGGATTTTCCGCGGAGAGCCGCTCGAAAATATTTTGCGCTTCGCGAAGCTCGCCCAAAGCCTGCTGCGCGGCGAGCAGATCGGAAGACACATTGCCAAGTCCCAGCCAAACGCGGGCAAGCTGCAGCTGCCACGGTACGGGAGTATGCTGCTTTTTATTCAGTTCCTGGGATGTTTCGAGCGCTTGTAAATAGGTGCGACGCGCCTCTTCATAATTGCCCTGCCTGTAGAGCAGGCTGCCGACTTGTACCAGTGCTTCGCCGTATTCATAGGTGCGTTGAGCGTTGGAAGGATCCCGACGCACTAGGACTTCAGCCGTGTCGCGAGCTTCGTTAAATCTGGCGGCGGCGTCGGTTAGATCACCTTTGTTCATCGCAATGGCGCCAAGTATCTGCAGCGCTCGGGCTCTGCGTGCGAGGGCCTCGTCGTCCTGTTCATCCGCGCGAAGACTGGAGAAGTGAGTGAGCACCTTTTGGCCGACGGCGTCCAGGACATCAAGACGGCCAACGGGCTCCAACCGCGTGCGAAGATCGCCGACCATAAATTCAATGAGTTCTTCCGCTTCAGCGCGTTTGCGATCCGCATTGGCCTGCGATGCAACAGCGAGATTGCGTGCGCGGATAGCTTCGATCGTCAGGCCCGCTAGTACGAGTGTAATGCAACCCATCGCGACAGACGCATATAGCAGAACGCGCGCGCGGCGCTGACTGTCGCGCCGAATGAGTTCGTCGAGTCCGACGCCTAGAAGCCCAGCGACGACCTTCAGCGTTACGCGGGCCTTGCTATCTTTCCCATCTCGCAGATCCGCAGCGATGGGCTCTGCCGGTTCGTCCGTGAGTTCGCCAGCCGGGGATACTTTGAAGCGAAGGGCGGGGACGAAGCATTCCTGCGACTCATCACCAGGTTCGCCGTCCACGATGACAGCGATGATGTGCTCGGCGCCTTTCAGCCGTTTAAAATTAATGACTTCTTGATTCACCCACTTGGAACGTGCAGACGCCGGCGAGCAAAGGACGACCAGGAATTGGGATTGCTCTAGCGCCTCATTGATCTTGCCGCTGAGGTCGGCGGCGACTTCCAACTCGTCGCGGTCGCGGAAGACCTTTCCAGGCCGTTGTCCGATGAGACCCGTGCCGGTCACGCGGCCGATGAGGGGCTTTGGGACGCGGTAGGTTTCGATAGACCGGTGGAGCCATTCGGCGACCTTGGTGTCGCGGTGGCTATAGCTGATGAATGCGCGGAATCCCGATACGCTTACGGCTGGCGATTGGCCAGCCGGCCCATTGGTTGGACCAGCGTCCTTCGGCACCATCGGCTCGTCCCCCAGCGCCCCGCCGTTTTCCGGTCTGCGTGCGCCTTCCCCGGCGATGAACAATTTGGGGGAGAATTCTTATTTGTACTCCCCCTAAAGATACTCCATGTTTTCCCGGGGATCCGCAAGGTGCGGAAGAGGGGCGGCGTAACGCGGTGACGGCAGAGCAGATACTCTCCGAGGCCATCCGTTTGGAGCTCGGCGGCGACTTGCTCGCCGCATACGATCTCGTGGCCCAAGGCCTTTCTAAATTTCCGCAAGATGTGGATTTACGGCATCGCGCGGTGCTGCTTCTCGCGCGCGGTGGCGCGACGAGCCGCGCTTATAGCGAGTACGAACGGCTCGAACTGCGTCATGTGCGCGACCATGTCGATGTGATCGCGCTCGGCGCTCGCCTTCATAAGGATCTCGCCCTCGCGGCCGAAGGGCCCGAACGCAGGCGCTTGGCACAAGAGGCCGCGGATATGTACGCGGCGGCTTATGCGCTTCATCAGGACTATTATCCCGGTATCAACACGGCGACGATGCTGCTTATCGCGGGGGATTCCGCGGGTGCGCGGACGATCGCAACAGAGGTGTTGAGCGGACTTTCGGCCAGCTCCGACAAAGGGGCGGAAGACGCCTATTATCGCGCGGCGTCTCGCGCCGAGGCCTATTTCATCCTTGGCCGCATCGATGAGGCTGAACAAGCGCTCGCCAATGCGCTTATGCACGATTCCGCCAACTATGCGGCGCATGCGAGTACCTTGCGTCAGTTGGAGGCGATCTGCGCCACGTTGAAGTTGGACAGCGCTTGGTTAGAGCGCCACAGCCCGCCACCGTCGCTTACCTATTGTGGCCACATGTTCGACGAGTCCGTGCTTGCGGGGTCGACACTCGGCAATATCAAGGCCGACATCGTATCCGCGCTCGATCGGATACGGCCATGCGCGGTGTTTGGCGCGCTGGCGGCAGGCGCGGATCTCCTGATCGCGGAAGCGGCCCTCGCACGAGGCGCCGAGCTCCATGTCGTGCTGCCGATGCAGGAAGAGGTGTTCATCGCGGCTTCCGTTGCGCCTTTTGGCGCGGCCTGGATCGGCCGGTATGAAGCCTGCAAAGCACGCGCCGCGACGTTCCGGCTTGCCAGCCGGGATACGACGTCGGGCGACGTCGCCGCGTTTGCATTCTGTTCCGAGTACGCGATGGGACTGGCCATTCGCCACGCCGAGGTTCTGCGTACGCGGGCATGGCAGCTCGCCGTATGGGATGGCAAAGCGGGGGAGGGCGTTGCCGGTACCGCGGCCGACGTGCGGCGCTGGACGGATACGGGGCGGCCGCAAACAGTCGTCGCGTTTCCGCCGCGGACCTCAACCAACGGCGGACGACTCGTTGATGATGAGCGAGCGGATCGGCGATTGAAGGCAATGTTGTTTGGCGATGTACGCGGTTTTTCCCGGCTGCGTGAAACCGATATCTCGCCGTTCGTGGCGCGCATCATGGCGCCGCTCGCAGAAGCGCTGCGCTCTCTCATTGTGCCAGCAGACCTTGTCGCCACGTGGGGGGACGGCATTCACGCCGTCTATCCGTCCGTGACCGCGGCTGCCGAAGCGGCGCTCGCGCTCCAGGATGCTTTCGCCCGGATTGATCTCGGTGCGGCGGGTTTGCCCTCACACCTGGCTTTGCGTCTCGGCGGGCACTTTGGACCGGTCACCGAACTGGTTGATCCGTTCCTGAAGGCCCGCAGTTTCTATGGCACACATATCACGATCGCCGCCCGCATTGAGCCCGTGGCTGTGCCCGGAACGGTGTATATCAGCGAGCCTTTCGCCGCCCTGTTGGCGCTAGAGGCGCCCGGCCGTTTCAGCACCGACTATGTCGGACAGACCGAGCTTCCTAAGCAATTCGGAACCATGCGCCTTTTCGTCCTGCGCCGCGCCAGGCCGACATAGCGGCTGTATTTGCATAAACTATGCGGCTCCCCCAACGAGAGGGGACAGGACTCCTATCCAAAGTCGGTTTATATTAGGTAACCCAGCGGGATAGACCCTGTTTGGGATCGGGAGGATGCAGGATGCTCAAATTCACCGTTGCCGCGTGCGCGATCATGGCCGCCGCCGGAACCGTATTGGCCGCGCCCGCCGTAAACGCGGCAGGTAACGACATCCCGCTCGCCGTGAAAGACGGTAAGATTGGTTTTGTCCTCACCAGCCGCTACTGGGCGGTCCGTGAATCGCCCAACGGCAAAGTAGAGTGCCCGAACGGCTTTAACGATGGACCGCGCGAGCAATTCAAGCAGCTTTTCCCCGACGACGGCAAGAAGCGCACCTTGCTCGAAACGCAGTTGATGCGCGAAGGCCGTCAGTGGTTCCCCGATATGTCGGAGGAGCCATTCAGCTTCAAGGAAGCCGGCGGCCCCGTATCCTACGGTATGAACCTCGACGGCAAAATCGGCCCCGAAGACTTCACCGACCCGGACGGGGTCAAGGGTGTGGACAACCAGTTGTTCCGCGCCATCGGCTGCGTCTCGCAGTACCGTGCGCCGTCGAACCTCATCTATTTCTTCGAAAACAAGTATCTCGGCCAATACAACAACAACCGTTTCATGTTCGAGATCTCGGGCGTCGATAGCCTTTCGAACGATGACGACGTGACGGTGACGACTTATCGCGGCCTCGATGATCTTCTGGCCGACGCAACCGGTGGCTCCTACGTTCCGGGCGGAACGCAGCGTGTCGATGAGCGCTGGGGCAAGCAATTCCAGCAGACGTTCAAAGGAAAAATCGTCAACGGCGTGCTGGTGACGGACGGCGAGGATTTGATCCTCCCATCGTCGGCGACCTTCGATACGAACGGCATGCATAAGTTCAAAGGGTTGCATTTCCAGCTCAGCCTTACGCCGCAGCGCGCGGAAGGCATCATGGCGGGATATGTCGACGTGGCCGCCTTTTACCACCATCTGAATACATCGTGGTCAACGCACCATCAGAGCTACGGACAACTCTCCGCGCCATCGCTTTATCGCGCGCTTCATCGTCTCGCGGACGGATATCCGGACGATAAGGGGCAGATGACCGCGATTTCAGGCGCGCTGAAAGTGACCTTCACGCAGGTCTACATCGAGCATCCGCCGAAGCAGACGGCGGACGGTGGCCAAGCGGAGAAGCCGGCCACGCAGTCCTCGCGTCAGTAGAAGTTACTTCACCGCTTTAGAGTCTTTCTGAAGGATCGGCAGCGCGGCTTTGCCCACGGCAAGGCCCGCCGGCCATCCTGCGTAGAAGGCGACTTGCACGGCGAGACCTCGAATTTCGTCGGCGGTCACACCGTTCGCGGCGGCGCGTGTGAGATTCAGCGCGAGCTCATCGTCACGGCCCAGCGCCGCAAGCACGGCACAAGTCACGAGGCTGCGGTCGCGCGTATTCAGCTCCGGCTGTTTCCAGACATCGCCGAACAACACTTCTTCGCGCAGGCGTCCCATCTGCGGGATCGCTTTGTAAACCTGTTGCAGGTCCGACGGCGCCGGCGGTGATTGTTGCGCCGCCGCCTTATCGGCTCCGGCGACAGCGGCAACGAGCGCAAGGCTTCCAGTCGTCAATGCGCTCCGGCGTGAAATCTCACCCATGATGTTCTCCCTGATGGTGCGGACATGAGCATACACCCGGGCACAAAAAAAGGCCCTCCGTCGGGAGAGCCTTTTTTCTTTTACCGCACCGGAGGATTAGTCCTCCTTGATCCGGCTGTGCCGTTTCGTATCCGGCATGAATGCCGCCGTCACCAGCACGATCACCATGAAGAAGGTCACATACCAGTAGAAGGACGTTTCGTAGCCCATCTGCTTCAGTTTCAACGCAACCGCTTCGGCTGTGCCGCCGATGAAAGCAACACCGAGCGCGTACGGAAGGCCGACGCCGAGGGCACGGATCTCCGTTGGGAATAGCTCAGCCTTATATTGACCACTGATAGACGTGTAGGTGCTTTGAACGAGAAGGGCGCCTGAGATAACCAGGAACGCTCCCATCGCGCTGTCGGCGGTCTGCAGATAGTTCATGACCGGGAAAGTCATGAGCGTGGCGCCGATGCCGTAGAACACGAACATCGGCTTACGTCCGATTTTGTCCGACAACCAGCCCATGACGGGCTGAGCCACCATGAACACGATCATGGCCATGGCCATGATCAAACTGGCGTCGTCCTTCGTGAAGCCCGAAGTGTTGACCAGGAACTTCTGCATGTAGTTGCTGAACACATAGAAGCCAAGCGCGCCACCCATGGTCATGCCGAGCACGAATAGCAGTTCCTTCGGATGACTGCGCATCAGCTGCCACGTGTCAGCCGCGCTTTCGCGCTTTTTCTTCATGTTCTTGAAGGATTCGGTTTCTTCGAGCGAGCTTTGGATCCAGAAGGCGACCAGGGCGCCAACGGCGCCGATGGCGAACGGAACGCGCCAGCCCCAATCGGACAGTTCTTCCGGCGTCAAATTATGCTGCAGGGCGACGAGGACAAGGAGCGCCAGCAACTGACCGGCGATGAGCGTGACGTACTGGAAGCTGCCGTAAAAGCCACGGCGCTCCTTACCGGCGATTTCGCTGAGGTACGTTGCAACGGCTGCGTATTCACCGCCGACGCTGAGGCCTTGCGCGATGCGCGCGACCATCAACAAAAGCGGCGCGGCGATGCCGATACTGGCGTAGCTAGGCGTGAAGGCGATCATGAGCGATGAACCGCCCATGACGGCCATCGCAAGAACGAGCGCGGGGCGGCGGCCATACCGGTCCGCGTAAACGCCCATCAGCCAGCTGCCCACAGGGCGCACGATGAAACCGACCGAGAAGACCACGGCGGCATAAAGGAATTCGGTGGTCTGGTCGCCCGCCGGGAAGAAGACGCTCGCGAAGTACAGCGAGAAGGAGGAATAGACGTACCAGTCGTACCATTCGATCAGATTGCCGACCGAACCGCCGATCACGGCTTTCAAACGTCCGCTCGTGGTCTTTGTGGCCGCCGCCGTGCCCCCCACAGCCGCAGCCTCTTCAGCAACACTCATGGTCCCCTCTCCCAACGTTCTAAGGTCCAATACTTATAGTGTACGGAGGGAAGGGCGTGACTAAAACGATATAAACTAATGGACCTGTGATGATCGGTGATCCCCACGGCCGTTACCGTGACGCATCGGCGGTGGCGAGGTTCGCAAAATTCATGAACCGATTGAAATCTTTCGCTATCTGGCCCAGTTACTTTCCGCCATTGTCCGGGCGATTGGCCGGTACTTAAATTTGTACCCGGTGCGAGGGAGGGGCGTATGGGACATCAGCAGCATCAAAACCTGATCGGTGGATCGTGGGTCGAAGCCGACCGTGACGCGCCGAATATCAATCCCTCCAATCTTACCGACGTCGTCGGCAATTTTGCCCAAGGCGGGGCCGATCAGGTCACGCAGGCTGTTGCTGCGGCACGGGAAGCGCAGCCCGGATGGCGTCGCGCGACCGCGCAAACGCGCGGTGATCTCCTCGACAAGATCGGGGAGCGGCTCCTCGCCCGCGAGACCGAACTCGGCACGCTTCTCGCGCGCGAAGAGGGCAAAACCCTCGCCGAAGCGAAGGGCGAGGTTCAACGCGCGGGGCGCATTTTCAAATATTTCGCCGCTGAAGCGTTGCGTGCGCACGGCGACGTTATCCCATCCGTCCGCCCCAACGTTTCCGTAGAGACGCGCCGCGAACCCCTGGGCGTTGTCGGTCTGATCACGCCGTGGAATTTCCCAATCGCCATCCCAGCTTGGAAGGCGGCGCCGGCGCTGGCGTATGGGAATGCGGTGGTGATGAAGCCGGCAGATATCGCGCCGGGCAGCGCATGGGCGCTTGCCGAAATCATCGCTGAAGCCGGTTGTCCGGCAGGCGTATTCAATCTCGTGATGGGCCGTGGTTCCGTGGTGGGCGAGGCGATGCTGAACAGCGACGGCATCGACGGGATTTCCTTCACCGGATCGCAGACCGTGGGCGCGCGTGTCGCGGCCGTATGTGCCGGCCGCTTCCGGCCCTTCCAGCTCGAAATGGGCGGCAAGAACCCACTTGTCGTGCTGGATGACGCCGACGTGGACGCCGCCGTTGAAATTGCCGCGCAGGGGGCATTCTTTTCAACGGGCCAACGGTGTACTGCCTCGAGCCGTTTGATCGTGACCAAGGGCGTTTATAAAGCGTTCGTGGAGAAGCTCGCGGCGCGGATCGATACCCTTGCCGTTGGCGATGCCCTCGACCCCAAAACCAACATTGGTCCGGTCGTGAGCGAAGATCAGCTCAAACAGAATTTGTCGTACGTCGAGATCGGCCGCAGCGAGGGCGCGCGTTTGGTAAAGGGCGGCGAGCGCCTCAAAGGCCTGACGGACGGCTACTATATGCGCCCGGCTTTGTTCGCCGACGCCGACAACAAGATGCGCATCTCGCAGGAAGAGATTTTCGGACCAGTCGCTACGGTGATACCGGCGAATTCGCCGGAAGAGGCGCTTGCGATCGCCAACGACACTCCGTTCGGTTTGTCCGCCGGTGTTTGCACCACGTCCCTCAAATATGCGCGGCTCTTCCAGGCGGAGTTGAAAAGCGGGATGGTGATGGTCAATCTTCCGACTGCAGGTGTCGAACTGCAGGCGCCCTTCGGCGGTTCAAAGGCGTCGAGCTTTGGTCCGCGCGAGCAAGGCGGCGCTCGTGAGTTCTTCACCCGTATCAAAACCTCTTATGTGACGGCCTAACATCTATGACCCATGAGCTCACGGCCGCCCAGCGCCTTGTAGAAACCCTTGTCGTCAACGGGATCACACATGTCTTCTGCGTGCCGGGCGAAAGTTACCTCTCCGTGCTCGACGCGCTTTACGATGCGCGGGACAAGATCAAGGTCGTCACCTGCCGGCACGAGGCTGGCGCCGCTAACATGGCGGTCGCGTACGGGAAGCTGACAGGCAAGCCCGGCATCTGCATGGTCACGCGCGGTCCGGGCGCTACGCACGGCAGCATCGGGATTCACACCGCGCAGCAGGATTCGGTTCCGCTGATCTATTTCATCGGTCAGGTGGCGTTATCGGACAAAGGTCGTGAAGCGTTCCAGGAAGTCGACTACGGCCAGGCTTTTGGCCCGCTATGCAAGCTCGCGCTCGAGGTTGAGGATCCAACGCGCATGGTGGAAGTGTGCACGCGCGCTTTCGCGGTCGCCCAACAGGGCCGTAAAGGCGCGGTGGTTATCGCATTACCCGAAGATATGCTTGCTGAGTCCGCTGGCGCGCGTAAGCCCGCGCCCGTAACCGTCGCGCTCAGTGGGTTGGAACCGGGCTTTCTCGATGCGCTGGCGGCGCGGTTGGAAGGCGCGGAACGTCCCATGCTCATCCTCGGCGGTACGGGATGGTCCGAGGACGCGCTTGCCGCGCTGTCGAAGTGGATCGAGAATCTCGGTGTGCCGGTCGCGCTTTCGTTCCGCCGCAAGGACCTCATCGACAATACGCATCCCTGCTACATCGGCGATCTCGGTCTCGGGCCAAATCCGAAGTTGGTCCAGCGCGTGAAGGCCGCGGATCTGGTGGTCACCATTGGTGCGCGCCTCGGCGAAAATCCGTCGCAGGCCTATACGCTTCTGACGCCGGAAGAAAGCGCGGCGAAACTCGTGCACATTCACGCCGACCCCGAGGAACTCAACCGCGTGTGGCCCGCATCGCTCGCGGCAGCGTGCGAAACGGCCAACGCCGCGCGGTCGCTTTCAAAGCTGTCCATCCGCCGCTCCTGGGCCAATACGCCTTGGGCGAACGACGGCCGCGCGGATCTCGAAGCGTTCCTGGCGCCGGTCGCGGTGACGGGCGCGGTCAACCTGTCGGAAGTTTTCAAGCATCTCGAAAAGGCGCTGCCGGAAGCGATCGTGGGTAACGGCGCCGGCAACTACGCGGCTTGGCTGCATCGCTTCTATCGTCATCGTAAATTCGGCACGCAACTCGCGCCGACCAGCGGGGCGATGGGGTTTGGGTTCCCGGCCGCCATTGCCGCGAAGATCATGTATCCAGCGCGTCCCGTCGTCGCGGTGGCGGGCGATGGTTGTTTCATGATGACCTCGAACGAACTCGCGACCGCTGTGCAGTACGGCGCGAATCTCATCATCATTGTTGTCGACAATGGGTCTTACGGAACCATTCGTATGCATCAGGAGCGCGACTATCCGCAGCGCGTATCCGCGACGGACCTCAAGAACCCCGACTTCGCCGCTTTCGCGCGTTCATTCGGCGCCTGGGCGATCACGATCGACCGCACCGACGCTTTTCCGGCGGCGCTTGAAGAGGCAGGGAAGGCGGGAAAGCCTGCGCTCATCCACATCAAGACGAGCGTTACCGACATCGCGCCGGGCCGCACGATTAAGGCTTAGGCGCGGACCTGGGAAAGCAGCCAGTCGCGGAACGCCACGAGCGGCGGGTAATTCGCCCGTTCGCGCGGGTAGGCGAGGAAGTACGCCTTCGTGTTCATGATCGATTTGTCGAACAGCGTGACCAGTTCGCCGGCGTCGAGTTCTTGCTGCACCAATACTTTTGGAACAAGCGCAACGCCGAGCTCAGCCACGGCGGCGCGGAGCACCATGCCAAAAACCTCGAACTCGAGGACTTGGCGAGGTTCAACTTCAGACATTCCCACGGTATCGAAGAACGTCTTCCATGCTTCGGGACGCGTTGCCTGAACGAGCAGAGTGGTGTTTGCCAAATCCGCCGGTTTCTTGATCTTCTCGCGCTTGATCAGCTTTGGCGAGGCGACCGCGAACAGTTCTTCGCCGGTGAGCTTATGCAAGAAGACGCCGGGCCAATGCGGCTCGCCGAAGTGGATAGCTGCATCGAGGAAATCGCGCTGAAAGTCGACCGGACGGATGTGACTCGAGAAATTGATCGTCACGCTGCGGTGCGCGGCGAAGAAATCAGGGAGGCGCGGGATCAGCCACCGAGTCCCGAACGTCGGGAGCATGCCGAGCCGGAGAATCCCGCCCCGGGCGCGGAACGACATAGCCTGGGCGGTCGCCGAAGCGAAGCGATCGAGGGTTTGGCGGATTTCGTTAGCGTAAAAAGTGCCCGCCTCGGTCAGGACAAGGCGCTGGCGGATACGCTCAAAAAGCGTCACACCTAATTGATCTTCAAGGACTTTTATCTGACGACTGATGGCGCCCTGGGTGAGGTTCAACTCCTCGGCGGCGCGGGTAAAACTGCTCAAACGGGCCGAGGCTTCAAACGCCATCAAAGCGGGAAGTGACGGCACGAACCGACGATTGAGATTCAACTTTGCCGGCTGGTCAGCCAAGAGTTTATTATAAATCAATGGGTTGAATGTCCCGAGGCGGGACGTTGGTAGTAATTACCTCTGCTCATAGTTTCAATCAATAAAATGGTTTGTGATAATGATCTCAATTGCTTCTAACTGATGCTCTAAATGTGTACGGACGCGGGAAGGCGTATGGCGTCCGGTGGAGTGTTTATGAAGCCACTGCACGACATCCGCGTTGTGGACTTGTCACGCGTTCTGGCCGGCCCTTGGTCGAGCCAGATCCTCGCGGACATGGGCGCGGACGTTATTAAAGTTGAGCGCAGCGGCGATGGCGATGATACCCGCTCGTGGGGGCCGCCGTTCGTGCCGGGCGAAGATGGCGGCGATTTGAGCGCCACCTATTTCCATTCCGCCAACCGCGGCAAACGCTCCATTGCCATTGATTTCAATCGCGCCGAGGACCTCGAAGTCGTGCAGCGGCTGATCGCCGACGCCGACATCGTGATCGAGAACTTCAAATTAGGCGCGCTGAAGAAATTCGGCCTCGATTACGCGACCTTGAGTGCGCGCCATCCAGGCCTGATTTATTGCTCTATCACGGGCTTTGGACAGACCGGACCTTATGCTCATCTGCCCGGCTACGACGCCATGATCCAAGCGCTTGGCGGCTTCATGGCCGTCACGGGTGAACCGAACGGCGAGCCGATGAAGGTCGGCGTTGCTGTAGTCGATCTTTTCACCGGCGTTTATGCGACCACAGGGATCCTCGCCGCGCTTCATGCGCGCAAGTCGACGAACCGGGGCGCCCATATCGATATGAGCCTCCTGGATGTGCAGGTCGGCGTTCTCGCCAATCAGGCCGCGTCGTATTTGATTTCCGGCCAGGCCGCGCCGCGCCTCGGCAATGCGCATCCGAACCTCGCGCCGTATCAGGTGTTCGCGGCGGCGGATGGGCATCTTATGATCGCCGTCGGTAACGACGGTCAGTTCGCCCGCCTTTGCAACGTGCTCGGCGACGACTCTTTGGCCTTTGATGAGGCCTATCGCCACAATCCGGACCGCGTGCGCAATCGCGAGGCCCTGATCGGGCTTCTGAGCGAGAAAATCGCAAAATGGAAGAAGGTCGATCTGGTCGCGAAACTGGAAGGCGCGGGCGTGCCCGTTGGCCCGATCAACACCGTGCCGGAAGTCTTCGCCGATCCGCATGTGATCGCGCGCGGGATGCGCGTTGATATCCCCTCGCCGGCGGCGGCGGGTGGCAGCGTTCCGGGCGTACGTACGCCCATCATGTTTAACGGCGAACCGTGTGTCGCGGAATTGCCCGCGCCGGCCCTTGGCCAGCACACGGAAGAAGTCAAACAATCCCTCGATGCGCCAGAGCGCAAGAGGGCCCGTCTGCGGCTAAGCGTCGGCGCTTAAGCGCTGCGCGAGGCATAGGAGCACGGACGAGGCGAAAGATGAGTGGAGGAGAGCGTCAAGCTGATGGCCGCGACCCGTGGTCGTGACGGCTGGAAGCGCGCTCTTGAGGAGGAAGGTGCACGTGAGTCCGGTTTCTAATTTCGAGTCCAAGTCCTGCCGCAAGTTCGGTATGGCGCTGCGCGCAAGTGCGGCCGGCCTACTGACGTTTGGTGTCGTTGCCTGCTCAGACACCGGTTCCGAGCATGCCTCTCCGGCGGCCAAGGCGCCTGCCGCCGCCGCTGTCGCGGATTTCGACGGTACCCCGGCGCGCGTGCGCCGGATGAGCCCCGAGCAATACGCGAACACCATCCACTACATCTTCGGCGACGACGTCCGTGTCGTTGCGGCCCTTACGCCGCTTCCTCGCACCGATGGCCTGCAGGCCTCGGGGGCCGCTTCCGTGGGTATGACCATCGGCGAAATTCAGCAGTTGCAAAGTTCGGCTTCGTCGATCGCCGCGCAAATCCTGGACAAGGGAAATCCCGGCGAACGCATCGCGCCGCGCCGCGATTACCTTGTGCCTTGCAAACCGGCGAACCCGGCTGCCGCCGATGATGTTTGTGCCGCCAAGTTCATCAAGCAAACAGGCCGGCTTCTGTACCGCCGAGCGCTCCCGGACGCCACCGTGGCAGGGCTCGTCGCTGATGCGAAGCGCGGCGCGACCAACCTGAAGGATTTCTACGCCGGCCTTGGCACGGTGATTGAAGGGATGTTGATCGATCCCAACGTTCTGATGATCGCCGATGTCACCGAGCCCGATCCGAACAACCCCGGTAAGCGCCGCCTCGACAGCTATTCCGTCGCCGCCCGCCTCAGTTTCTTCCTGTGGAACGCCGCGCCCGACGAAATGCTGCTCACCGCCGCCGAGAAGGGTGAGCTGCAGACGACGAAGGGCCGCGCCAAAGTCGTCGCCGCGATGATGGCTAGCCCGCGCCTCGAGCACGGCGTGCGCGCGTTCTTCGACGACATGTTCGGCTTCGAAGAGTTCATCGGTCTCGCCAAGGACCCGGCGACCTATCCGATGGTTACCGGTCAGACGCTGATCGATGCACGTGAACAGACCTTGCGCACCGTGGTCGAGCATCTCGTGACGCGCAACGAAGATTACCGCGATCTCTTCACCACGCGCGCGACCTTTATGTCGCCGGCGCTGGCGCCGGTCTATCAAGTGCGACCGTCGCTCGGATGGGTGCCTTATGAGTTTCCGGAAGGCAGTCCGCGTGTCGGCCTCTTGTCGCAGGTCAGTTTCCTCGCGCTTCATTCGCATCCCGCCCGGAGCTCCGCCACAAAGCGCGGAAAAGCGCTGCGTGAGCTCCTGCTTTGTCAGAAAGTTCCGGCGCCGCCCGCGAACGTCGATTTCTCCGCGGTTGAAAATCCCGATGCCCGTCTGCGCACCGCGCGTGAGCGGCTGAACTTCCACAGCCAAAATCCCGTCTGCGCCGGTTGTCACAAGATCACCGATCCTATGGGCCTCGCACTCGAGCAGTTCGACGGCGCGGGCCGTTTCCGCGCGACCGAAAAGGGCGTGCAGCTCGACGTGACCGGTACGCTCGACGGTAAGGCCTTCAGCGACGTCGCCGGACTTGGTCAGGCGCTTCACGATCACGCGGCGCTGCCGACCTGTCTGGTACGCCGCATGTACAGCTACGGGACCGGCGGCCCGCTTTCGCGCGCGGACGATCCCGCGATCAAGGTGCTGAGCGGAGCTTTCGCGCAGGACGGCTACAAGGTGCCGGCCCTGATGCGCATGATCGCAACGAGTGATGCATTTTTAGAAGTTGTTGAACGTGTTCCGTCGCCGGCGCGGACCGCCGGCCTGACGTCGCATAGCGCCGTCGAAGCGAACTGAGGAGGCTCTCATGGCATCTTTAAAAGATCTGTCCCGCCGCCGCGTCCTGCGCGGCATGTTGAACGGTGGCGCCGTCACGGTCGGCCTGCCGCTGCTCAATGTGTTCCTGAACGGGAACGCTACCGCGATGGCCGACGGCACGCCGCTGCCGGTGCGCTTCGGAACCTGGTCCTGGGGCCTGGGCCTCAACAAGCAGGTGTTCGTGCCGAAGAAGACCGGCGCCAACTTCGACCTGCCCGAGGAAATCGCCTCGCTGAAGGACGTGCAAAAGCACGTCAACCTCTTCACCAACTTCGACGGGTTCAAGGATGCCAATCCGAACCTCTGCCACAAGACGGGTTGGGTGATCATGCGCGCGGGCGCGGCGCCGGCGACGCAGACCGATTTGCCGGGCCAGAGCATCGACGTTACGATCGCCAAGGAAATCGCCGGACCTACGCGTTTCCAGACTCTGACCGCGACATCGACCGGCAACGTGCGTGACAGCTTCAGCTACGAAAGCGCGACATCGATTAATCCGGCTGAAGTGTCGCCGCTGCTGTTTTACGCGAAGCTCTTCGGTGAAGATTTCCAGAACCCGAACGCTCCGGAATTCAAGCCCAGCCCGCGCGTCATGGTGCGCAAGGGCGTGCTCTCCGGCGTCATGGATCGCACCTCGGACCTGACGAAGAAGATCGGTTCCGAAGATAAGGCGCGCCTCGATCAATACTTCACGGGCTTGCGTGAGCTGGAGCGTCAGTTCGATCTCGCGCTGACGAAGCCGGAACCGCGCGCGGCCTGTGTGGTCAATCCGGGACCGAAAGACGAAATCGCGCCGGGCCTCGATTACACGCTGGTCGGCGAGCGTCACAAGATGATGACCGATCTGCTTGTGATGGCTTTGGCCTGCGACCAGACCCGCGTCTACAACCTCGGCTATGCGGCGGCCTTCTCCGGTACGATTAAGCCGGGCTACGAGAAACCGCACCACACCGCGACGCACGAAGAGCCGCTCGATCCAGTGCTCGGATACCAGGTGAACTGCTCCTGGTTCATCCGCCGTCAGATGGAAGCGTGGGCGTATCACGTGAAGGCATTCGCCGACTTCAAGGAAGGCGATGGCTCGCTGATCGACAACATGCTGATCTATGCCACGACGGACCAGTCGCTCGCGCGCCTGCACCAAATCGACGGTCTGCCGATGTTCCTGGCCGGCCGCGCCGGCGGCAAGATCAAGACCGGCTTCCATGTCGACGGAAACCACGAAGCGGCGACCCGTGTCGGCTACACCGCCATGAAGGTCTTTGGACTTGATGTCCCGCACTGGGGCGAACAGTCCAATAGAACGTCGAAGGAAATCGGCGAAGTTCTCGCTTAAGAAACGGCGCGCTTCTCCGGAAGCGCGCCTATTCTGCTCTCAAGGACAGAAAAGATGCGATACAGCCTTCTTCTCGTTGGCGCTCTCCTGACCGCTCCCGTCGCGTACGCTGCGTCGAGCGCCGTCACGGCACAGGGCGGCGTGAAAACCGAGACCTTTGTGACCGAGCCGATGCCGGCCGGTTTCAGCATTCAGGCGACCGAGCTTGAAGGTCCGGTGTTCGCCGACGAACGCGGCATGACCCTCTATCGCTGGCCCTATGACACCATGCGTGTCGGAACGACCGGCGACGGCGATAACAGTTCGGCCTGCGAGAACGAGGTGACCACAAAGACGGCCGGCATGATGGCGCCGTATCCGCCGGGGCTGGACCTGCCGGAACTTGAGACCCGCAAGGCCTGTTCGCAGGTATGGCCGCCTGTGCTGGCAAAAGACGGCGACAAGGACGTCGGGAACTTCACCATCTTCACGCGCAAGGACGGCCGCCGGCAGTGGGCTTATGACAAACACGCCCTCTACACGTCGGATCTCGACCAGCAGCCGGGCGACACGTGGGGCGCGCGGACGAATGGCAACGGCGGCGATGGTCCCGCGGAGCGTCGAACGGTCGGCCCGGCGCCTTCGGTGCCGCCTGCCTTTTCCGTCGAGACGACTCGACGGGGCCGCATCGTTCTCACCGAAGCGAAGTTCTCGATCTATACATCGGACCGCGATGGCTCGGAGAAGTCCAATTGCACGGGCGCGTGCTCGCAAGCGTGGATACCGATGACAGCGGGAGCAACGGCGCAGGCCCAAGGGGAGTGGACGATTTTTGAACGCGCTCCTGGCGTGCGCCAATGGGCCTTCCGCAAAAAGCCCGTTTATACCCGTGCCAAAGATGTGGACACGATGAGCCAGCAGGGAAGCGACGAGTCCGGGTGGCATAACGTGTACATGCAACTCGCGCCGACCCCGCCTAAGGGCTTTGGCTACATGAACAACGAAGTAGGCGAGGCCATCGTCACCGCGGAAGGTAAGACAGTCTACATCTACAACTGTGGCGATGATTCGAAGGACCAGTTGGCCTGTGATCATCCCGCAGCACCGCAAGTTTACCGCCTTGCCGTGTGCGGAGGAGGTAATGTCGACCGCTGCTTGCGCCGGTGGCCGTATATTCCAGCTGCCGCCGATGCTGTCAGCGGCAGCAGGTCGTGGAGCGTAATGTGGATCAATCCGAAGACTGGACGCCAAACTGCGAAAGGCGCCGACGGAGCGATCAGTGTTTGGGCGTTCCGCCAACGGCCTGTGTTCACGTTTGAAGGTGATAAGGCGCCCGGCGATATCAACGGCAATCGCACAGGCGAATTCAACGGCCGTCGCAACGGTTTCCACGCTTTCCTTGTTCGCGACGATTTCTTCGACAACGCGAACTAAGCCCGATCAGGGAGACGACTATGAAGACACTTCTGCAAGCGACCTTAGGCGCCGTCGTGGTGAGTTTGAGCGCGCTTCCGGCTGCTGCCCAAGATACGCCTCCGTCCGGTCTGCGTAACCGGACGATCGCCTATGCATTGTCTGGCGGTCATTGGGCGATCCATCAGACGCCAGACGGAAAAGCCGAATGCCCGCAAGGTGTAAATCCCACCGGTCCGCGGGAAAGCTTCAAGGCCTTGTTCCCAAACCTGGGTCCAGTCGGCGAAACGCAGCTCGCGCGCGAAGCCGCCGCCCAGTTCCCGATGGATAAGGATGAGCCTTTCACGTTCAACGAAGCGGGCGGCAAGGTCGGCCTTGGCCTCAATCTCGACGGTAAGGTTGACGCCAACGATTTCACGAGCCCTGACGGCAAGGTCACGGGGATCGATAACCAGCTCTTCCGCGTACTGGGCTGCGTACGCTTCTTCCGCGGTCCGGACGGCATCGGCTATCACTTCACCGATGTTTATCTTCGCCAAAACAACTTCAACCGCGCGCTGATTGAACTCACCAATGTCGACAGCCTGGTGGATGATCCCGATGTGGACGTCTCGGTGTACCGCGGTATGGACACCCTGATGACTGACGCCACCGGCGCGAAACTCATTCCCGGCGGGCTTCAGCGCATCGATACGAAGTTCGGAAAGAAGTATGAATCGCACTTCAAAGGCAAGATCGTGGGTGGCGTGCTGATCACCGAGCCGACGGACCTGTATTGGCCGTTCGCCTGGTTCGGCGGGCAGCCCGGTACGCAGCATTGGCTCCAGACGCGCTTCCAAATGAACCTGACGGAAGAAGGCGCCCGTGGCCTCGTGGCCGGATTTACCCCGGTTGATACTTGGTACTACGGCCTTATTCGCGGCCGCTCGCAGTACCATCTTGGTACCGGCACGGCCTCTTCACCGCTGATTTATCAGGCGATGCGCCGCCTCGCCGACGGCTACCCCAACGAGAAGGGCGAGATGACCGCGCTGTCGTTCGCATTCGACTTGCCCATGGTCCAGGTGTTTATCGAGCATCCGGATAAGGCAGTGGCCAGCAACGCCGGCGAAGTCCAAAAGTCCGATCGCGCCCCGTCGCGCGAATAAGCGCACGCGGCAAAGCTACTTAATTCAAAGGGATGCACCCCCGGGTGCATCCCTTTTGTATTTGTAAGAAGCCGGGAAAATTTTATATTTAAAGGAATGAGCGGGAGGCCGTATCTTCGGGATCACTCCGGCTCATCATTCGATAACCAATCATCATTTTGTTCGCTTCCCGATGATTGGCGATATTGGGCAATCATTTAACTAGGAACGTTGTCGATGAACTCCGCCCTCAAGACCGCTAAAGAAGCGCCCGACCTTTCGAAATTCACGTGGGATGACGCATTCCTGCTTGAAGATCAGCTCACGGACGACGAGCGCATGATCCGCGACAGCGCACGCAGCTACGCGCAGAAAAGTCTTCAGTCGCGCGTCATCGCGGCCTTCCGCAACGAAGAAACCGATCCGGCGATCTTCCGCGAAATGGGCGAACTTGGCCTTCTGGGAGTTACGATCCCCGAAGCTTACGGCGGCGTCGGGGCGGGTTATGTCGCTTACGGCCTCGTCGCGCGTGAAGTCGAACGCGTCGATAGCGGTTACAGATCCATGATGAGCGTGCAGTCGTCGCTCGTGATGTACCCCATTTACGCCTACGGCAGTGAAGCGCAGCGCCTGAAGTACCTTCCTAAACTCGCTACCGGCGAATGGATCGGCTGCTTCGGCCTCACGGAACCCGACGCAGGGTCTGATCCGGGCGGCATGAAAACGCGCGCGGAAAAGACAGCGAACGGCTATCGCCTCACCGGCAGTAAGATGTGGATATCCAACAGCCCCATTTCAGACGTTTTTGTCGTGTGGGCGAAGTCGGAAGCGCACGGCGGCCGCATCCGTGGGTTCGTTCTTGAAAAGGGGATGAAGGGCCTTAGCGCGCCGAAGATCCACGGCAAGCTATCACTTCGTGCGTCGATAACGGGTGAAATTGTTATGGACGGCGTGGATGTCGGCGAAGACGCGCTGCTCCCGAATGTCGAAGGACTAAAGGGTCCGTTTGGCTGCCTCAATCGCGCGCGATACGGAATTTCCTGGGGTGCTCTCGGTGCCGCCGAGTTTTGCTGGCATGCGGCGCGTCAGTATGGCCTCGACCGCAAGCAATTCGGCCGTCCGCTGGCGCAGACGCAGCTTTTCCAGAAGAAGCTCGCGGACATGCAGACCGAAATTTCGCTCGGCCTGCAAGCGAGCCTGCGCGTCGGCCGTCTTATGGAAGAGGGACGTGCGGCGCCCGAAATGATCAGCATCGTGAAGCGCAACAACTGCGGTAAGGCGCTGGCCATTGCCCGCGAAGCACGGGATATGCATGGCGGTAATGGTATCTCCGAGGAATTCCAGGTGATGCGCCATATGTGCAATCTCGAAACGGTTAACACCTATGAAGGCGCGCACGACGTCCATGCATTGATCTTGGGCCGTGCGCAAACCGGGCTGCAGGCGTTTTTCTAGTCAAGAAGTTGTCTAATGATGATATGCACGGCCCAGGTCTAAAGCCTGGGCCGTCAGTCTTTCGTTCCCCCTTTATTCAAGGCGCAGCGGGCCTTAGCGGTCCCCGCGATTACCTGCAGTCATGGCTTTCTTCTTTAAAATCAGTTGTGGGGAACTGATTTGTAGCCAATGCTGCCAGTGGATGATGCCTCGAACGTGCTGCACTGCAGCGTAATCGAATGCAGTTGCTGGCGGGCCGATGCTTCGGAGGGGGAGCTGTTGAAACTTTCGTACAACCGAGGATACGCGCCGGAACTGGACGTTATTATAAGCGTGCCGGGATCGCGCGACATCGTCCCCCAATTCCAAATCGATCGATTTATTATGGGCCGCCGCGCGGGGGAGAGACCCGCGGTAGCCAGCTCAATCATTACAAAGGGGGAGATACCATGACCACTTCGGCATTCCGACGCGCGCGTGCTTATGCCTTGGCTTCAACGTCTTCGGTGGCGCTGTTGGTGAGCGCGTTGACGGCGCCGGCCCAGGCGCAAAACGCACAAACGGCGCAAGCTCCCACCTTGGATGAAATCGTCGTGACAGGCTCTCGTGTTATCCGCGATGGATACGAAGCGCCGACGCCCGTCTCCGTGCTCGGCGCGGAAGAGCTGAATGCGATGAACGATGCGAACATTGCGGACTCGGTAAACAAGCTGCCGGCGTTCTCCGGATCGCAGACCCAGCGTACCGGCGCTGTAAATCTTTCTAGTGGCGCGGCGGGCGTGAACATTCTGAATCTGCGCGGCCTCGGCGGTCACCGGGTGTTGATCCTTCTGGACGGAAAACGCGTTATCAACTCCTCGCTCAGCAGCGGTTATACTGGCGGCGATACCAACACTATGCCGCAGGGTCTAATTAGCCGTGTCGATGTGTCCACCGGCGGTGCCAGTGCCGCTTACGGTTCCGACGCGCTTTCCGGCGTTGTCAACTTCGTGCTCGATAAGGAGTTTTCGGGCGTAAAGGGCGAAGTGCAGGGCGGTATCTCGACCTACGGTGACGATCCAAACGCGCAGATCAATCTATCCTTCGGGACGCCATTTGCCGGCGGCCGCGGCCACCTCCTGATGTTCGGCGAATACGCTTGGAACAAGGGCCTCGTAGGCGCCTTCCGTCCTTGGAACGATGAGGGCGGGGTCGTTCTTTCTAACCCGGCCCGCACCGCCACCAACGGTTTGCCCATGTGGCTGGTTGGCAAACGCGTTGGGGTAAACAACGCGATGCCCGGCGGCCTCATCACGCGCGGCCCGCTCAAGGGTCTTTATTTCGGTCCCAACGGTTCCGTTGCCCAATTCAACTACGGTCTCGTCTCGAACAGCAATCTAATGCAGGACGGCGACTGGAAGATTTCGCGCATCGACTTCGGGGTCGACCTCGATCCGCGGGCCGTGCGCGAAAACGTTTTTTCGCGATTGAGTTACGACATCACCGACAACTTCACCGTTTTCGGGGAAGCTCATTGGGCTTATGCGCACGCGGAAAACACGAACAATGTGAACCGCTTGTTCGATCAGGTCGTAATCTTATCCGGCAACCCATACATCCCCACATCGGTCCAGGACCGCATGACCGCATTGGGTCTGACAAGCATCACACTGGGAACTAGTTCCGGTGATGTGGGACGCTTCTACGCAGACAATAGCCGCAACGTGCGCCGCTGGTCGGTCGGCGCCGATGGCCGCTTCGACGCTTTCGGCAACGAATGGACCTGGGACATCTATTACCAGTTCACGCAGCAGGGACTGTCGTCGCGTGTCAGAAATAGCGGTCACACCGGACGCATCAGCATGGCGACGGACGCTGTGCGCAATCCGACTACAGGCGCCATCGTGTGCCGTTCGACCCTTACAAATCCGACCAATGGGTGCGTGCCGTTCAACTTTTTCGGCACTGGCGTGAATTCGCAAGCAGCGATCGACTGGTTTATCGGCAGCGCTTACCGCTACGACACGATGCGCCAAAAGATCGCCTCCGCCACGCTCAACGGCGAGCCATTCGATACTTGGGCCGGTCCGGTTTCGATCGCGACCGGGGTCGAACACCGAGTGGAGCTCGTGAACGGCCTGAATTCTGCGGACGACCAAGCCGGCAACTTTCTGGCCGGAAACTTCAAGCTTAACGTAGGCAAGCTGACGGTAACCGAAGGTTTCGTCGAAACAGTCGTCCCCTTGGCGAAAGACGAGGCCTGGGCGCGCTCGCTCGACTTGTCGGCCGCTGTGCGCGCCACCGACTATTCCTCGTCGGGATACGTCACCACCTGGAAGGCGGGTGCGACCTGGCAAGTGGTTGACGACCTGCGCTTCCGCGTGACGCGTTCGCGCGACATCCGCGCCGCCAATCTTGGCGAGCTTTACGCGGGTGGCACTGCCGCCGGAGCGGCGACCTTTACAGATCCCTTCACCAACACTCAGGTCCCACAGGCTTTCTCTCTCAGTTCCGGAAATCCAAATCTCGCGCCTGAAAAAGCGGACACGACCGGAGTGGGCGCGGTGTTGACCCCAACTTTCTTCGAAGGGTTCGGCGCATCCGTGGATTATTACAATATCAATATCAAAGGGGCTGTCGCCACGCCGAACGGGCAGTCCATTATCGATGGCTGCTTCGCCGGTATCACGGCCCTCTGTCCGAACATCCTTCGCGACTCCGCCGGCCGAATCAATACGGTCGTAACGTCACCGCAGAACGTCGCCTACGAAATCGTACGTGGCATCGACGTGGAGACGAGTTACCGGATGTCGATGGCCGATGTCGTGGACTCGTGGACGGGCGATCTCTCGCTCCGGGCGCTCGCGACATTCGTTCTCAAGACAGAATCTTATAACCCAACGCTCTCCGCCAACCAGCGCGTCGATGGCAAGGGCGTTCTCGGCGGCTTCGCCGTCGCCGGTTACTCGGGCCGAAGCAATCCTGACTACAAGATCAACACGTCGATCCGTTACTCGACCGACATAATATCGGTGAACCTTGGTATCCGTTATACGCCGAGCGGTGTCTACAACAACGCCTTTACCGAGTGCAGTACTGGCTGTCCGGCCAACAACAACCGCACGATCGACAACAACCACATCGCATCAGACACACTTCTCGATTTGGGTGTTACATTTAAGCCGATGCCAGATGTGTCCCGCGATACTGAGCTCTTCTTGAGTATCCAGAACCTGCTCAACAGCCCACCGCCGTTTGTCGCCGGCGGCAATGGCAGCGGCTACTACTCGGGTCAAAACGTCCGAGACTACGATACCATCGGCCGCTTCTTTACTATGGGTGTGCGTTTCAAAATGTAAGGAAAGTGGTGGGCGTTAGGCACGCCTGCCGCTTCTTTTCAGCGCTCTTTTGGCGGCGGCGCAAGATTTTGCGCCGCCGCCATTTGTTTAGCGCGCGCGAAGTTGCGTTCCATCTGAATAAAGCCCGGATAATACTGCCGCGGCGGGGCGAAGCCCGGCCCGCTGTAGCTTTGCTCGGCGGCGGCCCTAAAGGTCCATTGCGGGTCCGCGAGGTGTGGGCGGGCAAGACAACACAGATCGGCACGGCCGGCCGCGAGGATCGAGTTCACGTGGTCGATTTCAAAGATATTGCCGACAGCCATCGTGGAAATGCACAGTTCGTTGCGGATTTTGTCGGAATAGGGCGTTTGGAACATGCGCCCGTACACCGGTTTGGCCTTGATCGACGTCTGTCCCGTCGACACATCGATAATGTCGCAGCCGGCGCTCTCGAACGCTTCGGCGATTTGAACCGAATCCTCCGCGGTGATGCCCTCGCCGTCGATCCAATCGGTGGCGGAAATGCGCACAGACATCGGCTTGGCGGCGGGCCATACGGCGCGGATCGCTTGGAAAACCTCGAGCGGGAAGCGCAGGCGGTTAGCTAACGAGCCGCCGTATTCATCGG
Organism: Rhodospirillaceae bacterium; assembly: GCA_050246995.1. Classification (GTDB taxonomy): domain Bacteria; phylum Pseudomonadota; class Alphaproteobacteria; order Rhodospirillales; family Rhodospirillaceae; genus SHVO01. The sequence continues at coordinate 42,943 of JBFWVA010000012.1, read as the reverse complement.
TACGCGTATTGGTGATCGGTGTGATGAAAGCCGAGAGCAGATACCCGTGCGCGCAGTGAAGCTCGATCATGTCGAAACCGGCTCCGTCGGCCATTTCCGCGGCGCGGACAAATTGCGTCTTTACGTCGTCCATCAGCGCTCGGGTCATCACGACCGGAACCTGATTCTGCGCTGACCACGCAACCGGCGAGGGGCCTAAAATCGGCCAATTTCCGCTATCCAGCGGTTGGTCCGTGCCTTCCCAGCTTACTTTTGTCGAAGCTTTAGGGCCAGCATGGCCAAGCTGCATGCAAATCTTCGTATCGGTGTTCGTGTGGACGAATTCAACGATACGGCGCCAAGCGGCGCGCTGCTCGGGCGAATACATGCCCGGACATCCTGGCGTGATGCGCCCTTCGGGCGAGACGCACGTCATTTCCGTATAAAGCAAGCCCGCGCCGCCCATCGCGCGCGCACCATAGTGCACAAGATGAAAGTCGGTCGGAACGCCGTCCTGCGCGCTGTAGGTTGCCATCGGAGACACCACGATGCGATTTTTGAGCTGCATTCCCCGCAACGAAAAGGGTGTGAACATGGGCGGGCACGGCCTATCGACCGGTGTACCGGTTGCGCGTGAAGCGAACCAGGTTTCCACACCTTCCAACCAATCTTTGTCGCGTACGCGCAGGTTCTCATGGCTGATACGCTGACTTCGGGTCAGCAGCGAATAAGCGAATTGAAGGGGCTCGAAGCCGAGATAGCGCTCGACCGTCTCGAACCATTCGGTGGAATTGCGCGCCGAATTTTGGAGTTTGATAACTTCCAGCGAGCGAGCGTCCTGGTAAGTCTTCAGCCCGTCTTGAGGCGAGACATCCGAATGCAGGATTTCGCTCAAGAGAATCGCATCCTCGAGTGCGAGCTTGGTGCCTGAGCCGATGGAGAAGTGCGCGGTGTGAACCGCATCTCCCATGAGAATAATGTTCTTGTGCCACCACTTCTTACAATTGATCCACGGAAACGTGAGCCACGCCGAGCCGCGGATGTGGTTCGCGTTGGACATCAATTTATGACCGTCCAGATACTTCGCGAAGATCCGTTCCAGCGTCGCGTTGGTATCTTCCTTGGACATGTGTTCAAAGCCGAACTTGTCCCAGGTTTCCTTGCTGCACTCCGCGATGAAGGTCGAAGTCTCCTTGTCGAATCGGTAGCAATGCGCCCAGATCCAACCGTGTTCGGTTTCTTCGAAAATGAAGGTGAACGCCTCGAAGACTTTATGGGTGCCCAGCCAGACGAACTTATTCTTGGCGTATTTGATCTCGGCGCCGAAATCGGCAGCGTGGCGCGCGCGGATCACGCTGTTCAATCCATCGGCGGCGATAATGAGATCTGCTTCGGGATGCAAGGCCTCGACATCATCGACGGGCGTCTGGAAGACAAGGTTGACCCCAAGTTCGCGGGCCCGGTTCTGCAGGATGAGCAAAAGCTGCTTCCGGCCGATACCGATGAAGCCATGGCCCGAGGAGCGGACGCACTGTCCGCGCAGATGGACGTCGATATCGTCCCAATGGATGAAATTATCGCCGATCTGATAGGCGCTGACCGGATCGTTCTTGATCAGGTTGGTCATCGTCTGATCGGAGAAGACGACGCCCCAGCCAAAAGTGTCGTCGGGGCGGTTACGCTCATAGACGGTGATGTCGTGCGACGAATCGCGCAGCTTCATCGAAATCGCGAAATAGAGCCCCGCGGGGCCGCCGCCAACGCAAACGATCTTCATCTCGGGTCTCCGTCCTCCGCGCCGGGAAGGAAGCCGGCACTGCGATATTTTAGAACTCAAATATCCCTTGGGTCGATAGATATTTTAATGTTAAAATATTGGCGGTTCAAAATGGGAGCTGACATGGAAGGCGCGCTCACGGGGCGGCACGCGGTAATCACCGGGGGTGGCAGCGGAATTGGGGCCGCCGTGGCGGATGCCCTCGCGGCGGAAGGCGCCGTACTGACTCTTGTCGGGCGTTCGCAAGATAGGCTCCAGAAAAAAGCCGAGACCTTGAAGGGCGTGCATGTCGCCGCCGCGGATGTCACGGATGCGGCCGCTGTCGCAGCCGCGATCGACAGCGCGGTGAAGGCCCATGGTCCGGTCGCCATCCTGATCAACAACGCCGGTGCCGCGCCGGCGCGTAAATTCCTCGAGACTGACCTCGCCACCTGGCGTCAGACACTCGATGTCAATATGACCGGCGCCTTCCTGTGCAGCCAAGCTGTGCTGCCCGCTATGATCGCGACCAAGTGGGGTCGCATTGTCAACGTCGCGAGCGTGGTAGGTCTGATCGGCTACAAAGGCATCTCCGCTTACGTGGCAGCCAAGCACGGTCTGGTCGGCCTCACGCGTGCGCTCGCGCTCGAATACGCTGACGCCGGAATAACAGTAAATGCCGTCTGCCCAAATTTCACGGACACGGACATGGTGGCTCAGGCGGTGGCCAATATCCGGGCGCAGAGAGGCGTGTCGGAAGCCGATGCACGGGCGATGCTGGCCGGGAAAAACCCTCAGAAGCGCCTCGTAACGCCGGCGGAGGTCGCCTCCGCGGTGGCCTGGCTATGTCGTCCTGAAAGTGCGGCCATCAACGGCCATGCTCTGCCTATCGACGGGGGCGAGACCGTCTCGTGATCCGCGACCTCCAAAAAGTCAGCGAAAAGCTGGAAGGGACCGCCGAAAATCACGGCAAATTGAAGCTATGGCTGCGCCTTCTGACGTGCACCATCAAGGTCGAAAATCTCATTTCCAACCGGCTCAGGGCTCAGTTCAATACAACGTTGCCGCGTTTCGACGTCATGGCCGCGCTGGCGCGGTCCGAGGCCGATCTGACGATGGGCGAGCTGTCCAAATGGCTGTTGGTCTCCAACGGCAATGTCACGGGCGTCGTCAGCCGCCTGGTGAAGGATGGACTGGTCGAGCGCCGACGCGCCAAAGATCGTCGCATTCAGTACGTCCGTTTGACCGCCGCCGGCCGGCGTCAGTTCAAGGCCATCGCCGCGGCGCACGAGGGTTGGATCAATCAAATGCTTGATCCCCTCTCGGACGGCGATGTGCGAACCCTGATGAAGCAGCTTAGCAAGTTAAAGGGAGTGCATTGATGCGCGTGGGGGGAGACCGCTCAGGAAAGATCGCGGCCTATCAGGGGCACCACTTCAAGTGGACGCTCGCGAACGGCGCCGGGGAGATCACGCTGAACCGGCCGGACCGCAAGAATCCGCTGACCTTCGATTCCTATGCCGAGCTGCGCGACCTATTCCGCGACCTCGTCTATGCGCCGGACCTCGTAAAGGTCATCGTCATCACCGGTGCGGAAGGCAATTTCTGTTCGGGTGGCGACGTGCACGACATTATCGCGCCCCTGACCGAAATGGATATGCGTGGACTCCTCGATTTCACGCGCATGACCGGCGATCTCGTGAAAGCGATGCGTGGCTGCCCGCAACCCATCATCGCGGCCGTTGACGGGGTATGCGCCGGAGCGGGGGCGATCCTCGCGATGGCGTCCGATCTCCGCATTGCGACCCCCACGGCCAAAACCGCTTTCCTGTTCACCCGCGTTGGTCTCGCGGGCTGCGACATGGGCGCCTGCGCCCTCCTGCCCCGCATCATCGGGCAAGGCCGCGCCGCCGACCTGCTTTTCTTTGGCCGTTCTATGTCCGCCGAAGAAGGCGAGCGCTGGGGCTTTTTCAACAAGCTATGCCCACCCGATCAATTGATGGATACGGCGCGCGAAATGGCGCGCACCCTGGCGGCTGGTCCTTCATTCGCTCACGCCATGACCAAGAACCAACTTAACACCGAGTGGGCAATGAGCCTCGATGTGGCGATTGAAGCGGAAGCTCAGGCGCAAGCCATTTGCATGCAGACCGCCGACTTTACCCGCGCCTATGAAGCCTTCGCGGCCAAGAAAAAGCCGGTCTTCGAGGGTAACTGATGTCGGACCGCAGCTTTCTCACCTGGCCGTTTTTCACCGACGCGCACCGCACGTTCGCAGACGATCTCGCGGCCTGGATTGGAAGCCAGGGCGAGGCGCTGAAGGGCGACGAGCGCGACGCGGACGGGACCTGTAAGGGTCTAGTGCGTAAGCTGGGCGCGGCCGGATGGCTGAAGCATTCCGTGCCGGATGCCAATCGCCCCATGGATGTGCGCTCTCTCTGCCTCATGCGCGAGCATCTCGCTTATCAGTCCAGTCTCGCGGACTTCTCTTTTGCGATGCAGGGGCTGGGGAGCGGTCCCATCAGTCTGTTTGGTTCGCCAGAACAGCGCGCCGCTTATCTACCCGCCGTGGCAAAGGGAGAAAGGATCGCCGCCTTTGCGTTGTCGGAAAAGGTCGCAGGGTCCGATGTCGCTTCCATCACGACGAAGGCCGAACTGCAGGGCGATAACTACGTTCTGAATGGCGAGAAGAGCTGGATATCTAACGGCGGGATCGCGGACTTCTATTGTGTCTTCGCCAGGACGGGTGAAGCGCCGGGCGCCAAGGGGCTTTCGGCCTTCATCGTCGACGCGACCACGCCGGGCTTTTCCGTCAGCGAACGGATCGATATCGTCGCACCTCATCCGCTCGGCACTTTACGTTTCGAGAACTGCAAAATCCCCAAAGCCAATCTCATCGGTGGGCCGGGGCAGGGTTTCAAGATCGCCATGGCGACCCTCGATGTTTTCCGTTCAACCGTCGCGGCGGCCGCGCTTGGTTTCGCACGCCGGGCCCTCGATGAAGCTTTGCGGCATTCCTCGCAGCGCCAGCTTTTTGGCGCGCCGCTGTTTGATCTGCAGATGATGCAAGCTTATCTGGCCGAGATGGCCCTCGACGTTGATGCCAGCGCGCTCTTGGTCTACCGCGCTGCGTGGACGAAGGACTCTGGCAAGGACCGCGTCACGCGCGAAGCCGCAATGGCCAAATTGTACGCCACCGATCACGCCCAGCAGGTGATCGACAAGGCCGTCCAGATCTTTGGCGGTTTGGGCGTCGTCTCAGGTGTGCCCGTGGAAAAGCTTTACCGTGAAATCCGCGCGCTGCGAATCTACGAAGGCGCCAGCGAAGTCCAGAAGGTGGTTATCGCGCGCCAGTTGGTCGCCGGCCAGGCTTAGCGAGAGGAGCCTTCGTCCGAGACTTTTTCGCCAGTTTCGTCTCCGGCGGCGAAATGAAGGACTGCCGTGTCAGATTGCTGAGGACCGATTTCAAGGTTTTCGCGAACGCTGCTGTTTCAACTGAAGGCGCCGCATCAAAGGCGCGGCGGAAAATCTGGCCGCCCACGTCGCGGACCATCGCCAACCGTTCGCGCCCGACCGGGGTCAGGTAGACCTCGGAGACCCGGTTATCCTTTGGGTGCGGTGCGTTACGAACCAGCCCCTGGGCCTGCATGCGCTGGATGAGGCGGGTCATGGTGGAATTCTTGATCACCGCGCGCTCGGATAGCTCGCTCATATTGCTCGGGTTTTTCGCCCCGAGGATCATGAGTACGCGCCAACGCGGTTGATCCACGCCCACCTTCTTGAGGGCGTCTTCCAGCAAGCCATAGTAAGCCGCCATGACGCGGGTCATGAGGTAGAAGGGGTAGTCGTCGAGCGAGAAATTTTCCGCGCTCGGATCGTTCTTTCGTGTGCTCAACTTCATGTAAGTTCGCTTAAACTATCGCCAAACCAAAACGCAAGCGCCCTGACAGGGCCGGTAGCAGTCCCGGCCGGCAGGGCAATTCTCGCGTCCGACTAATTGCAAAATCAATTGAAATTGGTAATATTTTTTTCAGCGAGTTTCACGGCACGAAGCTAGCCAAACAAAAGGAGCGGGGAGATGAGTGGTTCTAAAGTCCTAAGCGATTTTGCTGAACTTCTGACCAGCGGAGGGATCAAGGTGGTCGATCTCACGCAGACGCTGTCGCCCGATACTCCAACGCTCGTGCTTCCGCCGAATTTTGGTCAATGCTCCGGTTTCAAGGTTGAAGAGATCAGCCGTTACGATGAACGCGGCGTGGCCTGGTACTGGAACAACTTCACGGTCAGCGAGCACACCGGCACACATTTCGACGCGCCGATTCACTGGATCACAGGGAAGGACCTGCCGAACAACTCGCTCGATACGATCGCGCCCAAGGACTTCATGGCGCCTGCCGTTGTGATAGACTGCTCTGCTGAGGCCGCGGCCAATCCCGATTTTACGCTGACCGTTTCGGTGATCGAGGCATGGGAAGCCAAGCACGGCCGTATTCCGCCGCGCAGCTGGGTCCTGTTCCGCACGGATTGGTCGAAGCGGACCGGGGACGCCTATACAAATCGTGCTGCGGACGGGCCGCACACACCGGGCCCGGATCCGGACGCCGTGCGGTTTCTCGTCGAGAAGCGCAAAGCCCACGGGTTCGGTGTCGAGACCATCGGCACTGATTCCGGCCAAGCTCATTCCTTCAACCCGCCGTACCCCGCTCATGCCATCTTCCATGGCGCGGGTCGTTATGGACTCCAGTGTTTGGCCAATCTCGATCTTTTGCCGCCCGTCGGTGCGTTCATCATCGCTGCGCCGCTTAAAATCGCGGACGGGTCGGGCAGTCCTTTGCGCGTGCTCGCGCTCGTAGCGGCGTAGGAGCCACCCTCATGGCAGAGCGGTCATTCGCGAAGGAAGTCCAGCAGCTTCGAATCGGCGCAGGCGCCGAATTCAGGGGCGAGGGCATCCTCGCGGTGACCAAGGCTCTGCTGCAGGCGGGAGTTTCTTATGTCGGCGGCTATCAGGGATCGCCGATCTCACATTTGATGGACGTTCTCGCCGACGCCCGCGAGATCATGGAAGAGTTGGGAATTCACTTTGAATCCTCAGCCAGCGAGGCTGCCGCCGGCGCGATGCTGGCTGCTTCGGTGAATTACCCGTTACGGGGCGCCGTTACCTGGAAATCCACTGTTGGGACCAACGTTGCTTCGGACGCGCTTGCCAATGTGGCTTCCGGCGGAGTCAAAGGCGGCGCGGTGATTATCGTGGGGGAGGACTACGGCGAAGGTTCCTCAATCATGCAGGAGCGCACGCACGCGTTCGCCATGAAGTCGCAGATGTGGCTTCTCGATCCGCGCCCGAACCTCACGTCCATCGTGAAGATGGTCGAAAAGGCGTTCGAGCTTTCGGAAGCTTCCAACACGCCGGTCATGCTCGAGCTGCGCGTGCGCGCCTGCCATGTGTATGGCCGGTTCATTGCCAAGGATAATGTGCGCCCTTCGTTTGGTTTGAAGGATGCAATGGAAAATCCGGTGCGCGACGTCAATCGCATCGTCCTTCCGCCCGCGAACTACTTACACGAGCATGAGAAGATCAATCAGCGGTGGCCTGCCGCCGTCGATTTCATCAAGAAGCATCAACTCAACGAATTCCTGGGCGGCGCGACGGGCGATGTCGGAATCATCGTCCAAGGCGGTCTCTACAATACGCTGATCCGGGCGCTGGAGATGCGCGGACATTCGGATAGTTTCGGCGACAGCAAAATCCCGATCTATGTCCTGAACGTGACCTATCCTCTGATTGACAATGAGGTGGTAGGATTCTGCGCCGACAAGAAGGCGGTGTTGCTGGTCGAAGAGGGGCAACCCGAATTTATCGAGCACGAGCTGAACACCATTCTGCGCCGTGCCGATCTGCAAACCCGGATCGTCGGCAAGGAAGTGTTGCCGCGCGCGGGCGAATATACCGGCCAAGCCATGATCGATGGCTTCGACAAGTTCACGCAGAAATATGCGCCGCACCTCGCCGGTGACCGGCCGCAGCGTCCGCCCGTGCTCGCCAATATCCCAGATCTGACGAAGGTTGTTCCACCGCGCCCCGCCGGCCTTTGCACCGGTTGTCCGGAGCGTCCGGTGTTCACAGCCATGCGCTTGGTCGAGAAGGAGCTTGGCAAACATCACGTCAGCTGCGACATCGGCTGCCATCTCTTTTCGATCTTGCCGCCGTTCAACATAGGCAACACCACGATGGGCTACGGCCTTGGTTGGTCAGGAGCTTCGGCGCTCAATGACCCGACGGCGAAAAAACGCACCATATCCATGATGGGCGATGGCGGTTTCTGGCATAACGGGCTGACCAGCGGCGTCGGCAATGCGGTCTTCAATAAGACGGACAACCTGCTCGTTGTGGTCGACAATAATTATTCGGCCGCCACCGGTGGTCAGGACATCCTTTCATCACGCGCGATGAATAAATCGCGCAGTACGAACCATCCTATCGCGCGCGCCATCCGCAATGTCGGTGTCGATTGGTTGAAGGTCGTGCGGACATACGACCTTCAAACCATGCGCGACACATTGAAGCAGGCTCTTACAACGAAAGAACGGGGGCCAAAAGTCATCGTCGCGGAATCGGAATGCATGCTGAACAAGCAGCGCCGCGTGAAGCCGCACATCGCAAAGCAAATCAAGAATGGCGAGCGCGTGGTGAAAGAGCGTTTCGGTGTCGATGCTGACACGTGCACAGGCGATCATAGCTGCATCCGCCTTTCGGGGTGCCCGTCGCTAACCATCAAGGATAATCCCGATCCTCTGCGCCGCGATCCGGTCGCGGCCGTGAACAATGATTGCGTCGGGTGTGGCCATTGCGGGGAGACCGCCCACGCCGCTGTCCTATGTCCATCTTTCTACCGTGCCGACATCGTGTTCAATCCAACGTGGTGGGATCGTGCGCGGGCGAAAGTGCGTGGCGGTATCATTGGCTGGCTGCAACGTCAGGCCAATGCGCGCCGCGCGCGCTACGCGGTTTAACGTGATGAACACGCAAAAGCCCATCACTATCGCGGTCATGGCGCTCGGCGGGCAGGGCGGCGGCACCCTGGCGGACTGGCTGATCGAGGTCGCGGAACATTCGGGCTATTTCGTGCAGGGCACGTCGGTCCAAGGGGTTGCCCAACGCACGGGCGCGACAATCTACTATATCGAACTCTTCCCCGAAGCCGCTGCGCGTGCGGCCGGCAAGGATCCGGTTTTGGCGCTGATGCCTGTGCCGGGCAATGTCGACCTTGTCGTCGCGGCCGAGTTGATGGAAGCGGGCCGCGCCATGATCCGAGGTCTCGTCACACCGGATCGCACCGCATTGATTGCGTCCTCCCACCGCATCTACGCTATCAGCGAGAAGAGTGCGATGGGCGACGGGCGGGCGGATAGCGCGCAAATCCTGGAGGCCGCTACGGCTCAAGCGAAATGGACCCTGCTCTTCGATATGGAGGAGCTTGCTCGTCAAAAAGGGAGCGTCATCAGCGCCGTGCTGTTCGGCGCCATCGCCGGTTCCGGTGCGCTGCCGTTCGCACGTCAAGTCTATGAAGACGTCATCAACGCCGACAGCCGCGCGCGAGAATCAAATCTGGCAGCTTTCGCGGCCGGCTATGAGAATGCGCAGGCGGCGGCCCCTGCGAAGCAACCGAGTGCGGCGAGCCCGGTTCATGGTGCGTCACACGCTGGCCGCGCGCTCCTGGAAAAGGCCGCGAAACTACTGCCGGCCGAAGTCCTAGACATTGCTGTGCACGGTCTTCGCAAAGTCGTCGACTATCAGGACATCGCTTACGGTGAGGAGTATCTTAGCCGCCTCGGCGGGATAGCTGCGACAGATCGCCAATTCGGCGGGGGCCGCAGAGGCTGGGAGCTGACACGCGAGGCGGCCCGTCATTTAGCGCTCTGGATGGCGTTTGAAGATGTCTTCCGCGTCGCCGACCTTAAAACACGCGGGGCGCGTTTTGATCGTGTGCGTGAAGAGGTGAGGGCTGCGCCCGGTCAGATCGTCGGCGTTTCTGAATTCATGCACCCGCGCGTCGAGGAATTATGCGACGCGCTACCGGCCGGCATTGGCCGCTTTGTTCTACGCAGCGCCGGCTTGCGTGCGATCTTTGGTCGCTTGTTCGGCCATGGGCGCCGCGTTACCACGACCAGTCTCGGCGGTTTCCTCACTCTTTTTATCGTTGCGCGTTTAGGGCGATTTCGCCGTCACTCGCTACGCTTTCAGAACGAGATGGCGGCAATTGACGCTTGGCTATCGGCCGCCGCCGAAGCTGCTGCGAAGAACTATGACCTCTCCGTTGAGATCGTCGCATGTCAACGCCTGGTGAAAGGCTATGGCAGCACGCATGAGCGGGGCATGCGTAACTTCGAGACGCTCATGGCGGCATACCGGCGCCTTATCGAGGACCGGGATGTGGTCGCTAAGATAAAGCATTTGCGGCAGGCCGCCCTCAGCGACGAAGAGGGCGCGGCCCTTCAACGGGAACTCGGCGCTATTGGCCTCGCCTAACCCCTTGGCACGGCGAGAGGTCCTTGTCGCGTCTGCCAAATCTCTTTATGTTTAAACTATGTTGGCGGCGCCGGCCGGTGGGGCGCGGCTTGTAAGGATACGTAGCTGCAATGATCAGGTTGATGAATCCGCCGCATTGGCCAGCGCCCAAGGGCTATTCGAACGCGGTCATCGCGCGGGGCGACTTGATCTTCCTGGCGGGCCAGATCGGTTGGAAGGATGGCGCCTTCATCGAGAAGGGACTGGTCGGTCAACTTCGCCAAACCCTGATCAATATCAAGGAGGCGCTTGAAGCCGCCGACGCGAAGCTCACGGACATCGCTCGGATGACTTGGTTCGTCACTGAGCGCACCGAATATGTCTCGAATCTCAAGGAGATCGGCGCGGTTTACCGGGAAGTGATCGGAAAGCACTTCCCCGCGATGTCCGTCATCGAGGTAAAGGGCTTGATGGAAGCCGAAGCCAAGATCGAGATCGAGGCTACCGCGGTCATTTCACGTCCCTGAAAGTCTGTTACGCGCGCCGCTACGGTTCACTCCTGCGAGAGAACGACCGCTCAATTATTTTAAACATAAATCAAAGTTGCCACCGGAATGGTTCAACTATAAAATAAAATTCATCGGAGGCGGGCTTCTCTTGGCACGGGGCGGCCCTTGGGAGTGTATTTTTGAGCACATAGCAGGACTTTTTGCGCCCAGTGAGGCTGTCCTCCGTAGTGTCATAGTGAATCGCGCTGTCATTTAAGTTACACGTTCGGGTTCCAACGTCGGCCCTCGGGGCGGCCGGCCTAAAAGGGGGTACTTGCGATGACTTTGGTAGGCGTTTCCGCGCGCGCGAAAAAATCCGGCATTAAACACACGTTGAGCATCACGCCGTTGATGGTGGCGATGCTGGGCGCCGGCGCGGTCCAGGCGCAGCAAACCGCCCAGGCTCCTGCCGCGGGTGTGGAAGAAATCGTCGTCACCGGCTCGCGCATCGTGCGCGACGGTTACGAAGCTCCGACCCCGGTTTCCGTCATCGGCGTCGAGCAGATGCAGAACCAGGCGACTTCGAACCTCGCCGACTATGTCAACACGCTGCCGAGCCTAGCGGCGAGTGCGACACCGCAATCCGGTTCTGCGACCGTCACCAGCGGCCGCGCCGCTATTAACGCGCTCAATCTGCGCGGCCTTGGCACTGAACGTACGCTCACGCTCCTCGACGGTAAGCGCGTGGTCGGCGGAATTATCACCGGTGTTGCCGACGTTTCCGAATTTCCGCAACAGCTCATCAGCCGCGTCGACGTCGTGACGGGCGGCGCCTCGTCAGCTTACGGTTCAGACGCGGTTTCCGGCGTTGTAAACTTCGTCCTCGATAAGCAGTACACGGGTGTGAAGGGCGAAGTTTCCGGCGGTATTACCGACTACGGCGACAATGCGAACTATAAGGTTACGTTGACAGCCGGCACCGGCTTCGCGAACGACCGCGGCCACTTGCTGCTCAGTGGCGAGAAGGCGCATGACGACGGCATTTTGGTTCCGGATCGCGAGTGGAACCGTACGGGCACGTCGTACCTGACCAATCCGGCATACACCCCCACCAGCGGCCAGCCGCAGCTCATCCGCCGCTCGCAGACCGGCCTCGCGGTCGCCACGCTCGGCGGTCAAATCGCCGCGGGTCCGTTGAAGGGTATCGCGTTCGGCCCGGGCGGGACGCCCTACAACGTCGTCTTCGGTCCGCTGATCTCCACGCCGATGATGCAAGGCGGTTCGTGGGAATCGGCGACCCATAAGCACATCTTTGGCACCGCGCTGATCCCGCGCCAGGAACGCGAGAATGTTTTCACCTACGCGTCCTATGACCTCAACGACACCTGGAAGGTATTTGGCGAGGCCTCGTGGGCGCATATGAACTCTGAATCGCGCAGCACGCCCGTGTTCTACCCGGGTAACCTGACGATGCGCGCGGACAATGCCTTCCTGCCGTCCTCGGTCGCGCAAGCCGCCGTCGCTGCGGGTATCACCAACTTCACATTCGGCACTATGAACGGCGACATGGGCGCCCAGCAGCCGCTCTATGACCGCCGTATCTTGCGCTTCATGGCCGGCATCGAAGGCAGCTTCAACGCCGGGGACACTGAGTGGGCGTTCGATGCGCACATTTCGTCGGGCTTGAACATGAGCACGACGACGTCGGGCAACACGATCAACGTTCCGAAGTACATGGCTGCGATCGACGCCATTCGCGATCCTGCGACGGGGGCGATCGCGTGCCGCGTCAATGCGGACGCCAATCCGGCGAACGATATGCCGGGCTGCGTGCCGTTTAACCTGTTCGGCCGCGGCGTGGCCAGCCAAGCGGCCAAAAATTACGTCCGCGCAGACCCCGACAACATCATCCGCCTCAAGCAACAAGTGGCCGCCTTCAACCTCAGCGGCGAACCGTTCTCGACGTGGGCGGGTCCCGTGGCAGTCGCCTTCGGCGCGGAACACCGCGAGGAAAGCACCCGTCAGGCGGCCGATCCCGGCGTCTTCAACACCAGCCTCTACTTCTTCCAGGTCGGGATCCCGTTCCAGGGCAAATACACGGTGAACGAGGCTTACCTCGAGGCCGCCGTGCCGCTGGCGAAAGACACCGAGTGGGCGAAGTCGCTTGAGCTGAACGGCGCTGTACGCGCGACCGACTACTCCACCTCCGGCTTCGTCACAACGTGGAAGGTCGGCGCCACCTACGCTCCGATCAACGACATTCGCTTCCGTGGCACCGTATCGCGCGACATCCGCGCGCCGCATCTTGCCGATCTCTTCCAGGCCGGCACGACGTCGCCGAATACCATCCGCGATCCGTTTAATAACAACGCCAACACCAATAACCGCGTTACGACGACGGGTAACGCGGGCCTTGGCCCTGAAAAGGCCGATACGCTCGGCTTCGGTGTGGTGTTCCAGCCCTCTTGGCTGCCGCGCTTCAGCGTGTCGTGGGACTATTACAACATCGATATCAAGGACGCGATCCAGAGCCTGAGCGCGCAACAGCTGATCGATCTTTGCTACACCGGTGTTCAGGATGCCTGCGCCAAGTTCACCCGCACCATAGATGCGGGCTCGGAACTCATCCTGTTCACAGTCAGCCCGCTCAATTTCGCCAAGCAGAAGGCCAGCGGCTTCGACATCGAAGCCAGCTATCGCCAGCCGCTCAACGAAATCAACGATGGCTGGGCCGGTGAGTTGACCCTGCGCGGTCTCGCGACCCACTATATCAAGGACGTGCTGGACAGCGGCGTCGTTGGCTCGATCCCGAACGATCAAGCGGGTCAGCTCAGCTCGTCGAAGCCCGACTGGCGTTGGGATGTCGGTTTGAGCTACGCACTCGATCCGGTCATCATGAGCTTCAACATGCGCGGTTTCACCTCGGGCGTGTTCAACACGAACTACATCCAGTGCACCACGGGCTGCCCAGCATCGACGTCGACACGCATCACTATTGACGACAACCGCCTCGACGGTGCTTTGTATTTCGACTTCTCGGCGACTTACAAAGTTGAACTGGGTGAGAGCGAGGCGGACCTCTTCATGAGCGTGCGCAACCTGACCAACCGCGACCCTGGCATCGTTCCGTCCGGTCCCGGCGCATCGGTGTTCTCGACCAACGAATCCAACTCCGCGCTGTACGACCTGCAGGGTCGGGCCTACCGTGTGGGCGTACGCTTCCGGATGTAGAGCCTCGTTTTGCGGACTTAAAAAACGTCGCGCCGGTATCGTTCATCGATACCGGCGCGTTCGTTTTAGGGCGCTGTAATCGTTTCCCTCGGGGTGCTTTGTGGTTAAAATAGGATATCGGCGTCCTAGCGCCTCGCTTTTAGCCGCGGAAACTCAAGTATGGCGTTGGCCACCAATCTTGCGCACGTGCATGACTACGAGGAAGTCGGCTCCGGCCGGCATGAAAATCTGCGATTTTGGCTGCGCCTTCTGACATGCACGATGCTGATTGAGACCAAAATCCGGAGCCGCCTCGAACAGCAATTTGACGTGACGTTGCCGCAGTTCGACCTTATGGCGCAGCTTGATCGCGTTGCGGATGGCCTGACGATGAGCGGCCTCAGCGAGCGCCTCATGGTCTCGAATGGCAACGTGACCGGTATCGTGAAACGGCTGATCGCCGAGAAGCTCGTCGATCGTCAGACCTCCAAGACGGACCGGCGCGCTTTCGTTGTCCGTCTAAGCCGGAAGGGGCAGCTTCTTTTCCGCGAGATGGCCAACACTCACGAACAGTGGATCAATGAGCTGTTCGCCGAGATTCCGCCTGAAGATGTCGAGTTGATGATGGACTTGCTTGCGCGGACGAAGGACGCGGTGCGCCGGTCAGCCGCGGATGACTCCGCAAAAGCCAAGAAACTCGCCCGCGCCGCAGCCCGCGCGGCCCGCTGATGGCCTTCACGGCCCAGATCACCGTCCGGTTCAATCACGTTGACGCCGCCGGCATCGTTTTCTATCCGCGTTACTATGAAATGCTCAACGAGGTCGTCGAGCGCTGGTGCGATGAAGGGCTCGGGACAAGCTTTCGCGATCTTCACCTCGTGCAGAAGATTGGGATGCCCGCCCGCAAGATCGCCGTCGACTTCTTGAAGGCGAGCCGGTTGGGCGATGTGCTGACGTTCGATCTTCAAGTGCAGAAGATCGGGCGCTCGGCCTTGTCTTTGAAGATCGGCTGCTCTTGCGAAGCCGAGCAACGGCTGGCGGCTGATTTGGTGCTGGTCTGCGTGTCCCTGTCGCCCTTCGCGGCAACCTCGATTCCCCCTGCGCTGCGGGAGCGGATGGCAGCTTTTACTGGCGCACGGTAGCGCGACTCGGACCTCATCTCGTTGGGCGGTTACGTCCTCCTAAATTGTTACCGATTTTACCTCACGGTTTGCGCATTCCTATGCCGCCGGGAGGTTCGTCCAAGCCGCCGACAAAGACGCAAGATTGTTGTTAAGGCTCATGTTACGCTCGTTTTAGGACGCTCGCGGCAACAAGGGCGTTGAAATTGTTTTATACATATAGCAAATTTTGAGTGCTGGTTTAGGAGCGTCGGATGGCCGCCGCTGGCGCGCCGTCGGATCGTTGGGAGAGGATCGGAATGGTATTTCGTCGTTTCTTGGATCGCGTCCGTCAGCCGCTTGTTTGCGGCAGCGCGGCTGTAGCCATTTCTCTCTCGCTCGCGTCCTGCTCGCAGCCTGCCGCCGAACGGTCAACTGCTGCCCCGGCCATTGCGGCGGAAGCGCAAGTGAGCGCAAGTTCCGAACGCCGTCTGCGTCTTATGACGTCGGAGCAGTATCTCAATACGCTGGCCTATGTTTTCGGACCTAACGTAAAGCCCGATGTGCGCTTCGCTCCGTTGCAACGCACCGATGGCTTGCTGGGAGTGGGAACTTCGATCGCCGGCGTGACCGCGAGTCAGATGGAGGTCTATCAAAAGACCGCCGCGCAGGTCGCCGCGCAGGTCGTGAACACCGAGAACCGTAAGTTTCTCATCCCGTGTAAGCCGAAAGCGGACACCGCGCGCGATGATGCGTGCGCGCGGCTCTTTCTGACCAAGGTCAGCCGCCTCCTATACCGCCGCCCGCTCGAGGAAAAGCGCCTCGCACAGTGGATCGAGGAAGCCGGTGCGGGCGCCGACCGCCTGAAGGATTTCTACGCCGGCGTCGGTTCCGCGCTGGAGGGCATGCTTTTCAATCCGCAGGTCTTGTTCATCTCGGAGCGTCTGGAAGCCGATCCCGCGGCCAAGGGCGCGACGCGCCTTGATTCGTACTCACTCGCGACGCGTCTTAGTTTTTTCCTCTGGAACGCCGCGCCCGATGATCTTCTGTTGAAAGCGGCCGAGAAGGGCGAACTCTATACGCAGAAAGGATTCGCCAAATCCGTCGACCGCATGCTGGCCAGTCCGCGGCTGGAACACGGCGTGCGCGCCTTCTTTGATGATATGCTGCAGTTCGACCTCTTCGACACGCTCGCAAAGGACGGATCGATCTATCCGACCTTCACCGCAACGACGGTGCTCGACGCGCGCGAACAAACGCTGCGGACCGTTGTCGATCAGTTGATCACCAAGAACCGCGACTACCGCGATCTTTATACGACGCGTGAGACATTCATCTCGCCGTCGCTGGCCGCCCTCTATCGTCTGCCCACGACGGGTGGCTGGGTGCCGTACGAGTTTCCGGCCGACAGTCCGCGCATGGGTATGCTGACGCAAATCAGCTTCTTGGCGGGTCACTCGCATCCTGGGCGCAGCTCGGCGACGTTGCGGGGTAAGGCGCTCCGTGAACTCCTGCTTTGTCAGCCGGTTCCGCGTCCGCCCGCGAACGTGGATTTCTCGGCGGTCGAAAATCCCAAGGGGAATCTGCGCACGGCACGTGATCGCGTGACCGTGCATCTTGAAAATCCTGTGTGCGCCGGTTGTCATAAAATCACCGATCCAATGGGGCTCGCGCTCGAGAATTTCGACGGCGCCGGCCGTTACCGGATCACCGAGCGTGGCGCCGCGATCGACGCGAGTGGAAATCTGGACGGGAAGACGTTTACGGACGTCACGGGCCTTGCCCTGGCCCTGCATGATCACCCCGCGCTGCCGGGCTGTGTTGTAAAACGCGCTTATGCTTATGGAACGGGTGGACCGACGGGTGCGGGCGACAAGGCCACGTTGGACGCGCTCGACAAACAGTTCGCTGCGAGCGGCTACAAATTTCCGGATCTTTTGCGGGCGGTCGTGACCTCGAATGCCTTTTCGCAGGTCACGGCGGCGCCGGCTGCGACCGCTGTCGCGGCTAGGTAATAAAAGGGAGAAGCAACATGGCTGATTTCAATCGGAGACGTGTGCTGCGGGGCGCTCTCAACGGCGGCGCCGTGACCGTGGCATTGCCGCTTCTCAACTGCTTCCTGAACGGGAATGCGACGGCGATGGCCGATGGCACGGCGATGCCGGTGCGTTTCGGCACCTGGTTCTGGGGCCTCGGCATGGCGCGCAATATCTTCGAGCCCAAGAAGATTGGCGCCAACTATGATCTGCCGGAAGAAATCGCGATGCTCGCGCCGGTGCAGAAAGACATCAATCTGATCACCAACCAGCAGGCCTTTCGCGATACTGAGGCCAATCGCTGTCACTTCACGGGCTGGGTCATCAACATGACTGGTGTCGCTCCGAAGAACGGCCAGAATACGCCGACCGAAACCATCGACATGACGGTCGCGAATCAGATCGGGCGCACGACGCGCTTCAAGACCCTCAACGCCACGGCGACCGGCGATCCGCGCTCGACCGTCTCGTATGAAGGCCTGAACGCGCCGTCGACCTCCGAGTTCTCGCCCATCAACTTCTACACGCGCCTGTTCGGACCTGACTTCCAGGACCCGAATGCGCCGGAATTCAAGCCCAACCCTCAGACCATGGTCCGCAAGAGCGTGCTGTCGGGGATGCTCGACGACGTGAAAGCCCTCGAGCGCGACGTCGGCAGCGAAGACAAGGTCCGTCTCGATCAATACTTCACGGGTCTGCGTCATATCGAGCAGCAGTTCCAGCAACAGCTCACCAAACCCGAACCGCGCGCGGCGTGTGTGGCACCGAAAGCAGTGACCCGCGAACCCGCCGCCGGTGGAGATGCGGAGCTGGTGAAGACGCGCCATGAATTGATGACCAATCTGATGGTGATGGCGGTGGCTTGCGACCAGACCCGCGTCTTCAACATGAACTACTCGGCCGCTTCGGCGAACACGATTAAGGCCGGCTACGAAAAGCCGCACCACACCACCACGCACGAGGAGCCGGTGGACGAGCACCTCGGCTATCAGCAGAACTGTTCATGGTTTACGCGCCGCGCCATGGAATCCTGGGCCTATTTCGTGAAGGCCTTCGGCGACATGAAGGAGGGCGACGGCCGTCTGATCGACAACGTTCTGATTTACGCGGTGACGGACCATGGGTACGCGCGCATTCACTCGCTCGACGGCATGCCGGCTTTCACTGCCGGCCGCGCGGGCGGCAAGGTGAAAACCGGTCTGCATGTCGCCGCGGAAGGCAGCACCGTCGCGCGTTTGGGCTATACCGTTCAGCGCATCATGGGCCTCGACATTCCTTCGTGGGGCACGCGCAGCAACAACACTTCGAAAGAGTACGGCGAAATCCTCGCCTAAGGGGCCTCATGCGACGTTTTCCAAAGTTCGCGCCGGTCCTGGCGCTTGCGATCATGGCTTTCGCGCAACCGGCGGCCGCTCAGCGCGCCGCCGAACGCGAGACTTACGAGCGTGTACCGATGCCGGCCGGATTTCAGGTGATCAGCACACAGCTTGAAGGTCCTGTCTTCGCCGACGCGCGCGGCCATACGCTCTACACCTGGCCGCGTGGCGGCCAACGCAACGGTGACGCCGGCGAACAGCAAGGACGTCCGACTTGCGATGATACCAAGTACACGGAGACCGCCGGCCTGATGAGTCCGTATCCGGCGGGCCTCGAGCTTCCGGAAGTCGCGACACGGCCTACCTGCGTGCAAATTTGGCCGCCCGCCCTGGCCGCGGCCGACGCGAAACCGGTCGGAAAGTGGACTGTCGTCGACCGGAAGGATGGCGGGAAACAATGGGCCTACGACGGCTACGCGCTCTATACGTCCGTGCTCGATGAGATGCCGGGCGACACGCGCGGTGGCCGGAGAGGCCGCAACGGGGGTAATGGCGGTGACGGTGGAACGCCGCGGATCGTCGCGGCGCCGCCGGCCGACATTCCGGCTCAGTTCGGCATTTATTCGGTCAGGAGTGGCCGCTTGCTCGCGCTGTCGAGCGGCTTCTCGGTCTATTCCTATGACAAGGACACCGCTACGAAATCCAACTGCACGGGCATGTGCCTGCGCGACTGGACGCCGGTGCTCGCCGGCGAGGCCGCTATCGCGAAAGGTGATTGGACGATCATCGAACGCGAACCCGGTGTGAAGCAGTGGGCTTTCCGCAAGAAGCTCCTTTACACGCGCGTAGCCGACGATTCCGCGCGCAGCCTCGAAGGTTCCGATGAGGCGGGGTGGAGCAACGTCTACGCCCAGAAAGAACCGGCGTATCCCGCGGGCTTCAAAGTGCAGGATTCCTATGCCGGGCAGGTTCTGGCCGATGCGCAAGGCCGCACCATCTACATCTACAACTGTATCGACGACGCTTTCGATCAGCAGAGCTGCGATCATCCCGGCGCGCCGCAGGCCTACCGCCTGGCCGTATGCGGCGGCGGCGACGCGGCGCGCTGCCTCGCGACGTTCCCATACGTGCTTGCCTCCAAGGATGCCAAGAGCGTCTCGCGCGCGTGGACGTCCATCGATATCGATCCGAAAACCGGGCGTCATGCGGCGCCGAGACAGGCGGATGCGCTCCGTGTGTGGGCTTATCGCGGCCGTCCCGTCTTTACCTTCGCCGGCGACAAAAAGCCGGGGCAGGTGGGCGCCGACGGATGGGGTGAGTTCCACGGCACGCGCAACGGCTTCAAGGCATTTTCGATCCGTGACGACTTTAAGGGCAACGCGGGCTAAGCGGCCCCTTCGGGAGATCATCCAATGAAATCCAACGTTCAACGCTTTCTGGCCGCCTCCAGCGCGATGTTCATCCTCACGGCGCCGTTCACCGCCGGGGCTCAGGAAGGGCAACCGGTCATTCGCGACCGCTCGATCGCTTACGTGATGACTATGGAAGAGTGGGCGATGCATAAGACGCCCGGCGCCAAAGCCGAATGCCCGAACGGCATGAACGAAGGGCCTCGTGAACAGTTCAAGGTATTGTTTCCCGAAAGCGGCCCTAAGCGCACCGTGGTGGGGACCCAACTCTCCCGTGAGTCGCAGATCTATTTCCCGGAGCCGGAAAAGGAAGCGATGCCGTTTAAGGAAGCGGTCGGGACTGTCGTCGGCGGCGTCAATTTAGACGGTAAGGTCGATGCCGACGACTTCACAAGCCCGGACGGCGTGAAGGGTATCGATAACCAGTTTTTTCGCGTGATCGGTTGCGTCAGCAGTTACCGCGATGTGGCTGCGTTGATGGTGACCAAATGGCGCGTCGACAATTCCTTTAACCGCGTCGTGATCGAACTGACCAATGTCGACGATCTGGTGAATGACAGTGACGTCACGGTAACGACCTATCGGGGCCTTTCGCCGCTGCTTCCGGACGCCACTGGCAACGGTTATATGCCGGGCGCGTCCCAGAAGCTGGATATGCGCTTCGGGAAGGATTTTATCACGACCTTCAAGGCCAAGATCGTTGACGGCGTGCTGACGACGGAACCCGCAGACTATCTGATGCCGTATCAGGCGCTGGCGAATATCTCCACGCAGCTCTTCCGCGGCGTGAAATTCGACCTGCGTCTCACGCAGGATGGCGCGGAAGGCTACATGGGCGGTTACGTGGATCTTGAATCCTGGCATGCGCAGCGCCAGGAAAGCATTTCCACGCATCATCAAAGCTACGGTCAGGAATCTACGCCGACGGTCAATAAAGCACTGAAGCGCCTCGCCGATGGATATCCGGATGCTTCGGGTCAGAACACCGCGATTTCGGGCGCTCTGCATGTCCGGTTCACCCAGGTTTTCATCGACCGTCCGGCCAAAGCGACCGCGCAAGCCGGCTCGCAGAACGGCATCAGCCGCTAAACAGGGCGGGCAAGGGATAGATTGACGGCGGCTGGTCTCCGGCCGCCGTTTTTCTTTGGGCCAAGATTGCTGTGGCCGGGTTCGGGACAATATTATAAGCTTAAAATAATTTCGGGCCGTCACTTGCGGCGGCCGCGACAAGGGCGGAGTATCTCTCGTGAAGTGGCCTGCGGACCGGATTTCGTCGAGTTCCCCGAAAAGCTTCGGCATGTATGAAAAGGCGATGCGGCTTTACCCCAAAGCCGATCTGATTCATTTGGAAGTGGGCCTTCCCGGTTTCGATACACCGCAGCACATCAAGGATGCCGCAATCGCCAGCCTGCAAGCCGGAAAAGTGCACTACAGCGCGTTTCCCGGGACCATCGAGTTGCGCCGCGCGATCATCGATCGCTTGAAGGCGCACAATAATCTCACGGTGAAGGAAAACGAGGTTGTCGTCACCAATGGCCTGACGCACGCGTCTTACGCGGTCTTCATGGCGGCGCTCGATCCGGGCGATGAGGTGATCTTGTTAGAGCCCTACTATCCGCAGCATGTGAATAAAATCGAGATGGCGGGCGGGAAGGTCGTTCTGGCGCCGCTTAACAAGGCCAAAGGCTTCGCCATCGACGTTGCGGCGATCGAAGCCCAGATCACGCCCAAGACCCGTATGATTTCACTTGTGAACCCGTCGAACCCCACGGGCCGGGTATTTTCGCACGCAGAACTGAGTGCGCTCGCCGCGCTTTGCATAAAGCACGATCTGTTGGTGGCCTCGGATGAGGTCTACGAACAGATCGTCTATGACAAGAATAAACACATCAGTATCGCCTCGCTGCCCGGGATGTTCGAGCGAACCTTCAGCATGTTCGCCTTCACTAAAGCGTATGCCATGGATGGATGGCGCATCGGATATGTCGCGTGCCACGAGCGTTTTGTTCCGGCGATCCTGAAAATCACCGCGAACGACGTCTCGCACGTGAATACCTTCATTCAAGACGGCGCGCGCGCTGCGTTGACCGGTCCGCGCGATAAGGTCGATGAGATGCTCGCAAGCGATAAGAAGAACCGAGATATGGTCGTGTCCCGCATGAATCAGATGTCCGGCGTCACCTGCGAGATGCCCGAAGGCTCGATCTATGCGTTCCCGAATATCGCAGCGACGGGCAAGACCAGCCAACAGGTTGCCGACGAGATTCTCGAGAAATGCCATGTGGTGACGGAGGCGGGCACATTCTATGGCGCGGGCGGGGAGGGGCATTTGCGTGTGTGCTTCGGCGCTGAACCCTATGAGCGCATCGAGGAGGCGATGAACCGCATGGCCCGTTACTTCGCGGGCGCCGTCTAAACATGAGCACCGCCAGCGAAAACTTCGACGCCTGGATCCGCTCGTCGTTCCGCCACATGAATACGGAACTCGAAGAGCTGTACTTCGCGCAGGAAGACCGCGCGAACGTGGATGGCATTGGCGAAGGCACGAAGAAGACGTTGGTAGATGAAGGATTGCACCTCATCCGCCCCTTGGTGGCCGAAGGCAATACCAACGAGGCTTTTGAACGGACGTTCGGAACGCTTGGCAACCTGGGCTTGTTCTTCGCCGCGTTGCGGCGGCACGAACTGACCAATCCGGCGCGCGAGCACAAATCGCCGTTCGACGAGGCCTCTGCACTCGGAATGCATATCGCGGCCTCGCTTGGCGTGGTGCCGCGCTTCGCCAACGTCCATCTCAACCACCACAACCGCGCGGTCGATGGACAACCTAAGAGCTTCACGTCCCTCAAAGACGAAAAGGTCTTCAACGACTACAACACGTTTTCGATCCTGTGCTATCAGCGCGCAGGCGATGCTCTGTCGCGCATACCGGCGCTCGGGGTCTCGAATCCCGCAGCGACCTTGCTGTTCGGCGACGCGCGCGCGGCGTTGGATGACGTCTTCAAATACAATGAGATCCTTTTCGAAAAGCTGGATCCCGAGCGTTTCTTTTATTGCGTGCGGCCCTATTTTAAACCGTATCGCGTAGGCCGGCAGGAGTATCGCGGTGCGAATGCCGGGGACTTCTCGGCGATCAATGAGATCGACCTGCTGCTCGGTCTCTGCCGGGGTAACGACCCATATTACTCCCAGCTTCTGGTCGACAAGATGCTCTATATGACACCGGACGATCAGGCGCGTCTGCGGGCAAGCCTGGGTACACGGCCATTACTCGATGAATTCATCGAAGCCAGTGAGAGCTATGCAGCGCGCGACTGGTTTAAGACAAATGCGTCGCTCTTCGTCGACGTGTGCGCCGCCCATGGCAAGGCCGCGACCCAGCACCACGACAGACTGGTCGACACTTACATCGTGAAGATGTCCCATGAGCTCGAACAACGGCACATGGCACAGATCACGGCCAGCGGCCCGCCGCTCCCGGTTTTAATCAAGGCGCTCGAGAAGCTGCGCGACTTGCGGGCCGCGGCGCCGAGTAGCGAGTTTGAAACCGCGCACGCCAAACTCGCTCAGTTGAAGCGTGCCCTCGGGCGCTAGGTCTGCGCCTGCGGGTGCGTCATTCCCGGATGATGGAAGTACGTCGGCCAAATTCGGCCGACATGCTCCGGCGTTGAAAATAGAAGATTTACGATCGACGGAATGGCGATTTCCGTGCCGGCGGGAATGAGCTTCGGCATCGTCCCGTCGTAGTACATGGCGAAGGTTGAATATCCCAACCCTTCCATGAAAGCGCGTAAAGCTTCCGGCGCCGTGCCCATCTTTACCAGCCCGAAGGGATGATATTCCGCGATCACGAATGGAACCTTACATCCGGCCAGCATCTTCTTGCAGCCCACCAGCACCTGAAGTTCCGCGCCTTCGGTGTCGACCTTGATCAACTTAGGTGAAGGAAGTCCGAGGCGCTCGAATTCCGCGTCGACGGTTGTCGCTTGTATTGTCACCGCCTGCGGCGCTGCTGCGCTTTTGACATTCCCCGGAAATGTACCGACGTCCCACAGCGCATTGCCGCCGCTGTCGTCGCTATTAATGAAGAATTTTATCTCGCCGGGCGCATCGCTCGCGGCTTTCTCGACGAGCGCGATATTCGTCAGCTTATTGAGGGCAATATTATTCTTAAGGCGGGGGAGGTTGTTGTCGCCGGGCTCGAAGCTCACGACGCGCCCTGACGCGCCTGTCAACGCGCCAAGGAGGACTGTGAAGAATCCGGCGTTCGCGCCGACATCCACAACCACGTCGCCGGCCTCAACGATTCTGCACATCATCAGCGACACATCAGGCTCGTAGTGCCGTCCGCGTTCAAGGAATTTAATGATCGAATTTTCGTTGGATCGCGCTCGGTCGAGATCTAGCTCCATGCGAAGCAATCTTCCACGGCTCGAAAAGTCCAGGGTCGCAATCGGCATCGTCTCTCCTACGTCTTAGAGTTCTTTGTGGCCAGCACCAGGGCCCCGGCGAAGAGCAATGACGCGCCAAGGCATATGAAGCCACCGACATAGTTGCCCGTTTTCTCTTGAAGGGCGCCGAGCAGGAAGGGGCCGAGATATCCACTGACGTTGCCGACCGAATTGATGACCGCGATTCCGCCAGCGGCCGCCGTTCCTGCGAGCATTGATGTCGGCAGCGTCCAGAAGATCGGCGCGCAAAGATAAACGCAAATTGTACCCAGATAGATCGCGATGATACCGCTCAAGGGTGAAGGGAAGAGAACGCTTGCGGCGAAGCCCGCCGCGCCGACGATGCAGGGAATCAGAAAGAATGTGCGCCGCTTCCCGGTTTTGTCCGACCAGCGCCCCCACACATACATCGCAATCGCGGCGACGAGGTTCGGCGCGGCGGTAAGCCAACCGACCTCCTGGTTCGAAAGTCCGCTCAAAGATTTCACCATCAGCGGCGTCCAGAAGTTGAGGCCGTAAAGGGCGAGCACGATACAGAAGTAGACAAACCCCAGCAGCCAAAGCTGGGGGCTGGCCAACACAGCTTTCAGATTATGCTCGCGGTCCTTTCGCTGATCTTCCGCGGCGAGGCGGGCCGCGACAGCATCACGCTCACGCTTCGTTAGCCAAGTAGCATTGGCAGGGCGATCGGGGAGATAGAAGAACGTGATCACCCCCATCAGAACCGATGGCAGCCCTTCTAGAAGGAACAGAGTCTGCCATCCCTTGAGTCCGAAAATCGAGATGTCCAAGAGCGCTGTCGAAATCGGCGCGCCAACGACGGTCGAGAGCGGGATCGCGAGCATGAAGGCGCCGATGATCTTCCCCCGTACCTCGGCGGGATACCAATAAGTGAGGTAGAGAATTATCCCCGGGAAGAAACCTGCTTCCGCAAGGCCCAGCAGCAGGCGCGCGGCGATGAAGGAGTTGGGCCCCGTGATGAAGGCCGTGCCCGCCGACACGAGTCCCCATGAAATCATGATGCGGGCGATCCATTTACGCGCGCCGACTTTATGGAGGATCAAGTTGCTCGGGACTTCGAACAGCACATAGCTCAGAAAGAAGATGCCGGCGCCGAGGCCGTAAATGAACCGCGACAGACCCAGATCCTGGTTCATCTCAAGGGCCGCGAAACTCACGTTCACGCGGTCGAGGAAGGCGAGGAAGTAAAGAAGGGCGAGAAACGGAAGTAGTCGGAGCGATGCTTTTCTCAATGCTTCCGCGAGTTCGCCGGCGTCTTGCGCATCTATCCTCACAAAATCCCCCCTTTGTTGGCAGATATTTTCACATGGGCGGCGGGCAAAGGCCACTCCCGCAATGTTCTGCCGGGTCCGGAATGATAACGTTGACCACCATTTTTTCTCGGGGAGGGAGGATTCGATGAAGCGCGAGTTGGCATTTGGCTTATCCGCGATCGCTTTTTTGATGGCCGCATCGGCTGGCGAGGGGCGGGCGGCGGAGAAATGCGATCCCGTGGGCAAGGCGCAGTTTGTGTGCCTGTCGGAAGGCGCGGAGGACATCGCGCATGTTCCTAAGTCCGATTGGGTGATCGTGTCGGGCGTGTTGCGCGCCGTCAACACGAAGGATCACTCCGAAGTCGATCTCTATCCCACCGCCGACAAGTTTGACAAAAAGACCTATGCCAGCTGCCCTGGCCCCATCAGCGGGACGGAGGTAACGGAGAAGAAAATTCGAGCCGGTGGCCTCAATGTCGAAGAGGGCGTGAACGGAATCCACAGACTGCGCTTCCTGCATGGCGGCGAGCGCCGCGCAGTCGAAGTGTTCGAGCTTAACGCGACCGGTAAAACGCCGACTCTCGCCTGGGTCGGTTGCATACCGTATCCGCAAGACTCCGGCTTCAACAGCATGGGCGTGCTGCCGAACAACGGTGTCGTGGCCACGAACTTCCTTCCTGCCAGCATGGGCGGATTCCGAGGCGATAAAGGCGCGAATTCGCGCGCCAGACTGTCGGCGGGTGAGAACGTCAGCAGTCTGTTCGAATGGACCCCCGCCGGCGGTTGGGTGAAGATACCGGGCTCGGAAGGCTCCGGCCTCAATGGCATCGAAGCCAGCAAGGACGGTAAAACGATCTACGCCAGCGAGTGGGCGGTCAATCAGGTCGTGAAGTTTACGCGCGAGCCAGGCAAGCCCGCGGTGAAGGAAGTGATCGCCAAACTGAACTTCCATCCCGACAATTTGCGTTGGCAGCCCGATGGCACGCTCATCGTTGCCGGTCAGACCGGAACCGTCGAAGACGTGCTGAATACATGTCTCTCGAAGAACGACTGCTCGAAGAATAGCTCGAGCGCGGCCATCATCGATCCTATTAAGAAGACAGCCCGCGAAGTCGTGACGGCAAATCCAGACAGTGCGGCGATGCATATCGCTACCGCCGGAACCATCGTCGGGAAGGAAATTTGGCTCGCCAATATCGGGGGTGGAACCCGTATCGGCCGTTTCCAACTGCCGTAGTGTTACGGCGTCTTGGTCTTTTCGATCGTGAAGGTGTTGTCGACGCTCGAGAAATCGATGCGTCCGTCAACACCAACACGGTCGAGCATCATGCGCAGATTACGGTTCAGCCGCGCGCTATCGCTGTCGATCTCATACCAATATTCGACGCCGCGCGGTGCCGCGGTGATCGGCCGGTGAAGCTTGTAGCCTCGGAAAGCGACAAGGTATTCCTCGACGCCCGTGATCTCATCAGGGGAGAACCCGCTGAAGGTCAGCGTATAAGCGTTTTCCAAGCCATCGCGCGCGGCGCCGCCTTTTCCAGGCTTTTTGGGGAACGCCTGTGTGGCCAGCTGCTGCGCCAGCACGCCGCCGATATCCGCGCCCATGGTTTTGGTATGGCGGCTTAATGCCTCGAGGAGGCAATCTCGCTCACAGGAGAGCGAGGCCCGCCATCCCCGCGGTGAAGTAACTTCGAAGCCGCCGATCTTCTGACCAGTCCGTACATTCACGATCCGCCCGGTGATGCGGGCGTAGACATCGGTCGTGTAGGCAAGCTTTTTGGCGCCCGCATATACCGTGAAGATAACGGCCGCATCCATTGGGGGACGTTGGACCGTACGCGCGATGTCGAGAAGTTCGGCTTCCGTGCGTCCGGTGCGGTTTTGCTTAAAGGCATCAAGAGTCACGGCGCGCTCGTCGTACACGGCGAAGCCGGTGCGTTCCAACTCGTCACTGATGGCCTGCAAAACTTGCGCGAACACGCGCGTATCGCGGGCGACCACGCCGATCTGTGTGCCGGCGCGCCCGTCGTCGGCGTCCAAACCCATGACGAGGACATTAGGCTTCTCGCCTGCATAAGCGCGCGCAGCGAGGTGTGGCGACAAGTACCACACTAACATCAACGCGATGACGGAGAGACGCATGATAGCCCCCGGTGCTGCTGCATGGTTCAGCCCACGCCATGCTATAGGCGGCACATGCGCGTATTATGCAGCGCGCGGGCCCGCAATTTCAAATAACGAACCCGAAGGGCGAAATGCAAACAGTCCACGCGCGAAACGCGAATACGGCGAAGCGGGGTCGTCGCGAAACACACGCAGAGGTATTGCCACATTTGCATTGCAGCTCTGTGAATTGCTCGCGGGTGTGTGCTTCAAATACTCTTCGCTTCTACTGCTGGCGGAGTGCATGTGACAATTCTTCGGGGGCCTATCTCTCGTGCGGCGTTGATGACGCTGACAGGCGCGCTGGTGTCGTCTTGCGTCTACGATCCGTTGCTCTTTCCCGGGCCGCGCCTTCAGTCTTCATTTTCGACGCATGTGGACCGCGTTGCCGCGCCGCGCCTTGAGTATGCCGACGAATATTCTGGGCGCGCGGATGATCGCCCGGCACTGCCGCCGGTGAAAGCGGATGTCTTTACAGACATTGCGCGCGAGGTGCTTGCAAGCGTCGAGTCCGGCAAACGTATCGCGCTTCAGCCTTATGTCGCCGCTGATGTGCCGGTACCCGTCGTTATGGCGCAGAGTTTCAACGACGCGCTGGCGCGCGCGATCGAAAAGGCGGGCACGGGTAACGTGATAGTTGCGCGCGGCGAATTGCCGCGCCTCATGGCCGAGACGGAAGAGTTCGGCCAGACCGCCGATCAGATTGCCCTCCTGGAATCTTCGCGCGCCGATATCCTTCTCATGGGCGCGTTGGTCCCCGCGCGCGGCGGTGTTGATATCTCCTATAAAGCCTTTGATTTGCGGTCTGGACGGCAGGTATCGTCGTCGCAGCCCCGCTTTCTGCCTGTCGATACATCGGCGGCCAAAGGAATGCCGCTCGAGCAGGCGTTGGCCGCGGCGGCTGACGCGCTTGCGCAGCAAATGCCGGACATGAAAACCATCGAGACGCTGGGCATCTACTTTCAGCAAAGCGATGTGCAGACTCCGCTTGGCGGCTATCTCGGCAAGGAGCTCACGGGTCGTCTCGTCGAGCGTATTAGCGGATTGCAGGCGATGCCCGCGGCAATTCTTGCGCCAGCGCTTCAGAACGTGGGGCAGCTCGAAAGCGGCGGAACCGAGAAAGTTATGGTCCAGGCGAGGTCGGGCGCTTTCCTCCTGAGCGGTACGCTCTGGGATTTTGGCGCCGATGTTGAAGTGCGCTTGTCGTTGAAGGGCGATGGCCGTGCGGCTTCGCACGGTGTCCGCATCCGCCGTGACAGCGTGCCGAAGAGTCTGTTGCCGATCGCCCCGACCGAGGCCGTACTGGATCGCCGGGAAAGCGCCGGTCCTTTCGGCGTCCAGCTCTCCAGCGACCGTGGACGCCGGCCCGTGTACGCGGTGGGCGATTCGGCAAACCTTGTCGTTCAGACCGCTCGCGACGGGTATCTCTACTGTTTCCACAAGTCGAGCGAGCGAGCGGGCGGGGCGATCACTAAAATATTCCCCAACACGTTCCAGCGCGAGGCTCGTGTCGCCGGATCAATCAGTGTCCATATTCCGGGCGGCGACCGGAGTTACGCGTTCCGCGTCGAAGGCCCCCCCGGTGTGGAGTATGTGCGCTGTTTTGTCCTTGATCGGGATCCAGGCGCTGCCGTGCCCGCCGACATCTATTCCCTAGACGACCTGAGTCGGGCGTTCCGCACGCTTCCGGCGGCGCGCATGTCCGAGGCCACCATGGTCATGACCATCGAGTCTCGGCAATGAGCGGGCTCGAAACATATCCTCGTCTCTCCATAGAAGAGACTGAACCTGTGCCGAACACCGGCAAAGGTTGTGGTTTTAGACCGGGGATTGGGGATGTTCAAACGGATGGTCATGGCGCTCGCGCTGCTCCTGCCGCTGCACGCGCAGGCGCTGGAGACGCCCCTCGATATCCAGCGCATGGTGATCGAAGAAGCCATGAACAGCCGGGTTCCCCCGGCACTGGCGCTCGCTGTGGCTAGGGTCGAGTCAAACTTTGAAGCCCGCGCCGAAAGCCCGGTTGGCGCCCGCGGGGTGATGCAGATCATGCCCAAGACGGCGCGCGACGTGTTTGGCGTTCATGAATCGCAGCTCTGGAACGCGCGCCTCAACATCCGCCTGGGCCTTAATTTCCTCGAGCAACTCCATACGCAATATGGTCAGCGCTGGGACTTGGCTTTGTCTCACTATAACGGCGGAACACTTGCCGGCGGGGCCGGCGCCACGGCGATTCCCCACGACTTTACGCGCAAGTACATCGCCGATGTCCAGCGGTGGCAACGCTACTACGAGAATCCGGCGGCGTTTCGCAGAGATGTCGCACGCGTGCGCACGCAACTCCGCCCGAGCCACCCGCCGCCGCGTGCGAAATATTATCAGCGCATCGACCCCCTGGAGTTCGATGAGTGGGCCGAGACGGAACAGCGGCGGATCCAACGCCGCCGCGAACTCGACGATTTCGCCAGACGCCGATGAACGTCGCCGCCCGCACCCTTTTCCGTCTTGGCGCCGGGTCTTCCCTTGTGGAGGACTTTCGCGCGCTTGCGGAGGCGACGGCGCCAAACGGTGAACCCCGCTATCGCGATCGGCCCCTCCTGGAAGAACTCGCGCGTTTTGTGGCGCGCGGGGGAGGCGGCCCAAAACGCGATGCGGCGTTTTACGAGCTCTGCCATCTCGTGAATGCGGTCGAAGCGGCCGGTACGGACCGCGATCGGCGCAATGCCTTCTTTTTAGAGCCGGAAGCCGCGACTCCGGTGCGGTTTCAGGTGCGTCTTGATCGCGCTTTGGCCCGCGGCGGCTGGTGGCGCACGGGCTTCCACCGCGCGCGCGAGGGGCTGGCGATCCAATATCCGGACGGCGCCTTTACGATCCGGTTCGCGCGCATGCCTTTCCTGGCGGCGCTCTACGAGTTTCTCGTCGGAATGGAGGATTTCTCCTTCTACGGCGAGCTCGAATCAATTTTCACGGAAATGACGCAGGCGCCGGCGGATATGAAACGTATCCAGGCGGCCAGCAACCGTATCGCCAGTCATTTCCGGCACTTTCGCCGCCGTAATCTCAGTCATGCGCAACATGAGGGCAAATTCGATGCTCTCATGAAATTCACGGTGGAACGCTCACCGACGGGAATGCTGGTCATCGACGATGCCAGTGTGCTTGCGTTCTGGACGCAAAAATCCGCGGTCGGAGACTTCCGCGCTTACCGCACTGTCTTCGATGCTTTCGTGAGTTTCCTGAAAGCGCTTGAGGAGAACACCCGTAGCGAGGCGATGGCTCAGGCTGCTCCGATTGGGGTCGACCGCGAGCAAGGTGAAGTCGAGCCTGACGATACCTGTGCGCATGTCACGGTCGCGGAGGAGTGGGTTTCTCCGCTCGCACTGCTGGACTCCGAGCCGGCGGACGCCATCAAGTTCTTCAAGAAAGAAGGTGAGCGTAAGCCGATGGAGGCCCTCATGCAGTATGGACCTGCGGCGGTCCGACTTCCACTCGCGTTCTTGCGCCTTGAAGCATTCGGCCCGGTGCAAGCGGCGATCACGACCGATCTCCAAATTGGACGGCGCGAACGCGTCGACGAGCGGACCTCCTGTGGCGACGCGGACACGTATGGCGAAATTATCACGCGCCTTGAAAACCTTCTCGCGCTCGTGAGGCGCCTGCACAAAGCGGTCTTCTACGCCCTCCATAAGGGAGCACAGGAGACTCAGTCTCCTAACGTCGTCTCCTTTTCGGCCACGACGGTATTTGACCAAGCACGCTCCATGATCGAACAGACGCGCGACTTGCCGGATAGCGCCACGCTCGAACGTCTTGCAACAGATGCGGCGAAAACCTTCCGCTCCATCGCCCGTAAAGGTTTCGACGAAACGGAACTTGGAGACGAAACGCGCCGCCGGGGGTTTGAGATCGGCGCGAGTGCATTGGTCGCGGCGGCGTCGCATCTCGAGTCATATCTCGCGGCGGCCCGGCGCGTTGGTACGCGGTCGCAGGCGTTGGACCGTTGGTTCGACGCGGACCGCTCGGTATTTTCCGAGCGATTCCGCGTTCTTTATGGAGTGAGGCAATGAACACATTCGTTCGCCCCGAAGGCCCTGCTCTCGCGCGATTGCGCGAAAGGTTCGCGGAGATCGAGGAAACTGAGGCGCTCTTGTCGCAGGATCGCGGCGGGCCCTCCCGTAGATTGCCCGCGAGCCGCCTTTACGGCGCGGCCATAAACGAGTCCAATGATCCTTCCGTCGATGTCGCGCTTGAGGAAAGCCGCGGCGCGCGCGGTTTCTATCGCCGCACGGTCGCGGCCTCCTCGCTTTTTAGCCTTCCCGAGGCGCGGGCCGCCAGTTCCGGCGCCGTGCGGGCGCGTCACGGGGAAGGTTGCCGTATCCGTACCGAGCAGTCGCGCGCCGAGCCCAGCCAGTATTTTATTGTCGTCGAAGTGACGAAAAACGACCGCGCGGCGCCGACGTCGCTTGTTGTCTGCGACAGCGAGGACCGCGTGCGTCGCTTCCCGCTTCCCGCAGTTCGCAATGGCGTAGCGCAAATGATTGCCGAAGCCGGCTCCGATCTCATGCGTCTCATCGGCGACCCGACCACGAAAGTCTTCCTGAAGTGAAGCGCCTCGCCGTCTTTGTCGCGACCACCGGCGGCCCCGTGAGGATCGAACGGATCACGCGCGAACGGGCGCCGCAATCGATGGTCTGCCTTAGACGGAGCTCCACAGTGCTACCCATCAGCGCCGCTTACGACAGCTTTGTTCGCTTAGGCAGTGGGGTGATCGAAAAGACATTCGGCCCGTTCGAGGAAGGCGCGTTCCGGCTCGACGTGTCCGAGGCTATTGAGACCGGCGAAAGCTGGCAGTTGGGCGCGTTTGTCGCGCATGCGCTCTGGGCCGCGCCAAAAACAGGGCTCCTCGGCGCTCAGGACACAGCGGACTCGATCGTGTGGGTCACGGGCCGGGTGGACTGCGATCTCGCGGTCGGCTCCGTCGGGCATCTGCCGGAGAAGGTTCACGCCGCGCGGGACGCCATGGCCGCCTGGGTCGCCCTCGGCAGTTCAGTGACCATGATCGTGCCGGAAGGCGTCGATCATGAGGCCGTGCAAGCGGCCGGTGTCCCCCATGGGGTGCGCCTTGTTGGCGTCCGTAGCGCCGTTGATGCCCTGCGTGCGCTTGGCCTCGAGCTGCCGTCGGCGCCCGAGCCCCGAAAGAAGTTCCCCGCTTGGGCCGCCGCCAGCGTCGCCATCATCGCGCTCGCGGGTTTTTCGCTTTTCTCGTTCTTTGCGTCGCCCAAGCAGGGCCCGCAAACGTCGGCCCCGGTCGAACGTATGGAGCCCGTGGCGCTCGAGTCCGCGCCTACGCCCGTTCAAATGTCCCATAGCTCTGTCGTTGAGGAACCTGCCGGCGCGGAGGCTCCGCCAGCGCCGGAACCGCCCAAGGTCGCGATCCTCGAGCGGCGGGCACCCGCCGGCCATACCTGCGCCGAGGTTCAATTCGGCGCCGTTGACGCGGTTAAGGTTGCGGTCGCGCGTGCGGAGCTCTCCAGCAGCCGGATCCAGGGCTTGTGCGGCCTCGCGCTCACCGTGGACAACGGCACGCGCGAGCACTTCGTGGCGCTTGTGGTCGATGTCCTGTCCGGCAGATTGCTGTACGGCACTGCCCGGCCCGATATTCTTGGCGGCGCGAAGGCATTTGATGGGCGGCAGGAATGGCCCATCGATTTACCGCGACGCCTATCCGAACCTTTCGAAATCCGGATCGCCGCCATCAGCGCCGAAAGGGCCGTTAGTGAGCAGGCGCAGTGGTTTGATACCCAGGCCGACATGGCAGCGGCGATCAAGGAATTGTCGGCTAAAGGCGTCGCGACAGCGATGTTGCATCACCGCGTGATGCCGTAGCGGAAAAAAACCCCCCTAGCCCCTCCATAGGTTCTCCAGGAACCAAATAAAGGGGGCTCCCATGACCCAGATTTCTCGCCGCATCCCGCGGCTTGTTTTCTCCATGCTCACTGCGGGCAGTGTGCTCGCGATCACCGCCTGTGCGCCGACCGGTGCACGCGAAGGCATTGGCTTCCGCGAAGCCCGTTTCGCCGAGATGTCGGCCATCCGTGGCTGGCAGTCCTGCCGCGACGAGGCGCTCGAACTCGACCGTAAGGCGCGTGAAGAGGGCTCCTCTGCCCAATATCTCGCCAGCGCGAAGTTGATCGAGAAGTGCGAAGCCGATGCGGGCGCCGATGCCAACAAGGTGCCGGCCGACGAACGCATGCGCGCTTACGCGCTCAGCAGTCAGAATTACCTCAAGGGCGGCGACGTCCCGAAGGCGCGCGAGACGCTGGACCGCCTGCGCGGCGCTTATCCGGGCGCGGATCTCTACTACGCCAACGGCACGTCCTTCATCGACACAATGGAGCTCCTCGTTGGCGTCGAGGACCGCACCAGCCAGGGTGATCTCGGTCTCGCCAATATCGATGCTGACCTGAAGTCCGAGCTGCGCCGCACGCAATACTGGAAGCGGAACTAGGCCCTGGAAAGGGGAGAAATCGTCATGACCCGTTCCTTCCTCCGTATCGCGTGTTGCTCGCTGCTCGCGCTCAATCTTGCGGGACCAGCCTTCGCCCAGGACGCCGCGCCCGATTGGCAGCCGGACTCCAGCGAGCGTTTGGTGAAGCTCCCGGCCAACTATCTGCGCAAGTCGCTCGACCGCGATTTCCAGGAGTCCGCGCTCGGAGCCGCCTTGCAGGGTGCGAACGACGAACTGGGCGCGAAGTCCAAGTCGCTGTCCGACCTTCAGGCCGCCATCGCGCGCTCGGAAGGCGAGCTGCGCCTGGAGCTGCGCCACCAGTTCCTGCAGGAGAAACGCACCTACGTCGAACTGATGTCCCGTCGTAACGAACTGCAGCGCAAGCATGTGCGCATCCAGACTCGCCTCCTGGAAGACATGATCAAGCGCATGCGTCCCGCAAACGGCAGCATGTCGCCGGTGCGGGAGGAGTTGATCAAGAAACAGGAAGCGGCCCGCGCGCGCTTCGAATCTTCGCTCGCGAACGTCGACATGGCGCTTTTCAACGATGCGACCATGAAGGAAAGCAAGTACTCGGCGAAATACGCCGAGAACTCCGCCGCCATCGAGCAACTCGTCGCGCGCATCAACACGCACAATATGAACGAGCAGCCATCAATCGACGGCGAGACCATGACCAAGGAAGACTACGTCCGCCAGATGCTCGCTGACGCCAACGCTGAATCGGCGCTCATCGATCAGGAAGGCACGATCCTTGGTTACATGGCGAAACTTGTGGCCCTCGACGCGATGCAGCTCGCCGAAGAGGCGCTCGATCCCAACTTCACCGATGTGGGCGCCGCCGAAAAAGCCGGTCCGGCCGCCAACGTCCACTTCTTCATCAGCAATTGATTTCAGAGCCTAGGAGACACTCCATGCGTCTTTCCAAGATTTCCGCAGTTGCCGGCGTCGTGCTTGCTTTGTCGTCTGGCGTAGCGATGGCGGACTCGCTCGAAAACCTCGAGCGTGAGCGCGCCATCCTCATCGAAGCCATGCTCAATCCGGAGCTATCGCCCGCCGACCGCCAACAGCGCCTTGAATTCGAAAAGCGCCGCCTGGTGGATCTCGAGCGCATGGTCCTTCGTGATGACGCGCTTAAGGGCAAGAACACGCCGGTCGTGCGTAAGGCTTTCGCCAACTACGATCTGACGTTCCTTGTCCATGCGTCGACCGAAAAAAAGCTCTCGCTCATGGACAACTGGCTCGAACAGGTCGGCGTCAGCACGCAGAGCTTGATGTCGGCGCGTAAGGGCATGCGCTAATGCCCGGCTTCGCCGTTCCCGAGAAGCTTGCCCGTCAGGTCGCGAACTCGCGCCGCGAGATCGACTCAGTCATGGTCGGGGGCATTATGGCCGTGGGTGTCTATCTCGCAGCCGGCCTGACCGGGCTGGAGTTCGACGTGCAGAGCCTCTCGGCCATGGCGGGCAAGTTTCTCGGGGTTTCGGCGCCGCTATTTGCCGCCGCTGGACTCTTTCTTCTCTGGGTCTGCGGCGCGCTCATCGTCGAACTCGCCGGCCTCACGGAAATCAAGCGCCAGTGGAGCGGCGTCGCGGCCGCTCTCTTCTATCTTGAGAACGCGGCACCGTTCGTCGGTCTGCTCGAGTGTTTCATCAGCATCGTCAAGGCTTTGCTTGCCTACTCCGATGCCGGCGCTAGCGCGGCTTCGCAATCGGTGCTCATCGCCAACATCGCCGTGGCGCTCGGTGCATCGGCGGTCGGCTGCTTCGTTGCGCTTATCGCGCATAGCTTGAAGGCGGCGCTCTCCCATCGCATGGCGCGCGCATGAGCGGCGCCAGTGATGCGGCCCAGGAAGGCGCCAACCTTCGCCTGCCGGTGCCGTTTTTTGACCTGTTGATGGTGTTGCTGGTCACGTGCCTCGTGTTCGTGGCGCCGCTCCCGGAAGGTGAAACGGTGCAGGCGATGGACGTGTCGATTGCGCAAGGTAAGGCGAAGACCGTCGCGCGGTCGGATGTGATCGCCGTTACCCCCACCGAAACTGCGCACGGCTGGACGTTCGCTGTTCAAGGCGAGAAGGGGGCTCTTGCGCCGGAAGCCCTCGCGCGCCGCGCCACTGCTGAAGGACGCAAAGTCGTTCTCATCGTGCCGCCGACGACGGCGCTACAGGATTTCGTCACCATGCAATCGGCTCTGTCCGCCCTGGACGTGCCTTTTGCGCTCGCCATCAAGCACAAGGACTAGAGCGCCATGATCCGCACAACAATTCTGGCCGGTATCCTGCTCGTGATGCTTTCCATGGCTTATAGCCGTCCCGGCGCGATGCCGTCGTTTGGCGGCCGTGCGGTTGTGGAAGAGCAGGAAGCGATTCAAGAAGAGCCCGTGGCGGAACCGAGCGTCCGTCACGTCGCGCCGCCGCGTGTCGCGAAGAAAGAAGAAGTGGCCGTCCCGGAAGAACCGGAAGAACTCTCCGAACCGGTCGAAGAGCCGCAGCTCGCCGAGGTCGCGCCGCAGCCTATGACGCCGCACGCGCTGCCGGCTCCAGTCGCCGAACGAGGCCGCCCGATTTCACTTCTGCCGCCATCCATGACGCCGGCGCCGTCGGCGAAAATTGAGCCGCTTGTCTCCGAAGATATGCCTGCGCCGCCCGCGCCTGCGCTTCCGCCGGCAGTCGCGCCCGTCCAGGAAGCTGCTGTGCTTGCGCCGTTGCCGGAGGTCTATGTCCCGGCGCTTCCTGTGAACGCGCCCCAGGATATTGCTTCGCGCACGATGCCGGACGGTAAGGTTGCGCCGGTTGCCGCACCGCAGACGGAAATACGCGCGCCCATGGTCGCGGCGGTTGGTACTAAATTCATGACCCCGCAGGAGCGGAGCCGCGAGCTCTATAAGCTTGCGCGCGAGATGGAAGACACCTTCATCGAGAATATGACGAAGTAATCATGGCGATGCACGATCGTCACTTTGTCGAGCGCGGCGCGGCTGCGGGGATTTTGCTCCTCGCGGTCGTTCTCGCGTGGATGATCGCCGATCGCCCCGACGTGCCGCCACCGCCGCAGGCCGCGGCTGAACCGCCGCCCACGCCAGAGCCCGCGCCATCTGAAACGCCGTCTCCCGCACAGATCGCCGCCGCGTTATCAGTTGAGTTGGTGGAGATCGAGGAACCGCCCCCGAAAATCGCCGCTGCGCCTGCGCCTCCCGTGCGTCCACCAGCTGTTCAAGTCGCTGCGCCCGTCCCGCAACCTGTGACGCCGCCCCACGCTGTGCCTGAGCCGCCGCCTGAATCCTTGCCGGTGAAAGAAGTCTTGCCGCTGCAGCCCACGCCACCCGCCGTCAGTGTTGAAGCTGCGCCCGCCGTACTTCATCCGGAGCCCGCGCCCGTGCAGGCACGAGAGGTTGTGCCTTTGACGCCGACACCGCCGCGCGTGCGACCGGAAGCGCCCGTCGTGCAGCATTCCGCGCCGCGTGAAGAAAAGAGCGAACCTGAAGTCACGCCGCTGCGCCCGACGCCGCCCGCGCCAAAACCTGAACCCGAGGTGATCCGCGTGCAGGCGCCTGTTCCCGCGCCCGCGGTGATAAGGCCTGCTCCGGCAAAAGCGCCGTCGCAGCAACCAAGTCCTGCGGTCAATGTCGCCGCGGTCATGGGCGAGGGGCGCGCCTTTCTGAAAATCCTCGAACAAGGCGCGGGACCAGGCATCGAAATCCGTTGGCCGTCGGATCCCGCGCAGCGTGCTCGTTTGTACGGCGCACTTGTGCAGTGTCTCGGCATGCGCACGGGACTGCTCGACGGTGACGGACGCCTCTATCTGGCCGAAGGTCAGAAAGGTCAGCCTTCCACGCTCGACGGGGAACGCTACAGCGGTTTTGTCCGCCGTCCTGAAGGCGCCATCGCGCGCGAGGAAGAACGCGAGATCGGACGCGTACGTAGCTATCACCAGGTGCGAGCCACAGCATCGGCCGCGCGCATTTTTCCACGGCGCGTGGACGCCTATCTGATTGGCGGATTGCGCGGCTTGGTCGGGGACGCTTACCTCAAGACTAAATCCATTCGCGCTACCTATCGCATGAGGAATGGTGCCCCGATCGTGGACTCGATCATTGCAGATGGCCGGCGCATCGATGGAAGCGTCGACCTTTCGGATGTCGCCAATAGCTGTTCGGGTTAGTAGCGCGGCCGCTGATCGCTGACGGCGATGAAGCTGCCGACGGACGTTGCCGCACCTTCAAGACGCGGCTCTTGCAGGAACTCCGCGCCGCGCTTGGCCGAAATGCGCCGCACTTCGCGGGCGGCGGCGGCATGGATTTCCGTCGCATTGTCACTGCCGCGCAGCAGACCCTTGATCAGGAAATAGCTGAACAGGCGATGGCCGCGTTCCGGATAGTCATTGGCAAATTGGTTGGCCTGGCCCGCGAGGAATAGCGTCACCTTGCCTTTGCTTTGAACATCGGCAGCCGAGACTTCTGTTGGCACCAGCGGCGCGACACCCGGGAACAGCGACTTGTCGCCGCTCACGCGGCCCGAGAAGCAGGTGTCGAGGAACGCGACGATACGAGCGGCGGGCGAGCTCTCAAAGCGGCCCAGTAAAGACGACAGCGATAGCATCTCGACTTCATAAGCGCCGGGCACCGCGTCTTTCGGCACGACGTAAACAGCTTTGCCGTCGCGGCCCGAAAGACCGTGGCCGGCGTAGTAGAAAAACACCGTGTCGCCAGGCGTCAGGCGCTGAACGAGGGAGTTCAGACGCCCCAGGATTTTCAAGCCGGTCGCATCGTCGCCAGTGATCAGGGTGATGTTCTCTTCCGGCACGCCGTAGCGCTTGCGCAGCAGATCCGTCATGAGCTGCGCTGACCGATCCGCGAACGGCACGCTTGGGGCGTCGTCGTAGGCGTTGACGCCAATCGCGAAAAGATACCGCCGTCCGTCGGCGCGCGCGGTGGGCAGGGCGGCGACCTGCGGCGCGAGATCGTCATTGAACTTGGATGTATGAGCCTGTAGCGGCGGCGGTGACTTCAAAGGTTGCAGCGCCATCGCTTCGACGTGCTCCACCGGCACCGGGTCCGGGATTAGTGCCATCTCCGCGCGCGCCAATTCCGATTGGCGGCGCAGGCCCCCGAAGTTCACATCGAAGGACCGCACGCGTGCAAGCTGTGCGTCCGCCGAGCGCCACTTGAGGCGCATCGGAATCCGTAACGCAAAGGGCTGAACACCGTGCTGGATGTCCTCGGCGTCGAATGTTGCTGTCAGCGCGGCCGAGCCGCCCGGCGCGACCGTGGTCCAACCGCTTTCGCTCTGTGTATCGGCAAATTGGGAAACACCGAGCAGGCGATAAGGCGCGCCGTCGCCGTTATGCAGCGAAGCGTCGGTGTTCTTGGCGTTCAGGACAAAGTAGGCCGCCGCTTCCCGGTCGAGATTGTAGAAAGACATCTCGGCCTGAACCTTGCCGTCGCGAAGTTCAGTGAAGCGGTCGAGGCGCACAACCATATTGCCGACCTTAAGCACGCCCGCGGCGGGCGGAAGATTCAGGGTCGTATCAACAGTGCCGCCAAAATCGGTCGCGGTCGCCGGCAATGCGAAGGCTAACGCACCGAGAAGGGCAAGGCGGAGGGCGTAGCTATTCATAGCGGTATCCGTTGGAACGCACGCTCTGGCCGCGGCGCGCCGACTTCCAGGCGTCCCAATCGAGACGGAAGCGCCGCGATGGGCGGACCGTCTCGCGCCCATCGCGGTCGTCATCGGTATAATCCGGATATTCGGGAGAAGCCGTTGCAGTGCGCGCCTCGTCCTGGTGACTGCGGATCATGGCCTGGGATCCACTAACGATGCGCCAAGATCCGTCCGCTTGCGGGCAGGCGAGTCCGTTCGCGTAATCACTATCTTCGTCCGTCGTGTATTCGCGGCAGCGACCCCCGCGGGAAGGAGCCGGGCGCGGCGCGGTCGCCGCGACTTGGCCGGAGTGTTCGACGATGAATGACTCGGAAGGATCAGCGACATAACTATCGTCGCCCACGTTGTCTCGGATTGCGTCGCCGATGGCGTCCGAGGAAAATTCGGAAGGCGCGGCTTCTTGAGCCACGGCGAAGCCGGCCC
Source organism: Rhodospirillaceae bacterium (assembly GCA_050246995.1). Classification (GTDB taxonomy): domain Bacteria; phylum Pseudomonadota; class Alphaproteobacteria; order Rhodospirillales; family Rhodospirillaceae; genus SHVO01. The sequence continues at coordinate 2,671 of JBFWVA010000012.1, read as the reverse complement.
AGGCGATCGCGAGGACCACGACGGTTGCTCGAACACAGCGCACGAACATCTAACCCCCAAGCACGACTGCCGAATCCATACCTCGGGCTGGGGAGTGCAAGCCAGCGAGGCGCTCACGCGCCGGTAGTTGTCTCGAAAATATTGATTTGACGAGGGCGGGAAGGCGCCTCGGAAGGCGATTTTGGGCGTAATTTCGCGGTGGGGGCGAGGTGTTACCGAGCTTTTCTTGAAGGTCGCCAGTTTTCCGCTCACTGTATATTGATCGACCTGTCGGTCGATAATAGTTTAGGGTAGGTATAGACGAATTGAATGGAATTGGGGTTGCGCGCCGCGAATAGTCGGCGCCCACTTCGCGGGCCGTAGATGAGGCGTTTTTCGATTCGCGTAACAGCGGAAACAGCAAGATTTCGGGCGAGAAAACCCTTGTTGAGTAACAAGTTCAGCGCGAATATGAAGAACAAATGAAGAAAACATTCTCGTTTCAGTACGAAATTAGAATGGGATTCGGAGAAGACTTTAAAATCGCAAGGATCATCCAGTACGCACAGCGTATAATGATGAGCTAGGTCGGCTCTCGGTGTGAGGCGAGCGTTGGAATTTCTATGCCTGGCCTTGGCCAAGGCCATAATGAGGAGGTAGCGGCAGTGTTGTTTCAGAATTATTCGGTCCCATCGAAAAAGGGACGTGTGGCCTCGGCCCTTCGCGGGAGCGCGCTCAGCCTCCTGGCGGCCTTTGCCCTGGTAAGCTGCTCGGCGCCGTCCGATAAGGCTTCCGCTCCCGCCGCCGCCAAGAGCGCCAGCGCGACCCCGGCACTTCCGGCCGAAGCGAAGGGTGTGCCGCAGCGCGTGCGTCTGATGACGCAGGAGCAGTACGCCAACTCGCTCGCCTACATCTTTGGCCCGGATCTGCGCGTCGATACGCGCTTCGCGCCGATGCGCCGCACCGAAGGCCTGCTCGCCAACGGCGCCGCCTTCGCGGGTGTGACCGCCGCTCAGCTCGAACAGTATCAGCGCACCGCTTCGCTCGTTTCCGGCGCGGTCGTCGATGCTGAACACCGTGACTTCCTCATCCCCTGCAAGCCGAAGGACGAGAAGGCCGCCGACGCCGCTTGCGCGGCCAAGTTCCTCACGGCAACTGGCCGCCTGCTGTATCGCAAGCCGCTTCCGAAGGAAAAGGTTCAGGCCGTTGTTGCCGAAGCCAACGCGGGCGCGGAAAAGCTGAAGGACTTCTACGCCGGTCTGGCGGCCGCTCTCGAGGGCATGCTGCTGTCGCCGGACGTGTTGTTCATCACCGACACCTATGAGCCTGATCCGAAGAACAAGGGTAAGATGCGCCTCGACTCCTATTCGCTGGCGCATCGTTTGTCGTTCTTCCTTTGGAATGCCGCGCCGGACGACGCGATGATCAAAGCCGCGGAAAGCGGCGAGATCAACACGCCGAAGGGCCGCGAAAAGATCGTCAATATGATGCTCGCCAGCCCGCGTCTCGAAACCGGCATGCGCGCGTTCTTCGACGACATGATGGCATTCGACGACTTCAACAACCTCGCCAAGGACGCGGCGATCTATCCGGCCTTTACGGGCGTCACGGTAGCCGATGCGCGTGAGCAGACCCTGCGCACGATCATTAATCACCTGATCACCGAGAATAAGGACTACCGCGACCTCTACACGACGCGTGAGACGTTTATGTCCCAGGCGCTGGCCGCCATCTACGGCGTGTCCGCGACCCCGGGCTGGACGCCGTACACGTTCCCGGAAAACAGCGGCCGCGCCGGTATCGCAACGCACGTCAGCTTCCTCGCGGTGCACTCGCACCCGGGCCGCAGCTCGCCGACGCTGCGCGGTAAGGCGCTGCGCGAACTCTTGCTTTGCCAGCCGGTTCCCCGTCCGCCCGCAAACGTCGACTTCTCGGCGCTGGAAAACCCGAAAGCCGAACATCGCACGCAGCGTGACCGCGTGAATTTCCACCTGGAAAACCCGGTGTGCGCGGGCTGTCATAAGATCACCGACCCGATGGGGCTGGCGATGGAACAGTTCGACGGCGCGGGCGTGTACCGCACCACCGAGCGCGGCAATCCGATCGACCCGTCGGGCTCGCTGGACGGCAAGAACTTCCAGAACGCCATTGGTCTCGCGACCGCTCTGCATGACCACCCAGCTCTGACGAGCTGCCTCGTGAAGCGCATCTACAGCTACGGCACGGGCGGCCCGACCGCGCGCGACGATCAGCCGCTGCTGAACTACTTGAACTCGCGCTTCGCTGAACAGGGTTACCGCCTGCCTGATCTGCTCCGCACGATCACGCTGTCGCCGACTTTCTCGGAAGTCATCCCGCCGGCCGTTGACGAAAAGGCCGGCGAGAAGACGGCGAGCGCCGAGCAGACCATCGCGGCCAAAGTGAATTAAGAGGAGGAAAACCATGAATCGTTTTTCAAGACGCAGAGTGCTGAATGGGATGGTCGGCGGCGGCGCCGTGACCGTCGGCCTTCCGCTACTGAACTACTTCCTGAACACCAACGGGACGGCTCTGGCCGATGGCTCTCCGATGCCGCTGCGCTTCGGCACGTGGTTCTGGGGCCTTGGCATGCAGCAGGGCATCTTCACGCCGTCTAAAGTCGGCGCGAACTACGACCTGAAGGAAGAGTCGGCGTTCTTCAAGCCGATCCAGC
>JBFWVA010000011.1:0-133517 GCA_050246995.1 Rhodospirillaceae bacterium | reverse complement strand
ACATGGCGCGATCGGGAACCTAGCCCCGATAATGCTGCTCAACCGCGATGGCGCAGCCAGCCCGCCATCGTGACGAAGCCGGAAAAATCTACCTTCCGGCGATCCAATGTTGGGGAGCAGACCAATGAAGAACGGATTCTTCTTACAAACGGATGATTGTCGGGGCTCGCGTCAATTGCCTTGACTGCCGCAAAATACTTCGCCGGACTAGAGGCACACGGCGATGCGTCCGGCATATCCGAATTTATTTTTGCGGCGCGTGATGGTCCAGCGGCAGGGATGTAGCTATGGAAGAACTCTTTCCTCACGATAAAGCGCAGCAGCTCGGCGGCCTCATTGAAAAATGGATATCAGAATATGTTTTGACGGTATGGACGGCTTCTCAGGTTACGTTGATCATCGTGTCTCTGATCGCGGCGTTGATTGGACATCGCCTTGTTTGTCCGAGAGTCGAAGCCTACGTCGATAGCTTCCAAGTAAGTTCGCGCCTTCGCCAGTTGGTCCGCAACGGCTCGCGCCTCATCGGCTCTGTATTCCTTCTTCTAATTCTTTTCACCGTTCATGCGATTCTTCGTATTCGTTACGAGGCGGCGAGCGCTGACGTGATTCGACTGGCTATTAGCCTCACAACAGCATGGGTTCTCGTTCGGTTCTTAACCGTCGCCATCGCGGACCAGCGGACAGCGCGCGTTATTGGGGGCTTCATCTGGGGATTAGCCGCTCTCGACATTCTCGGACTCCTCGATCCATTTACCCTGGCGCTCGACAACGTCGGCATGTCGATTGGGAATTCGCGGATCACCTTACTGACCGTGACGAAAGGCTTGCTCCTGCTCGCAGCATTGTTATGGAGCGCTCTATTCTTGGCTTCGGTGCTGATCCAACGCATGCAAGCGTCCTCCACGATCACGCCGCGGACGCAAGTCCTGATCGCCAAGCTTGCCAAATTTATGCTTATCGCATTGGCAATTGTGCTCTCCCTATCAACTGTTGGCATAAATCTAGCCGCACTTGCGGTATTCGCGGGTGCGATCGGCGTTGGAATCGGAATCGGACTTCAACATCAAGTCTCAAATCTCATTAGTGGGCTATTTCTTCTTCTCGATAAGTCCATCAAGCCAGGAGACGTCATTGAAGTGGGTGAGAGCTACGGTTGGGTTCGTGAGATGAGCGCCCGCTATGTTGGTATCGTGACGCGTGACAACAAAGAAATTCTGATTCCCAACGATGCCTTCGTCCTCAATCAAGTTGTGAATTGGTCGCACAGCGATCGGCGTCTGAGGCTGGAAGTCAAATTCGGGGTCTCTTATTCCTCAGATCCCCACTCCATTCGAAAGCTCGCTATTGCCGCAGCTCAAGGCGCAAAGCGCATTTTGCTTGAACCGCCGCCGGTGTGTCACCTGACAGCTTTCGGCGACAGCTCGATAGATTTCGTGCTGCGCTTTTGGATATCCGACCCAGAAAATGGGGTCACGAACATAAAGGGAGAGATCTATTTAGCTTTATGGGACAGCTTCAAAGCCAATAAGATCGATATTCCGTTCCCACATCGCGTAATCATCATGCCAGGCAAGTCTGAGACAACTATGGCTTCGCCGGAGAGCCCTCTGCGCAGCCGATGACAACGCGGCAGCCAGCGGGCCGCACTGAGGCGGCTCACATCGCCGGGATTTCTCATCCTGATGAATGTCGCCTAGAACCTCGGTGCGCGATCCCGGGTGGCTTCACAGGCTCCGATGAACACCGCCAAGCCCCGGCCTTCCATCTGAACGAGCTTTGCCTGTCTCCGCTCGCCGGTTCGTCAGCGGCGGCTCCGGAATCTACAACGCTTATTCCAAGAGCAGTCTCGACCCTTCACGCGCTATCTCATAGAACATATAAGATACTCGTAGAACGCACGGGATAGAGTTTCCGAGGCTGTTGTGACCATGCGGACAAACCTTACGCGGATCATACAGGCCTGCAGGGGCGCGTTCGCGCAGACGAAGCGCGCTGCAGCCCGCTTCTTACGGATTGACGGCCCTCTATTTGCGGCGGCGTTTTCACATTACGCGTTCCTTTCTCTCTTCCCACTCATTGTTGTGTTTGTGACTGTGGCGTCGGGGTTCATCGATCGCCAACGCGCTACGACCCGGATCATTCGGTATGTCGAGCAATTTGTTCCGATCGGCCTCGAACGGAAGGCCTACATATTTGACATTGTAGCCGCAGTGGTCACCGATAGAGAGGAAGCGGGAATTTTAGCGTTCGCGCTGTTGCTGTGGGCCGGCAGCCGTTTCTTGAGTACGCTTGTTCGCGCAACCAATCGCGCATGGGCCGGAGAGGCACATGACTGGTGGCGATTACCCATTAAGGGCTTTTTGCTGCTTCTTGTCATGACAGCCGCAGCTTCGCTAGGCGTCGTAATTCCCGCAATACTGAGATCCACCAATCTCATTCCAGAATTGGATATGGCGGAATGGATGTCTTCTGCTGTCAGCTACGGCCTCAGGTTCGCCATCACTTTCCTGGGCCTGACGCTATTCTATAAGTTGGCTCCGCGCCGACGCATTTCGTTCGCTGAAGTGTGGGCGCCTGCCGCGGTGACCGCATCGCTCCTGCAACTGCTTGACATTGGTTTCGGGCTCTACTTACTGAAGTTTGCATCGTTAAGCGCAGTTTATGGCGTGTTCGGGAGCATAGTCGCCCTCCTCCTTTGGATTTACCTCTGGGGATGCATTTTTATATTTGGCGCATGCCTCTGCGCTGTTCTATCTGCCGAAAGAGAGAGAATGATGACGCACGTAGCATGACGAGGCGCGAATCCGCGTAGCTCGCTATCGGTGGGAGACATCAAGAATTGCGCGTCTCTGTCCGCTCCGCAATCACGAGCTTTAAGCAAGGCCGACACGAGGCGGAAGATATTGGGGTGAGAGGTAACCGTGAAGCGAAAGAAAAATCCAGAGATCGAGCGCGCCTTCAAAGGGCATTGGCCGTTCACGGAAACGATAAAGCGAAGATCGGGGAACAAAAATCAGAAGAAAACGGGCTACATTGAGTTCGGCAAAACCAGCTCGGTTCACTTTCGTGCAGTGCATGGCCAGTTGGACGTTCGGTATTCTATTCGGGACGGCTTCCCATTCGCGGAATTTTCCTTGGAAAGCATTGACGAAGGAGAGACCCGTCATGGCCGGGGCTGGGCGATGCTAGGGCCGCTTGGTCGAATAGCGGGTCACATCTTCATTCACCACGGAGCAGAATTTTTATTTACATGTGGCGCTCCTCGTTAAATCTTGCCGCCATCTCACGTATCGCCGTTCGCCCACCTCGGAGACGCCGAGAATGGCTGCCATTGAGAGTAGCCGTCCACGTAGGCAATTGGAGAGAATGATGACTTCAAACGCCCAGAACCCAAGATCAAACCCAGACGATATCTGCCCATAAGCGATACGGGTTCTGTGCGCACCGGTGCTCCTTCTGTAATATTTGGCTTTCGCCCCTTCCTCGCTACTGACAATATTATCCGGCGACTTCGCAAACATTAGCGTCGCATCGGGCGGGGCATTGCCTCCATGAATCTCGATCAATTTATCCTGTTCGCCCTGCTCGGGGCGATCCTGGTTTGCCTGTTATGGGGTCGCTTTCGATACGACCTCGTGGCCTTTGCCGGGCTGCTAACCGGCGTAATCTTGGGTGTCATTCCTCAGGACCAGGCCTTTTCAGGGTTCTCCAATCCAGCCGTGTTTATTGTGGCGCTTGTCCTGATCGCCTCCAAGGCGTTCGAAAATAGTGGTGTGCTCGCGCTTGTCATGAGACGGATGAGCTCTACGAATCGTTCGATCACCGCTCACATTGCATTGACCGGCGGTATCGCGGGCAGCTTGTCAGCCGTCATCAACAATGTCGCCGCACTGGCCCTCCTCATGCCGCTCGATATAGCTACGGCGCGAAAGGCGATGCGGGCGCCGGCCGTCACGCTTATGCCGCTTGCGTTTGCAACGATACTGGGCGGCATGGTTACCTTGATCGGGACCCCCTCAAACATCATCGCCTCGGCGATCCGCGCCGAGCGATTGGGCGCGCCTTACGGGATGTTTTCATTCGCCCCGGTCGGTCTTGCGGTTGCCGTGGCCGGGTTTGCGTTTATCGCGTTGATCGGATGGCGGCTCGTCCCCCGCCGCGAAGATAAGAGCGCAGCCTTATTGCGCGACGCATCATTCAAGGCCGAAGTCATCGTGCCGGAGAGTTCGCCGTTTTGCGGGCGGATCGTCGCCGAACTCGACGAGGCGGCCGAAAGCGCGGACGTTATTATCTTGGGCGTGATTCGTGGCGCGGCGCGGAGTTACGCAAGGGCGCGCGCGATGGCGCTCCAGCCGGGCGATTTGTTGATTATTGAAGGGTCCGGGGAAGCGATCGCTACTTTTCTAAAAGCGGCGGGCTTGAGCGAACGCGCAGAACCGTCGCCAGAGGCGAAAGAGATCACCAACAACGCCGATGGAGATCAAATCGCGTCAAACGACGAAAAAGAGCTGCCTTCCGCACACCGTCCTCAGATTGTTGAAGCTGCCGTCCCCTACAATTCGCGGTTGGTCGGCCGATCCGCGCGGAGTTTCGACCTGCGTCGGCGATTTGGCCTCACACTGATCGGAATTGCGCGAGGGCCTTCAATTTCTCACAGCCAAGTACGAGACCGGACGATCGACGCCGGTGATGTATTGCTATTGGCTGGCCCGAATTCGACCATTTCAACTTCGCTGAGCGCGTTTGGCCTCATCCCGATCAACAGGGTCGAGGTCGCGGCGCCGAAGCCGCGACACATCGCTATCACCGTGGCGCTATTTTTTGGCGCGCTGTTCGTTGCGAGCACCGGCTTCCTGTCCTTCGCTGTCGCGCTGGCGGTTGCGGTAGCGGGATATGCAGCCTTCGGGATCGTTCCCGCCCGCGAACTTTACTCCCAAATCGACTGGCCGGTCATCGTGATGCTTGCATGCCTGCTCCCGATCGGCGCCGCTTTCGACGCAAACGGCGGAACCGCACTGATCGCGAAGTGGATCTCGCTCCTCAATAGCGGAAGCGATCCCATCGTGGCGCTTATCATGGTTATGGTCATTACGATGACGCTGTCCGACGTCCTCAATAATGTCGCAACCATCGTGATAATGGGACCGGTTGCGATTGAACTGGCGAATACGGTCGGCGCCAATCCGGATGCATTCCTCATGTCGACCGCGATTGCAGCCTCCTGTGCATTTTTGACGCCGATTGGACACAAGAACAATACGCTCATCATGGGGCCGGCCGGCCTACGCTTCGGCGATTATTGGCGTCTAGGAATATGTCTTGAGATCATCGTTCTTGCAGTCGGAATCCCGATGCTTCTTATCGTATGGCCGCTCTGAATCCCTTGCCGCGAGCAACACCCACTGAGTGGGGGCTAACGCCGTTTTTTTTTCACCGGTGGGACGCTCAACGGCTCCCACGCATATTCTCGTTTTTTGGGCGCGCCTTGCGTGGCACGGGCCGCCACTGATTCCTCATGGCGTTCACAGCTGATCATGGCTTTGGCCGCCAGCCCCCCGAATACGGCCTAGAAGAAAACGCGATAGCTCAACTGGGCCTGAGACTCGCGCGCCTTAATCGGCAGATTTAGGTGAGCACGTTCGGGACGGAATGAAATAATCTGCAGCACCTCGAAAGTCAGACGATCGGACTGGCGCGGCCGGAAGCTATAGGCGGCGGTGATCGAGGTTCCGTGCTCGCCATTGTTGTCGACCGCGGTCCGGTCTCGGTCGGTTGTCTCGAAGTATTCCGCGCGCGCCGAAACGCGGTGACGTCCCCACCGTTGAGTGGCAAGCACGAAAGCCGAAGCAAAGCCCGTATTGACCAATGACATGCCAGGCGACGGCTCCCCCATGGTCGTATCGCCGACCATGCCTTGGGCGATGACCTCGATGTTGTCCGCCGCAAAGAACTGCGTCCCCACCGCAGCAAAACGCGTGTGCCACGCATACTGAAATCCGTCGAACGCGGTATCGCGCGCGCGATTATCATAAAGCAGAAGATTGAGCGCGCCGACATCGACCGCACTTAGTTCGAGGCCGAGGTAAGCTCCGGGACGCCGATCGATTTCATGGCGCAGTTCAAACCAGGGCGCTTGCTGCGGGACCGGGCCTGTCGCGCTGAATACCGGCAAGGGCGCAAGCGGGAGGCGCTCGAAGATGCCGGCTTCACGGTCCGACACGGCCCATCCGTGCCATGCGAGCAGCACTCCGGCAGGATCGTTGGCCCCGAAGACAGCGCCCGAGATGCTGACTTGCGCCCAATCCAGTTGATGAGACACGCCAACCTCCACGCCCAGGGTCCTCATCTCCAGGCCGATCCATGTGTTGATGGCAGATGATGTCAGCGTGAAAGGGCTGGTCCAGGCCAGGCCGTCATTCTCGAAAGATACGGGCGGAAAGAAAGCGCCCACCTTGGCGTGCGCGCGCGTGCGGTGCGCCGCGCCGCTTTCGTAGAGCAGGAAAGCTTCCAAGACGTCCGCAGGGTTACCGTGGCGGCGGGGATCGAGCGAAATGCTGAAATTAGCCCTGAGAGCCGATCCTAAATCGACACCGACTTCCGCGGCCGCTTCGGCGTGCGCGCTGCCGCGCGCTCCGCCGTCGCCGCCGAAACTGATTTTTCCGAGCCCGCGGTGCTCCCAGCTTCGCGGTCCGTCGTTCCAACTCAGCCTACTCTCGACGAGGCCATCGACCGTGATAAAGGAGGAAAGTTCGCTAGATTTTGCTTCTGGCAAGAGTCCCAGGGACAAGAGGGGCACCAGCGCCACGATTACACTTGAACGCATCCTCGTTTCCCCTTCAGACCGTTGAACCGCCATCCGGCTCTCCGCGCCGGGCTCAGACTATCACCGCTTGCCGCTATATCGCACTTGGCGATTGGAAAGGATGCCCATGGCGGGGCAAATGCCTCGATAACGGAGCGGTCCTGTCACAAAGAGACTCCTAACCGGAGAGCATCAAACGAACGCCACCGCCCGCCATTGTTGACGTCTTCCACGGATCTCCGCGCACGAAAGGCGTGACCCGAGGCGGGTGCGTGGTCTTATCGTAGAAGCCCGCCGCTTTCACGGACACTTCGAGAGGAGGCTCTCAGAAAAGCGGGGCCCGCGAACCGCGGCCTCGGCGCGCCGCGTGTTGGTATTCATCATATCCGCGGGTGGCGCGCAGAGCAGCCCGCGACCCGTTTAAAACGGGAAGATCCTGAAATCCCGCTGCGATGACATATCCGCATTCCGCTGAGGGCTGGTAAGCCCTGGGTCCCCTCGACCTGCCTATGCGAAGCGACCGGGTCTCCTCCAGCCGCATCACCAACCGAGCGAGCCGCAGCGAGTCGCGCGAGCTAGTCCCAGAGATGACCTTGGGCGCCAGCGGGTCTCTAGGGGAAACGGACACTATCTGAGTGATCGAGCTTTGGTTTGCATCTTCATCAGCAATGGCGCGCGATCTTGATGAAATAGCGAATACTTGGATGCAACAGGTCAGGCTCTCCCCTTGCGCCGCGATTGTACGGCGCCGCCCCCCTCGTCTCGCCAAGGATCGTTACTTATTGGCATGCCAACGTCGATCAGCTCGCGGGCGGTGCGAAAGACGATCGTGCCCAAGCATCCCTTCTCACGCCTGCGAATCCAAGCGCGACTCCTCCAGCGAGCAGCATACATAGAGCCTTCAAACTGACCCTCAACCAATACAGCCCTCGGAGATGCCACACTCCCCGCACCTCCCCACCGTTCTTACAAAATAAAAGCCAGCTCTGTAAGGGAACCCCTTACAAAACAGCGAATGCGTTCATGTATGTAAGGCGTGCGTCGCATGTTCCCTTCACAACTTGCAAACGCATGCGGAGAATGGCGCCGTTATTACCGCCGGGTGGGGGGCGGCCGAATGAGCGTCCAAATCGATGTTTGGGACCATTTGCAGACCGAGATGTCTGCGCCTGATCCTTGGCAACTCTCAGGCAATCCGTTCGAGCATCAGCGTTATGCGCTGATGCTGAACATGATCACGGCCCGGGGGCCTTTTCACAACGGCCTCGAGATCGGCTGCGCGGCGGGGTTTTTCACCAAATTTTTAGCCCGCCATTGCCGCGCGCTGCACGTCGTCGACGTCATGCCTGAAGCGATCGAACGTGCGGCGGCCTTCGTCGGCCGCCGGGAGGGGTTGACATGGGAGCAAGCCTCGATCGCCGAAGATTTTGCCGCGGGAAGGACATTCGATCTCATTGTCGTGGCCGAAGTGCTCGCCTATCTGCCGGATATCCATGCCGTCCGCCGCGCGGTGACGGCCATCACGCGGCGGCTCGCTCCGGGCGGGCTGTTGGTGTTCGGTTCGGCTGTGGACGCTACCGTTGCGCGCTGGGGCCTTACAGCCGGCGCCGAGACAATCATGCAGGAATGGAACAAGACCATGCACCAGGTTGATCGCGTCGCCTGTGTCGGATCGTATTGGGGCGAGGATTGCATCATCGCAGCCTATACGCCCGCAGATGCCGGCGCGAAACCCGTGCCGGATCATGAACTGCAGGAAGTAAGCCTTATGCCCTACAAGGCTGTCCGCACACTGCCGGCGAGGTCCGTGCTTGTTCTCGCCCCCCACCCCGACGATGAGACCTACGGCTGCGGCGGCGCCATTCTGCGTCACGTCGATGAGGGCGTTCCCGTCCGCGTCGTCATCCTCAGTGACGGCGGCGGCCAACTTGAGGGCGAAGACCGCCTGAGGGTCGTTCGGCGCCGACAGGAGGAGAGCCGGGCGGCGGCGCGTATTCTGGGCGCCGGCGAGCCGGAATTCTGGAACCTCGCCGACAGAAGTCTCGTGTATGGCGAGGCGTTGGTTGCCCGTATCAAGGAAGCCATTGCGGACGCGGATCTCGTTTATGCCCCATCACTGGAGGAACTCCACCCCGACCACCGGGGCATCGCTCGCGCTACGATCGAGGCGGTGCGGCGTGCGGGAACCGGCGTACGCCTCGCGCTCTACGAAATCAGCGCGCCAGTCCATCCCAACGCCCTCGTGGATATCACGCCCGTTGCCGAAAAGAAGGCGGCCGCAATGCGCTGCTATCAATCGCAGCTGCAACGCCAGCGCTACGACGAACACATCAGCGCGCTCAACCGGTTTCGCACTTACACGTTGCCCGCCCATATCGGCGCCGCCGAGGCTTATCTGCTCGTTTCCGCGGAAGAACTGGTGAATGACCCGTTACGCTTCCACTGGGCGGACAACGACCGCCATCTCGCCGATGCCGCCGAGCGCGCAATGCGTCGCCAGCTTGCGGATATGCGCAATTCAACGTCTTGGAAGGTAACCGCGCCCTTGAGGGCAATATCACGGCGCATGCGGACGTTCCTCCGCGCAGGGCCCTCATTCATCACTGGGCCTTTGCGCCTTGTCCTCAAACTCCTTCGCGCCGCAGCTCACCGCGGCTACCGGCCAGCATGAGCGAAACTCACGTCTTCACGATCGCGGCGGCAAACTATCTGCCAAAAGTGAGAGTGCTGTTCCAGTCCCTCCGGCGTATCCATCCTGATTGGAGGCTGCACCTCGCCCTCGCGGACGAGCCAAACAATCCGCTAGCGCCACATCACGTGGCCGCGGATGAAGTCCATAGCCTCAACGAACTCGCCATTCCCAATTGGCGGCCGTGGGCTTTCGGCCACACCCTGATCGAGCTCGCCACCGCGATGAAGCCTTTTATGCTGCGCCGGCTTCTGCGCCGCCCCCGCTGCAAGTCGGTAATTTATCTCGATCCCGATATCGTCGTGTTTTCGCCCCTCCGCGAAATCGAGACTACACTCGAGGAAAACAATATCGCGCTCACACCGCACCTCTCCGTGGCCGAGACCACCATCGAGGGTGTGATCGCCAATGAGTTATGCACGTCCCAGCACGGGATTTATAATCTTGGCTTTATCGGCGTTGCCGCCGGGCCGCAAGGTCGCGCCTTCGGCGATTGGTGGGCCGACAGGCTCTATCATTTCTGCCGCGAAGACATCCCAAGCGGGATATACACCGATCAGCGCTGGATCGATTTCGTGCCGGCCTTCTTCGATCGGGTGGCGGTCCTGCGCAGCTCAAGGTTCAATGTCGCGCCTTGGAATCTCGCGGCCCGACGCCTTGCCGGCACGCCGCCTTCGCGCATGACGGTCGACGGTCAGCCGCTCGGCTTCTATCATTTTAGCCAGGTCGACAATGGCGCCAACGATACGGTGATCGCCGACCAAAACGCCGCGGCCGATCTTACCGCGTGGTACCGCGCCGAGACCGCGGCCGCCAAAACCGCCATCCCCTACGACCCCTCGTGGGCGCTCGGATGTTTCGAGAATGGTGAGCCGATCTCACGCGAACAACGCCTCGTCTATCGACTGCGTAAGGACCTGCAGCAATCATTCCCAGATCCCTACGCCAAGGGCCGGCACAGCTATCTGACTTGGTGGCAATCAGATGCCCGGCGGGATTTTCCGGCGCTCTTCCGCGCCGATACGAGAGGCGCTGAGATTCAGTGGCTCTTATCGTCGCTGATTTACGGCCGCGGCGCTCATGACATTCGCACTGAATTCAGACCGGACAACGGCCGCTCGCCCTGGGTGGATGAAATGGAAACGGAGCGCCCACTTGGCGTCGCTTCGCGTCTGGGGGCGCTTCTGCGCGGCGCCTGACCGCCCTGCACGCCCCTGGATTTTATAGGCATCGTGTCGAGGCCTCCCCGAAAGCGCGCGGACCTCGGGATGTTGATTGAGAACATCGGCGATGGCTTCGCGCGGCGCTGCGAGGCATACAGCCGAGCTTAACAATTGATGAAAGTAGCGCGCCCCGCCGTGAACGGATTGCCGGGGGCAGTCCGGCGCGTCATACCGCCTCGGCACAGCGAGATCGTCGACGGCTTAAAGGACGGCGAGCGCGTCATTGTGCACCCGAGCGATCAAGTCGCAGACGGCGTACGCGTGGAGCCGCGAGATCTATGAGTAAGGCGCCGTGCCGAGGCCCCCTCCTCTCATCCTCCACTCCCTCACCCCGTCCGTTGCGGAAAACACGGACTTGGCCCCACCTGATCGATATGGCATGCACGGAAAGGGTCGAGACTTATTCGCAACGCCCGTCCGACGCCCTGAGTTGAAGGATGACGAATATGCCGAATGCCGTTCACGCCACGCCCCCTGCCTACAGCCCGATCACGAAACTGCTGCACTGGGGCGTGCTCGCGCTCATGGCCGTGCAATATGCGGTCGGCTTTCTCATGCCGCACATCGGCCGCGACACGGCGAACGAGGGCCTTGTCTCGTGGCACTTGTCTGTGGGCACGGCGATCCTGTTTGTGATGCTCCTGCGCATCGTGTGGCGCGGTGCGCACCCGGAGCCAATGCCTGCCCTCACCCCGGCCTGGCAGCACGGTCTCGCGAAAGCGACGCACTGGGCTATATATCTGCTTGTCATCGTCAATCCCGTGCTGGGTTGGGCCGCAGCCAACTATCGCGGATGGGACGTGGTGCTTTTCGGGGTCGTGACGCTTCCGCCATTGGCAGCCGAGGGTACGGCCTGGGCGCATACCGCCGGGGATGTTCACATCACACTTATTTATGTGCTGCTCGGCGCGCTGGCGTTGCACGTCGGGGGGGCGCTTTATCACCACTTTATCCAGCGCGACGACGTGCTGCGGCGGATGATGCCTTAGCCGCCCGCCGCAGCAACGTGACAAGAATCACAGACGACGGCGGCCCTTGCGGCCTCTACAGTCGCCCAAGATCGCCACCCGCCCCGTAATGTAAGGCGCGGCATTTCTTTTCCTCGACTGTTGTTCGCGCGGCATGAGTTCCGACACAGTGTCCCAATCCGCACCGCCCGGCGCCGACGGCCTCATCGCCGCCTATCTCGACATGCGCGGGCAATTGCTGCGCTTTCTCACCGCCCGGCTCGGCGATCCGGCGCTGGCCGAGGATATCTACCAGGACATGTATGCGCGCCTGCGCGGAGCCGATCCCACGCGGCCGATCCAGAACATCACCGCGTTCCTGTTTCGCACCGCTGCGAACCTCGCGTACGACATGCGCCGCGGCCGCAGCCGCGGCGAGCTTCGCGATGGCCAATGGCTCGACGCCACGACCAGCCGCCTGGGCAGCGAGATCGTCGAGGATCTGGTTGAGCCAGAGAAGGCCATCGACGCCAAACGCCAGGTCGCGACCGTGGTCACGGCCGTTCAGACACTGGCCCCGAAGTGCCGCGAGGCCTTCGTGCTGCACAAATTCGAGGGTCTGAGCCACGCCGAGGTGGCCGCCCGCATGGGCGTCTCGCGCAAAATGATCGAAAAGCACATCTCGACCGCGCTGCGTGTGATGGCGGCCGCGCTCCGGCCCGGCGATACGGAGTAGGGTGTTTGGCAATGGATGGCGTCAACTGGATAGGCCTGGAACGGAAGCAACATCTGCGCTTGCCACGCCGGGTGTAATGGCACGGGATATGATGCAACAGCGGCTCGATAACTTACCGCCGGAAATGCTGGAACAGGCGGCCGACCTTCACGTCCGCGTGCGCGCCGAGGATGCGACGGCCGCGGACTGGGCGCTGCTGACCGACTGGCTTGAGTCCGATCCGCGCGCTCGCGAGGCCTACGATCATATCGAACAGGCCGATCGTTTCGCCGGGCAGCATGCCTTTGCGCTTGCCGAGGCCGCCGCGCCCACGCCTCAGAAGGAGGTTATCGCTTTCACACCGCGCAATACGGCCCGCGTTCCGCGGCGCGCGGTCTGGATGGGCGCTGCGGCGGCTCTGGCCGCGAGCATCGTGATCGCCGTTTTTCTGGGCGGGCGCGGTGTCCCGGACCCGCAGATCGCGCAATTCGTCACCGCCGTCGGCGAGCGGCGCGAAGTGTCCCTTCCCGACGGCTCCCGCCTGACCCTCAATACCGGCACGCAAGTCGATGTCGCGATGACCGCATCGGAGCGTCATATCACGCTGCGCCGGGGCGAAGCATACTTCGATGTCGCCAAGGATGCCGCCCGGCCGTTCACAGTTGCCGTCGCCGATCAGGAGGTGCGTGTCGTCGGCACGGCTTACAATATCCTTCACCATGCCGGCGCCGTCACCGTGTCCGTCGCGCGCGGTGTGGTCGAGGTACGCTCCCTCACCGCGGCGCCGGGCACGCCGCCGCAGCGCCTCACCGTGGGCGACCGGCTCCAGCATGTCGTAGGTTCCGGCGTTGTCACCTTGTCGAAGTTCAGTCCCGAAACGGCCGCCACCTGGCGCGAGGGACGCCTCGTATTTAAGGACGCGCCGCTGTCCGAAGTGGTTTCGCAGGTGAACCGCTACTTCACCCCGCAGGTCCGCCTCGGCGACCAGGCTGTGGGCGATCTCGTCTTCTCCGGCGTCCTTCAACTCGACAGCCCCGAACGCGTGGTCGGCCGCCTGGAGGGCTTCTTGCCGATCGGCGCCCAATCTACGTCTGATGGGTTTATACTCACCCGCAAGTGACGCTGGCACAGGCGGGCGATCGGAAAAATGAGACCAACGGGATATTTCGGCCGCGCCGCGCCGTTTGCGGCCGCGCTCGCGATGAGCATCGCGCTGGCGCCGCAAGCGTGGGCCGCCTCGAAGCGTTTCGACATCCCTGCCCAGCCGCTTTCCGAAGCCCTGATTGACTTCGCGATCCAGGCCGACGTTTCGATCGGCCTCGGAGATGCGAAGATCGGCGCACGGCGCACGTCCGCGTTCCAGCGCACGGCGACGGCCGAAGAGGCCCTCGCCGCACTGCTCGAGGGAACCGGGTTCGGCTTTCGCAAGATCGACGAACGCAGTTTCGTCGTCGTAAGCGCTCCCTCCGCCGCCGCCCCCGCCAAAATCGAGGGCGACGGGCTCACGGAGGAAATCGTCGTCACGGCGCGCAAACGCAGCGAAGTCCTGGCGCGCACGCCGTTTTCAGTCGCGGCCGTGGAAGTCACCGAGCGTGCGCCGGCGCTTCATGGCCTCGAGGGAATCACGTCGCTCGTGGCGGGCCTCGCGTCGACCAATCAGGGTCCCGGCCGCAACAAATACTTCATCCGCGGGATGTCCGACGGCGCGTTCTCCGGCCAGACCGAGAATGCCGTTGGACTTTATCTCGACGACACGCGCATCACCTTCAACACGCCCGACCCGAACCTTCAACTCGTTGACATCGCGCGCATCGAAGTCGTGAGAGGGCCCGAAGGCACACTCTACGGCGCCGGCGCCATCGGCGGCCTGATCCGGATCATCACGAACCCGCCCGAGATCGACAGAACCGTGTTCAAGGGCGCCGTCGGTGTCGCCGCCACCAACGGCGGCGCCCTTTCGACGCGCGTCGAGACCACCGCCAATCTTCCGCTCATCGAGGGCCGGCTCGCCGTACGCCTCACGGGCTACGCGCATCGCGACGGCGGCTACATCGACGACACTGCTCTTGGGCGTAGCAACGTCAACGGCGCGGGCATCTATGGGATCCGGGCGAGCTTTGGCGTTGTCCCATCGGATCGCTGGTCCATCGAGGCGGGCGCGGTGCTCCAAGGCATCGGCGCGCGCGACACCCAGTACTACGACGGCGCTATGGCCCGATACACGCGTGACATCCGCGTCCGCGAGCCCCATGACAACGATTTTCGCCGTCTGCATGTGCGCGCGGCGGCCAGCTTCGACAATTTTCGCTTCGAGTCCTCGACCGCCTGGCTGCGCCAGTCCATCGCCAGTACTTTTGACGCCTCGGCCGCCGTGGCGCAGTTCACGGCCGCGCCATCGCAAAGCGCGCTCTATCGCGAGCGCGCGCGCCATACCACTTTGATTCACGAGAGTCGGGTGATCTCAAACACAGCCGGACGCTTCGACTGGCTCGCGGGAGTCTTCGCCTCTCACCGCGACCAGCTGACGGACTCCGTGCTCACAGCTCTCGATTTACCTGCCACCAGCGCCCAGCTCTACACCAGCCGCCGCTACGATAACGGCGACGAGTTAGCGGCCTTTGGTGAATTTTCGTACCGATTCACTCCGGCCACCACCGCCACCGTCGGCATGCGCTGGTTTCGCGGTGGGCTCGACACAGATGCGAGCGCGAGCGGAGGTAATGGTCCACTTGCGCCGAACGCGATCGGGCGCAACGTGCGTACCGGTTTCACGCCGAAAGTTGTCGTCAGTCACAATCTAGACGAAGCCGTGCTGCTATATGCCCAAGCCGCCGAAGGATATCGCCTGGGCGGCATAAACGTCGATGCGCCTTTGCCGGCCGGCGCCCCGCCGACAGGCGATGAGGGCGAGGAAGACGCCAGCCTAACCGTCACCAATTTCAAGTCCGACACGCTATGGAATTTCGAGATCGGCGGTAAGGCAACGCTGTGGGACGGCGCCGCCGCGGTGAACGCCGCCGCCTTCTCCGCGGTGTGGCGGAACATCCAAACCGATCAGATTGCCACCAACGGCCTTCCGTACACCGCCAATGTCGGCACCGCGCACATCCGCGGCCTTGAAGTCGAGGCCACCGTGCACCCGTCGCAGCCGTGGACTCTCACCGGCAATCTCACCTGGAGCTCGCCCGAACTCACCACGCTCGCGCCCGCGTCGTCCTCCGCGCACAATGACCACCTGCCCTCGGCGCCTCGGTTTTCGGCCGGCGCTAGCCTGCAATACGCCTTCGCACTGCCGGACGGCGTCGGCGCCGAAGCGGGTGTGTCGTACGCCTACGTCAGCCGTTCGCATCTCAATTTTGGCGCGGCGGCCAATCTCGAAATGGGCAACACACATCTTGCCGATGCCCGGTTGCGCTTCACGCGCGGCCGCTTTGGCGCGCTCCTTTACGTCGACAATCTCGCCAACACGGGCGCCAACACATTCGCGTTCGGCAACGCGTTCAGCTTTGCCCGCATGCGGCAGGTGACCCCGCCGCGCCCGCGCACCGTCGGATTGACATTCTCCTGGTCAAACTGACCGGCGCGCCTTTTCCGCGCGATTCCAGGCCTTTTCGAGGTTTAGCGACCGCGCAGGTAGGGTGTTTTTCCAGGGGTGGCGTCTACCTGACACGGCCCGGTTCGGGGGCCGCGAGCGTTACCAGTCAGGAGCCTGCCCTTGTTGAAAGTGCTGTTGCAAAGCGATTGCGCGCCGGACGCGCCCCTTTATCTCGACTCTTCGCAGATCAGGCGGCTCACCAAGCTCGAGCCTTCCCTTATATCGATCACCCACAAATTCCAGCCGGCGCGTCTAAAGGTCGAGCGCTTCATGGAGGAGCGCTACGCCGAGGCTTACGGCACGCGCCTGGCCGGCCACTACCCCACCTTGATGAGCGTGCACGACGGCGCCGGGGCCATTCTCGCCGCGGTCGGCTTTCGCAGCGCCGGCGAAGAACCCCTCTTCCTCGAACAGTATCTCGATACGCCCATTGAGGCCGCGCTTGTCGCGCACGGTCTGGCCGGCGTTGACCGCGGCGCCATCGTTGAGATCGGCAGCCTGACTTCGAACGGCCGCGGCGCCTCGATTTTCCTCTTCATCGTGCTTGCCGCGTATCTGCGCCAGCGGGGATTTTCCATCGCCTGCGCGACGGCCACGGGCGTCCTGCGCCGCACCTTCGGCATGCTCGGGCTCGCCGTCGTCGATCTCGCGCCCGCGCGCGCTGAGAAGCTGTCCGATAACGCTGCGTCTTGGGGCAGCTACTACGAGACCGATCCACGCGTCATCGCGGGCACGATCTCCGACTGCTTTGAGACCCTGGAAAGGTTCGTTCCCGCCGACCGCAACCCGGAGTTCGGCCGCCTTTTTCCGCGCCTGCACTATCGGAGCGCCTCATGAGTCAGGTTCTCTCGGCGATCGCCTTCTACGCTCAAGCCAAACCGGAGGCGCACGCCGTCAGCGGCGCATCGGCCACGCTGGCCTACGGCGACCTCGAAACCGCGATCGACGATACGGCGCGCGCGTTGCATCGCTGCCTGCCCGCTTCCGGCCCCGTCGCCGTCCTCATGGACAATGGCGTCCAATGGGTCGTCATCGACCTCGCGCTCGTCAAGCTCGGACGCGTTTCGCTTCCACTTCCTTCATTTTTCACCGCCGCACAGTGCCGGCAAGCGATGGCCGACTGCGGCGCGGCCAGCCTTCTCACGGATCGGCCCTCCCCCCTCGCCGTTCCGCTCGAAGCGCCCTCGCTTGCCGGCGTTCATCTGGAACGCGTAGCGGCGGCGCACGT
The DNA here is from genome assembly GCA_050246995.1 of Rhodospirillaceae bacterium. Classification (GTDB taxonomy): domain Bacteria; phylum Pseudomonadota; class Alphaproteobacteria; order Rhodospirillales; family Rhodospirillaceae; genus SHVO01. The sequence continues at coordinate 116,318 of JBFWVA010000011.1, read as the reverse complement.
CACGCTGCATTCCCGTACGGCCAAGATCACATACACGTCCGGCAGCACGGGCGCGCCGAAAGGGCTGTGTCTTGCCCAGCGTGACATTGAAAATGTCGCGCTATCCCTCGTTTCGGTTCTGGGCGAGTCCTACGCCGAGAGCCATGTACCGCTATTGCCGCTCGGCGTGTTGCTCGAGAATGTCGCGGGCCTCTACGCGACCCTGTGCGCCGGCGGGCATTACAGGGTTCTCGGCGCCGCGCGGACCGGCCTGCAAAATCTATTCGCGCCGGACTGGACCAAGCTTGCGCTCTGTCTCGCGCAGACGAAGGCCGCAAGCACGATCCTGGTGCCGGAACTTCTCCGCGGCCTCGTGGCGGCGATGGAACACTCCGGCCTCCGGCTGCCGGATCTGAAGCTTATGGCCGTCGGCGGCGCGCGGGTCTCGGACGACGTCCTCGAACGCGCGGCGCAGCTTGGCCTTCCCGTCGTCCAGGGATACGGCCTCAGCGAAGCGGCCTCGGTCGTCAGCCTCAATACGCCCGGCGACAACCGGCTCGGCACCGTCGGCCGTGTGCTTCCTCACGTCAACATGACGATCGCCGCCGACGGCGAGATCGTCATCGAGAACATCGCCGGCCTCGGTTACGTCGGCCGGCCGCCGTTCGCGAATCGCTACGCCACAGGCGATATCGGCGCGCTCGGGCCCGACGGCCGCCTGGTGATCGAAGGCCGCAAGGACAACCTCATCGTCACCGCTTACGGACGCAACATCTCGCCGGAATGGATCGAAAGCGAATTGACTTCGACCGCCGCGATCGCCCAAGCGTTCATCTTCGGCCACGGCAACAGCGACCTCGGCGCGCTGCTGGTTCCCGCGTCCGCGAAAGTCACCGAAGCCGATCTCGGCCAGGCCGTCGCAGCGGTGAACGCCCGCCTGCCCGCTTATGCCCGCGTCGGCCATTGGGCGCGCGTGATGCCGTTCTCGATCAGAAGCGGCATGCTCACCGCCAACGGCCGCCTGCGGCGCGCAGAAATTCATGCGGGCTACGCCGACCTCATGGCGCGCACGCTTCAAACGCCGGGAGCGGCAGTGCGCCTCTTCGACCGCGTCGCCGCCGAGACCACCGCCGAGCGGCAGAAGCTCCACGGCGTGCGCCAAATCAAGGACGGGCTCGCCGGGCGGATTTCGCGCGACACCTACATCGCCTATCTTACTCAGGCCTATCATCACGTCCGCCACACTGTGCCGTTGTTCGAGGCCGCGCGCGCGCGGCTTAGCGAACGCCAGGCTTGGTTGCGCGCGGCCTTCGACGATTATATCGCGGACGAGCGAGGCCACGACGACTGGATCCTCAACGACATCCGCAATGCCGGCGGCGATCCAGACGCGGTCGCCGCGTCCGCGCCCCATCCGGCCACCCGGCGCATGGTCGAGGAGGCGTACCGCTTCATTGAACAGGTCAATCCGGTCGGTCTCCTCGGTATGGTGTTCGTGCTCGAGGGCACGAGCACGCAGATGGCCACGCAGGGTGCGACGGCGGTTGCCACATCGCTCGGCCTGCCGCCGGCGTGCTTCAGCTACCTGATGTCGCACGGCGCTCTCGATCTCGATCATATCGCCGGCCTGCAGTCGTTGATGGACCGGATCGACGATCCGCGCGATCAAGCCGATATCGTCACGCTCGCCAAACGCATGTTCGTGCTGTTCGCCGATATGTTCGCAGCCATTCCCCATCGTCCGGAGGAAGTCCATGCAGCCTGAATCGCGCCTTGACGGAAAACACGTAGTGCTGACGGGCGGCTCCGGCGGCATCGGTCAACTGGTCACCGCGCTCCTGGTCGATCGCGGCGCCCACGTCACCATCGTCGACCGTCAGCCGCCGCCGCGCCCGACGGCGGACTTTACGGAAGGCGACCTTTCCACCGCGGCGGGGATTGCGGCGGTCGGCGCGCAACTCGCGCTTCGGCCTTGCGAAATTCTTGTCAATCTCGCCGGCATCCAGTTTTTCGGCGTCTACGACCACCAAACGCCCGCGCAGATCGAAGCCACCCTCAACGTCAATCTGTTGGCGCCGATGATGCTCACCCACAGCGTCCTTCCCGGCATGCGCCGGCGCGCCTCGGGCCGGATCGTCAACATCGGCTCCATCTTCGGCTCCATCGCTTTCGCGCATTTTGTGACCTACTCGAGCACGAAGGCGGGCTTACGCGGCTTTTCCGAGGCCCTACGCCGTGAACTCGATGGCACCGGCATCGGCGTTACCTATATCGCGCCGCGGGCGGTGAAAACGCCGCTCAACTCGTCGCAGGTATTGGCGTTCGCGGCCGCGAGCCGCATGAACATGGACTCTCCAGAATACGTCGCAGCCAAGATTGTTGCGGCCATCGTCGGCCGGCGCAAGGACGTCTACATCGGCTTCCCGGAATCCCTGTTCGTGCGCGTCAATTCTCTGCTTCCGCGCCTCGTCGACGCCGCGCTGTCCGGCTCCGCCCGCACCGCGCGCAAGATCCTCGCCACCTAATTCGCCCCTATTTTGGAGAACGACATGACACTGCGCTCAGTCATCCTGGCATCGGTTACCTTGGCCTTCGCGTTGCCCGCGCTCGCGCTCGATCAGGGAGCGATCATGAACGACGTCGCGGAGCTGCAGCACGAATGGGCGCGCATCAAATATGCCGTCGGCGACGAGAAGCAGCAGCAGTCCGCGATGCTGGCGCTTGCCGACAAGGCGAAGGTGGTGGCGCAGCGCTATCCCGGCGCGCCCGAGCCCTTGATCTGGGATGGCATCATCGTCAGCAGCGCCGCGGGCCTCACGGGCGGCCTCGAAGGTCTCGGGCTCGTGAAGGAGGCGCGCGCGCTGCTCGAGGAAGCCGAGAAGATCGATCCGAAGGCCCTCGACGGTTCGGCCAAGACAAGCCTGGGCTCGCTCTACTACCAGGTTCCAGGCTTCCCGCTCGGTTTCGGCAACAACAAGACGGCGCGCAAGTATCTGGAAAGCGCCCTCGACATCAATCCAGCCGGTATCGACGCCAATTTCTTCTACGGCGATTTCCTGTTCCGCCAGGGCGAATATCAGAAGGCCGATGAGGTCTTGAGCCGCGCGTTGGCGGCGCCCGACCGTCCGGGACGCGAAGACGCCGATGCCGGCCGGCGCGGCGAGATCAAGGACCTGCTTGCGCAGATTGCTAAAAAACGCGGCAAAGGCAACGCTTAAGCGCAGACGGCTATCGCGCGAATCAGAGCGCACACGCGGACATGGGCCCGGACTAAAGTTCGGTTGAGTTCAATGGCCTTATGGGAACTGCCGCCCTGGAAAGGCTGACCGTGCACCAACCGCCGCCGCTGCGATAACGCCACGCCATTTGGCCCTGATCGTCGAGCGCAAATAAGTGGAGCCATCCATTGTCGAAAAGCGCGCGGACATCGGGGTGCTGATTGAGGACATCGGAGATGGCTTCGCGCGGCGCTTCGACGCATACCGACAAACGTAGCGGTTCATGGACGTAGCGGGCGCCGTCGTGAACGGATTGCCAGGGCAGTCCGGCGCGCAAGGGGCCGCCGTTGCCTTCAAAAACCCCAAGGCCGCCGACAACGTTGTGCAGCAGTTTGTTGCCCGCGCCGAAGAGCTGCGGCGCGACGGCCGATCCATAGTATTGAAGGCTTATCCAACTCGCGACCACGACCGGCGCCGTCAGGATCAGGGTGAGCGTGCCGAAACCGGGGTCCTGCCGCCACTCATAGTCATGTAGAAATGCGCGTCCTTCGAGGGATTTGCCCGCGGTTCTGGCGCGCGGCGCCGCGATAAAGGCGCTGCAACCCGCCAAGGCCCACTCGGGGCGGGTCTGGGCCCAATCACGGCCGCGCCGCTGGAGATCAGCGCAGCCGGCGCGCGGCAGACGCAGCGCCCGCTCCTGCCGCGCCAGATCGCCCGCGGAGTCCAGCCATCCGACGGCTTGTGCGATGTCGGCGGCGTGAGTCGAAGTCTCCTGATCTTCGAGATACAGCGTGACGCGATCCGTGGTGGTGTCGTGGAGCGCGGCGAGAAAGAGCGTGTCCTTCGGGATCGCGATTCCGAGGCCGGCGAGATCCTGCCGCGTTTCGGGATCGTTCAGGAGAGCCGCGAGCATCCGGGCATTGACGTCGCCCTTGTACCCGCCGCAGGCCCCGCACTGCAGCGCGCTCGCATGAGGGTTATTGACGACATGCGCGCCGTGCCCGGCCAGCAGAACAAGCCGGCCAAAGCCTTCGGTGAACGACATCGCCCGCAAGATGCTCGCGGCGGTCTTGGACCGTGCCGCGCGATCCAAAGCCACATTATGACGCGGCGCGGGATCGTTGGCGGGCGTGTTGTCCCTGAGGGCCAGTCCGTCAACGAGCAATTTCGCGGCGTAGAGCGGCCCCGCGGCTTCCACGAAAGCGAAGGACGACACCGCGGCAAGCTTGAAGCGGCCCCAAGCGCGTTTAGCGCGGCGCTTGAAGCGCGTGGCGCGGTCGAGCGGCGCGAGACCGTCGCCCCCCGCGCATGTCAGCTGCGCCGGGTTCAGGAGCACCGGGAGCCGCAACTCCTCGGTATCCGATGCAAATCTCCGGTGCGCGACCGGCATGCCGAAGAAGCCCGCAAATCCGAGGGTCTGGATCTCGGGGCTGAGAGACTCAAGCGCGCGCCGGAAGACTTCCGAACGCACGTCAATACAGAAGGCCGCCTGCAGTTTCGCGCGTGTTTGCGGTTTGCGTGCGGCCGGCTGGGACAACGTGAGCGCCAGCGCACGCTGGGACGCGCGCTCCAGGGCGTCCTGCAGAATGATATTGACGATCAACGCCGGAGTTGGCGCGAGTGGGTCGGCATGGGCCGCGACCGTCGCCTGCCACCGCGCGGCGATCTGACCGCGATAACGTTCGAAAAGGGCAACCTCCCAAACGAGGCGCACGGCGAGGAGGTCCGCGAGGGTCGTATCCTCGCCACCCTTCAACTCGGCTTGCCAGAGTTTGTAGCGCGCAAATTGCGACCAGCCCCCTAAAGTCAGGAGAAGCTGATGGAAGTAGCTGTCCATCGCGTTTTCGGTCAGACCCAGCCGGCCTGCGCCTTGCGTTATCGCATCGAGAGTCACCGCCGCCGTCGCTTCAACATGATTGGCGAACCCTCGCAGCCCCAAAATCTCGGGCGAGAGATCGTGAGACGCGTAAGCGCCCCACGCGGCAAAGGCGGACGGACCTTTCGCCCCGGACCACATCGCCTGGCCTTCATCGAAATAACTTCCCGCCCAGGCACTGATACGCTCGGCCACAATGCCCGGCCAGTCCACGCCTGAAACCTGCGCCGCAAGATCGGCGACGGTGGGAAGCGGCTGCGCGGGGGGCTCGTCCTCGGCCAGAGCCTTTTTGAGGGCGCCGATATCGGCGGGGCGAAGGTCAGAAGGCGCGTGCGAAAGCGCCGCCTCGAGGTCGGCGTCTGTGATCGCACCGGCGGCGATCTTCTCGCGATACCAGCGGCGCGGCAGGGTCACAGCGGCGGAGGTGATGCGGCCGAGGCGGGCCCCGACCCCGGCAAGGCTCTCGCGGCATTGTCCGAGAAATGGGTTGACGGCGACCGCCGCGGCCAAGGGCCATGACGGCGGGATCTGCCGCCCCGCCCTTTCGACGGCGGCGCGTATGTCTTCAGCCACGTTCGCGAACATTCCATCCCCCCGTCATCCGGTCGAAGACCGCGTTGAAATAAAACCCGTTGGATATGTGGACCCGCAGCCCCGCGACCGCAGGGTGGTTGGCCCAGAGCGGCAGCAGGCCTTGAAGGACAGCGGTGAGCGCGAAACTCGTCACCGTGAGGGCGATCAACAACCACTCCAAGGAACCCGGCGGATGCGGCGCGGGAAGCGCGGCGGCGGTCAGATGTTCGGCCCCCCATTGCAGGACGAAATAGCTGATGGAGGACGCGAGCGCATAAAGAGCGGTGCGCACGGTCAGCTGCCGCGGGGCGCGATCGGCTAAACCTTGGGCGAAGAGATAGGCCACGCCGAAGATGAGAATTGCGCCAAGGGCAATGGCCTGGGGCGATTTATATTGGAAGCCGAAGGCCGCCCCCACAGCCGCGTAAATGGTAAGCGCCGCGATGAACGCGCGCAAAACGGCGGCGGAACTGGGGATCGCCACGCCACCTAAGCGCAGCGCCGCCGCGATACGTTCGACCGCACCGCCGGACGCCAGGAACGAATGAGCCTTGTAGAGCGAGTGGGCCAGGATGTGCAGCAGGGCGAGCGGAAACAAGCCCAAGCCGCACTCGAGGATCATGAAGCCCATCTGTGCGACCGTCGACCACGCGAGCGAGGTCTTCACCGCCGCCTGGGTCAGCATGACCACACTTGCGAAGAGCGCCGTAAGGCCACCGATGATCACCAGCGCGGCGAGCACCGCTGGAGAGAGCATGACAACGTCCGCCAGACGGATAAGCAGGAAACCGCCGGCGTTGATGACGCCCGCATGAAGCAAGGCCGACACCGGCGTCGGCGTTTCCATGACTTCGATCAGCCAGCCATGGGCCGGGATCTGGGCGGACTTCAGGACCGCGGCCGCGGCGAGCAGCGCCGCACCCCACATCGCCGCCGCGCCGCCGGTCTTATTCCGCGCGGCCTCGAGAATGGCGGCAATGTCCATTGTCCCGTAAGCCTCAAAGAGCAGGAGGACCGCGCCGATGAGCGCCGCGTCGCTCAATCGGGCCGCCATGAACTTTTTGCGCGCCGCGCGCCGCGCATTGGGGCGGTTTGCATAGAAGAGCAATAATTTGTGAAGCAGCAGGCTCGTTGCGATCCACGCGACAACCAACTGCAAGAGGCCGCCGGCCAGGACCAGCGTCATCACCGCGCCCAGCGTCAGGAGCAGCCACGCGGTGAACGCCCCTTGCCTCGCCTCGCCATCCAAATATGTGGCCGCATAGCGAACGACCATCCAGCCTACAAAGGAGACGCACAGGCTTATCGCGACGCTGACCACGTCAAGCCGGATCGCAACACCGAGGCCGACGTCACCGGGAAGCCTGACCGTTCCAGGTCCGCCAAGCGCCACCTGAACCGCAAGCCCGATGGCGCCGAGAAACGCGGCCACCGCCGCCGCTTGCGCCAGCATAAGACCGACGGTCGGCCGCCGGCCGGGCGTTAGAAAGCAAATGAGTCCGGCCGCAAACAGAACGATGGGAATGAAAAAGGGCGCATAAGCCAATGTCACGGGCGGCTCCCGAAGTGTTGTTACCTTTCAATACCTAGGGAAAATCGCCGTCCATGAAAAATTCATTGTCCGCTACATAACGTTCGATAAAATAGAACGATGAGAAATCTCAATCTCAATCATTTGCGGTACTTCTGGGCCGTCGCGCATGCGGACGGCCTGACGCGCGCGGCGCAACAGCTGAACCTTTCGCCGTCCGCTCTCTCGGTCCAGATTCAAAAACTGGAGCATCAGGTCGGCCACCGCCTGTTCGCGCGCGCCGGAAAAAAACTGCTGCTGACGGAAGCCGGAAAGATCGCGCTGGACTATGCGGACAGCATCTTCAAAGCCGGCGAAGAACTTTTGAATACATTGCAGGACCAACCGATCACGAGCCGGCAGGTGTTAAGGGTCGGCGCCCTGACCACGCTTTCAAGAAACTTCCAGCTTGAGTTCCTGCGGCCCCTGGTGGGGCGCTCCGATGTGGAGCTGATCGTCCGCTCGGGGACGTTGCGCGATCTCCTGGCGCAGCTGGAGGCGCACACGATCGACGTCGTGCTGGCCAATAGCGCGCCGCCGCGGGACGCGCGCACGACACTGCGAAGCTATCTCCTGGATCAGCAGCCGGTCAGCCTGGTGGGAAAACCGAGGGGACGGCGCAAACGGTTCCGGTTTCCGGAAGATGTCGCCACGACCCCTATTCTGCTGCCCAGCCTGGACAGCGAGATGCGCACCGCCTTTGACCGTGTGATGGAGCTAGCTGGGCTGCGCCCCAACATCCTCGCGGAAGTGGATGACATGGCCATGCTGCGCCTGCTCGCACGTGAAAGCGAGGCCATCACCCTGGTGCCTCCCATTGTCGTGCGCGACGAACTGAAGGCCGGCATCCTGGTGGAATATTGCCGCATCCCGGAGGTCACCGAGAGCTTCTATGGGATCGTGCAGCGGCGGCGGTTTCCCAATCGCTTGCTCGCCGCCCTGCTCGATAACCCCGCCGATAAGCGTTAATTCTTCACACGATCTGCTTGGGCGCGCCCCGCAGCTTCGCTGCCGCGGGGCGCACATCGTTTTCGGCAAAGGGCTGAGAACGATCAGCGCCGGGGCATCACATCGCCTCCTGCCCCACCCGGCGCGTCTTCCACAGCGACCATCCGACCCCGGACGCGAGGATCGCGAACGTGATGGACAGGGAGATCGACGGCGGAATCTTCGCAATATCGAACGCATCGGCAATAAAGATTTTCGCGCCGATGAAGACAAGCAGGATGCTGAGCGCGTACTTGAGATAATGGAAACGCTCGACCATCGCCGCGAGGGCGAAATAGAGCGCGCGCAGGCCCAAGATCGCGAAGATGTTGGACGTATACACGATGAAGGGGTCGGTTGTGATGGCGAAGATCGCCGGCACCGAGTCCACCGCGAAGACGACATCCACGATCTCGATCATCACCAGTGCCAGGAACAGAGGCGTCATGAACCAGCCGCTACGGCCGGTGGCCGGGTCGCTCCGCTGGACCCAGAACTTCTCTTCGTGCAATTCGTTCGTCACTCGGAACCGGCTCTTGATCCATCGCAGCGCGGGCGACGCGCCGACGTCGTAGGCCTTGTCGGCGGTCATCCACATCTTGATGCCGGTAAAGATCAGGAAGGCGGCGAAGAGATAGAGAGTCCAGCTGAATTTCTCGACGAGGGTCGCGCCCATGCCGATCATGATGGCGCGCAAGACGATGACGCCCAGGATGCCCCAGAACAGTACGCGGTGCTGGTAGCGCCGCGGCACAGCGAAGTAGGCGAAAATCATCGCGATGACAAAGACATTGTCCATCGCGAGGCTCTTCTCGATCACGAAGCCCGTGATATAGGCGATGCTGGACTCCTGGCCCATCTGCCACCAGATCCATCCGCCGAACGCCAAACCCATCGCGATGTAGAAGGCAGATAGCAAAAGACTTTCTCGCACGCCGATCTCACGCTGGCTGCGGTGAAGAACGCCGAGGTCAAGGACAAGAAGAACGAAAACGACGGACATGAAGGCAAGCCACATCCATACGGGCGTGCCCAGCCAGAGTGCCTCGATGAGAGACATGGTCATCCTCTAATTTGTTTGGAGCTTAAGCGCCTAAGCGATCGCAGCGAACCGGAGGTGTCCGGAAATCCTGTCGGCCAGGGAAAGGCGGGTGCGCTTCAGGTCGCGCAAGCGCGCGCGGTTGGGGACGCGCCGCATCTGCTCTTCTTTGATGAAGCGGCTGAGAATGCTTGCCTGAAGCACAAGTATGCGTAAGCGGCGATAGGAGAAATAAGTCATGGCCACACTCCATTGCGTGAATTGACACCGCAGGTGCAGCTCGGAGGGGACGAAGGAAAAAAAGGACCCGGCACCGAGAAGAACCCGATGCGGTCCGACATCGCGAGTTAAAGAACTCGCCAGAGGGGCCCGGCCCGCGCTCAACACCTAGGCGACGCCAGCCGCTGTTGCAAGTATCGAGGCTGTGCCAATTCGCAACGCTTTGTAACGGCGGGGTTGAGACGCCGCGCCGACCCGGACGTCATGGACTAATTTCGCCGGTACAGCTTGATAAGTACCGTCCACAGGCACCCGATGCCGTCATTTACTGCACGCCGATAGCTGGTCGTCATCGGACTCACATATCTTTGCGAATTGATTTCGCTCAATGAGTGATCAGATGTTTAGGGACTAGGAGATATCCACACATATTCTTGCTCTTGGAGGCCTCAGCCGTGAATTTTCTGATCTTCTTGGGGACAGTCCGGGACTCTGAGCCCCCTCATCCGCCCCGACTGGGTGTTCGGATCGCGCGAGCGTGTGCCGCGCATTTGACCAGCGCTGGCGAAACCACCGTCAAAGTCGTTGATCCTCTCGAAATTGATCTGCCCAAAGCGTTCAAGCCGCATTTCTCGTACCGCGCCGGGCAAGCTCCTCAATCTCTGCAATCGATCGCAGGGCTCATCGAACAGGCCGACGGTTTTGTCATGGTGAGTCCGGAATATAACCATTCGATGAGCCCCGCGCTGATGGACCTCCTCAACCACTTCGGAAGCTCATTGTTCTCTTATAAGCCTAGCGCAATCGTCACCTATTCCGCGGGGCAATGGGGCGGATCGCGGGCCGCCATTGGAATGCGGTCCTTCCTCAGCGAACTGGGCTGCCTGCCCGTGTCCGCCATGGTACATATCCCGCATGCGCAGGAGGTGTTTGATGAAGACGGGTGCTATCGCGACAGTGTGGATCATGCCGCATGGGCGAAGTACATGGACAGAACGTTCGCCCAGCTGCTGTGGTGGGCTAATGCGGCAAGAGATCGCCGTCACGGCATGAGTGATGAGGGTCGGCCGGCGCCCTTTAAAGTGTCGCCGCTTGAGCGCGATGCGCCTTAGGCCGCGCTTACCCCAGGCGTAAGCGGTATCGCTTGCTTCGCCTTACGCCGCGCGGCTCAACAGTCGCTGCTCCTATTCGCGCGGGCTTTCCGGCTGCGCCTGTTCCTGCTCCGCCTGATCGGCGAGACGTTTCCAAACGAGAGATACGCGCAGCAGATCGTCCCGCGTCGGCCCGCTCATGGTCGCCGCCAAGTCGATAAGTTCCTGCTCCCGCGCGCGATATACAATGATGCGCGCTTTGTCCGACGTCATACGCGAACTTAACACAGGATAAGTTAGAGGGCACGCGCCGTCACTTACTCAAAATGAGGCATTTACCGATGAGTGCGCTCCAAAGCGTTACTGGGAGGCGCGCATCTGCAACACCTGCTCCGGAGAGGTGACCAGGGAGACCGCGCGATCAACCGCGGCCAATTCCCGGATTAGAGCGGGCAGCTCCAACGCAATTTCTTCCAGAGAAACTCCATCTGTCTCGATGCCGGCCGCCAGATCTGCGGCGCGGACAGCGCCGAACTGGCGGCATAACCCTTTAATCGCGTGCGCAAGGCGCTTGGCGCGGAAAATGTCATGCGCCGTTTCGGGCGACCGCAGCTGACCGATGTAATCCCGCAGACTCTTCGAGAACGATTGGAGAAGAATCACGACGGATTCCGGTCCGATTTGATCGGAGAGATCGACCAGGTGCCGCTTGTCCCAGAAAATCGCTTCCTCTCGCGGCGGCGTAGACTGACTGTTTTGGTGTTCATGCGTCGCGCTCGCGCAGTGCCGGTTCATCGCCTTCGTGAGTTCGGGCCAGTTGACGGGCTTTCCCACGACGGCGTTCGCGCCGGCGGCCAGGTAGATCTCGCGATGTTCCGGCGCGATGTCCGCTGTCACCGCGATGATGGGAATGTCCTTTTTCGGCCCCCCGTTGGCGCGGATTTCACGCAGCGCGTCGACACCGTCCATTCCCGGCATGTGCATGTCCATAAGAACGCAATCGTATGTGTTCGCTCGAACAGCGTTTACGGCGGCCAATCCATCACTCACGGCGTCAACTTTATGCCCCCATTTCCGCAGCATCGTTTGGAGCAGGAAGGAAATGGTTTCATTGTCTTCCGCCACGAGGAGACGCAGCGTCCGCACCGCCGGCGCCGCCTTCGTGACGTTCTCCTGCGCCTCACTGAGAGTGGCGCTCCCGGCCGCCGCGACCGGAACAGAAATAGCGAACGTGGTTCCCACATCTTGCTTGGAACGGACCGTGACGGTTCCTCCGATCAACTCCACAAGGCGGCGCGTGATCGTGAGGCCAAGTCCCGTGCCTCCGTATTTTCGGTCACGGGTTTGGTTGGCTTGAACGAACGGCTTAAACAGCCGCGCCAACGCGTCAGTGTTGATCCCGATCCCTGTATCTTGAACCTCGATCACCAAATGGTTGGGGGTGAGGCCGTCATTGCGAAAGCAGCGCACCGTCACGGCCCCTCGCTGCGTAAATTTCACCGCGTTACTCACGAGATTGAGGACGGCCTGGCGAATATGGCCGGCGTCGGCAACCACTTCGTCCCCGACGTCCCGAGAGACCTCTTGCGTCAACAAAATCCCCTTTTGCGCGGCGAGCGGCGCGAAAAGAGAGCAGACGTCGGACACGAGACCCCGAGGACTAAAGGCCACGGGATGAACCTCCATCTTCTCAGACTCGATCTTGGAAAAATCGAGGAGGTCGTTCAAAAGGCCCAAAAGCGAACGACCCGCGTCTGAAATACGCCTCACCTTCTCTTTTGCTGCGCTCGTCAGCTCGTCGGAGGCAAGGAGGTCAGCCATGCCCAGGATGGCCGTCATCGGGGTGCGCAACTCGTGACTCATTGTCGCGAGGAATTGCGACTTTGCCTTATTGGCGGACGTTGCGCGTTGGTTCTCCTCGTGAAGCTGGCGCCTGTATCTATTCACAGCAATAAGGGGCGCAAGCGCAGCCACTATCAGTGAAGCGGTATTAGCAATCCAATTCGTCGGTGAAAGTGGGGGCGGCACCATCGGATGCGGCACAACATGGAAGGAGATGGCCGCGTAAATAGCGCCGATGACGCCAACACTTAAAATGGCGACCCGGATTCCGGTGCGTTCGCCAAAAAAGACGGTCGCCATAATGCAAGCCGAGACGAAAAACTCGATCCTCGTCGGGGTGCCAAACGACAGATGCCCAGCCACGCCGACGACGAACATCATGAGAACAATGAGTCCGGCGCGAATCGCGAAGCTAAAGCGACGCCGGAAGACGTAGGTACCAGCGAGCGCGCTCACCATCAGGGTGTGAACCGCCATGATGGGGAGAAATCCAAATTCGAAAATCCGGCTGAGAGACAGGGCAACGGCCGGGACCCCCAATACGACGGTCCATTTCAGGACCGTGTCGCATACTTCCGAGCGAATATCCGCCAAGGTGGTATCGGCGTCGTATGACATGGTGGCCGCTTTTCGTTGCGATGAAAGGCCGACGGCAGACGGAGACCGTCTGGTGGATTGCCCCGCTCGACGGAAAACCGTACGGGAGGGCGCGTGCGCTCGCCTTGATGGCGATCAATCCTTCCCAGGATTGCCTCCCATATTCACCCCGCCGTGTTGGCCAGGCCCAGCACGCCGTCCGCGATGGCGCGGACGTAGCGGGAGAGGAGCTTCACATCCGGCGCTTCGGGCCAGCGGTCGTTGATGTTGTGGTAGGCGTGACTTGCGCCGGCGAGAGTCACGAACTTGCCGCCACCGCGTTGGAGCCAGCCGGCTTCGCCGCGCGCCCGCGACTTCTGATCGGCGATCTGATCCACCGTGAGACCTTGCGCCTTGAGGAAATTCACGGCCCACGCCTCCAGCTCGGAATCGGAGGCATGCAGGACGTGCGGCTGGTTTGGCGTGCCAATATCCGAACCAAAGAACATCCAAACCAGGGCGTCGCTCACGAGAGCAGTGTGCGCTTCGACATAGGAGTCGACGCCGAGCGCGCCGAGTTCATGACCTGACAGCGCGGCGAAGTGAACATCGCGCGCGGGCATCGCGGCGGCGACCGTGCGCATGGTTTCGAGCAGACACACCATGCGGCTGCCCTGCTCGGTGACGCCTTGCCACCAGGCGCTGCGCGGGCCCATCACGCCGATGGGCGCGAGCTTCGGATTGCCGCCAGCCACGCGCGCGACGACATTGCTGGCCTTCGCCGCGCTTTTCACCGCGTGCGCGACGACGGTCGCCGCGCTGCGATTGGCGGCTTGCGCTTTGAGCCATTCGGTTTCCATGCTCGAGACCTGGAGCATCGGCGGGCCTGACGGTTCGCGAAAGTTCATGGCGTTCAGGAGATACAGGCCGCTATGCGAGCCGCGCGTCAGGATCACGATGGCTTTGTGGTTGCTCTTGCGCGCTTCGGCGACTTGCTTGGTGAGTTCGAGCCCGGGCTGACTGGGCGTATAGGGCTCTGACTCGATGAGCGCGATGTCCGCATCACTTCCGAGCGCGCCAATCTTGCCGCTGATGCCGTCCGGGCCGGTGAAGCCGGCGTCATGCATCGGGACGCCCTCGATCCGGCGATCGCCAATGGTGACATAGGCGGCCTGGACGTCGACGCGCTCGAGCGGGAAGTTTTCCAGCGCCGCTTCAACGCCGAAGCTTTTCGCCTCCGCCACGAGCCATTCGGCCGAGGCATGATCCCCCGCGGTGGCTGTACGATGGTTGCCTTGAGAGTCGAATGTCTGGAGCCACCGCGCGACGCGTTTTTCCGTGTCGGACGGCGATGCCGACGCCGCGAACGCGCGATGCGACAAGGCGGGTGACACAAGAGCCGCGGCGCTCAAACCGACAAAGGTGCGGCGTTGCATAGATCGTCTCCTCAAAGAACCGGGATCGAAAAGGAAATGGGGTCAGACGCCATCATGCGAGATGGAGTCTGACCCCAATATACTCAATATTGCCTACGGGGTGTGCGGTGACGGCACGCGTTTTTTGGTGGCCTGTTCGAAGGCGTAGGCGATGCCGATCAGTTTCGGGTCCTCGCAGTGGCCGCCGACGAAGCTGAAGCCGTAGGGCTTCACTTTGTCGGGAGATCCCTTCGCGCCGGGCGCGTCGTTGGCGACCTGCGCCCAGGGCACGACCACCACGGGGTAGCCCGCCTTGGTGGCAAAGGTGGAGCCGCTGGTTTCCGGGAAGACCAGAGCGTCGAGCTTGCCGGCGTTGAGCGCGGCGTCGAGGCCCTGCTCACGCGTCAGCACCAGGTCTTCGGCGCGGTTCCTTTCGTAGCGCGCCTTATCCTTCTCGAGATCGACGCGCTCGGTGCCTTCGAGACGCTCCTGCCCGTAACGGATCGCGCCGTCGGCTTTGTGCGCGACGTTCCAGGCGAGCAACTCGCCGAAGGTTTTCACCGGCGCGCCGTCGCCGAGAGTCTTGAGCCAGAGATTGAAGTCGCGCTTCATGCTGTAACGCACGACTTCGGAGCAGTATTCGCCGTCATCCGCGCCAAGGGCGCAGATGGGGTGCGAGGAAATGTTCTTGATGGCCTCGCCAGCCGAGAGGCTTGGAATCTCGACGGGGTCGACGATCTCCGCGCCGGCGGCTTTCATGGCGGCGATGGCGCCTTCCATGATCTCGAGCTCTTCGGGTTTCAGACCGGGGAACGGCTTCGCTTTGCCGGGGAAAGTCTGCGCCGTGTAGATACCCGCGCGCGGGATACCGATGCGCGCGCCCTTGAGCGCGTCGGCTTTCAGGAACGCTGTGTAATCGCGATTGGCGGGCGGCGTGCATTCACTGGTTCGCGGATCGTTGGGATCGACCGCGGCGCCTTCCATGGCGCCGAGCATGATCGCGGCGTCGGCGACGAACTTGGTCATGGGACCGGCGGTGTCCTGATCGAGCGAAAGCGGCACGATCCCATATCTGCTGATGCGCCCCGTGGAGGGACGGATGCCGACAAGCATGTTGGCGTTGGACGGTCCTTCGATGGAACCGCCCGTGGAGGTGCCGACATTGGCGGCCCACATATTCGCCGCGACGCCGACGCCCGAGCTGGAGCCCGCGACCGCGAGAACGGGCGTGCCGTCGTCATTGGCGCGCGGGTCGTACGGATTGTAGCTTTGCCCCGCCGCGCCGTTATAGCCGCCGGGACGCGTGCCGCCGCCGTACCAGCCGGCAAGTTCGCTCATGGTGGACTTCGCGATGATGATAGCGCCCGCCGCCTTCAGGTTGGCGACAAGGGTGGCGTCGTAAGGCGCCATATAGTGCTTGAATGCCAACATGCCGCCGGAGGTGGGCATGTCGTCCTTGGTCATGATGTTGTCTTTGAGGGCGACGGGAATGCCGTGCAGCGGGCCGCGCACCTTGCCGGCGGCGCGCTCCTTGTCGAGCGCGTCGGCCTGGGCGAGCGCGTTGTGATTGACGGACACGGCCGCGTTCAGCATGTCCTCGTACAGACCCATGCGCGTCAGATATTGGGTGACGATCTCGCGCGAGGTCGTGCGGCCCTCGGCCATGGCGGCCTGCATCTCCGGAATCGAAGCTTCAACAACGCTGAACGGCGCCTTGGCTTCAACTTTCGGCGCGGGTTTTTCGCACGATTGAAGCGCGAGCGATACCGCAGTCGTCACGGCGAGCATCTTAACGAAACGCAAGCGAGTCATCGGAGGTCCCCCTGGATTGAAGCCGGAAAGAGTAATGTCGCCGCCACTATAGCCGGATTAAGCGCCGGTTGTGGATGCTCTCGTAGGCCGCCGGACCGGCGCCTGCGCCTTGGGGGTTTCGCCGGAAAAGCGTGCGATTTCGGCCTATTGCATGATAGAGACCCAGGTTCCATCCGGCGCGTCCCCTTGAGGCTTTTCCCATGACGTACGTCACCCACCCGCTTGAGCGTCCCTACGGACGATTGGTTGTGCTGCGCGAGGAAACGGCGCGCTTTGACCACAAGCCGCTGGTCCTGCTGTTGCACGGCGCGTTCGAGAAGCACAAGAAACTGCTGCCGTGGTCGGAGTTATGGCGGGCGTCCTACGATGTGGCGCTCGCCGATCTTCCCGGCCATGGGCAGAGCGATCCGCCCTCGCCCGTCACCATGGACTCTTATATCGATGAGCTGCGCTGGCTGGTGGGCACCCATTTCAAGGACCGGCGCGTGGTGATCGTGGGGGACTCCTTTGGCGGCCTTTTGGGCGTCGCGCTGGGGAACAGCCCGCCGCCCAATCTGGCGGGCGCGGTCGCGCTCGATCCGCTGCTCGCCACGGCGAAACAGTGGTCGATCATGGATCTCATCCCGCGCGTCCTCGAAGGGCAGCCGGAGGGAAGTTTCCGGCGGGCTTTCGCCGCAAACGTCATGGGCATGGCGCAATCGCCGCCCGAAGACCGGCGGTACTATCACTATATTGAAGGCGTGCGCGTGCCGGCGATCGTGCTCGCGGGCGCGGAAGCCCTTGGCGTGCGGCGCGACGTCACCGGGCCGAGCCTTCTCGACGATGACGACCGCGCGTTCCTGACCGCGCGCTTGAAACTCGCGGTCATTCCCGGCGTCGGGCATCAGCTGGTATTGCAGCGTCCGGCGGAGACCTTCGCGGCCGCGGAAGATTTCGTGCGGACGCTTTAGGCGCACCAAACCCCTAATAGCCGAGGGCGCAACCGTCCTTGCGCGGGTCCGAGCCGCCGATCCAGCTTTGACCGGCGACATCGCGCATAACCCCCTGCCCGCCGCCGATGGGTTCCGGCGGCGCGACGATCTTATGTCCGAGGCCGGCGAGTTCCGCCTTCACGGACTCGGAGATCCCCTGTTCCAGCGCGAACTCGCCGTTGAACAGAAAACCGCGCGGGCAATCGATGGCTTCCTGGATATCCATGCCGTAGTCGACAAGGTTGGTGAGGACATGCGCATGCCCCACCGCCTGGTAGTCGCCGCCCATGACGCCGAAGGCGAGCCACGGCCGGCCTTCTTTACGCGCCATCGCCGGGATGATGGTGTGGAATGGGCGCTTCCCGCCCGCGGGCGCGTTGGGGTGAGTGGGATCGAGCACGAACCCATGGCCGCGATTGTGGAACAGGACGCCGCTTTTCGCCGACGCAATGCCGGAGCCGAAGCCGTGATAGATCGAGTTGATGAAGGACACCATCAGTCCGCTGGCGTCGGCGACGGCCAAATAGGTCGTGTCGCCCGTACGCGTACTAGCCGCGGGCGCGCCGGCGCGCGTCATATCAATGCCGGCGGCGAGTTTCTGGGCGAAGGCTTTATCCGTGAATTGCGCGACGTCGACTTTCGCGCGTGCGGGATCGGCGATGATGCGGTCGCGTTCCTGATAGGCTAGGCGCGTGGCTTCCGCTTCCAGATGAAAGCGCGCGGCGCTCAGCGCCGGGAATTCGCGCAATGTGAAATTCTCGAGGATATTGAGCATAAGCAGCGCCGTGACGCCCTGCCCGTTGGGCGGAATCTCGAATAGTTCCACGCCGCGATAGTCGCTGCGGATGGGTGTGACCCAATCGCCGCGATGCGCGGCGAAGTCCTCGCGTGTGTGCGTGCCGCCGAGCGCACGCAGGCTCTCCACCATATCCTCGGCGGCCCAGCCCTCGTAAAAGCCCGCGCGCCCATCACGTGCCACGTTCTGGAGAACCTGGCCGAGGCCGGGGTTGCGGAACATCTCACCCGCCCGCGGCGGCCGATCTTGCGGCAGGAACAGGGCCGCCGCATTCGCGTTCTTCGCGAGCTTCGGACGGCCGATGGTCCACTCGTGGGCCACGCGCTGAGTGACAGCGAAGCCTTCCATGGCATAGGCGATGGCGGGCGCGAGGACAGTGGCGCGGTCGAGCTTGCCGTGACGTTCGAGCAGCGACAGCCAGCAGTCGACGGCGCCGGGCACGGTGACGACATGCGGCGATTCAACCGGAATACGTTTGAGACCCGTGCCTTCGAAAAGTTTCAGGGAAAGACCGGCCGGCGCGCGGCCCGAACCGTTGTAGCCCTCCACCCCATCGCCGTTGGCCACGAGGCAAAAAGCATCGCCGCCAACGCCGGTCGCCATCGGCTCCACGACCGCGAGGACCGCCGCCGCCGCGACCACGGCGTCCGCCGCGCTGCCGCCCCGGCGCAACATGTCGATGGCGGTAAGTGAAGCGAGCGGGTGTTCCGTCGCCGCCATGCCGTGGCGGGCGTGTGAAGGGGAACGTCCGGGGAAATGGAAGTTGCGCAAAAATCTGTCTCCTTTGGTCCCGCAGGCTACACTCACCTGGAGCGTCCGGCTCCGGCGTCAAAAGCCGGTGCAAGGCGGTTACTTTCCGTCCTTGGAACGCTGCGGCGCAGTTTCCGGCCCGGCCCGCATGACTTCCGGCTTCTCGAACGCGAGAAGCGGCAACAGGCGCGCCCAGAGCTTTTCACACGCCATGAAAATGAGGCCGACGAAGAAAAGCACCGGCATGCCGACAATGCCAAACAGCCAGTCGCGCAGCGGATGGCGGCGCCTGTGCATGGCCGCCAGCATGGACTGGGTGAGGATCGCCCCGAAGATCAGGTAAGCGGCGGCAAGGCCGTAGAGCACATAGGTCATCATTGAAACAGTCTTACCACATTTTCGGGCCCGCCCCCACCGGCCATCAAAAGCGCCAGTATGGTACGGCAGCTATGCAGAACCGAGGGAGCGCAACGATTGCGTCCATCAACCCGCCTTCGTATTCTGCCTCCGCTTTGAATTGGCGGATTTGCGGTGCGGATATCACCCATGGACTTGTTGGACGCTGTTCTTCTTGCCCGCCTCCAATTTGCGTTCACCGTCAGTTTCCATTTCATCTTTCCGGCGATCACGATCGGTCTCGCCAGTTATTTGATGGTGCTTGAGGGCCTTTGGCTCCGCACCGGACGCGGCGTCTATGCGAACCTCTATCGGTACTGGCTGAAGATTTTCGCCCTCGTGTTCGGGATGGGCGTGGTTTCCGGCATCGTGATGTCCTATCAGTTCGGCACCAACTGGTCCGTCTTCTCACAAAAAGCCGGCCCTATCATTGGTCCGCTGATGGCCTACGAAGTGCTGACGGCCTTCTTTCTCGAAGCGGGATTCCTTGGGGTCATGCTGTTCGGCATCACCAAGGTCGGCCCGCGCCTTCACTTCCTAGCGACCTGCATGGTTGCGCTCGGCACGTTGATCTCCGCAACATGGATCATCAGCGTCAACAGCTGGATGCAGACTCCCGCGGGTTTCGCGATCAACGAAGCTGGTCAGTTCGTGCCGGCGGGTTCGTGGCTGCCAATCATCTTCAATCCAAGTTTTCCCTATCGTCTCGTACACGTCGTGCTGGCCGCCTACCTCACGACCGCGCTTGTGGTCGGCGCCGTGGGCGCCTGGCACCTGCTGCGTGACCGCGCTAACCCAGGCGCCCGCACCATGTTCTCGATGGCGATGTGGATGGCCGCCCTTGTCGCGCCTTTACAGATCCTGGCCGGAGATGCGCACGGCCTGAATACCCTCGCGCATCAGCTGCCGAAGGTGCTGGCGATGGAAGGGCATTACGAGGCCAGTCCGGACGGCGCACCGCTTTTATTGTTCGGCCTTCCCAGCAACAAAGACGAGACTGTGCATTACCGCGTCGCGGTGCCGAAGCTGGGCTCCTTGATCCTGAAGCACGATCCCGACGCGCCGTTGCCGGGCCTCAAGGATTTCCCGAAGGATCAATGGCCCAACGTGCCACTGGTGTTCTGGACCTTTCGCATCATGGTGGGGATCGGTTTCGCGATTTTCGGCCTCGGCCTGTGGAGCATATTCGCCCGCATGCGCCGGTCACTTTACGAGTGGCCGTGGCTCCACCGCGCCGCGCTTGCGATGGGCCCCAGCGGCTTCGTCGCGGTGATCGCCGGATGGATCACGACGGAGGCGGGCCGGCAGCCGTTCACCGTGTACGGTCACCTTCTAACCGCGCAATCCCATTCGCCGCTCGACGCGCCCGCGGTAGCCGCCTCGCTACTCGCGTTCATTGTCGTGTATTTCTGCGTCTTCGGCGCGGGAACCTATTACGTCCTGCGCTTGATGGGAAAACCTCCCTCGCCCGGCGAAGCTGAACCGCCAGCCGTCCCTACGCGCGCAGCGGGGATCACGCCGGCGCCCGCCGTCAGAGCGGAGCATTGATCATGGATCTTCCCCTGATCTGGGCTTTCATCATCGCGTTCGCCGTGTTCGCCTACGTGGTAATGGATGGGTTCGACCTCGGAATCGGCATCCTCTTTCTCCTCTTCAACGTCGATGACGAGCGTGACCAGGCGATGAACTCCATCGCGCCGGTGTGGGACGGCAACGAGACCTGGCTCGTCCTCGGGGCCGGCGGACTGTTCGCCGCCTTCCCAACCGCCTACGCCATCATCTTCCCCGCCACCTATCCCTTGATGATCGCGATGGTGCTGGGCCTCGTGTTCCGGGGTGTGGCCTTCGAATTCCGCTGGCGCGATCCCGCGCATCGCCAATATTGGGACGCCGCTTTCGCGGTTGGATCCATGGCGGCGGCGCTCACGCAAGGAATAACGCTCGGCGCCCTGCTCCAGGGCATTCGCGTCGAAGACAACGCCTATGCCGGCGGCTGGCTGGACTGGCTGTCGCCCTTCAGCATGCTGACCGGCGTTTCCCTCGTCATCGGCTACGCGCTTCTGGGCGCTTGTTGGCTGATTTGGAAGACGGAAGGGCCGGCCCAGGAGCGCGCCCGCAGGACCGCGATGACCCTCGGCCTCGCCACCCTGCTAGCTTTGATCGCGGTGAGCGCCGCCACCCCATTTCTCAATTACGAATACTGGCGGCGCTGGTTTGAATATCCCGGCATTCTGCTAAGCGCGCCCGTCCCGTTACTGGTCGCGCTCGCTGGCTTCCTTTATTTCCGAGCGCTGCGGCGAAAGAGCGACCGCGCGCCATTCCTTCTTGCGCTCGCGATCTTCCTGACCAGTTTCGCGGGGCTCGGGATCAGCATGTATCCCTACATCGTTCCCGAATCCGTGACGATCTGGGAGGCCGCCGCACCTGAAAGCAGTCAGCTGTTCATGCTGGTGGGGACCGCGGTGATCGTGCCCATTATTCTCATTTACACAGGCTGGGCCTATTGGGTGTTCCGCGGCAAGGTGGGCAGTCATGGCTACCACTAAGGCGCAGTCAACATGGTCATGCGTCGCATGGTTCGCCCTGATCTGGGCCGCCAGCGTCGCGGCCATGATCACGGTCTCCGCCGCGATCCGCTTTTGGCTCGTCTAGATCAACCCCAACATGAAGGCCGCGAGGCCGAGCACGATGTGGATCAACGTGGGGCCCGCCACGTTGCGGTAGACCATATAATAAGTGCCGAGCAACAGACTGAAGACGCCGGTGACAGCGACCGTCACAAGCCCGAAATGGATGTGCATCAGCGCGAACATCAGACTGACTGCGACGTTCGAGATCTGACGTTGGCCCCAGGTCCGGCTGTCGAAGATGCGCAGCATCATCCCGAGCATCAAGCCCCGCCCGATGATCTCCTGAAAGAAGCTGTGCACCATATAAGATGGGCCATATTCGATCACATATTTCAGACTAAGCTTTTCCGCGACGGGATAACCAGCCACGAGCAGCCCGACGACCGCGATCACGATCACGCCAAGCGTTATCGCGGAACTCCAGGCCAGATCGCGGCCCAGGTTCTTCGTCGTGATCCCGAAGGTTCTGAGCGGCAGCTTCTCGCGCCAGGCGAGGATAAAACTCGGCAAGACCAGGGTGACCAGCATCGACCAGGCGAATTGAGGCGAATAGACATCGATGCCCGGCGTGCGCGCGAGGAAGTAATTCACGAGCAGCGCGATGCTCATCAGCGTGAGCACGAGGATGAACACGCGCGTCGATGACGTGCGCAGAGCCAGCAGCTCCAGCGTCTCCTCGAGCTGCTTCGCATAATTGGTGTTCACGGTCGACAGGCGCTGCTGGTTCACGCGAATGATATTGCGCATGAGGACATTGCTGATAGCGTGCCCGCCGGACAAGGCTTCGAGACGCCCCAGAAGCAAGGTCTGTATGCGCGTCGGCGTCGCGGCCGCGCGCACTGTCGAGATCGCCGGCCCACCGGTCAGGGCTGAAAGCTCGCCGTACGCCTGCCCCGGGCCGAGAGTCGCAATTGGAACCGGCCGGCCACCTTGCGCGCTAACCGCAAGCACCTCGGCCGCGCCGTTTTCGATGAACTGCACACCCGTGCTGATGGTGCCCGCCGCGAGGATGACGTCGCCGGCCGCGTAATCGCGCTCAAGGCATGCGGCGCGCAACACGTCGATCTGCGCGTCATCCAGCCCATTCAGGAGCGGACTGTGGACAAAGGCCGGCGGGCGGGTCGTAAGATCGGCAGAATCCGGCGTCATCAGCAAGCATTTCCAGGCTAGAACGGGCCGCAATATGACATTCCTCAAACCCGAAGTTTTACGCGAGACAAAGAGCAGACACCGCGAAATACGTACGACGACGGCGGCAAGCGGAGTATGGTGGAGAGGCGCCGGCTGCCATCCGCGGGTCAAGGATGTCGTAACGCGGCGTGTACCGTCACTTTATGTTGACGATGAGTTTCATCTTGGGATGGATATCACAGCCAATTTCGGCTTGGCCCGGCTTGTCAAAGGTAACCGCTTTTTTCTCCCCAGGCCGCTGAACCTTTAAATCGAATTCGTAGCCCGGCGTAAACGAAAGGACGTTGTGCGCAGTATCGTCATCATTCCTGAATTCAACGGAATCGCCCTGATTGATGGTAATTTCGGATTGAGAAAACGCTTTGCCCTTCTGCAAGATGGTGGTGGTTTCGGCCGCGCCGGCGGGGCTGCCTGCAATATAGGCCGCAGCAGAAAGCGCAAGAACACCGAAAACAAATGAGCTTGTCATTTTAAAAGACGAGTAGAGCCGTTAAGGCAGGGACGTCCTATTTCGTGACGACATCGCGCTGCATCGACGCAAGTATCGCCAGCAACCGATTCTGAGTGTGAAATGGAACGCCCTCGCGGTCCATCGCAATCTGCAGATCTTCCACCAACAAATTGAAGTGAAGATTCGTTAGGCCTGTGGTGGCGTGAGATTCTTTCATGCTACGGCCTTCGTATTTGCACGGGCCGCCCGACAGCGCGCAGAGCTGATCGACCAGAAGGCGTTTAACGCGCGAAACATTGATGTCCGCGAAGGTGGATGCGGTGCGCGGATCTTCCAGAGATAGGTCGATCGCGAGGTTGGAGATCCGCGTTATACCTTCGCGCCCGCCGAGACCTTGAAACAGGGAATCGTCAGCGGCCCGCGCCGGCGGCGCGTTCGCGATCAAGAACGTGAGCGCAGCGCATGCGAGGGCGCGCACGAATATTTTGATGGCCATGGCTAATACGCTCCTTCTCTAAAAGCCGACTTGAAGGGACAAATAGAAGCCGCGTTGTCCGGCCTGGGTCGCAATGCTGCCGAGGTCGACATAGGCGAGCGTGAGCGAGGCGTTCTTGTTGAGGAAGTACGCACCGAAAACGTCCCAGGCGTCGTTCTCTTTGGCGAAGCCGAGATTGTTCGGCTTCGTGCGCGCTTCAGCGCCAATCGCGATCTTGCGGGTCACAAGGTAAGCGGCAGATCCCTCGAACTGGACGCTGTAGCTATTCTTGCGATCGCCGCCGAACCCGAGAATCCCGAACTGATTGGCCTTGGTCATACGCACGGCCCCATTCACCAGCACGCTTTGCGCCAGGAAGACCTTGGTCGCCGCGACGTAGAAGTCGATACCATCGTCGCCGCGTCCACCCACCAGCGATATGACCGCGGCGCGGTCGTTTTTTTTGTATTGTGCGCCAACAGCAATTTGGGGAAGCGCCGTATCCTGATCGTAGACGGCGTCGCCCAAAACCTTCACTTTCGCGCCGAAGATATTCTGATGGAAGGTGAAGCCGGCGCCTAATCCAAGAGCCGCGCCGGTGGCGCCGGTATCGAACCAGTGACGGGCGTACGACAGTTCGACGCGGTCATAGAGGCCAAGGGCCACTCCACCCGAATGCAGTGTGTAATTGGGAAGATTGACGAGAGTGTAATGCGCGTTCGCGCCGATGGCGTCGCGCGTTCCATAGCCAGTGATCAACGCCCAAGGCGCGAGGCCGCCGCCACCAGCGCCTTCAACCTGGCTTACCCCGCTGGTCGCCAGAAGCTTGCCGCTTTCAAAAAAATCCGCCGCCCAGGCGGGATCGGTGGAAACCAGGACCACCCCGAGCGCCAACGCGGCCATGGACGGCTGCACGTGCTTCATAAAAATCCCCGGACAACAACTATTACGAGTTATTTTATATGAACCTCTCTACCAACCGTTTCTGGTTTTAGCAACACCAAAGGTTGTACGCGGCAAATTGCCGCGCGGATCACCGACGCCGCCCTTTATTAAGAGATGAGTGGACGCGTATTCAGGCCAGGATATCCCCAGAGATCTGAAGACTATCCGCCTGCGCGATAAGAATAACCTCGATCTTGGTTTTCCGGCCGCGAACGTCGACCTCCTCTCGCCGGCAGCCGTCAAAACGCGTGCCGACGATCCGGGCCACCTCGGACGAAACGACGAGTTCGCAATTGAAACGCTTGCTGAGCCCTTCGATACGGCTAGCAGTATTTACTGTATCTCCAATCGCGGTCAGGGCCCTTGCATTACCCCAGCCAACTTTACCTACGATTGCGAGACCCGCGTGGATACCGATGCCAATCTTCAATGGCTCCTTGAGATCGTGGCTCAGTTCCGCGTTTAGGAACCGTAGGCGCCGCCCCATCTCGTGCGCGGCGCGTAACGCATTGGTCGTGCCGCGCACGATGTCATGCTCCAGCGCGAAGAGAGCCATGATGCCGTCGCCCATGAACTTATCAATGTGCCCTCCGGCCTCCTGGATCGCTGTGCCCATTTCCTTAAAGTAGCGATTGAGGAGGAACACGGTGTCGTAAGGAAGTTGGTGCTCCGATGCGGCTGTAAATCCCCGCAAGTCGACAAACATGACCGCGATCTCCACCTCGCGTCCGTGGTGATAGTCGACGGGGTGGCGGACCTCCTCGAGATCTGGCGGGACAGGAAACAGCGGCGTAACCTCGATATCCGCGGTAGGCCTGATCTGGCACGCCAGCCGGACGTTGGGCGCAGCGCCCATTCTGTCGAGCACGCGGGCTTCCGTCGCGGCCGGCGGCTGCAATATCTCAAGTCCCCCGCCGATACGAACACGGCAGGTGCTGCAGCGCGCACGGCCGCCGCAGACACTGGCGTGCGGCAGGCCCATCGCACGGCTGATCTCGAGCACGGTGGGGCCTGGCCTGATAGAGGCGGTCTGCCCACCCGGGAACGTGACTTGGATGATGCCTCGGTACCGGTCGAACAGGCGGCGTAAAACGCGGAAGCATAGGAGGCCGACGGCAATCGCGCCAAGCGTAAGGAAAAGGTCCATTTCCAGTTTCGCTAAACGCGTCACGCCATCATCGCCGACAACGGCAGCGTTGGCGCGAAACGCGCGGGCATATCGCGGGTTTAGATCGAGCCTATCCACCTCACGCACAGCCTGCAGAAAGCCGTTCAGCGCCATGAGCGGAAGTACGAGCGCGACGAACGCAAGGATGTGCGAGACTTTCGGGTACCAAGCTCGAAAACGAAGCCAGTAGTGAATTCCCATGCAGCCGTGCGCCCACGCGACAATCAGCAGCGCCGATTGCAGGACATAGTTCCAAGGATTCTCCTGCATGCCCCAGATCACGTAGGAATACCCGGATTCAGCACCGAAGATGTCGCGCGCCAAACGTGCGGCAACGATGTGCTTGATGAGCAGGAGCGGGATCGTGAATCCGAGGATGATCTGCACCGCCTCCCATGCCGGCATCGAAAAGCGGCGCCTGAGATAGACCGCCCACAAGGCAAGCGTGAAATGAGTCAGCGCCGCGCCGCCGAGAATGACCGTGCCGATGTCTGTGCGAAAGAACTCGACAGTCCACGGCTGAGCCGATTCCATGAGATCTAGCGAAATATTCCCCAAGGCGTGGTTGGTGAGATGGACAACAACATAATAGAGCATCACGAGGCCGGAGGTGATCCGGACCGTACGCACGTGGGACGCCCACGCAATCGCGGGCGCGGAATGTGTGATGCCGGAGGACGTGACGGGCGCCTGATCTCGCGGAGAATGGGGAGCGCCGGACATTATAAGAGGATCCAGTGGGCGAAGCCGACTAATGAGAATCGGTAATTAGTGACTGTATATCACGTAAACTTTTCAGAACATGCCCAGACACGACGATGCTAAGGCGCAAATAATGACATATGATGAAAGTCATATCTTATTATTATGGGTGGCGGCGCATGCATCTGCGGCAGCTGAAGGCCTTCATGGTGGTCTATGAAGAAGGCGGCATCGGAAAAGCCGCGACGCGCCTCAACTCCACCCAGCCCGGACTGAGTGTGCAGATCTCCGGGCTCGAGAGCGAATTGAACGTCCAACTCTTCCAGCGGCACCCGCGCGGCATCGAACCCACGCCGGCGGGAAAGCAGCTTTACTTGCGCGCCCTCAAGATCATGGAGGACGTGAGCAGCGTCGAACGGGAGATGAAGGCCTTGTCCGGCCTTGTGACGGGTTCGGTCTCCGCGGGCATCACCCCCGCGCTCGGGCGATCGGTGCTAGCCGACGTGCTGGCGGACTATGTGACCAAGTATCCCAACGTGGACATCCGCGTGTCCGAGGATTACAGCGCCACGCTGATTTCGCTGCTGGAGCGCGGATCGATCGATTTCGCGCTCGTCGCCCACATCCCGAATCATCCCACTATCAATTTCAAGCATATCTACCAGGACCGCTTCGTGGTGGTGTCTTCGCAGTCGTTCGGCTTCAAGCCCCAGGCCGCCGTGCGCCTCAACACGCCCGATCTGAAGTTCGTGGTGCCGTCGGTCCATCACGGGGTGCGCAGCGGTCTCGATACGCCGCTGCGCACAGGTCAGATCGTGGCCTCGCGCATCATCGAGGTGAACAGCGTGTCGGGGATCCTTGAGTTCGTCTCGAAAACCGATTGGCTGGCGCTGCTGCCCTATACCGCCATCCACAACGGCCTCGACCGGCGCAAGCTGCAGGTCAACCCGATCGCCGGCGGCGAGATCCGCGTGGACTACTACCTCGCAACCCCCTCCACCGCGCCCCTGTCCGCCGCCGCCGACGAATTTGTCCGGATCGCCAAGGATTACATGCGGAAAATCCGCCCGAAGGTGCGCGGCCTCTAGGCCGGCGATGGATAATCCAAATAGTATGGGGGAGATAAAAAGGGATTATTTGATTGTTATGGCCGGACCGGAAATAAAACCTGTCCGGCCGCCAAACTGTGAGATGCGCAGATGAACTTGAAAATCCTGTCCGACCTCGAGCGGAAAATCCTGTGGCTCGCGAGCTGGACGATCCACAACGCCAATCATCTGCGCCCGAACGATGACGGCATAAAAGTCGGCGGCCACCAGGCTTCGTCCGCGTCGCTCGCGACGATCATGACGGCGCTGTATTTCCATGTGCTGCGCCCTCAGGACCGCGTGGCGGTGAAGCCGCATGCGAGCCCCATTTTTCACGCCATCCAATATCTTTTCGGGCTGCAAACGCGGGAAAAGCTGGACGCGTTCCGAGGATACAAAGGCGTGCAGAGCTATCCGTCGCGCACCAAGGATATCGACGACGTCGACTTCTCGACGGGGTCGGTCGGCCTCGGCGTCGCGCAAACGCTGTTTTCCTCGCTCGTGCAGGATTACGTGCGCTCCCATGGATGGCTGAAGGAACCCGACGGCCGCATGATCGCGCTGATCGGCGACGCCGAAATGGACGAAGGCAATATCTACGAAGCACTCATCGAGGGTTGGAAACACGGCCTGCGGAATGTGTGGTGGATCATCGACTACAACCGCCAGAGCCTGGACGCCTGCACCCACGACGGCCTGCTGTCACCGCTGCAACACGTCTTTACGCAGTTTGGCTGGGACGTGGTGATCCTGAAGTATGGCGCGCGTCTGCAGGCCGCCGCCAAGGAGCCGGGCGGCGATAAACTCATCGCTTGGATCGATGCTTGCCCCAATCAGCTTTATTCGGCTCTGGTGTTCCAAGGCGGCGCGGCCTGGCGCAAGCGCTTGCTGGACGACATCGGCGATCAGGGCGCGGTGTCGCGCCTCATCGACAGCCGCAGCGACGATGAACTCCAGGCGCTGATGACCAATCTTGCCGGTCATGACATGAGCACCCTGCTCGATGCGTTCGGCGCCATCGACCACGACCGCCCGGTGTGCTTCTTCGCTTACACCATCAAGGGCTTTGGCTTGCCGCTCGCGGGCCATAAGGACAATCATTCCGGCCTGATGACACCGGCGCAGTTGGACACGTTCCGCGCAGGCATGAATGTGCGGCCCGGTCATGAGTGGGACAAGTTCGAGGGAATGGCGACCCCGGCGCCGGAGCTTGAGCGGTTCCTCGCGGACGTGCCCTTCACGCGCAACGGAAGGCGGCGGTACATGGCGCCGGCCATACCCGTCCCTGACGCGATCACCGTTCCCGTGAAGTCGGCCATGTCGACGCAGCAAGGCTTTGGGCTGCTTCTGAACGAACTGGGCCGGCAATCGAATGAATTCGCTGCGCGTCTCGTGACCACCGCGCCCGACGTCACCGTCTCGACGAACCTCGGCGCCTGGGTGAACCGGCGCGGCTTGTTTGCGCACAGCGACCGCGGCGACACTTTCAAAGCGGAAAAGATCCCGTCGACTTATAACTGGACCGCTGCGCCCACCGGACAGCATCTGGAACTCGGGATCGCGGAATCGAACCTGTTTATCGCGCTCTCGGCTTTTGGATTGTCGTACAGCATTCACAACGAGCGGCTCTTCCCGATCGGCACGCTATATGACCCATTCATCTCGCGCGGCCTCGATGCCATGAACTATGCCTGCTATCAGGACGCCCGCTTCATCCTCGCGGCGACGCCGTCCGGGATCACATTGGCGAGCGAAGGCGGGGCGCACCAGTCGATCGGAACGCCGCTGATTGGCATGGCGCAGCCGGGCCTCAGCGCCTTCGAACCGGCCTTCATCGATGAACTCTCCGCGCTAATGTCATGGTCGTTCGAGCATCTCCAACGGCATGGAGACAACACCCCGGACCCGCGCAACTGCCTGGCCGATGGGGCCGGCGGTTCCGTCTATTTCCGGCTCTCCACGCGCCCGATGGAGCAGCCGGTCCGCACACTGACGCCCGCGCAAAAACAAGACATCGCCGACGGCGCCTATTGGTTCCGCCCCCCCGGCCCAAACTGCACGGTGATCGTCGCCTATGCCGGCGTGATGGCGCCTGAGGCCATTTCGGCGGTCGGATTGATGGGCGAAGAGATGCGCGATATCGGACTGCTCGCCGTTACCTCGCCCGACCGCTTGCATGCCGGGTGGACCGGCGCACAGCGGGCCCGCGAGAGCGGCAATGCCGCCGCGCGCGCCCATATCGAACGGCTGTTTTCCATCCTGCCGCGCGACGCGGGCATCGTGAGCGTGGTGGACGCTCACCCTGCGACCTTGGGTTGGCTGGGCGCGGTGCGCGGCAATCGCTCGCACGCGCTCGGCGTTGAACAGTTTGGTCAAACGGGCGCGCTGGAGGATCTGTATCGGCACTACCGCATCGATACGCATTCGATCATCGCCGCCGCACGCGCCTTGGTGCGCGCGCGTCTGTTGAACGACTGATCCTCGGTTTCTCCGGGAAGACGTGCCCGGCCGCGCCTAATCCTACCAGATTGACCACGGTCAACGCGGCCGGTGCGCCGCACCTGCTCTCTTGAACCATCGCTTCAGGAGGATTGGAAGTATGCACGCGTTGAGCCGTCCCGCAGTCTCTACCAGTGTCATAAACGATGCGTTCGTGAAGGATGCAGCGGCATATTTTCGGAAGCTCCAGGACCGCATCTGCGCCAGTTTTGAAGGCTTCGAAGACACAACCCGCTTCGAGCAGACCGAATGGGAGCGGCCGGCCGGACATCGCCTCAAGGGCGGCGGCCGGATGAGGGTTATGCGCGGGAAAGTATTCGAGAAGGTTGGCGTGAACGTCAGCCACGTGTGGGGGACGTTATCGGACGAAGGAATCAAGCAAGTCCACGGCGCGAAAGAGTCCGGCGGCGCGTTTGTCGCAACCGGAATCTCATTGGTATCGCACATGGCCAATCCGATGGTCCCCATCGTGCATATGAACCTGCGTCTCATGGCGACAAGCCGCTGTTGGTTCGGCGGCGGCGCCGATCTCACGCCAACCTTTCCAATCGACGAAGATACGATGGAGTTCCACGAGAGCCTGAGAGCCGCCTGTGACAGATACCGCCCAGATGCGTATGCGCAATACAAACAGTGGTGCGACCGGTACTTTTACCTTCCGCACAGGCAGGAACCGCGTGGGGTGGGCGGGATTTTCTTCGACGACCTCAATAGCGGCGATCTTGGGCAGGACTTCTCGTTTGTCCGCGACGTCGGCAACGCCTTTGTTGAGACCTATCCAAAGATCGTGGCCCGCCGCCAGCATATGGCTTTCACGGATGACGATCTGCAGAAGCTCATGATCAAGCGCGGGCGATACGTCGAATTTAATCTGGTCTATGACCGCGGCACCAAATTCGGCTTTGCGACCGATGCAAATCCAGATGCTTACCTCATGAGCATGCCGCCGACGGCGAAGTGGCCCTGAGGCCTCGGCGCCCGGCATGCGTCTCTGGAGATACCGCGTCGCATTCGCATAGATGATTCGTGGAGAACGTCGGCGTAAGCTCCGAGAAGATTGACGATCATCGACATCTCCTTCCTACTGCTCCCCATGGCGCGTCTGAAACGGCATAACGAACGTCACGCAGTCTCTCGCATTGGATGGCTCCGCGCCGCCGTCCTCGGTGCGAATGATGGAATCGTTTCTACGGCCAGCCTCATTTTAGGGGTCGCGGCTGCCTCGGCGAGCAAACAAGACGTCATGCTCAGCGGGATTGCCGGCTTGGTCGCCGGCGCAATGTCGATGGCCGCGGGCGAGTATGTGTCCGTGAGTTCGCAATCCGACAGCGAACACGCGGATCTCGCCCGGGAAAAGCAAGAGCTGGCAGAAATGCCCGAGCAAGAACTCAATGAACTCACGTCCATCTATGTCGCGCGCGGCCTCGACGCCGCGCTCGCAAGACAGGTGGCCGTTCAATTGACCGCGCACGATGCACTGGCGGCGCATACGCGTGATGAACTTGGGATATCGGACTCCAATGGAGCGCGCCCCGTACAGGCGGCTTTAGCTTCGGCGGCCACATTCTCGGCCGG
This sequence comes from Rhodospirillaceae bacterium, assembly GCA_050246995.1. GTDB lineage: Bacteria > Pseudomonadota > Alphaproteobacteria > Rhodospirillales > Rhodospirillaceae > SHVO01. The sequence goes on along the minus strand of JBFWVA010000011.1, from coordinate 84,484 downwards.
CGCCGCACTGCCGATTGCAGCCGTGCTGGTCACCCCCCTTCAGTGGGTGACGCCCGTCGTCGCGGCGGCCTCTCTCCTGTTCTTGTGCGGCTTGGGCGCCGCCGGCGCCGCCGCGGGAGGCGCCGCCATTTGGCGCCCCATCGCGCGCGTCGTATTTTGGGGCGCCCTCGCAATGGCGATCACGGCCGGCATAGGACGGCTTTTCGGCGCCGTCGTTTAAGCTCGCAGAATCGCGACGGATGTCCGGCCTCAAGTCGCCGGTCGCATACTCACATCATATTCGCCGCCGATGCCGATTCGGCCTATAGCGGAAATCAATATGACCAGGCCGTTCCGATTCAAACGCGGGGGTTGAACTAAATCGCGCGAGGTGTCGCAACATCGGTTGATCGGAATCAATGTGTAACTTCAATGCTTCCGCGAGTCTGTCCCGAGACCACTTACCAAGGGCAGAGGTTCATGGATACCCACGCACGCGAGGCTTCGGCGAAGGATGCGGACCTCGCCGCAGATTCAGTTCACCTCGAAGAAGTTCCGCAGGGCGCGTTCGCACTCGCAGGCACCGCCGTGGGACTGCTGTTGATTGGCTGGCTGCTGATCTACTTTCTGATTTTTCTGCCGCGCGGACCGGTAGGCTGACATGGCAGTCGATGAAATGTCCGTCGCACACAGCGAGCGCCGCTGGGCGTTCGCGATGGCTGGAGTGACGATCGTATTCCTTGTCGCAATCGTTTACGCAACAGTTGGGCTGCACCTCACGCCGCCATCGAATGTCGAGACCATTGACCCGGCCACGATCCACGTCAGCGGCGAGTTCGCGGAGGAAAACCTCGGAACGCGCCTCGAGCCTCAAGGCGGAATCACCGTCCGGCTCGTCACGACGCAATTCTCGTTTTCGCCGGCTTGCGTGGTGATTCCGCAGGATACCCCGGTGACCTTCCGCGTCGTGAGCCCGGACGTCATCCACGGGATCATGGTGGTGGGCACGAATGTCAACACGATGGTCATCCCTGGATACGTCAGCCGTGTCCGTACGCGCTTTGCCGAGGTCGGCGAGAAGCTGATGCCCTGCCACGAGTTCTGCGGGCTGGGTCATAGCCAAATGATCGCAAAGGTACGTGTCGTACCCATGAGCGATTTCAAACTCGATGCCGATGGGAGAGCCTCCTGTGCCGCGCCTTAGCCGACTGATACTTGCCCACCTGTGGACTGCATTTGGCGCCTTCGCGGTCGCGATCTTGCTCGGCCTCTGGCAGATGTGGGTGCGAAGCCCCTTGGCCGCGCCGCTGTCGTCCTCGGAAAACTACTTCATTTCCGTCACGGCGCACGGCTCGGCCATGGGCTATGTGTTGACGACCTTCTTCATTATGGGCTTCGGCTATTTTGTGGCCGAAACCGCGCTCAAGCGCCCGTTGCCCTTTCCGCACATGGCATGGGCGGGCTTTCTCGCCGGGATCGCCGGCATAGTCCTCGTCGTTACAACGGTTCTCGCGGGCCGCGCGACCGTGCTCTTCACCTTCTATCCGCCGCTTACAGCCAGTCCTTGGTTCTATGTCGGGCTCGTTCTCGTCGTAGCCTCATCGTGGGTATGGTGCGTGCTCATGCTGGTCGCGATGAGCCAATGGAAACGCGAAAATCCCGGGCAAGCCGTGCCCCTCGCGATGTTTGCCACGACGGCCAATGCGGTCTTATGGCTGTGGACCACCGTCGGCGTCGCCGCTGAACTGCTTTTTGTCGTTCTGCCCGCGGCCTTCGGTTGGACGAATGCCGTGGATGTCGGCCTGACGCGCACGCTGTTTTCATGGACGCTACACGCCATCGTCTACTTCTGGCTCGTCCCCGCTTACATCGCATTTTACACCATGGCGCCCCAACGCGCCGGCGGCCGCCTCTACAGTGATCTGATGGCGCGCATTAGCTTTGTGGCTTTCCTCATCTATGGCCTGCCCGTTGGACTCCATCACCTGTTCATGGACCCGCATCCATCAAGCGGCTTCAAGGCGGTACAGATGGTTCTGACCGTCCTTGTCGCCGTCCCTACGCTACTCACGGTCTTCACGGTCTGCGCGTCCATGGAAATCGCAGGCCGCTTAAGAGGCGGCAAAGGGCTTTTGGGTTGGGTCGGCGCTCTGCCGTGGCAGGAGCCGCTTGTTCTTGCGACCGGTCTTTCGTTCTTCATGCTCTGGTTTGGAGGCTTCGGCGGGCTCATCAACATGAGTTACGGCATGAATGCGATGATTCACAACACGTCGTGGGTGACGGCTCATTTCCACATGATCTTCGGCGGCAGCGTCGTCATCATGTACTTCGCCATTGCCTACGAGATCTGGCCAAAGCTGACCGGCCGCGTCGCACCGTCTGTCGGCCATCAACGCCTTCAACTCTGGTCGTGGGCCATCGGGATGATGATCCTCAGCCTGCCGTGGCACCTGCTGGGCATGATGGGCCAATGGCGCCGTGTGGCTCAGTTCGATTACAGCGATCCAAATATCGCGTGGTGGGCGCCCTGGATGATCGCGTCGCTCATCGGCGGGGCAATCCTGGTGCTCAGCGCCGGCCTCTTCATCTGGAATCTCGCGGTCTTCCACATGGAAACGTCTAAGCAGGGCAGCGACGCGGAGCCCATGCGGTATGCCGTCCCGCTTCATCCCTCACACGCCGTTCCGGCGGCTCTCAACGGCTTCCGCTTGTGGAACGTACTGGTCCTGATTCTCATGACAGCGGCCTATGCCGTCCCGATCGCCCATTCATTCATCGTCAGCCCCCCTAACGCTCTGGTGCATCGCGTCAATGGAACAGAATAAAACACCACTTAACGGGGTCAGCCATTCGGGTTCTTTCGGCCTGAAAGCCGTCGCGCTCATTGGCACGACGGCGATCATGGCCGGGCTGTTGGCGTTCCTGGTGTTTCCCGTGATTTCCGGACGCGATGAAGGCCTTGACGTCTTCACGGCCCTTTGCCGCGCGATAGGTCTGCAAACAGAGCCAGCGTCTCAAATCGCAACCAGGACCACAGGATCGACCGTCGCTTTCGACGCCGTCACGCTCCACCTCCTAGAGAGCGGCGACGCCGTTAAAGGCCGAGATCATGCCGCGGATGTTTGCGCGGCGTGTCATCTGCCAAACGGCTTTACGTCCGATCCCAATACAATGCCAACCATCACCGGGCAGTCGGCGCGCGCCATCTTTAAGCAATTGCGGGACATAAAATCCGGAGTTCGCGTCAGCGACATCATGAAGCCCATCGTGGAGGCGCTTGACGATCAACAGATGAGCGATCTAGCGGCCTACTACAGCGGACTGCGGCGGCGTAACGACGACAATCCGGAAGGTCCCGCGATCTCGCAGAATACAATCGACCTGGTTTTGCGCGGCGACACCGCCAGAGCGCTGCCCGCGTGCGCCGCTTGCCATGAGGCGCGTTCCGGTGGACCCGTCGAAGCTCCCAATCTGACCGGCCAATACCCGCCATATGTCGAAACACAGCTCAAGGCTTTCGCCGACGGCACGCGGCGCAATGATCTCTATAGCCGGATGCGGATCATCGCGAAGAAACTAACGCCGCAGGAAATAAGCGAATTGTCGGCTTACTACAATGCGCCCCCCTATCCGCCGTTCTAATGGTGCACGGCGCGCCTCACGTACCGACGCATTAGGATCGCGTCGTCCTCAGCGTCTCTAACCGAGGATGGGTTCAATGTCCGCGGGGATGACTTCGACCGGAAGCTTGCAACCCAAGCTCCTGACCACGCTGAAGGAGGGATACTCCTTCGCGGACTTCCGGCGTGACGCCATTGCCGCAATTACGGTGGCCGTTGTGGCCCTGCCCTTATCCATGGCGATCGCGGTCGCATCGGGTGTCGCCCCTGAGCGCGGGCTCTATACGGCGATTATCGGCGGCGCCGTAGTCTCGGCTTTGGGAGGAAGCCGTTACCAAATTGGCGGCCCCGCCGGCGCTTTCATCGTTTTGGTCGCCGCCACACATCAGGCGTTCGGTTTGGAAGGCTTGCTTCTGACGGTGATGCTGTCGGGGGCGATGCTCATTGTTATCGGGGCGCTGCGCGTAGGTTCCTTGATACGGCACATTCCGCATGCGGTAACCATCGGCTTCACTGGCGGTATCGCGGTGACCATCTTTAGCAGCCAAATTAAAGATCTTGCGGGCATTACCCTCGCCGCGGAACCCGCCCCGCTGCTGCCAAAACTCCTCGCGCTCTGGATCGCGGCTCCTACCGCTTCGCCCGCCGCCCTCATCATCGGCGGAACAACCGCGGGGATCATCTTCCTCATCAGACATTTTCGCCCCAATTGGCCGGGGATGCTGGTCGCGGTCATCCTCGCGTCATCACTCACGCTTATTTTGGGGTTGCCCATCGAAACGATTGGAAGCCGGTTCGGGGCGTTGCCTCAAGGATTGCCCCCGTTCACGGCCCCCGTCATCGACTGGAGCCTGATCTGGGCCGTCATGCCTATGGCTTTGAGTTTCACTCTCCTGGGCGGTGTTGAGAGCCTGCTATCCGCCAAGGTCGCCGACACGATGACGGGCCGCCAACACCGCTCGAATATGGAACTGATCGCGCAAGGTCTCGCCAATATCGCCTCGGCCCTGTTTGGCGGAATCAGCGTGACAGGAACGATTGCCCGTACCGCGACGAACATCCGCGCCGGCGCGCGCAGCCCATTCGCCGGTTTAATGCATTGTGGCGCGCTCCTGATCTTCATTCTCGTCGCCGGCCCCCTCGCGAGCTACATCCCTTTGTCCGCCCTCGCCGGCATATTGCTCGTTGTGTGCTGGAATATGGCGGAGAAGGCTGAGTTCGTCCGCCTTCTGAGCCGCCGGCGGGATGCGGCGGTCCTCCTCACGACCTTCGGGCTGACTTTGGCCGAGGACTTAACGGTGGGCATCGTGGCGGGATGCGTGGTCGCGGCCGCCTTTGCGCTCCTGAAGCGACCCGTCGCGGAAGAAGGCGAGTAAATCCCCGCGTTACGGGCTTATTGCCCTTATAAGCCAAGAATAGAGCTTCACACCGTCCCCGCGCCCGCATTGACCGGCGTCAAGGACGGCTGCCCGGCGATTGTCGGCGATCAATGTGCCTGTCGAGGTCATTGACGACACTGCGGGAGGAGGAGCGCTATGAATATGATCGCCGACCCCTTTAAGCTGGAGAACGTCCCGGCCCCCGTAGCACGCTACCTACGGCGCGTTCTGCGCGACCGCCATCTGTTCATTGGCCATGTTGAGCTGCAACAATCAGGGATGCTACGCGCAGATCTCAAGCGCCAGAATTGGATGCCCTTCACTGCACGCCATACGGTCACGCCGCCGCGGACCGAATTTGTATGGGAAGCGCGCGTAACGCCCTTCCCCCTCGTACATCTTAATGTGCGCGACGCTTATGCCGCCGGCGAAGGATCCAGCGAAGTGAGCCTTTATGGTCTCTATACATTCGAAAGCCAAAAAGGCGGCGAACCGGTCAATGCCGGTTCACTCCATCGCTACCTCGCAGAAGCGGTTTGGTATCCGACAGCGCTGCTTCCCAGCGAAACATTGATCTGGACGCCCATCGACGACACCAAGGCGCTCGCGACACTTACGCACGGCGAGATCACCGTGTCGCTGGAATTCCGCTTCAACCCGAGCGGTGCGGTCTCTTCCATTTATACGCCGGGACGCTGGGGCTCATTCCCCGGAGGCTATGAGGAAGTGCCCTGGGAAGGCCGCTTCCATGACTACCGTCTTCAGGGTGGCATCATAGCGCCCAGCTGGGCCGAGGTGGGCTGGTACCTTAACGACACCTGGACCTGCGTCTGGACCGGCCGCATTGACTCGGCGCGCTACGATTTCGTGTTCTGAGGTTCCAATCTCGCCTGCCCGCCGATCGCTCGTTTAGGCGCCGCTCAGAAAATCGCCAAGGGCGGTCAGCGCTTCCGCGTGATGACCAATCCAGATGTGTCCGCCGGCGGGATAGCCCACGAACCGTGCGCCGGCGATATGGTCGGCCGTGTATTTGGCGGCCGCATATGTCCCGTAACGGTCGTCCGCTACGCTCAGCGCCAAGGTTGGAGTGTTCACCCGTTCCAGCTCATAGCGCGGCATATTGGCGATCACGCGCGCATCGTTCATGAGGCCATCGCGGCGCGCGGACACGGGTAAAATATGAGAGATCATCGTCGTCACGCGCGCCCGTTCGGCTTGCTCGGCTTGATCGAATTGTTCCGGCGGCGTTCCAAGGATGGTGCCGATCAACAAGTGCGGCGCGGCCTTCGCGAGTGTCCAATAGAGCAAATCGGACTGAAGAAGCGTTCCAACCACGGCCGGCACCCCCGGTGGGATATCCAAAACCGGAGCGCCGGGGTCCTTGGGCGTGTAGAGCGCCGGTACCAACAGCACTAATTTTTCCGCACGCTCCGGGTGTCGCAAAACAAACTGAAGCGCCGAGGGAGCGCCCGCGGAAGCGCCAATGATCGAGGCCCTTTCCAGACCGAGAGCGTCCATCAAGCAAACATACGCGTTGGCCTGATGTTCGGCGGAAGCGTCTTCAGGCAGTGACGAGCGCAGATATCCGAAGCGCGATACACCGATGATTTTCAAGCCGCGCGAAGCAAGCGGCCCCGCAAAGTCGAGGCTTTGATCGAAACCGCCTCCGGCGCCGTGCGCCACCAGAACGGCGGCGCCCTTACCCACGGCCTTATATTCGATCGGACCGCATGGTGTCTGCACCAGCTCGCTGCCGGCGAGCCGGACTTGCGCCGCTTGAAGCTCGGCCGGATAACCGCCGATCCTCAACGCCAGCCAGGCGCCAAGTGTGAGTACTCCCGTCACTGCGAGCGCCCACATTCCCGCGCGATGCAAGCGTTGGTTCATGACAGGCCCGCTCCCGACACTTAATACCGTGGCCGGCCTGGACTTTCGGCGTCTTCGAGGCTCCCGAGATAAGCGATCAGCGCCGATATCTCGCGGGGCGTAAGTTCGAAGGGCGGCATGTCCGCATGACCCACCACGATTCCCTCGGCGAACGCCTCCGCCAACTGCGCGACGGGATAGCGTTCATGCAAGCGCCGGAAAGGCGGAGCTTGTTCCGAGGGGCTATCATCGACGCGGCCAATGCCGTGGCAGTGCGCGCACCGATCGCGGGCAAAGGCGCGCCCCTCTTCGATCATACCCGGGTTCTGCGGCATGGCGGTTTCCACACACCCCGTGAGTGTCACCAGAACCAAGGCCGCAAGAAGACGGCGTGCGGGCATGACAGACCTCTAGTCCTTCAGACTCATGATGTAGGTGCTCACTTGGCGGAGCTGATCATCCGAGAGCTTGAGGCGCGGCATCGTCGGATGAGTGCCGGTGAGGAAGGAGTGCAGAACCGTTTGCGACATACGGCCGGTATTGGCGATGGCGACAAAGTCAGGCGCCGTCGTAAAACTCGGGCCCTCCGTTCCGCGCCTATCGACCATGTGGCAGACCGCACACATCGCAGCGGCGATGGCATGGCCGGAGGCCGGATCCGCCGCCGCCATGCGCTGGGACGCTGGAGCCGCGCCCTTCCCTCCAAGAGTTTCATTCAAGAGGGCGGCCAGACGAACGCCGGCCTTGCTCATCTGTGTTGCGAGGAGGTTCTGCCCGCGCTCCAACTCCGCAGGCTCAATCACGAAACGACCGTCCTCGAATCGCGAGAGCATCGTTCCGTAGGCGTAATCCGTCCCGATCTGATGTGTTTCCAGGGCCCAGATGTGGGTCACTTGCCCGCTCCAGAGCGCGACCTGGGCAGGCGTGATTTTGTCGATGAGAGCTTGTGCGGCTTCGTCGCGATGGCCGAGGCGGCGGACCAGCGCCGTTTCCCAGTATCCGAACAGCGAACCGGGTGTGATGCTGCCATCGCCGGCGACGACTTGGATCACTTTGCCATTCTGGTTGTGCATATCGGCGGCGTGCAAGGGCGCATGGATATCGCCGACGAGATGCAAGAGATACTTCAATGCAATCAGGCGCTCCGCCGGCGCCGTTGTCTTGTCCCCGAGCTCGGCGCGGAACTGATCAATCTTATCGATGATGCATGCGTTCGCAGGCCCCCGGGAGGCGGGCGCGCCCACCGGCAAACCGGTATGGCCGAAGCAGGCTTCGGGGATGCTCGGGCGATTGGCGTAAATCGAGACGAAATGCCAATTGGCGGTATCGGTGTAATGCTGCACCGTCGCATTGTCGCGATAATGGTCGGCCCATGTTGCGGCGCCCGCAATATCGTGCGGCGTCAAGGCGTCGGTGTCCGCTTTCAACATCGCGTCCACCTGCTTGCGAACCGCAGGGGTCAGATAGTGGGCGGCGACGGTTGCGATGATTTCGTGCCCGCGGTCGTCGAAGGCCGATGCTGGCTGAACGGCGCCAAAGGCGAGGATGGCTGATAGGAATAGTGCGGCATTGCGCATGGAGATTCCTTTACTGCCGGAGTGTTCCAGAACCTTAGGAAAACGCCCCCACCCGCGCGTTGATTTCGGTCAAGCACGCCTTCAACAAAAGGGATCAGCCTCCATCTCAAACATCCATGCGCTCGTATTCGGCGATGACCTGGGCGCCCGCGAGCAAGACAAGCGCCCCCAATTCCGCACTGAGGAGCACGCCCACCGAGGTCGCGAACGTGCCGTAGACAAGCTGGATTTGCGATACGGTCGTGTAATACCAGCCGAGGCCGTGCCGCGTGATTTCCCACAGCGCGGCGGCGACCGCGCCTCCGATCAGAGCGTGGCGCAAGGATAAGCGCCCCACCGGCATCACGAGGTAAATGGCCGAAAGCAGGAGAACCTCTCCGATCACCCCAAGCCCATATAGGGTGGTGCGTGAGATAATATCCAAGGAATGAGCGACGCCGAGAAGAGTCACGTTCCGTGTACCGACAGCTTGCAACAGGCCGGATGCAACGGTCACCACGATGAGGCCCGTGGTCAGAAAGAGTATGAAAAGATATGGCAAGACCGCCGAGATCAGAAAGTGACGGCGTTTGATGCGAACGCGGTGAAAGAAAATCACCGACATCGCATTCTCGAGCGCGGTAAACGCAAGTGAACTAAAGAACAGCATACTGATCAACAGAACGCCGCTGACCGCGGCGCGGTGCTCGAGAAACGCCCGCAAGCCCTCGACGAGAGCGCGTGACTGACCCGGCACGACGAACTCAAGATAGGCGCTGAGCATGGAAAGCACCCGTTCCTCGGCAAAGACGTGTGACAACAGCATCAGCGTCAGGATCAGAAGCGGAATGAGCGACAACATCGCGTAGTAGGCAACCGCCCCCGCCAGCAGGAGGCCCTGGTTCCTGCGAAATTCGCGAAGGACCCGCAGCGCAAAGGCTGGGGGGTTCTTGAGGACGGCCGCGGCGCGCCGCGTATCAAGCGGCGAGGAGCGCCACCAGCTGGATGTCGCAGAGCGTGTCATAGGCCCATCGTAAAAGTGTTCCTGACCGCGCACCCTGACCGCGATCAATGCCTGAAAGCTCCCGCCTCCCCAGACACCAATTCCCGGCGCTAAGCCACACATTATACGAGGTGCGAGGGATACCCCGGCAGGGTACGATGGCGCCGGCTTACCGGTCGCGGCGGGGCTCTCTATCCGGCGTGTAACGTGATGCTCTCGCCGATCATCGCCACGACCGCGAAGGCCCTCCCTAGTCAGCGTCATTAGCAACGCGCGTCGCTTGCGCGGGAGGGTATTCTGAGTGCTATTTTCCGGCGGTGAAAAGATGGCTTTCGAATGAGATGTCGTGAACGCAGTATCAAAATGCCCCGTTTCCCCACACGAAGTCTGAGAGCTGCGCCGTCCCGTGCTTACGCGCCGCGGCTAAACCGCGAGGCCGCGCAATGAGCTTGTCGATCCCGAAGAGCGCGGGCGGCAGCCTGGTGCTGGCCATCGCGCTGGCGGGCGCAGGATTTGGCCTGTACCTCACCTTCAGCTCACCCGCCAAGGACGTCGCGTCCTACACATCCACAATTGGACCCGCGGAAAGGATCCTGGCCGTAAACGGCCGTATACGTCCGCGCCTCCAGGTCGACATACGTCCGCCGGCAGGCGGAGCGTTGGTGGAGTTGCCCTTCGATGTCGGCCACCGCGTGAACCTGGGCGATGTGCTCGCCAGGATCGACGATGGGCCGGAAGCGGCCGCGATCGCGGTGGCACAAGCCGCGGTGCAGTCCCAGCAAGCTATACTCGCGCAAGCGCAGCGCGATCTCACCCGTTATGAGGCGCTGGGTGAATTCGCGACCGTGAAAGACGTCGAACAACGGCGCCTCGCCGTCGTGGAAGGCGAGCGGGAGCTCAAGCGCCGCATGGCGGCGGTCACGCAAGCAACCGAATTACGCGAGCGCCGCGTATTACGCGCGCCGTTTACCGGCGTCATTCTGGAGCGGCCCGTCGATCCGGGTCAAAACGTCAGCCCCGAGAATGTCATCTACCGCCTCGCCGATCTCTCCACGCCCGAGATCGTCGCTGAAGTCGATGAAATCTACGCGGCGGAAATCCACCCCGGCATGGAGGCTTTGGTCAGCGTCCCGGGGCAGTCCGATACGGTACGGGCCACCGTCCTTCATATTGAGCCCCGCGTTGATCCGGGCACAGGCGCCCGCGATGTCCGCTTCGCGCTCGATGGCGCATTGACCGATCGCCCTGCAGGCCTGACCGTAACCATCAACATCGTAATCGAGCGGCGGACAAACGCCGTCAAGATCCCCCGCCGGGCAATTCGGCAGGCCGGCGGCAAGATGTCTGTGCTGATCGCAGGCCCGGACGGCATTGTCCGCGACCGCGTTGTCACAATTGTCGACTGGCCGGCCGAGGACGTGATTGTCACGCACGGCCTCGAGGCGGGAGAACATGTCCTCCTCAGTCCCACCGCCGCCAAGCCCGGCGAAAAGGTGCGGATTAGCAATTGATATGAACGCCTACGCTTTCAAGTTGGCATTTCGTCATCTTTTCAGCCACCCCGCACAGACCGTGCTGCTGATGTCGGGTGTCGCGCTCGGCGTGAGTGTGTTCATTTTCATGAGCGCACTCATCGGCGGCCTTGCCACCCTCTTGACCCTTCGTACCGTGGGTAGCATTCCGCATGTCGTTTTGGAGCAGCCCGATCGCGATCCAACCACTCTCTTTTCAAGCCCGGCGGTGCTCGCTGTGCTGCAAAAAGACCTGAGCCGCAGAAATCAGATTTCGGTCTGGCAATCCGCGGTCTCGATGGCCGAACAAACCCCGGGCGTCACCTTCGTCTCGCCGCAAATCCGCGGCGCGGCCTTTTTAGAACGCGGGCAGGCCGTTGCGTCGGTCGGTGTCATTGGCGTAACGCCCGGGAAACTTTCCGGCATCGCGAACATAGAAGCGGCGATCGTGGAAGGAAGCGGCGATCTGCTGACCGATGGGCTTTTGATCGGCAGCCGTCTTGCGAAAGATTTGGGTCTGCGAGTGGGTCAGACCGTGCATCTTACGTCGGACCGGGGTCGGGCGCGCAACCTTCGCATTGGCGGCATCTTCACGTTAGGCGTCGCCAGCGCCGACCGGCAGGCCGTCTATATGAACTTTGCGACCGCGCGGGCGCTTTTCGATCTTCCGACCGGAATTTCACGCATTGAAATCAAGGTGCAACCCGCCACGGATGCGGCACGCGTCGCCGCGCAATTGCGCAGCACGACAGCGCTGAAAGCCACCGCCTGGACGGAAGAAAACACGCAATTGTTTGAAGGCTTGGATGCGCAAGGCCGCACCGGGACCATCATCAAGATTTTTGCGATCGTGACCATAATTGTTGGCATCGCGAGCGCGATGTCGTTGGCCGTCATCCGCCGGCAATCCGAAATCGGGATCATGCGCGCCATGGGCGCGGGCAAAGGTTTTGTCGTTTCGGTCTTCGTGCTTGAGGGCACGCTCATCGGATTGATCGGCGCTCTGCTGGGCGCCAGTATAACGTGGCTTGCGATATCGCCGCTGCCGCCGGTCACGGAAGTCGCGCGCGGCGGGCTCCCCATCGACTCTGATCAGGGCGCTTTCCTGCTCGCGATCATCCTGACAACCTTGGCTGGGGCATTGGCTTCAATCCAGCCCGCACTCCGCGCCGCGCGGATCGATCCCGTCGAGGTGATTGGCTCATGACGACGGACATGATCGCTTCCGTGCGCGGTCTCACCAAGAGCTTTGGAGACGAGGAAACCGGGACGCAGGTCTTGAAGGGTATCGACCTCACCATCCGGCGCGCCGAAATGGTTGCTCTGCTGGGCCCATCCGGATCCGGTAAAAGCACGCTGCTGACGATCCTCGGCACCCTGATGCGCGCGAGCGGCGGATTTCATGAAATGCTGGGCGTCGACCTCATGCATGCCGACGATGCCGAACGTACCGGGTTTCGCAGCCGCCATATCGGCTTCATTTTCCAGTTCCATCATCTTTTGCCCGATCTTTCAGCCGTGGAGAACGTCATGATGCCGGCCGCTGCCGCGGCGGGCCGTGAAACATCCGCGATGCGCGGACGCGCTTCAGAACTTTTGGATGCGGTCGGCTTGTCGGACCGCCGGGACTATCGTCCCGCGGCTATGTCGGGTGGACAGCGCCAACGCGTGGCGGTGGCGCGCGCTTTGATCAACCAGCCGGCGCTCGTTCTCGCGGATGAACCGACCGGTAATTTGGACCGTAAGACGGCAGACCAGGTGATTGCGCTCATCCACAGTATCAATCAGACGACCGGGACAAGCTTCATCATCTCGACCCACGACGAGCATGTGGCGGGGCAATGTTCACGGCGCATCGGTCTACTCGACGGCCTCATTGTACCAGAGTAAAGCGATGCGCGCCGGAAGTCGCGGCATTGCCGATCAAGGCCGCACCTTCGGCGGCGCGCGCAAGCTCATGATGTAAGCGACCACATTGCGCCGATCTTCATCGGAGATGATGAAATTCGGCATTTTGCGATGGGGCGACGACAAGAAAACATTCAGACCCATGAGGGTCGTCGTTTTCGCATTCGCGACGAGGTAAAAGTCCGGCGCACTGAGGATCGAGAGCAATGGGCTGCGCCGACTGGCGATGTTGTGGCAATCGCTACAGGATTGCTGCGCATAGACGCGCCCCGCTCCCACATCGCCCGGCCCGAGGTCGGTGTCCGCTAAGGCAGGTACGCCGGCGCAAAGATAAAGCGCCACGAGTGCGCGGGTCAGCATCTTCATGGGACTCACCTGTTCAGTGGCGTGGACACAAAAATCCTACGTCGGTCCCGGCTTACATCGCGTTGACCCGTATCAATCCGACGACTACGGGCTGCTTAGGGCGCGTCCGGCCGTTTGTCGGGAGCAGGCTTCAAGCTTTGGATATAAGCCACGAGCGCGTCTGTTTCGCGCTGCGTAATGAACACGTTGTCCATAGCGCCATGTGGAAAGCGGATATAGCGGCGTAGGGCTTCCGGCGTCATTTTCGGATCCTGGGCGATCATGACAAAAGCGGGAGGCGTTCCGTCGCCGATCTTGCGGTTCGGTATTATCGCCGTCCCGACTTCATGGCAACGCGCACAAACCATTTGGGCTGTCGCGTTTACCGCTGCGGGCGTGTCGGGCTTGGCATAAGAAGGCGCCGCAGCGACGGCAAATACGGCGATCAACGCCGTTTTCATGGATAGCGATCTCTGTCTCATAGAACGCTCCTTGGATGTTCGGCGGAGCACATCATCACGCCTTCCGATTTAACGCAGGCCATCCGGGCGGTCGTCGGGAACGGCGCTCACAACCATGCCGGTGTAGGGCTCGAACCAGAGCATCTGGTCGCGTACCCGCTTCACGCCTGGAATATTTTCAGCAGCGACCCGAATAGCGGTTCGCTGTTGCTCGCTGGTAATAAATCCCCAGAGATCGATAGCGCCGTCCTTTACGACAAAATGAAACTGGTGAGCGTTCCAAGGCTGCCTTTCAATTTCCTGCTCCAGCGCGCGCCGGATCGCTTCATCGTCGTTGTGCTCGGCGGCGCGCGGCGGGCCGGCCGCCAGTGCGTGAAGAAGATTGGCGCGCGCGAGGATGCCGACAACCTTTCCGTCGCGGACAACGGGCAGACGCTTGACGTGCTTGCGCTCCATCATCTCGACGGCCACATCAAGCGGCATATCCTCGGTCGTAACGACCACGTCACGGGTCATGACGTCAAATACGGTGCGCGCATGACTATGGACGTATTCGTTCGCCAGCCTGCCCTGACTTAGGATGAACTCAAGCCAGTGCGGGCGGTGCCTCTCCGTCCCGATCTCGGTGCGCCGGAGGAAGTCCCCTTCTGTAACGATCCCGAGAAGGACGCCAGCTGAAGTTATGACAGGAAGGCCGCTGACGCGTTCCTTCAACATGAGCTTAGCCGCGTCGGCAATGCTGGTGTCTGGCGCGACCGAAATGACCTCCTGGGTCATTACATCTCCGACTTTCATACGCGTGCCTCCATGAGCGCCACTGTACGGCGATGACGATAAATGGTGGGCCGCCCGCAGCGTTGATTTCGGTCAACGCTCATCGTTGACCGAAATCAACGGAAAGCCGTCGTCACCTGCCTACCCTCCAGGCAGAGCGGTGCGCATGAGCGCCCGATGAGAAAAAGGGATATCCATGGCGCTGATGAGTGCTTTTTTGCGCCGAGCCGGGAGACGGACCGCAGGTCTCGTTCTCGTACTCTCGTTGGCACAGACGGCTTCGTTCGCGGCGCAAAGTCCTTCCGGACAGCCTCAGTCGATCTGGAGTGTGATCGATGCCGCTGGAGAGACTGTGAGCGAGCGCGAGGAGCTTCGCACGATTTACCAGGAATTGGATGGGCGTGCGCAATGGACATCCGCCGCGAAGCGCGCCGAGCTGATGAAACTCTTGATGAGCCTGGACGCGGACGGCATCGATGCCCAGAAGCTCGGCGCACTCCCTGGCGAGAAAAGCATGTCTTCGCTCGAAGAGGACGTGGCTGCAACGCGCGCGGTGCTGCGCGCCGCGCATCTCATGAACACAGGGGCGATCGATGCCGCCATTGTTCCCGACTGGCACATCAGTGGGACTGACCCGGCCGTTGTGCCCACCCTTCTCGCCGCGGCGCGCGCCGGTACATGGGAAAGCGTGTTGACGGGCCTTCGCCCCAGCGCGGCGGCCTATTCCTATTTAAGGACAGCCTACCTTCATTATAGACGCCTCGCGATGGAGCCGTGGGAGGAGATTGCCACCGGCGGCCCCCGCATCGTGGAGAGGGACGATCCACGCCTGAGCCTTGTCATGGACCGTCTTCACCTTCTTGGAGATCTGCAGATCGAAGATAGCTCCGAAAATGCCGTCGACGCCGCCATCAGGCGGTTTCAAACCCGGCATGGGTTGGAACCGGACGGACGCATTGGCCCGGTCACACTACGAGAGCTCAATGTGCCGCCGGCCGCACGGGCGCGGCAAATCGCCGTGAATTTGGAATATTGGCGCCTTCTGCCGCGCACGTGGCCGGAGCGTTATATCGCCGTCAATACGGCCGCGGCGCAACTCGACCTGATGGAGAACGGCGTCAGCACGCTTGCCGGTCGCGTGATCGTTGGAGATCTGCGTCATGCCACGCCGCTCATAAACACCACGATCACCGCTGTCACTTTCAATCCGCCCTGGTCGGTTCCAATCTCTATCGCGACGAAGGAAATGCTGCCGCGCTTGCAGCGCGATCCAAGCTATTTGGAGCGAAACAACATAGAGATCGTTGGACGGACGGCCGACCCGCACGGATTGACGCTCGATTGGCGTCAGTATTCGCGGAGCTCTTTTCCATTCCAACTGCGACAAGTCCCCGGTCCCAAAAACGCCTTGGGTCTGATCAAGTTCGAAATGCCCAATGCGTTCGATGTGTATCTTCACGACACGCCCGACCATTCACTGTTTGAGAAGAGCTCACGCGCGCTCAGTCACGGATGCGTACGCGTTCAATGCTCAAAAGAATTGGCTGAGCGCCTTATCAACGATCCATCCACGTGGCTCTCGGGCGACATTCTGGCAACCATCCAAGACGGCCGCACGCTTAGCGTTCGCCTCAAGCAGCCATTGCCGGTCTATCTTCTCTACTTCACGGCCTTTGCGGACAAAGACGGCGTTGTCCACTTTCGGCCTGATCTGTATGGCCGCGACGCAGTGGTGCAGGGCGCGCTCGCCGCGCGCGCGGCGCCCATTGTGCCCAAGCCCGCATTAGCCAAGGGGTCATAGCAATGCCTAAGTCCGTTCAAGCCAAGCCTTTCATCCGCGCATTCCAAGATATCCGGATGGCTGATATTGGCGAGGTTGGCGGAAAAAATGCCTCATTGGGCGAGCTATCGCACGCCTTTCCCCGAAAAGCCGAACCGGTACCGCCGGGCTTCGCGATTACAGCGAACGCTTATTGGGCTTTTATGGACTCAAATCAGCTTCGCGCTCCTGTGAGCGATATCCTGAGACGCTATCATCAGCGCACAATTAGCCTCGCACAGGCGGGCCGGTCTGTCCGCCGTCTTATCATGCACGCTAAATTCCCGCAGGATCTGCGCGCCGCCATCCTCAAGGCCTATGCAGATCTAAGGCGCCGCACCGGACTCACGGCCGTTGCGGTCCGCTCTAGCGCAACGGCCGAGGACCTGCCGCATGCCAGCTTTGCCGGGCAGCACGAAAGCTTCCTGAATGTGAGAGGCGAAGAATCGCTTTTGTCCGCCTGCCGCCGCTGTCTCGCCTCGCTGTTCAATGACCGCGCCATTGCCTACCGCGAGCGTAACGGCTTCCCCGATATGAAAGTTGCTCTTTCGATCGGCGTACAGACCATGGTTCGTTCAGACAAGGGCGCCGCGGGCGTCATGTTCACGCTCGATCCCGAAAGCGGCTTTCCTAACGTGATCCGCATTGAGGGCGCGTGGGGCTTGGGGGAGATGGTCGTTAAAGGCACGGTGACACCCGATTCCTACATGGTGTTCAAGCCGCTGTTGTCGCGTGTTCGATTTCGGCCGATTGTTGAAAAGTCCCTGGGCCAAGCGCGGGAAAAAATGGTTTACGGCCGCAGCGCCGCCGGCGGCACCCGTGTGACGCCGACGTCTTCGGCGGAACGATCCACCTTCGTGCTGAACGACGATGAAGTCCTCACGTTGGCGCGCTGGGCCGATGCCATCGAGAAACACTATCGGAAGCCCATGGATATCGAGTGGGCGAAAGACGGACGCACCAATTGCCTCTATATCGTCCAGGCCCGTCCTGTGACGGTTCACGCAGGTGGCGACGAGGCGCAAGAGGAATTTAAGATCCTGGACCGCGGGAAGCTCCTCGCCACGGGGCTCGCCGTCGGCAATAGCATCGCGGTTGGCCAAGTCCATAGGGTGAGAGACCCTAAAGACGTCTCACGTTTTCCGAAAGGCGCAATCCTTGTCGCACGGCACACGGATCCAGATTGGGTGCCGCTGATGCGCCAAGCCAGTGCCGTCATCACGGAGCAAGGCGGACGCACCTCGCATGCGGCCATTGTAAGCCGAGAGTTCGGCCTGCCAGCGGTCATCGGCGCCCCCAGCGCAAAAAGCCTTAAAACCGGCGAGACCGTGACTGTGTCAACATGCGAAGGGGACGAAGGAAAGGTATACGCAGGCGCCGCGCGCTACACAGCGCGCAAGCACAATCTGGCGCATGCGAAGCCGACGCGCACGGAGATCATGGTGAATTTGGCGAACCCAGCCGCCGCCATGAGATGGTGGCGCATGCCTGCCGCGGGTATCGGCCTTGCGCGCATGGAATTCATTATCGCGAACCATATCAAAATCCATCCGTTGGCCCTGGCGCGGTTCACGAAGCTAAAGGATCGATCCGCGCAACGCCAAATCACCGCCCTCACCCGAGGCGAGGACAAAAAGGAATACTTCATTGACCGTTTGGCACGCGGGATCGGGCGGCTCGCCGCGCTGTGTTATCCCCGGCCCGTGATCGTGCGGACCAGCGATTTCAAGACGAACGAGTACGCCGCACTTCTCGGCGGCCGGCAATTTGAACCGGTCGAGGAGAACCCCATGATCGGCTGGCGCGGCGCATCCCGGTACTACAGCCCCGACTACGCCGATGGGTTCGCGTTGGAATGCGCTGCCATCGCGCGCGCGCGCGAGGACTTGGGGTTTGACAACGTTGTCGTCATGATTCCGTTCTGCCGCACCCCGGAAGAAGCCGACAAAGTCCTGAAGGAAATGGCGAAGAACGGCCTGAAACGTGGGCGCAACGGACTGCAAGTCTACGTGATGTGCGAAATTCCCTCGAATGTCATTCTCGCCGAATCCTTTGCCCAGCGATTTGATGGCTTCTCCATCGGCAGCAACGATCTCACTCAGCTCACTCTAGGATGTGACCGGGACTCTCGGACCCTGGCTCCGCTGTTCCGCGAAGATAACGCAGCCGTGCAATGGTCCATTCGTCATGTGATCAAGGCCGCACACGCCTCTCGGCGCAAGGTCGGGTTTTGCGGTCAGGCACCGAGCGACAACCCTGGATACGCTGCATTTCTCGTTGAGGCCGGCATAGACTCGATTTCGGTCACGCCGGATAGCTTCGGCGCGGTCAAAGCGAGCGTTGCGAAAGCCGAGGCCAAGCGCCGGCGCCGCTAGGGGCCGGCGATAGGAGAAGACGCGGCCTGGCTTTCTTTTGCACGGGCCGCGAAAATGTCCCTCAGGGTCATCATCAGCGAAATCACCAACGGCCCGATCACAAAGCCCACCGCGCCAAAAACGATGAGTCCTCCAATTGCCGCGATAAATGCGATAGCGGTATGGAGACGCATGCGGTTGCCGACGAGATAAGGATAAATGACGAAGTCGGCGGCGGATAAGCCGCTGAACGCCACGGACATCACCGTCGCCGCAATCCAATTCCCGTCCAGCACCAGCCAGATAGCGGCTGGGATCCATATCATTCCAATGCCCAGCACCGGGAGGATGGCAAAGACAGCCATGACCGACCCCCATAGCGCCGGCGCCGGGAGCCCGACGGCGGCGAAAATAACGCCGCCGAGGATACCGAGGCAAATCCCAGTCACAACCATACCGTATACAGTCGCGTGGACGGTATCGACCGCACCGGCGAAAACGGCGGATGTTTCTGGTTCGGTTAAGGGCAGAAATGACCGAAGCGCCGCGAGAGCAGCCGCCCTGTCACGCAGGAAATAAAAGAGGAGATAAAAAGTCAGGAGTCCGCCCGCGATCTGGAGGATCGAACCTGTCAGCATGGAGGCGCTCATCGTGGTCAGCCACGTCGCTGCGTCGGCCGCGAGGCCGGGGGCATTGAGCTGCTCAAGCACCAGGCGAAATACAGGCGCCACCTTCGGATGATCGGCCAGCGTTTGATCCACGATGCCGCCTTCAAAGGCGCTTTTTATTAGGACAGCGCCGGTGGCCGCCTCCCTTGCGAGCTGAGCAATAAGAAGCACCAGAACCGCAAGTACGATTGCACAAATCGTGAAAACAGACATCAAGGCCGCGAGCGTCGGGTTCTTAAAACGGCGCTCGACCCGCGTATGAAAAGGATGGAACAATACCGCGAGGATAAAGGCTGCGGCGATCGGTGTGAAAAAGGGAAGTGTGAGCCGCACGCAAAGATAGATTCCGGTCAGTGCAAGCGCGGCCAGCAAGACAACCCGTACGCCTCGCGCCAGCCCGAACGTTCCGAGGGATAAGGGCAATCGTGAAGACGCCGAGGCCAGGGGTTCAGATGCTGCTTCCATGGTCTCCGTCATACGTCTGGCGGCGCCACGGGGGATTGATCGCAGTCAACGTGGCGCTTTGGGAGCGTCCATAAACAGCGCGCACGCCGCAAGGAAAGCAGATTCGGTAATGGCAGAGTACTATCCGGGCCTCACGACACATGAAGCCGCCGCACGTCTGATGAGCGACGGGCCAAATGAATTGCCGCGCGGCCGCCGCCGGAGATGGTGGCATATCGTCGGAGAGGTCTTGCGCGAACCGATGTTCGCCCTTCTGATGGCGGGTGGTGCGATCTACCTCGCTCTGGGTAATTTGCAAGAGGCGCTCATACTCCTCTTGTTCGCCACGATGTCGGTCTCCATCGCCGTGATCCAGGAACTGCGGTCGGAACGCGTACTGGAGGCGTTGCGGACGCTGGCCAGTCCGCGGGCGTTGGTGATCAGAGACGGCGAGCGCCGCCGGATAGCCGGAACGGACGTTGTGCGCGGCGATTACCTTATTGTCGGCGAAGGCGACCGCGTCGCGGCTGACGCCGTTGTTCGTGCTACCACGGACCTCCGTATCGACGAATCCGCGCTAACGGGTGAGTCCGTGCCTGTTAGCAAGCAACCAACGACCGAGCTTACGCGGACCGCCGGCGTGCCCGGCGGTGATGGATCGCCGGATATATTCTCCGGAACACTCGTGGTTGGCGGGAGCGGGATCGCCGAAGTCACCGCCACCGGGCCTCGAAGTCAGATCGGCGCCATTGGCCTTTCTCTCGACGCAATACAAATTGAACGACCGCGCCTCGAGCGCGAGATACGCCGCCTCGTCCGCGTTTGGGCGGGTCTTGGCGTTATCGCCTGCGTGGGCGCCGTCGCGCTTTACGTTGCGACACGCGGCGGGTGGCTTGAAGCCATCCTGGCCGGAATTGCGCTCGGCATGACCATGCTGCCCGAAGAGTTTCCGCTCATCCTTTCGGTATTCATGGTGATGGGGGCGTGGCGGATTTCACGCGCGCGGGTGCTGACGCGGCGCGGGTCCGCCATCGAATATCTTGGGGCCGCCTCTGTTCTATGTACTGATAAGACAGGAACGCTGACGCGCAACCAAATGGAGGTCGCGGCCCTCGCAACGGAAAGCGAGACGCTGAAAATTGCCGCGCAACAGCTTGACGAACGCTTTGCGCCCATCCTCGCCGTAGCGGCCCTGGCCTCTCCGCCCGCCACTATCGACCCCATGGAGCGCGCCATCTTCGCGGCTGCACCCGGTAGCGGCGCGCCCGGCACGATCGTCAAAACCTTCGGCCTTTCCCCCGCGCTGATGGCTATGACGCAGATTTGGCGGAGCCCGAGTGACGATTACACCGTCGCCGTCAAAGGCGCGGCGGAAGCTGTTATGAGGCTGTGCCGTCTCGATGCCGCAATAACAGAGAAAATCGCGGCGCAAGCGACACAGCTGGCTGGTCAAGGCATGCGCGTCCTCGGTGTCGCACGTGGAACGCTTCCCGCGGGCGCCGCGCTCCCGAACAGCCCGGAAGAGATACAGTTTCAGTTTGTCGGATTGATTGGCCTTTCGGATCCGCTGCGGGAGGAAGTGCCCTCAGCGATCGCCGAATGCCGCAGCGCCGGGATTCGTGTCGTGATGATCACGGGAGATTACCCCGCCACCGCCGCCGCGATCGCGCGGCAGGCCGGATTGGCCGCCGACACGGTGATCACCGGTCCGGAAGTGGAAAGTATGAGCGATGACGCGCTGCGCGACACGCTCAAGACCGTCGATGTCTGCGCCCGGATTACCCCGCTCCTCAAGCTGCGGATTGTCAACGCCCTGAAAGCGAACGGAGACGTCGTTGCGATGACGGGAGACGGCGTAAATGATGCGCCATCCTTGAAGGCGGCGGACATTGGAATCGCGATGGGCGGACGGGGAACAGATGTCGCCCGCGAAGCGGCCTCGATCGTACTCCTAGATGACGACTTTACGTCAATTGTGCGAACGATCCGCCTTGGCCGGCGGATCTACGACAACTTGCGTAAGGCGATCAGCTTTGTGATCGCCGTACATATCCTTATCGCGGGCCTCGCCCTTATTCCGCTGGCGGCCGGGCTCCCGCTGCTTCTCTTCCCGGTCCATATCGCATTCCTCGAAATGATTATTGACCCGGTATGCTCGCTTGTCTTTGAAGCCGAACGTGAGGAGAGCGATGTCATGCGCCGTGCTCCGCGCCCGATTTCTCAGCCGCTCTTTACCGCGCGCATGCTTATATGGGCCGTCGTGCAAGGCGGCTTCGCGCTGTCCCTGGTCATTTCGACATACATCATAGCCCTCAAGAACGGCATGGACGAGAACACGGCGCGAGCCCTGACATTCGTCACGCTGGTCGCGGCGAATATCGGGCTTACGCTCATCAACCGTTCATTCCACCGGAGATCGTTCTTTGCGCTCATCCTGCGCGACAATCGCGTGCTCTGGATCGTGTTTGCAGCGGTCTCCGTTACGCTGACGGTGGTTTTGACATGGTCCCCGCTCAGATCCCTCTTCCGCTTCGGCCCCCTGTCCGCCGATGACATCCTGCTTGCGGCCGCCACAGGGATTGTTGTGCTCGTGGCATTGAATATCGCCAAGCTCTGGGCGCCGCTCGCACGAAGTGCCGCCCGCTAATGGATAGAAGCAACCTCGCGGATCACGCGCACCGTACCATCGTCTCGCGAAGGCTGGATACGCATGCCTAGCGCTTTCGCAAGTTTCAGCATCCTCACATTTTCGGCAAGCACCGTTCCCCAGAGCCTTTGAAGTCCGCGCGCAGCCGCGATATCCGCGAGGTACGACATCATCGCGTAACCCAGTCCTTGGCCTTGTTTATCGGACCGTACCGCTATTGCGAACTCCGCTTCCACATTGTCGGGATCGGCGTGAAAGCGGGCCACGGCCAGAACATCCCTCCCTTCGGGGGCGGCCGTGGCAATCAATGCGAGTTCCCGGTCGTAATCCAGCTGACATAACCGGGCCGCCCGGTGATCGAGCTGACGCAAGGAAGCGAAAAAGCGGAACCGGGCATCTTCAGGCGTCAGGCGGCGAATAAATTCCTCGATGAGAGGCGCATCCTGAGGCTGTAGCGGGCGGACATGAAAAGGCGCCCCGACCGGCCGCATCAGTGTCCGCTCTAAATGCCGCGGATATGGCGAAATGATCAAACGACTGTCACGCTGGTCTGGATTGATCCTGATGCGCGCATCGACCGCGATCACTCCCGTTTCATCGGCAAGAAGAGGATTGATATCGATTTCCGTGATTTGCGGATGATCTGCCACGAGCTGGGAAAGGCTGACCAACGCCCGCGCGATGGCGGCGGTATCGGCCGGAGGACGGTTCCGATACCCGGCGAGCAACCGCCCGATACGTGTGTTCGAGATCATCGCGTGTGCGAGCTGCAAGTTGAGAGGCGGCAGGCCGAATGCTTTGTCATCAATGACCTCAATGCCTGTGCCGCCATGGCCGAATGCGAGCACGGGGCCAAATGTGGGATCGCTCGCAACGCCAATGAACACTTCATGCGCATTCGGGCGTTTCACCATTTCCTCGACCAAGATGCCTTCAATGCGGGCCTTAGGCATCGTACGTTTCACACGTTCAATCATCTGTTCGGCCTCGATTTCGGCCAGAAGAGGATCGACGTCCAGCACAACCCCATTCGCGTCGCTCTTATGAACGATGTCGGGGGAGTTAATCTTAAGGACGACGCGACACCCCCAACTGCGGGCAATGGTCTTTGCATCCGCCGCATTCGGCGCGAGTGCCGTTCGATTGGCCGGTATGCCGTAAACGGTAAGCAGCCGTTTCACTGTTCCAGTAGGCAGCCATCTCGCATCACCCGTCTGGCTGATGATGCCGCGCGCCTCTTGAACCGCCCACGTCTTCACGGCATCGACGGCGGGCGGGGCTTGGAGAAGCAGGTCCTGCAGTTTACGGTACCGGACCAATTGCATAAAACCATTCACGGCCTCGCGGGGTGTTGGAAAGGTCGCCACCTTCGCGCGGACCAAATCGTTTCGCGCACCCCTCATGCTGGCATCCCCGGCGAAAGCGGCCAGCAAAGGCTTCGTGGGACACCCGATCCCCGCTTCCACCACGGCGTGCGCGACATCGCGCGGATCCGCGGCGGACGTCGGGCAATGCATAACAAGCACCGCATCGTTTTCCGCATCATGAAGAACCGCGCCGAGCGCGCCGCGATACCTCACCGCGGTCGCATCCCCAATGATGTCGACAGGATTGCCATGGCTCCAGGTCGCGGGGAGAAGGTGATCGAGCGCCTCGCGCGCGTCGGAGGATAATTTAGCTAAACGGCCCTGCTCGGCGAGGAGGCGATCAGCCGCCAGGACGCCCAATCCGCCACCATTCGTCACGATTGCAAGGCGATCCCCCGTTATGGGCGGGGCCGCGGCCAATAGCTCCGCGCCGACAAAAAGATCGTCCAAATCATCGACGCGAAGAATACCGGCACGTGCGAAAATGGCATCGTAGACGGCATCAGAGCCCGCCAGCGCGCCCGTATGAGATGTTGCAACTTTGGCGCTCTCGGCTCTGCGTCCGCCTTTAACCACCAGAACCGGTTTGAGACGCGCGGCGCGCCTGGCCGCAGACATGAACTTGCGGGGGTTCGTGATACCTTCGACGTACAGCAGGATGGCCCGCGTTTGGCCGTCAGCGCTGAGGTAGTCGAGCATGTCACCGAAATCGACATCAACCATATCGCCCAACGTGACGACATGCGAAAATCCAATACCGCGGGGCTGAGCCCAATCGAGCAGCGCCGACGCAATGGCGCCCGACTGCGCCACGAGGGCAAGCTGACCCAAAAGCGCGGGCGTGCGCGCGAAACTGGCATTGAGCCCCATCGAGGGCACCATCGCACCGAGGCAATTCGGTCCCAGAATGCGGAAGAGATGCGGCCGCGCCGCAGCAAGAATATCGGCCCGATGTCTCAATCCTTCATCCAGGCCCCCCTCGCCGAACCCTGCGGATAGAATGATGCCCGCCTTGCACCCGCGCCTCCCGAGTTCCGTGATGATGGAGGCGACCGTCGCCGGCGGCGTGATGATCACAGCAAGGTCGGGGACGGCAGGCACATCCGCGATAGACGCATACACCCTTTGGCCGTCGATCTCTCCGCCCTTTGGGTTGACGGGATAGAGCGCCCCTTCAAACCCACCGCCGCGAAGGATTTTGAAGACCGTATTCCCCAATTTGCCGGGCTGGGTGCTGGCCCCGATGACCACCACCGATTGAGGCCGGAATAGCCGCTCAAGGTTCCGCGTTGTCATAACACCTATGCCGGCCTGAAGGGTGATGTGAGACCAACCACCGTCACACCATGGGGACGGAATAAGTCACGGAAGTTCGGCGGCGAGATGGCGTTCGAGCGTCGGCATATCGAGATGGGTCCAATCGCCGTCGATTTCTTTTTTGATCCGCTTTTGGACGTTGGGGCCGACGATTTTGCGGAAGTGCGCGAGCGCCTTCGGCGGCAACACGACAATCACCTCATCGAATTCCCCATCCTGCGCGGCCGCATCAAGAGCTTCAGCAATGTGTTCGACAAATACATTTTCATGTCGCTGATGATCCCCGCGGCCCGCCGCAACGTGAGTCGTGTGCAAGGCTTGCGGTTGGTGCTCCGCACCGTGGGTCATATTGCGCGTGGCTTTAAGCGCGCCGGAAGGCACCCTCGTCAATCGGAGTGGAATTGCATGGATGGAATAG
Source organism: Rhodospirillaceae bacterium (assembly GCA_050246995.1). Lineage (GTDB taxonomy): Bacteria > Pseudomonadota > Alphaproteobacteria > Rhodospirillales > Rhodospirillaceae > SHVO01. The sequence goes on along the minus strand of JBFWVA010000011.1, from coordinate 59,048 downwards.
AACTGAGCCGTACCGCCATCGCCGATGGCGAGCCAGGTTGTCTTCGACATGATGGACATTCAGGTCCCCTTTCTTCGCTGTGATGGCCTGAAGCTAAAAGCTACTCACGACTCCATCGTTGATTGTCATCAAGGGGGACCCTGGCGAAACTGCGCCGGTTGACGGGCGGCGCTTATTGGCCGGCTTGACCGAAATCAACGCCCCTGACGCGCTCCGCCATTTAGGGTTGGAGCGTTCGTCCCGTCGCCTGCGTTCTTTCGTCCCCACTTCCCCAGGTGGCCCAAAAAGACCGCAGCACGGGACGAACCCCTTTCGGAGCTCACGAGGAGGGTGGACATACTGACTATAAAGCAGACGGGATGGGCCGTTGGCCTTCCGCTCTCGTCGCATCCGGCGTAGCTCAGGCGGTCCTCGATTTCATGTTTTGAATCCATTTCATCACGCCGGCGTATTCGGTCGAACCGTTTGCCGCTGTGCGCGCTCTGATCCTTATCGCGGTGACCATCGTGCTCGGTTATTAAATGGGCACCGCGTTCGCCGTTCTTTGGAAAAGATTGCATCGCTGATTGTAATAACAGCGGCCCATCGCCCGGGCCGCAGCAATTGCGCGCCATTACAACATGTGCCTCAGCCCTTCGTCTGAAGGACCTCTCGTACGCGCGCGAGAATCTTCTGGCGCTTCTTCTCGTCCTTCGCTTCATCGAGCGAACGCCTCAACGTCAGGACCGTGTCGGCGTAAATATTGTGCCAGTCGGCATTTGCTGTCGCCGCCACATCCACACGGGCTCTGACGCGCTCGATCCTTGCGCCCCTTGCGGTGAGGCGGACTGTCTCACCCATCTGAGGTATGTGAACGGCCTCATGAGGCAGCCCGATCGTCTCCAATGCGCTGCCAAGCGCCGCGCGGGCTCCTTCCTCGCCATGCACAATGAATACGCCCTGACGGATCGGCAAACGCTTCTTCACCCACGCCGTAAGGCCTTCCTGATCGGCATGGCCGGAATATTCGTCGAGAAGGCGGACGCGCGCCCTCACCGCAATGTCTTCGCCCTGAATTCGTACCATCGGGACGTTTTGCGACAACAAGCGACCGAGCGTTCCCGGCGCCTGATACCCCACGAGGAGTAGGGTTGTTGTGTCCTCGCTCAAGTGGTTTTTCAAATGATGGCGAATTCTTCCGGCATCGCACATGCCGCTGCCTGCGATGATGATGGCGCCGCTATGCAAGCGGCCAAGCTTTCGGCTGACATCCGCATCTTCAATGAAACGTAGGTTGGCGCGGTCGAACGGAGCCGCGCGGGCGACCTCTTGATTCAGGCGCAGATATTTACCGAAGACACGCGTGGCTTTTGTTGCGAGAGGCGAGTCCACGAAAACCGGGACCGTCGGCAGTTGGCCGGAATCAAACAGCCTATCCAAATCGAAGAGAAGCTGCTGCGTACGCTCCACGGCGAACGCGGGGATAAGGATGATCCCGCCGCGGTCCAATCCCTCCTTGATTTCCTTGCGCAGAATGGCGCACCGCCGCGCGAGGTTGGGGCGCTCGCGCTTCCGGTCTCCGTAGGTCGATTCCGTGATCAGAAAGTCCACGCCCTCCGGCGACTGGGGTGGGCTTTGCAGCATATTGTCGCCCGTCCCGATATCCCCTGAGAAAAGGACCTGCATGGGCCGCGTCTTATCGAACTTCGGATCGGTAATCGCTAGCTCCACGGAAGCGGCCCCTAGGATGTGGCCGGCATCCCAAAACCGCGCCCGAATATCCGGGGTTACGTCAAACCACTTGTTCATCGGCCGCGGGGTGATGTGCTTTGCGCAGCGTTCACCGTCTTCCCGCGTGTAGATCGGCTCGACTTCCTGCCGGCCTCGCTGATGATTGCGCCGGTTCAGCCGCAGCACTTCGGTTTCCTGAACGTAACCGGAGTCCGGCAACACATAGGAGAGCAAGTCCGCTGTCGGCTTCGTGGCGATCATGGGCGCTTTGAAACCGGCATTCATGAGCTTCGGCAACAAGCCGCAATGGTCGATATGAGCGTGGGTGAGAATCAGCGCGTTTATGGATTGCGGAGAAAATGGAAAGGAGCCGTAGTTCAGCTCTTTAATCGTCTTTGTGCCCTGAAACATGCCGCAATCGATCAGGATGGCGGATTTGTCCGTGCGCACCTCGAAACAAGACCCGGTTACGACGCCGCATGCGCCGTGGAAGGTAATTTTAACCGTCATGCTTAACCCCTAAACCCGCACAAATCAGATCGACAACCGATACAGCGTTCGTCGTGTGGGACACAGTGCTGAGGGAGCGCATCTTGGAAACCCCGGCGCGAGCCATCAGGTTTGCCGCTCTTTGATCGAATAAGGCGTGCACCGCGTAGACTGTGATGTCGCCCGCGCCTGCTTTCTTGAGGGCTTTGGCAAGGGTGGCGACCGTACCGCCGGAACTGACGATGTCGTCGACGATCGTAATAGGATGATTTGCGATCTCGCGCCCGTTCAGCTGGTCAAACTCAACCTCGGTGTCGCCGCGGCGCACCTTGCGCGCGATGAACCAGCTCGTTCCGAGAACGTCGATGACATCGCGAATAAGGGGTTCGGACTCTTCATCGGGCCCGACAACGACACTGAGAGGATCAGACATGCCTTGCATATGCGCCGCGATGGCGCGACCGGCGCCTAAATTGAGTGCGGGCTTGCCGCCAAAAACGGCCGAAAGAGACTTCGTCCGGTGAAGATGGGGCTGCACGGTGACAAGCCCGTCAAATTTATCAGCCAGTAGGTTTCCGACCGTCATCTGGCTGACGGCCTGACCCGGTTTGAACGCGCGGTCTTGGCGCATATAAGGCATATAAGGCGCGATCAGGATCAGCTTTTCCGCGCCTAGCGCACGGAGCGCATCGGCCGCGAGCAGCAACTCAATTAGCTTGCTGTTGGGATCGTTGAGCGAGCGGTAGAGGGCGACCACACGGCCGGCAAGAGACGCCCCCGGGGCGACGGTGACAAGCGTTTCTCCGTCGGGAAACCGGTGAACGTCGCATTCGCCGTAGAGCGCACCACATTTTTGGGCCAAGGCCTGGGCCTGGTTCCAGCTGTCCGAGAACGAATAGACGGCATCAGGAACCCAGCGGCCGATGGTGTTAGCGGATGTCATAGCCAGATGCGGCATGCGCCATCTCCGTTGCAAATAAGAAGTCAGTGTCTACCGCAGCGTGGATCCGGTAGACCGGCTCCCCCGCCTTTACGCGGTCTCCTGTTTTCTTCAGGAGATCGATACCGGCGCCCTTGGAGACCGGCGCTCCGGCAAGACGCGCAATGCGTCCGATGCGCTCGCAATCGATGCCATTGACCGTGCCGTCTTTGATCGCGCGGATCTCTTCGACATGGTTGCCGAGCGGCGTTGTGCAGGGCGACGGCCCTTGCGCTTGCATGATGTGCTGCATCGCCGCAAGCGCGTCACCGTTTTCGAGCCTCTTTCGCGCGAGGGGTAGCCCCTCGCCGCCTTTAAGAGCGGGATCAAATTCCAGGATGGCACCAGCAAGTTGAAGCGCGCGCGCGCGCAAATCGCTCGGCGCGGCGGGATCGTTCCTCAAGACGGCCATCACATCGCGTGCTTCCAGGACCGGGCCGATCCCATTCCCGATGGGCTGGGTCCCGTCCGTCAACATTACGTCGACTTCGATTCCCATCGCGCGGCCGACAAACTGAAACAGTTTACTCAAGCGGGCCGCCTCACGCGCGGATCGCACCTTGGCGGTGGGACCGATCGGGATATCGATAAGAAGGTGAGTGGAGCCCGCCGCAGCTTTCTTGGAGAGAATGGAGGCCACCATTTGCTCGGGGGTGTCGATTCCGAGCGGCCGCTCGACGGAGATGAGAACATCGTCAGCTGGCGACAGATTCACGTGGCCGCCCCATACCAGACAGCCTTTGTGTTTGCCTACGATGTCCTGCATGCGCGCCAGATCAACGTCAACATTCGCCAGCACCTCCATCGTATCGGCGGTGCCAGCAGGTGATGTGATGGCGCGCGAGGATGTTTTGGGGATCGGCAGGCCGCAGGCCGCAACAATCGGGACCACGATCATGGACGTTCGATTGCCGGGGATTCCACCAACGCAATGTTTATCCATCACGGTTTGAAAGTTGCATGGCGGCTTGTTCCAGGAAATTCGTGTGCCCGCGTCAGCCATGGCTTTGGTGAGGGCCAATACTTCATCGGTGGTGAGGAAGGCCGCGCTGGCGACGAGAAAGGCGGTGATCTCGGCTTTCGAGTAGCGATGGCTGGCGATATCCGAAATGATTTCTACGATTTCTGAAGCCCGCAGCACCTCACCGCGGATCTTTCGTCTTACGAAATCCATGCTGTGCGGCGGCCGCGCCAAGTCCATCGCCACTTGGCTCCCTTCGGGCGCTCCTAAAGCATGGAAAGCATTTGACGAGAGGCCGAGACTCAGCGGGTCAAGTAAGTCGCCGTTCTCGACGATGTTGAGCGTCGCAATGATCGTTCGGCCCGATGCACTGCGAACTTCGATTTTGTTGATGTTCGCGAACGATTCAGGTTTGTAGGCCAGGCACGCCGAGCTCAGGAAGGCAACATATTCCCCGTAAGTTTGCAGACCGACGCGGCGCAGCGTGAGCGTAGGGTTGGCTGTTGAAGCAGCAGCAACATTTTGGACAGTCACATCTTTTCCCCAATTAATACGCGGCATTCAACCAACCGGGCATAGTCCGAGCGTTGATTCTAATCAACGGCTAGAGAGACTCGAGCTTCTATCGTGAAAGCCGTTCAACCCGAGGATTCTCGTGGGCAAACACATTGTCATCGGAGAGCCGCTCATCGGTCGAGAGCCCAAGCCTTAGGACGAGAAGGAACTTACCATGCAATCGCTGAAGTACCTGCTGGCGGCCGCGTCGCTTGTCGCTTCGTCTTTCGCCGCTCAAGGCGCACAAACGGCGAGCCAAGCCGCGAAACTTTACGGTGACGCCGGGCGCGGGCGCGAAGTCGTCGCGCGCTGGTGCGGCGGGTGTCATTCGCTGGGCGCGACCCAAGACGACCGGATTCCCTCATTCCCCGCCCTCGCCCGGAACGCGGCCCGGAGTGAAGGCGCAATTCGCGCCTTCCTGATGCAGCCTCATAAACCAATGCCGCCGCTTGAGATCAGCACCCAGCAGATCGAGGATATTGTTGCGTATTTGCGTAGTTTGCAGCCCGCTCCAGGCCCCTGAGGCCCCTCCGTAAAGAGTCCGTATAAATACGGACGGGCAACCCACAAGTATCGAGCGCGCGGGCGCCGGCGTACCCCTTTGACCGTCGATTTCACCAACCGGGGGTTCCCGCCATGTTACAGACCGCCATCCCGTCTCGCCAAATCCAGGCTCCGCAGGCCTCTTGGTCGGCCCGTACGGCCACTCTGGCGGCCCCGGCTGCTCCCGCCCGGTCTTACGAGACCCAACTGACGATAAAAGCGGGAGACACCATCTTCCACGAAGGCGATGACGCCCTTTACTTCTACAAGGTGACCTCCGGCGCCGTGCGCCTCGTGAAAGCGGTCGCCGACGGTCACCGCCAGATTTGCGATTTCAACCTGCCCGGCGATCTGATTGGCTTCTCGCACGCCGCCCAACACGAATTCACGGCCGAAGCCATCCAGGACTGCACGCTGATTCGTTATCGCCGCAAAGACACCAATAGCCTTATTCGCAGCGATGCGGCGTTTGCCTGTGAACTCCAGGCGTTGACGGCCAAGGGCCTAAGCAGCGCCTACGCTCACATGATCCGCCTTTGCCACCGTTCGGCGCATGACCGCCTTGCGTGGTTCCTGCTGGCGATGTCCGATCGCGCCGAGAATGACGATGGTTGGATCGAACTGCCGATGACCCGCGTCGATATCGCCGATTATCTCGGTCTCGCGCATGAGACCGTGAGCCGTGCGTTCACGCAGCTCAAGAAGTCGAGCGCCATTGTCGAGCCGACGCTCAATCGCATCAAGATCAACCGGGAAGCGCTCGAGGACAAACTCGAAGCGGCCTAAGGATGCACCCTCACACCCTTTCAAGTGCTCACAGAATTAAGCCAGTGAAACACTCCTACGAGCCCGGCATGAAGATCAGTTACGACCCGTCCTCCAAACGGGCGGTTGTCGTCTTCAGGGGACGGATCACTGTGCTGCCGGATACATTCGAGAGCGAAGCCTTGGCGACCACTGCGGGCGAATATCATTGCCGCAGTCATGGGTGGAGTCCGAGCGATCAAAAGAGCGGCAACAAAAAGGTCTTGCGAACCCTGTGTTGTGGTATAAGCGCAGGTGGTGCGCTGTGGGGAAAGGACACCACCATGTCGATCAAACACATTCTGCTCCCGCTTACCGGTGAGTCGGCCAGTGGTGACGCCGCGATCTGTGGTCTGACACTTGCCAAAGCCCTCGGCGCGCATATCACCGCGGGGTACGAGGATGACTTAGGTCCTATGTACCCCTCCGGCGATTACATGATGCCGGGCGCTTCCTACGGCATGTTCTTCGAAGAGATGCAAAAACTGCGTCGGGATCGGCAAAAACAAGCGCGAGATCAGTTCGACCGCGCCGTGCGTACGACCCACCTTCCCATCGTCAGCGATCCGGTCTGCAAACAAGGATCGACGATGTGGCTGGACGACGAAGCCGGCAACTATGCGCCGATCGCCGCCCACGGCGCGCTGACGGACCTGGTTGTGTTGGAATCCCCCGGCAATCGCCGTAGCCCGCCGGCCTGGAATGTCGTCGAGGAAGCCTTGTTCGGAGCACGCCGCCCGACATTCATTGTCCCCACCGGCACGACCTCGATCGATCTGTCGCATGCTATTATCGCCTGGAACGGAAGTTCAGAAGCCGCCAATGCGGTCGAGCGCGCTTTGGATCTGTTGCCCGAGGGCGCCAAGATCACGGTGCTGCAGGTCGGCGATCTCAAGCCCGGGCGCATGTCGTCGGAAAAGCTGGTGGACTACTTGGGCTGGCACTGTTTCGCGGCCGAGCTGCGTGTCGTCGAAGACCGCAAGAACGAAACCGCTCAAATCATTATCGACGAGGCGCGACGGGCGCGCGCAGGTTTTGTGGTTATGGGCGCATACACCCATAGCCGCACGCGCGAGTTTCTGCTCGGCGGCGTCACCGACCACTTCCTACGCGCCACCCCCTTGCCCGTGTTGATGGCACATTAATTGGAGTAGCCCGCCATGCCGCTAAAAGTGATCACGCTCGAACTCGCGCGCAACCCCGGAGCGCCCGAAGGCGATCCAGGGCATGGCTACATCTTCCGCGCCCCCTTGGACGCTCAAGGCAACTTCAATCGGTTCCAGTGGGCGGCCGCCAAAGAGCTCTGCACGGTGCGACGCATCGAGAACGGCACGGAAGTCGAGTCAGGTATCCTCGTCCTCAATCGCAGCGGAAAATGGGTATTTTCCTATGCGCGAGGCGATGAAGACGACGAAACCCTTTTTCGTCTCGACCATCACAGGTTTACGCCGGGTGACTATGTCGCCATCACGGAACACGATGGCGTTGAACGCACCTTCAAAGTCCGCTCGGTCGCCGACTGGCACGCGGACCCCGCGGCGGTCGCGGCGGCATCTTGACGGATACGCCGCCGCCTCTCAGCAACCTGCCTGCGCCGACGCCAGTAAATGCGCATAAGGATCGCAAGTCCCTCGCCGGAAGCATCGCGTTTACTGTCGGGCTGCTTGGCGCCATTGCGCTCGCCCTTCACGGAAGCAGTCCCGTCACGGCCTTCTCGACGGCGATTGCGGTTATCTTTCTGGTCAGCGCGTTTCACATCGTCTTTTCGGACAGCGACTTCTTCAGCATCATATTCGCCAATTCGGTGGGGGTGTACGCTTCAATCTATGTGATGTTCGTTGAAGCGAACTTCCCGCAGGCACATGCGATCACTGTGCAAGTCGCTTTCCTTTTGCCATTGGCCGCGTTCGCAGCCGGCGTCTTCGGGCACCGCCGGCAAATCCAGCATTTGATCAATCGCACCAAACACCATGTGAACGTGCCGCTCCGGGAAGCGGTGCGATGGGTCGGGCCGCTTCTGATCGTGGCGGTTGTCACCACATATCTTCAGATCCGTGAGTGGACGACTGATACCCAGGATATCGCCTTGATCATCTCCATGTCCGTTATCGGTCTGGTGGCTTGGATCACAAGCAAACACATTGCCCTCTTCCTCATGGAGTGCGGCCTCATTTTCCGGGCATTTCTACACAATGCCGCCAGGCTGGCACGCCCGGCCTTCGCCCTGCTGACGTGCTATTTCCTCATCACGATCATCTACGGATGCATCTACACTATTTACGATCAGATGAGCCCCTCCTCCCACTTCCTGAGCAACGGCGCAGCGAGAACGCTGACGTTTCCCGATGGCTTATACCTCTCCATCTCGACACTCACGACAGTTGGCTTTGGGGACATTATTGCGGTGACTTCGCTTGCCCGTCTGATCGTCACGTCCGAGGTCCTCTGCGGAATCCTCCTCCTCCTCTTTGGCGTCGATGCCATGTTGGATCGCAATCGCCAACGTTGACGGCAATCAACGCGGGGCACGGCTTCGGCCATCTAGATTTTTCCCGTTCACATCGTCTCAGGAGATTTAGATGTCTAACGGTGAAATGGCGTATCTCGCGCTGGTGCTGATCGTATACGCCGCCTTCATGGGTACCCTTGGTTTTGTTTCCATCTGGAGCAGACGCCCCGGCCGCGCATCCGCCGCGGCGAACCAATCGTCGCCGGCCGCTGGCGCCGCTCTTGGCTCCGCCGCGCCACGGGCCGCCTAGAATCGTCTCCAAACCGGTGTCCTGGGCGGTCCCCCCGCCCGGGGACGCGCTAGCGATTCGGACCACTATAAATTCCCGCAGCCAGTTTAGTTTTTACCCGCTATAGTGTGACTGGGAATTTGGCGACTGACGCTGGCGGTGAAGCCGCCCGCGGTGGGAATGAAACGTACGCCGGTTATTTTGCCGGCGGGGGACGGAGCGAATGGGCTGCTTTCGAGGGCCATATAAGGCCGGGTGGCATTTTGCGGCGCCTGGAGTGCTATGAGTCCCGATCGCGTGCCGACAGACCCCACGAGCGCCAATGCCCTCCTCGAGGCCAATGAGCTGCTTCGTGCGATCGTCGACAGTTCCCCAAGCGCAATCATCGGACTGGATACAAACCGCTGTATCACGACGTGGAACGATGCGGCGACCCGGCTCTATGGGTATGCGCCGGAAGAGGTGATCGGAAAGATTTTCCCGGACGCGCCGCAGGATCTCGCGGTATTCACGGCCCTCTTCGATCAAATCTTGAACGGCCGCGTCATTCACGACATTCAGATCGAGCGCCTGCGCAAGGACGGCTCGAAAGCCCGTATCCGTTATTCGGCGGCCCCGCTCCATGACTCTTTGGGCACGATCCGCGGCGTGATCACGCTGACGGAGGATATCGGCCAACACCTCGAAACCCTTGAAGTCCTCAAGCAACAAGAAACGCGACTTAGAACCGTCCTTGAGACCGTCCCGGACGCTATCATTGTGATCGATCAGCGCGGCAGGATTCAGTCGTTCAGTTCGTCAGCGGAGCGTCAATTCGGATATTCCGAGGAGGCGGTCCTCGGAAAAAATGTCAGTGTCCTGATGCCCTCGCCCTACCGGGAAGAGCACGATCACTACATGGACCGATATCAGAAAACGCACGAAAAGCGCATTATCGGTATCGGACGTGAAGTTTTCGGACAACGTAAGGACGGCTCGATCTTCCCCATGTACTTGTCGGTGGGTGAAGGCAAACTCGGCGGCGAGAGTATCTACGTCGGCATCATCCACGACATCACCGCCCAACAAACAACCGAACGGCAATTGCGCGAGATGCAGGACGAGCTGCTTCAGGTCTCGCGCATGAGCGGCATGGGACAGATGGCGTCCTCCCTTGCGCACGAACTCAATCAGCCGCTGACCGGCGCCAGCACCCTCCTGCAAGCCGCGCGGCGTATGCTGGAGGTCGGCGACCCGGCAGCGGTCGGCCGGGCGCGCGATGCGGTGGAAAAGGCCGCCCAGCAGCTGCTGAGAGCGGGCGAGATCATTCGCCGGCTGCGGGACTTTGCCTCGCGCGGCGACACCGAAAAGGTCGAAGTGCCCGTTGACATCATGGTCAATGAAGCGATTTCACTCGCGCGCATCAGCAACAAGTTTGGCAGCACCAAAGTACAAGTTAACCTGGCCGACACACCCCCCGTACTGGCGGATAAGGTGCAGATCCAACAGGTCATCTTGAACCTCCTTAGAAACGGGCTCGAAGCGATGGACGGCGTGGCCCAGCCCGTCCTCCAGGTTTCAACTCGCCTGATTAACGATATGGTTGAGGTCTCGGTGACCGACGTGGGCCCCGGTATCGCTCCCGAGGTCAAAGAAAGACTTTTCCAGCCTTTCGTGACGACCAAACAACATGGAATGGGCGTAGGTCTGGCGATTTGCCGGACCATTATCGAGGCCCATGGCGGAAGACTTTATGCTGAAGACAATCCTGAGGGAGGAACGATCTTCCGCTTTACCTTAGCCCGCGCTTTTGATGAGGCCGACGATGGCAGCAAATAATCCGATTATTGTTCACCTAATTGATGATGATGAAGGCGTGCGGGAGGGACTCACGATCCTCCTCGCGGAAGCGGGCTTTATGGTGCGCGCCCACAAGTCCGGCAGCGATTTCCTGGACGTCCTTCCTTCGGCCACGTCCGGCGTGATCATTAGCGACATCCGCATGCCGGGAATCGACGGCCTTGAATTGCAGCAGCGCCTCAAAGCCGCAAACCATAACCTTCCGCTCATTTTCATAACCGGTCATGGCGACATTCAGATGGCCGTTCAGGCCATCAAGGAAGGCGCCTCGGATTTCATCGAGAAGCCCTTCGACGATCAACTTCTGATCGATGCCGTACATACCGCGGTTTCACGGCATGCTCCCGCGCCCGCCGCAAAGGTGAGTGGAGAAGCCGCGGAACGCATAGAGTCATTGACCCCACGCGAGAAAGAAGTGCTTGAGTGCCTCGTGATCGGAAAGCTCAACAAGATCACCGCCCACGAGCTGGGAATGAGCATCCGCACCGTGGAAACCCATCGCGCCCGTATCATGCAAAAGATGCAAGCCCGCAGCCTTTCCGAGCTCGTGCGCATGGTTATGAGCGCGCAAGGGTCCTAAGCGAGAAGATCCGCAATCTGCTCCAATGCGGGCGGCCTTCCATCTTCGCTTTCCACGATATGGAGGCTTTTGCCAAGCAAGGCCCATTGCTCCGGGGTGAGATATTTTTCGGCGTAACGGAACACGATCTCTTCTTCTGAAATGAAGTGGCTCCGTTCATTGGCCACAAAAGAGCGCGCAGTTTCGGCGATTTCGCCATTCCCCCTACCGACGGCGATCATAAAGTTAATGAACTCTTGCTTGCTTGTATGATGGTCCTCGGGCAGATCGAAAATATCCAACCGGAAATTTGGTAGACGCTTCACGAGTTCGTTGAATATTGCGTCTTCCAGCGCATGGTGGCGCGGGAAGGCGTATTTGCCCAGATATTCGGTGATCGCCTTTAGACGCGGTATGTCGGCCGCTTTCCCGGATTCGAGACGTGCGCATTCGCCCTCGATCGCGCGGAAAAATCGTTCGCAGCGCCTGTGATCTCCGCGCAGGCGCTCGAGGACGTCGCTGGTCATCTTAAGTCATACCGAAGCATAGGCGCACCGAAGCAAGTGACTATCAGTAACCGCAGCCCCATGCCCCCGACATTGACCGCGATCAATGTCCGCAAACCCCTAAAATGCCGGGTTTGCCTTCGTGGCGGAGGAACTCATGAGGGCGGCGCGCCGCCCGGCAACTCGCTTTGACCGGCCCTACTCAAATGTCCCGCATCGAGCCAAGGCTGTCGGCCAGCGGTAAACGTGGCGATTTGATTGATACTGATCAACGTTCGCTTGCCTTCCTCAGGCCAGAGTTGCCCTCATAAACATACAGTTGCCCGCGCATTTGGGCGGCCTGCCAGGGAATAACGAACATGAGCCAGGTGAACGTGAATGAGCTGGCAACGCGGCTCCTCGGCATGAGCTGGGATGACCTCGACGTTTCTGAACAACGCGTTCTGAACGACTTTGCCAAGCGCCGCCCGGTGAGCCCCGGCCTCGCGGAATCGGGTGACGGCAGTCCGACACGTTGGGAGAGTCTGGCCGATAAAGTCGCCGCGGTCGGCGGCTCATGGGCTTTTATCTTCTCGTTTCTCTTTGTTCTCGTCGCCTGGATGATCATCAATACCGGCCTGCTTGGTCAGCGGATCCTGGTCTTCGATCCATATCCCTATATTTTCCTCAACCTCCTGCTTTCCATGCTGGCCGCTTTGCAGGCGCCGATCATCATGATGAGCCAGAACAGGCAGGCGGCAAAAGATCGCACGGCCGCGAGTGACGACTACCGCGTGAACCTCAAAGCAGAACTTGAGATATTAGCGCTGCACGAGAAAATCGACGCATTGCGGATAGAGCATCTTGAAGCTCTTGCAAGGAGCCAAACCGAAATGCTCGCCCTGCTGCGCGAGCAGGTGGGCGGCCGCGGATCAGCTGCCGCCGTGACAATGGGCCCATACACGGCGCCCGAGGGTTGACTGCGATCAAGGTCGCACCGCTTACGGCTCCATAGCATTCGGTCTATCGAAGGAGCGCCGAAATGACACAGCTTGCTTTGTCGCCCAATCGCCTCCCCGCCATCGCATCAGAACAAGGCCTGGCTGCGTATCTTGCCGCAATCAGGAAGTTCCCGATGTTGAGCAAGGAGGAAGAATATCAGCTTGCGAAACGGCTTGAAGAACACGGCGATATTGAAGCCGCGCACAAGCTCGTCACGAGCCATATGCGCCTCGTCGTCAAGATCGCGATGTCGAACCGCTTCTATGGAATCCCCCTGTCTGACCTGATTTCGGAAGGCAACGTCGGACTTTTACGCGCCGTAAAAGGTTTTGAAGCCGACCGGGGGTTCAGACTGGCGACATATGCCATGTGGTGGATTAAAGCGGCGATCTACGAGTGCGTCTTGAACTCGTGGTCCTTGGTCAAGTTGGGGACGGCTCACGCGCAGAAGAAGCTGTTCTTCAATCTTGGTAAGTTGAAATCAAAATTGGGTGTTTACCAGGACGGCGAAATCCCGCCGGCGAAAGTCGATGTCATAGCCGAGCGGCTTCATGTTACGCCGGAAGAAATAGTCGACATGAATCGCCGTCTCTCGGGCCCGGATAAATCACTCAATCAGCCTGTTGGCGAATTTGGCGAGACCACACGTCAAGACCTGCTCATCGATCAGGCGCCGTCGCAAGAAGCGGTCCTGGCGGAAAATGAAGAGCGCGCGTTAGGCCTCAGGCTGCTGAAAACTGGGTTGGCAACTTTGAATGCGCGTGAACGCGCGGTGATCGAGCAACGGCGCCTTTCGGAAAATCCCCGGACGCTGGATGATATCGGGGCTGATTTCGGCGTGAGCCGCGAAAGAATCCGCCAGATCGAGAACCGTGCGTTCCAAAAGCTGCAGGCCGCCGTGAAGCAAAATCTGGCCAGCCTGTCGCAACAACCGTCCACGGCGCACTAGCGCGCATTTGACCGGAACTGACGAGGGCCGGACTTTTGAAAGATCCTTATAAATTGCTGGGTGTCGCGCGTAGCGCCAGTCAGGAGGAGATCCGGGCGGCCTACCGCAAACTTGCGAAGGAGCATCATCCCGACCTCAATCCCGGCAACTCAAAGGCGGAAGAGCGCTTCAAATCCGTCGCCTCCGCCTACGAACTTTTGTCCGATCCCGCCAAACGTGGGCGGTTTGACCGCGGCGAAATCGACGCCTCCGGCCAAGAGCGCGCCCCGCACGCGTCATACCGTCAGCACGCCGACGGGCAGCATGGAAACCGGTACGATCGGACAGGACCTCACGCCGGAAGTTGGTCGTCCGAAGACTTTGAAGATATTTTCGGTTCGGTGTTCAACGGTGGACGGCAAGGCGATGCGCCGCACCGAGGATCGGATGAACACTTCACGCTGAAAACTGAGTTTCTCGACGCCGTGAACGGGGCAACGCGGCGTCTGACCCTTCCCGACGGCCGCGCGCTTGACGTCACCATTCCCCCGGGCACGGTCGACGGCCAGATCCTCCGTTTGCGCGGCCAAGGCGGTCCCGGCTGGAAAAGCGGGCCCGCCGGCGACGCCCTGATCGAAGTGCATGTGGCCCCTCATCCCCATTTTGTCCGCGATGGCCGAAGCATCCGCATGGACCTTCCCGTCTCCCTGAACGAAGCGGTCCTTGGCGGCCACGTTGAGGTCGAGACACCGAGCGGCCCGGTTCGCGTACGCATCCCTCCCCGTTCCGACAACGGCACCAGACTCCGGCTGCGCGGCAAGGGCGTGCCCGCACACGGCGGTCACGACGCAGGCGACTTGCACATCACCTTACGGGTTGTTATCGGCGCCCCCGATGCCGCCTTGGAAGACTTTTTGAAATCCTGGAAGCCGGATCAGGTCAAAAACCCGCGGCAAAGCATGGACGCCGGCTCATGATCACAGTCGACATTCTCGTCGCCCAGCTTCCTGGACTTTCCAGGCAGGATTTAGAGCGCTGGATCGCCAATGAATGGGTGCGCCCGGACTCCCGTCTGGGCCACTACACATTCCAGGAGATCGACGTCGCCAGGGTCAGGCTGATCAGGGAATTACGGGACGACCTCCAGATAAACGAGGAGGCCCTGCCCGTCGTCCTTTCATTGCTGGATCAGCTTTACGCCTTACGCCGCCGGGTCAAACTTTTCGGCGACGTTGTCGGCGCAATGCCCAAGGACTTCCGCGATACCCTCGCAGCCAGGCTGCGCTCAGACGGCAATTAGGTCGTCACGTCAGCGAGGCAGAGGGCAAGCCGAATGCCCCAGGTGAAACCGCCAAATTCCGCACATCTTACGAGCCCACCTTGTGAGCAGCGCCGTCCTGCGCGGGGTTTGTGAGAACCGCTTGGGCACCGACGATAATATCCATGAGTTCCGTCGTCACCTCTTCTTGGCGTATGGCGCTTGTCTGCTGCGAAAGCCGATCGAGCTTCTCCGCAATATTCCCGTGAATGGATTCCATTGTGGTGAGCCGGGCGCCATTTTCAGCGGCGAAGGCCAGCATTTGGGCCCGCATTACTTCCGCAAATAGCCATTCTTCCACCAACGCAGCCGCCAATCGACCTCGTTCGACGTATGTCAGCGGCGCCAGCCTTTCGGGCCCATCGTCTTGCTGGAGTTCGGGCAGCGGTAGGAGATAGCGGATATTAACCTCCCATTCCGCATCCACGGTTGGCCGCGGATAACACAATAGCAGCTTGCCGACCTCACCACGCGCAAGCCACACATAGATTTGTTCCGTCAGGGAATTTACCAGTGGCAGAGCGGTCGATGCGTGCGATGGCGCGGGAAGCGTTGTCTCGATATTGAAGCCTCGTTCGCGGCCGACCTGTGCTCCTCGCGTGCCAACAGAGATAATTCTGTGGTCTCGACCGGTCAGCTCATCCGCAATCGCGTCGAGTATCTTTGCGTTCAGACTGCCGACGAAGCCGTGTTCCGACATAAATGCGACTGCCAGCGTCATCGATCCGGTCGTCCTATCCTCAAGTCCCGGTCTTGGCTGCCTCGCGAGGCGCAGGCTCCCATCGATGTGCGAAGCGTAAGTTTGAATTGAAGCGAGTGTCGCCCGGGCTTCCTGCAAGCGAACCGCGGCGAGAGACCGCAGCGCGCTTACGACCTGACGGAGATTTTGGAGGCTCCCGAGTTGTTCTTTCAATTCAGTGTATCGGCGCATTAGGATTCGCCTGTACGCCACTGCGAAATATAGCGCTTCAACCAAGCACTCAGTGCGTCTTCATCGCTTGCTGAAGGAACAGCGCCCGTTTCCAGCGCAGAGGCAAGCGCGCTATTTTCACTCCACAATTTCTGATCGAGTTGAGCTCGCAAGGCCGGCAGGCTCTCAAGTTTTATGTCATCCAATAGACGATCGCGGATTGCGGCCAAAACGGCAATTTGCCCCGCTGTGGACAACGGTTGCCACTGCGGCTGCCGCAGCATCGCCCGTATCTGCTGTCCATGCGCGAGTTCGCGGCTGACGCCTGTGTCGGTTACGTGCCCAAAGCGTGTAAATGATTCCAGCTCAAGGAATTGGGCGTAAGCAAGTTTAAGGCTGCCGCTCATCCTCTTGATCGCCGGAGGCTGCGCTTTGCCGCCGACGCGGCTCACACTCTTCCCGATATCAATCGCCGGCTTTCGGTCCTGCGAGAACAGGTGCGTGTCCAAATAAAGCTGACCGTCCGTGATCGATATAAGATTGGTCGGAATATACGCGCTGATATCGCCGGCCTGGGTTTCGGCAATGGCAAGCGCCGATAAAGAGCCGCCACCGCGAGACGAAGCGAGCTTCGCCGCGCGTTCCAACAGACGGGCATGAAGATAGAAAACATCACTAGGATAGGCCTCTCGACCAGGCGAATCCCTCAGAAGGAGGGACAACTGCCGATGGATATTGGCGTGCTTCGTCAGGTCGTCGATGACCATGAGGCTGTGGCCGCCATTATCTCTGAAGTGCTCTGCGATGGTGCATGCGCTATATGGAGCGATCCATTGCAGCCCAGCCGGGGCGTCGGCGGGAGCCACGACAAAGATGCACCGATCTATGTTGCCATGCGTCCTGACCGTCTCGATAACCTGGCGGATGGAAACGGCTTTTTGGCCGATTGCCACATAGATGGAGACAACGTCTGAGCGACGTTGATTGATAATAGCGTCTACTGCGAGCGTCGTCTTTCCTGTCCCTCGATCACCGATAATAAGTTCGCGCTGCCCTCTTCCCAAGGGGATCAGCGCATCGATTGCCAAGACACCCGTCGAAAGCGGTTCGGCGATGAATTCGCGGTCGATTATGGGCGGAGCTGGCCGCTCAATTGGGAGCGGGACGGTTTTCATGAGCGGAGGGCCATCATCCAACGGCCTTCCGAGGGGATCGACGACCCGGCCGAGGAGTTGTTCTCCCGTGGGGATTTGCACGACTTCGCCCGTCTTTTGGACACGGCCACCGGCCTTCAATCCAGCGGCCGAATCGAGCAGGATTACGCCGATGTGCGCGCTTTCGAGGCTCGCCGCGAGACCGCGCGCCCCGTTCTCGAACATCACGATTTCATTGAGCTGAACGTCGCCGAGCCCTGACACCAGCGCCGTGCCATCGCCTATGCTCTCGACGCGTCCAAACTCTTCAAGCGATGGCGCGGCGATGAGGCCTTTTGCGCGGTTGCTGAGCGTTTGGACGTGAAGATCAATGCTACTGAGTAACGACATTCTCGGCATCTAGAAGTTGGCGTGACTGTTCAAGAGTCTTACGCCAAGTGAATGACATTACCCCACGGCCATATCGTATTTCGGCACCGGCGATGAGATCGGGTTCGACCGCAAATTTTGCTTTGGCAAATGGAGCGGCAAACTTCGTAAGACGCTCCGTTAGCTGTGATCGCGCGTTCTGACTGAGAACGCGGGCGGTCACGATGACTAGGCCGTCATCCTTATCAATCTCCGTGATCAATGACGCTCTCTGGTCCGGCGTCAGGTCCAACAACCCCTTCTCCAGACGGTGAAAAAGGACATCATCCACATTTGCGCCCGTCGTTTGCGATAAAATTCTCTCAGCCAGGTCGACCGCCAAGGAGCCGATCCGTTGCGCGACCTGTTTCGATAACGTGCCCAATTCTTTTGCCGCCTCAGCCTTACCCGATTCAACAATCTTGCGGGCTTCGCCCTCCGCTCGGCTCAGTACCTCCGCCCGCTCTTGCGAGGCCGCAGAACGCGTCTCACCGAGAAGCCGTTCGCGCTCCTCCGACAGACCGGCAAGCTTGTCGGCATAGGTTTTTCCGAGCGCCGCCGCCTCGGCCTGCCGAGAGGCAGCATCGGCAAGCGTCGCCTCCAACGCCTTGCGCCGCTGATCGACGAGATTCAGCACCGGGCGGAACAAGAAGCGCCGCAGCAGCCAAATCAGGACCAGAAAATTGACGGTCTGGAGAGCCAGCGACCAGGTGTCGATGTGCATGATCTAGTGAACGAAGGGATTTGCGAAAAGAAGGAGAAGAGCGATGACAAGGCAATAGATCGCCATTGTTTCGATCATCGCCAGACCGACAAAGAGCGTGCGAGACACGACACCCGCGGATTCTGGCTGCCGGCTGATCGCATCGAGGGCGGCAGCGATCGCGCGCCCTTCCGCGAGCGCGGGAAACACCGCGCCAAAACAGACGGCCACAACGGCGCCGATGATACTGAGAGTCTGGACGTCCATTTATTTGCTCCTTCTAAAATTCAGGTTGCGTCCGCATTGACCGCTCCGCCGATAAACACCGTCGCCAAGATAGCGAAGATATAGGCTTGGATGAGGCCGATCAGGATTGCGAGCGCGAGAAACGGGATTGGCACCAGCAAGCCAGCCAGCGCGAAGACGATCATGATGACGAATTCATGGCTCATCATGTTTCCGAATAGTCGGACCATAAGGGAGAATGACCGCGTCACTTCTGAAAGGATGTTGAGCGGCAGCAAGAGCGGATTGGGCTGGAGGTACCCCTTCAGGTATCGCTTCAATCCATGCGCTCTAATTCCGAAGTAGTGGACCGAAAAGTACACCGTGATGGCGAGCGCGGCAGGCGTTTCCAGACTGGCCGTCGGCGGATGCACGCCGGGAATAATCGCGGAAAGATTTGCCGAGGCGATATAGATGAAAAGCGTACCCAAAAGCGCGAGGTATGGAACTGGATCGCGATTGATGACACCTCGAATCTGCTCGCAGATTCCCAAGACGATACTTTCGACGGCGAGCTGAACGCGATTGGGGCGTTCTTCCAGCCGGTGCGTGACAGCCGCGCTGATCGCAATAAGAATCGCCATGATGGCCCATGTCGTAGCGACCTGCGCGCTGATGGGCACCGGACCAGCGTAAAACAGAGGCGTTGAGTTTAGGGGCGAGGACGCGTTCATATACGCTTCGCCCTTCCAAAGAGCGCCCATAGAGCGCCGACATGAAAGGCCGCCAATGTGGCGACAAGCGTTGCCGCTCCTGCTTGGACGGCGAGGCCGAACACGGCCACAACGGCGAACAATCGTGCGAACCGTTGAATGATGGCGGCAAGCGCGCCTTCCAGACGGCTGCTGACCTCGTGTCGCAGCGAGACGACGAATACATAGCCGAAGGCGGCGCCGATCACCGCGCCCGGAATCAGAGTCCAGGAGAATGGGCCGATCATTCCTTGTTAACCCTCTGCCATGCGAGATATCCACCAATAGCTGCGCCAGCGAGAACGAACGCAGCGGTGAAAGTGATGCCTTTGTCGAAATGTTGGTCCAACCAATGGCCGGCAAGGACGCCCAGAAGCATTGGGCAAACGACGAGCCAACCGAGGACGCCGATCAAGGCAAAATTCTTGGCGAGCGACCGCTCGCCGTGTGCGCGCCAGAACTCATCCCGCGCCTTGCGGCGTTGAATCGCGGCCTCGAGATGATCGTCCTGTCCTGCGTCCGGTTCTTTCACGTTCCGATAGCCCTACACGATGGGAGCTTCTGTTGACTGATTAGGGCTCAAAAAATTCCACACTTGCTTTAGTGCTGCTGCATGCAGCGCGGTCGCGCGCGCGTGCTCGTTCATATCGAGCCGCGCGGTCTCGCGAAAACGCACAAGTACATTTCTCTGAAGCTCTTGGAGATTGGGACCCAGCACCGCCTCCCGGGTGAGTATTCTCACCAGATTGCCATCCGAGACGCTGAGCACGCCGTGTCTGACCGCCGCGTAGTGAGCCTTCTCCGTCTTGTCACGCCAGACCGCCACGCAAATGGAGAGCACGGTCAGGAAATCGGTGTGGCCGGATTGGATTCCAAACGATCCTGTTTCGTCTTCAGCCACAAGGCTTTGAACATCCGCGCAGTCGGCGACGATCTCCATGGGCGTTGCGATCAATAGTCTCATGACTTTGCGACGTCCCCGCGCGCCTTGATCTGAGCGTCAGCAAAGGTTCCGACCATATAAAAGGCCGCCTCCGGGAGGTCGTCTCCGGCCCCATCAAGGATGAGCTTGCAGCCGCGAAGAGTCTCCTCAAGCGGAACGTGGCATCCGCTCTGGTCAGAGAAAGCCGTGGTGGTGTCGAAGGGTTGGGTGAGAAAGCGGATGATGCGCCTTGCGCGGCTCACGGCCAGGCGGTCATCCTTCCCCAATTCCTCCATACCGAGGAGCGCGATGATTTCCTGAAGGTCGCGATACCGCGCGATGGCCTTTCTCACGTCCTGCGCCAAGGCGTAATGCTCGTCGCCGACAAGGTCGCGATTAAGGAGCATCGAAGAGGATTGCAGCGGATCGATCGCTGGATAGAGACCCTGGTTCGCCATGTCGCGGGAGAGCACGATTGAAGAGTCGAGGTGACTGAAGGCCGTCATCACGGCCGGATCGGTATAGTCGTCTGCTGGAACGTATATCGCCTGGACGGAGGTCACGGCGGCCGCGCCGACCGACGCAATGCGTTCTTCCAGCTCTGCGACTTCCGCCGCCAGTGTCGGCTGATATCCCACACGTGAGGGCATGCGCCCCAGCGCCGCCGACACCTCTCCCCCAGCTTGAATGAAGCGAAAGACGTTATCCATCAGCAGGACCACCTCGCGCTTCATCACGTCACGGATGTGTTCTGCAACGCAAACCGCGGTCAGGCCGACCCGCCAGCGGGTGCCGGGAGGCTCATTCATCTGGCCGAAGACGAGCGTGGTGCGATCCATCACGCCGGCTTTTTGCAGTTCCTTGAGAAGCTCGTGCCCTTCTCTCGATCGCTCGCCAATGCCTGCAAAAACCGAGTATCCCGCGTGCCGCTCGATGGTGCTGCTGATCAGTTCCATGATCAAGACGGTCTTGCCGACACCCGCTCCGCCGAAGAGCCCGGCTTTACCGCCACGGACCAGCGGAGCCAGCAAGTCGATGGCTTTGACGCCGGTGAGGAACGGTTCCAGCCGGGCAGCCTGACGGGCAATGGGCGGCGCTGGACTGTGCAGGGGTTTCCGCAGGACGTCCTCGGGTAACGCGCCCTTTCCATCAACGGGCTCACCCAATACATTCAGGAGACGGCCCAAAACGGGGTCGCCGACAGGCACCTGGATGGAATTGAAAGTCCGTTCCACACGTCGCCCTCGCTGCAATCCCGATGTCTCTTGCATAGCGAGTGCGCGAATATGCCGGGCGTCGAGGTGATGCTGGACCTCGAGGGTCAGCGTGCGCCCATCGCCTGTTGTTACCAGCAGGGCTTCATTCAAATCGGGCAGCGACTCTTCGGCAAAGCGGACGTCCACAACCGAGTGACGCACCGCGACAACGCTGCCGGCGCCGGATGGCGTTGATACCTGAGGCGTGTTACTCCCGGAATGGCCGCCATCCATGACTAGACGCCTTCCCGTGAATTCCTAGTATCTCAACAGGAACGTGACGCGCCCATTTTGAGCCCGGTGTTCCACTGTGTCGTTCTTCACAAGCGGCTTGGTGTCGGCATAGCCCGTCGCGCCCAGACGGCTCGGATCGACTCCTGCCCCAATCAAAAACCGAACGACCGCTGCTGCTCGCGCTGACGAAAGTTCCCAATTCGAAGGATAGTGCTCCAGGTCCGCAACGGCGGAATTGTCGGTATGACCCTCGACCGCGATCGAGAAGTCGCCAGATGAAAGAATCGGCGCGAGCGCGCGCAAGAGCGCAAGACCGGTAGGCGCAATGTCAATGCCGCCAACACCGAAGACGACTGGATTGGGAATGTCGATGCGAATGCCGTCTCCCGCGGCCTCGGCCTTGATGTAGTCGCCCAACCTCGCTTTTTCCAACTCCTGCTTAACGTGTTCCAGTGTGTCGAGACGGCGTTGGATACGGTCAAGATCCTGTCTCTTGATGACGGAAAGGCCCGCTCTTCGTTCCGGAGTTAGGCCCGTCTTGTTTCCTTCAAGGCCGACGACGACGTAATCTCCTTCGTCCGAATACGGCGACATGGCCCGCAATTCGAAGATGTTGTTCAGGAAGCCGCGTATCCCCTCATATTTGCCGGGACCGCCGTTCGCCTCCGGCTTCGAGGTACCCGCCAACAGGACGAGAACGACGAAGACCGTCATGAGCAGCGTCACCATGTCGGCGTAGCTCATCAGCCAAACATCTATCACGCCGTCGTCCGCAGCCGGTGCGCCCCAATAGCGCGGACGTCTGCTTCGCTTGACCGGTGGCGCGCCGTGATGGAGGATTCCGTAAGGCGACAGCGGTGCATTATGCAGCTGCGCGGCCGGACCCGGCACGGGCTGTACCGGCGAGGGATGAGCCGATTCAGAATGGGCCTCCTGAGACGGGGAGTCATTTGGGGGCGGCACCTTCGTTTGCTCGCTCATCTCACGCCTTGCTCTGGTACAGGTCCGCTTCCGTCATCGCCACCAGCGTGTCGCGCAGTCCCATTTCATCGCCATGGTCGGCCACAAGCGCGAATAAGACCTCGCGTACATGACTTGGACCGCGGCCTTCCGAGATGCAGCGGATGGCCTCAACGATGGTCGCCATGACCCGCAGCCGATCTTGGGTCTTCAGTTCGATCTTCGTTGCGAGTGGCCGCAGGAAGCCATTGGCGAGAACAACGCCGTAGAACGTCGCAATGAGAGCAAGACTCATGTTCGAGCCGACCTGCTGCGCCGTCGCACCTTGGCCCATGATAAACAGCATGTTGACCAGACCGATCAGCGTCGCGGCGAGGCCGAAAGCCGGCGTAAATGTCGCCATCGTCTTGAAGACCAGGGCTTCGTTCCGCTCTATCAATTCCTGATTCTTCATGCGGAGTTCAAGGACGCTGGCGACGTCGTCCGATGGAAGGCCGTCAATGACCAATTGCAGTCCCGTGCGCACGAAGGGACTGTTGGTCTGTTTGATCTCTTCTTCAATCTTGGTCATGGCATTTTGCTGGCGAAGGCCGGCGACGCGGATAAAGCGTTCTAGGTCGCCTTTGGAGACTGCCCGGTCCTTCTTGATGAGCTGCCACGCCCGTACAAAGGCGCTCTCGAGCTGGACATAAGGAAACGCAATCAGAGAAGCGGCCATCGTTCCGCCTACAACGATCATTGCCCCATGGAGATTGAGATAAATCAGCGGCGTATTGCTTGTCAGGAAAATGGCCCCGACAAAGAGCGCCGCACCGCCGATAAAGCCGATGATCGCCGCCGGTTTAAAATTCAGCATCGGTGAATACCTCCGCCACGATCATCCCGGGGAGCAATGCCTAGTGAATTGATTTCGATCAATTCTTCAAATTATCGCGGCACTATCATCGGCCTCGCGGCCAGGGGCTATAGCGCAGGACCGCAGCAATTCACCCACCCGCGAGACCGGCTTTCGCAGGGTCTTCGAGCCACATCGACGAAAGAGCAAATGAGCCCACAGACCCGCAATGAACTCCTGAAGGAAATCCAGCAACACCGCGTCCTCGGAGGACAGGCGGTCGTTGTATCAGTGAGTCTGGACCTGCCTCACGGGGGCCCAAGCTCCTCTGTCTGCCATTCGCTTCGCGCAAAGATCATTCAGATCGGCAACACACCGCCGAACACGATGATTGCCTACAGCTCGTCTCACGTCCTCCTCATCACTGACGAGAAAAATGCGCCTGCGGTCACGCAGGAACTCACGCGGATCGGCGAATTTATGGTTGGTCAGCATCTGGGCTCGCTCAAATTCCGGGCCTTTCGGATTCCAAACGAATCCTATCTCCTTTTTGCGGCCTTGGAGCCCGAAGCGGGGACCGAGGCGCACCTTTTACATATCTCCGACCCCTCTCCTTCCGAACGTCTTCGAGATTTCGACACGCTACTTGATATCGAAAAGATTTTACGGGATGCCGACCTGTCGAACATCATTCGTGAGCGCCCTGTATATGCGTTCACGGGAAATGGGCAGGCCACCGTGGTCCATAGAGAGCTCGTGGTTGACATGAGCGAAGTCGCGCGCGTCGCAAAAACAAGGTTTCATGGCCGTGCATGGTTGTTTAGCGAAGTGGCAGGACTTCTTGATCGGCAAATGCTCGCGCACTTCGCCCGCGAGCGTCAGAACGATCAAGGCAAGTTCTCGATAAATTTGTTGGTACGTACAGTCCTATCTGACGCGTTCTCGGGATTTCTCCATGAACTAAGCGACGCTGCAGCGTCGCGGCTTTCATGCGAACTCGATTTTCACGAAATCCACGCTTTTCCCAAGGCCGCCGGTGAGGCGGTCAACCGCTTACGCGACGCGGGCCTGACAGTCGTGATTGATGCCGTTCCGATCGATCATCTGGAAGACGCGGCACGCGAATTGCCCGCGATCAACGGTCAATACAAGTTTGAATGGCGCAATTCTCTACCGCTCGACAGCGAGTCCTTCGATGCAGCGGCCTATCTTGCCGACAAGAAGTGGCGCCTCGCCGATCTTGGGCTCGATAAATGCGTGCTGCTACACTGCCACACGCCGCGGGTCATCGAGAACGCCCTGGCGTTGGGATTTACCCAGCTGGAAGGCTTCGAAGTCACATCCTACGTGCGGCGACACGCGATCCTGCCCGCCGAGGCCTAGTGATGGCGGCTGAGATCGCCGCGAACGCAGGAGGCCGTCAGTGCAGCCTCTTGCGATGGGGCCTCATTCCAGGATGGTCCGAAGGGATCAATCCGCAATACGTAACCAATAATGCGCGGAGCGAGACATGTACTCGCGCCGGACCGTTCCGCAGCTCATGGAAGTAAATTTGCCGTACGCCGCGGTTTTCAGCAGTCCAAGAGTCACTAACTTGCTGAAAATATTGGCGTCCCCACGGGGATGGAACGCCAATAGTTCGAAAAACGCCAGAAAACCCAGAGTTTTCCCAAGCCGAAAGGCAAGGGAGTACGATAGGTGCCACGATCTGCAGAGAAATTACGTTCCGTTAATTTGACGGCGCGCAAACGGCGACACATTTATGTCTACGAAGCCCGCATTTATGTCCCGAAGCGCCTCCAAGGCCGGTTGGGACGGCGTGAGATAATATTCTGTCTCCGCACCGCACACCGAATGGAAGCAGAGCGGCGGTTATCGGCGGTTAAAACGACATACTTCGAGTTATTTGACTTGTGCGATAGATGCCCGGAGCTTCCATCGGAAGCCCTTTTAGACCTTGCTCGTCGTCACCTTCAAAAATCCAACGCGCTCTCTCAGGAGCACTATGCCTCGACGTCATTGGCGTGGGCGTCATCCTCTCCGCCCGGGTTTTCCATCGGGGAAATGCTGGCTGCGGACTTCGATGCGGCTGAACGCGAAATAGGGAAAGCCATTGCTGACCGTCGCTTTGGATCGGTACGAGAAACAGCCGTCGAAATATTGAATTCCGAAGGGCATACCCTCTCCGAAGGCAAGCAGCGACTTCTTGAACTCATGCTGCTTCAGGCTCGGCAGCAGAACGCTTCGTTTACCGCGCATATATTCCGCTCAGGGTTAGGCGGTGCCCTGACTTGGTCTCCATCAGACCGCCTTTTCCAACCGGAACAGCGGCCCGCTGCTATGACCGTAGCGAGCGACGCCTCGGCGCAGATCGCGCACATAACTTTTAGCGAAGCCGTTTCTCGATTTATTGAGGAAAAGCGTTCCTCAATAGGGCAGTCCGGCGTGTTCAAGCACGAGGCCCAACTCAAGATTGCCGCTTCGCACTTTGGAGCGGACACGCTCGTCGGAACCATTTCAAGGCCGCAGGTCCGGACTTTTCGTGACCTGCTAGCGAAGCTTCCCGCTAACTTTTCAAAGCGATTTCCTTCTCTTTCGGTCGCTGAAATAGCCGCACTTCCCGCCGGAGAACGCCTACCGTTACTTAAACCTACGGCGCGCGACCCATACATCGGCTCGCTCTCATGCCTGTTCAAATACTGCGTAAAGATGGGATTCGCTTCGAACAATCCGGCGACCGACATGCGTTTTGCCGACCCGGAAAACGCGCGCGATAAAGTTCTGCCGTTCAACGGCGCGCAGCTTACAACGATTTTTAGTCAACCTCTTTTTCTCGGCTACGATGGCTGCCACTGGGATGTGCCGGGCACTACTCGCACAAGGGACGCGCGATATTGGCTTCCGTTGATTGCACTCTATACCGGCATGAGGCGGGGAGAAATCCTGGCTCTGACACGAGAGCGTCTAATTTTCCGGAATGGCGTTTGGTTGTTCGATATCGCAGCATCAAAGACCAATGCTGGACGGCGTAAAGTTCCCGTCCACTCTGGTTTGATGCAGCTCGGCGTCATCGAGTTCATTCAAAGTCAGCCCGAGCGCCAGCCAATCTTCGGAGGTAAAACTGGAAACAGCTTAGGAAAGTTCTTTGCCCGCTTTCTGGATAGTTGCGGCTTGAGCGATCCCAAATTGAATTTCCATAGCTTCCGCCATACCTTTATCCAAGCTGCTCGAGACAGTGGCGTATCAGTGCCAGATATCCAGACGCTCGTTGGGCACGCAGGAAATTCGCAGACCACGCGCACCTATGGTGACCCTGATAACGCAGTCGCAGCCCGGCTTCTTCATGACTTAATGGAGCAGGTCAGGTTCGGGGTCAGTCACGCCCATCTCGTCCCGGCGTCGCCATAAGCCGCATGATGAAAAAATTCGGTCCCGGCGCGCGTCACGTGGTGGGGCGTGGGCCACCCGGGGTACCGGGGGGTAGGTAGTGCTGCATGGGACCCACCGCCAATTTTATTTTTTAATTCGTAAACTACGGCGTTTCGAATAGCGCGAGACAATGCAAAGCGATGGGACCCTAAACAACTATTCTTGGACTCAGCGAAGCCGTTTGGCGCGGTGAGCGCTAAGACAAACGCAGGAAAGGAGAATTAGAAAATGAGCTAGTTTACGCCAACATAAATAGATGCATGCAAGGTCGTTCGATGCATTTCGCACAAGACGTCAACCACTGCATCTCCGCTCTCGCGCCTTGGAATGTTCCAATTGTGAGAGATTTAACCGTCACCCGCCGTCGAACTTCGACATTGTTTGCTCAATTTCTTGAGCGAGGGCGGTTGTGACTCTGTATTAGCACTTAAGAGATTTAATGGCCTATGTATCATCTTGCATTGCAGCCACAACGGTCTGCAACGCGATAAATGCTCTCGCCTATAGCGACAGAGTTAGCCCACTGAGAGCGTGGGTATCGATCAAGAAACAACTGCCTCCCTTTCCGACGGAGTCAGAACACCGCTCGATCATTCAGAAGTTGATGAAGCGATTTTCTCGTTGGTGTCGAGTCCATGGAATTCCATGCGCTTACATCTATTGTTTCGAAAATCCACGGAGCGAAAGGAGGCACTTTCATGCGCTCATGCATGTGCCGAGCCGCCTGTATCGCGAGTTGAGACTCCGGTTCGCTAAATGGCTTGGTGCAAGCGACAGAGACATTGTCTGGGGAAATTCGAGAACGTCTGCATGTCGCACGCAGTCCCAGCGAATTGGTTGTCTCAAGTACATGCTCAAGGGCATGGATCACGCCGTTTGCGTCAACCTCGGTGGACGCCGCACACGGCTTAGTCAATTGCTTGGGGTGGACGACCGGGGGAAAGGGTCGCAGGGCCGTATTCAGGGAAAACGAATAGGGCTCAGCCATAGCCTCACGCGGGCAGAGCGCAAACGGGGTGGCTTTGTCGAACTACGGTCACCCCTGGAGTTAGCGCAGTTCCTAAATCCCTTCGGACACGGCCAGGAGCTAGCATGAGCAACAAGCATCTGCCTTCTCCCGCCCACCTCCGCAAACTAGGTCATGCTCCTCTGAAGCCTATACAGGCTCTCCGGGCGCGATGCATAGATTGCTGCGGAGGAAGTCCAAAAGAAGTAAAGCTCTGTGCGTGTAAGAAATGCCCCTCCTGGCCATTTCGCCTTGGAGAGGACCCATGGAAAAAGAAAAGACCAATCTCCGAGGGTCAGAGGGTAGCGCTCGAACAGGGCAGGAAAAAACGCCTGGAGAAAACTAACGAGAAGTTCAGGCGAGACTAGTGGAAAAGGTCAGGGTGTTCATGAATGAACGCTCTGACCACCTCCACACGATAATCAAAGCATCAATCGCCTAGACCCTCTTTTGGTAGCAGATGCCTTCTACTCGGATTTAGATACCGGAATAAACCGCACTTTTTGCACCACAAGTACTCGCCCCCCTCGCGCATGTACTGGAGCTGAACATCGCTAATTTGCCATAAGCCCGTAGCTAAGGAGTTCATGTTGTACCTTCCACGCTTGCCGGTACGATGATCGGCGATCTGTATCCACGAATGCTTACATTCGGTTTGCCTCGTCCGGACCACTTCGTACTCGCCAAGGCACGTGTAAGGCTCGGTACAAGGCTTATCCTCGCCAACCTTCCAGTACTCGTACCGGAACGTGCCTCCGTCCTCTGTGACGACTTGGATACCTCCGCACTTAAAGCAGGAAGCGATGCCGTGACCTAGGTCAGGCTTATTGCTTCGAAAATCTATATGGGTGCTATCGGGGTGCAGATTGGCACAATAAAGGCAGAGGTGTCGGGGTTCCGCGCATAGGGATCGGCAATAAGAGCATTTGGCGTTCGCGTCGCGAACATCCTCCACTCGCGTCGACTGACTGTGTTCCAAGTCTCGATAGCGAATAGAACTTAGATCGCGCCCAGAGCACTGCCTGCAAAGTTGGTAGTAAACCACACCACTCTGACGTCCACAGAAGTCGCATTCGACGACGGCCTTCTTACCGAGACCGAGAAATCCATATGCGATTGATTTAAGTGTCATGGTCTTTATTAACCAATCTGTTCGCCCCCAAACGCTAGAAATATCCCCTTTTCGCGTCGTGGACTGCCCTGATGTGATAGAATTCCCGGGTAATCCACTGGTGCTGAGTCTAGGCCCAATGCCCGGGCTGCGAAGCGCAAAAACCCACTGAGCCACGTCAAATGGCGTCACCTAAGGTTATTCGCATGGCTTTTGGCTGCGTGATAGTCGGCGCATTTGCGTTCGCGTCTGTTGCTCGCTTAGGAGAGAGCAGTACGGAACGCCCCGCGTTACTAGTTAAAGCTCCTACGGGGCCCTTCAAAATACGGGCTGTAAGGCCTCTCCCGCCGTACTCCGGTTTTCGGGTGTTTGAGCGGTTGCCCGCCGGGAAACGTAGCCCCGAGGTAATCCAGTTCGCCCCTGATCCCGAACTGCCCAATAAGAAACATTAGGCCCGTTCAGGCGCGGACCACTGCTACGATCTGTGATACGATTGCCTTCTTCAGTCCAACCTAGGCTACGGAAAACCGCTAGGTTTTACGGCGTCAGAAAATGGCGTCCCCACGGGGATTCGAACCCCGGTTACCGCCGTGAAAGGGCGAAACGGCACTTTTTACCATTTTCGCTCATCTACGCCGATCTACGCTAGACGCCTGACTTTGCTACACAATCCTGCGGTTTGAAGCGAAGCCAGTTTAACGGCTTTGAGGCCGTTTTACCAGCCGATTGGACCAGAATTGGACCAAAAACGATCCAGGTGAAGCCGTCTCAAAAGCTGTTTTTCCGTGCAGAACCGAATGCGATTTTGGGTAGTGTTGTACGGAATATTTCACGGATCTTGGTAGGCCCATCGCCCAAGCCGCTGGCGCCCCATCTCCGCACGGGGGAAAGGCGATGCCGCGACTACGCGCAAGCGTGCAATACGGAGATTGGCGGGGTTCAGCGGCAGCCGATGATATTTTCCGGGGCGATCTCTCTGACTACCTCCAATCTATCGATCAATTAGGGGAGGACGAATTTCTCGTCGGAGTCGAAATGTGGCTGGGCGAGAACCATCCCGGCCGCCCTATTGAAGAGCCATTCGTCACCGCGCTTATTTCCAATCGGGGCGACTTCGATACCTTGAAGGCCAAGCTTTCGGCTCAAAAAGACCCCATCCCACTTCGGCGTGTACGGCTCGATCTGACGCTCGCAGAGTTTTTCGGAAAATTTAAGCGCTTCTCCATAACCATATTGCGGAACGGACTTGGTCTGG
This sequence comes from Rhodospirillaceae bacterium, assembly GCA_050246995.1. Classification (GTDB taxonomy): domain Bacteria; phylum Pseudomonadota; class Alphaproteobacteria; order Rhodospirillales; family Rhodospirillaceae; genus SHVO01. The sequence goes on along the minus strand of JBFWVA010000011.1, from coordinate 28,978 downwards.
AGGATCGAGAATACATCGACACGGCTGAGTTAAAAGCCGCTGCGTTGTCCGAATGGGATGAAGTACAGCTCGATCCGCTCACCATGCCTCCGGAAAATCTCCGTAGGATGGCACGGGACGAAGCCATCAGGACAATCCGAGAATGGTTTCTCGAGAATTTTGAAGACCCAGCCGAGTCCACTCCTTATGAGAGCGCCGAAGGCGGGTACCAATATATTTGGGGAGGCCCCTACGAAACTCGAGATATCATCGAGAACATATTTGCGGATTCCGCAAGCGATGACCTAGTCACAGATGCAATCGCTCACCTAGAGCGGATTTCTAGTATCTGGGTTCCCAACTCCAATCGACAGCAACCACCCGAGGATGATCAGAGTTCGCCACCCCAAGAAATTGAGGAACTGAAGGCCGAACTACTAGACCGAATCGAAGCTCTCGAAGCTGCGCTCGTACGACCGGAGGACACATCTCCAGGCATTGGCCATAACAATCCACCTGAGCGACTAGATCCCGAACCTCTGGACCTATCAGAGCGGAGGGAGCTCTCCGCGGACCTAGCTGAATTGAAAGCGGTCGTTACTAAGAATAGCGCCGACATTTCAGCGATTCAAAATTCGCAAGCGAAGTTGGAAGCCAAGCGGTCGCGGTTGGGCGCCTGGCTACTAAAGTTAGGAGCAACTTTTACCGAGGAAGCCGTTAAGGAAGCGGGAAAAGCGATTGGAAGAAAGATTGGAAACCATGTCGCTTGGGCTCCATCTATCTATGTGCTTTGGATTACGGGGTTGCTCGGCAAAATCGGCGACCTATTGAATGCGCTAATCAAGCTTATGCAGTAGCTCAACGTCCTAAGCTTTCGGCTTAGCTTTGGCCTTGGCTTTTTTGGTACTGGTCGGGTAACCAAACTTCAGAAAAAAATGAGCCACCCGAATATGTCCATGCGTAGGCGCTAGATCGGCCGCCCGTTCGTGTTCGGTGTCAAAATCAGCAGCCTTAAATAGTGCGGAGGGCTGATCGTAAGGATTGCCAGCGGCCGTTTTTCTAAGTCGAAGTTCCGTCGCCACATCGGAATCCTCGAACGCTTTCAGTAGCGGCGGAATCACTTCGGTCTCCGGATCGAGTAACACACCGACCATGCCGGCGACAGCTTGCCGCCTGCTATAAATTCCACTTACAAACCGCCCTAACCCCCGAGTTCCAAGGTAGTGCTTGCGGTCGCTTTTTTGCCGCCCAAGGCGCTTGAATTCGAATACGAGCTCCAGACTTTGAGAGTTGTCATTCCATCCATAAACGATGTCTGTCCGTCGCTCTTCAATGATTTTTCCTGTAGTTGGGTCTACTTCGCCAATTACGTTTTCGGCCGCCCACATTCCGAGCAATCCACGTTCTCTGGCTGTTACGTTTTCAACATATATTTTTAGGGCTTTAGTAAGTTCAGGCTCTTTGGTTTTCGGATTGAAATTTGGAAGCGGCTTTTCGGCGAAATAGCGCCAAGCGGCCTGAAGCGCCTCGACTGCTTCTGTAGCTGGTTGGATTGGAAATGCAGAAAACCAGGTACTCGCAGAGGTCACGCAACCTCCAGAGGTTTTTGCGAACTCGATCGTGACTGCACAGACCGAACAATATGTTCTGCGTCACGCAATGCCTGCCGGACCGTCCAACTCCGACGGTTCAATGGTCTCACCAAATATAGCGCCCCTTCTATCCAAAGGTGCGCATCCGGAACGAGAGAAAGAGCATCACCAACAGGAATTGTCCGCAATCCAGCCGCGCGCAAACTATTTAGGGTAGTTAGAACCAATTCATCGTCTATTGCCGCTTCTACCTTCGGCCCATTTGTGGGAGCTTCTGCATAAACAACTTTGACTATTCCAAATGGGCCAGCTCGATTTGGAGTATTAACGACAACCCCGACCTCAAACCTTCCCCTTCCGCGAGTACGCTTGCGCCAGTCTGTTAACGCTTCTCCAAGTGCTCTTGCATAGCTCTTAAAGTCATTCTTCTCAGCTCGGTGTTGGGCAGGCGTATCCAAGCTCTTAAAACTCCGCGGACGTATTGATGGCATCAATACCTCCACAGTCTCACGAACGAGGATGCTCTCCTCCTTCGTCAGCCCGAAATACTCAAATACCGCATTATCAAGATCATTCCTGATATCCTGATACTTTTGGGACTGTTGCAGCTCGGGGATTTTTTTCAGCGCTTGCATATGAGCCGTTACGGTTGCCAATGCTTTTGAAGCGGCATCCGGATCAGGAGCATGATTAACGTCGAAGAATGGGAATGCTTCGACATCAGATAAGTGAACGCCATTGCGCTCACAGAGCATTTTCCAACCTCTCATCATGAGGAAATATCGAGCCAAACTTGACCGCAAATACACGGCAGCAAACTGTAGTAACGCCGCGTCCTTCTTGGGCCCGGCAATAACTCCGACGCTATGCGTAAATGACGCGGGGCCGTCAAAGTACACTGCCCGTACACTGTGTTCCTGTTTAGAAAAACCATCTGGAAACAGAACGCGAGGGCCGTCAAATACGCCCATAACGTCTTCAGAGAGCCCCACCACTTCTGTCTCGGCTTGGGGCCACCGCGTTAGGAGATCTGGATGCAATACTGGTGATCCAGCACTCAGAGCTGCGATTGGCACGAATGGAATTTTCTTTAGCGGCGCCGCACTCACAGGTTCACGGCTCTTGTCGCGAAGATGGATGCCTTTGCGATTTACCCAGCGCCGGCTAGTCTTCGGCCCCTTCCAGAAATCTTGAAAGCTTCCTCGTGCCGTAAGACGCGTCCAAATAGCTAAATCATTTGCATCGCCCCACATCATTGTGACGAGCAACGTTGGCACCTGCGAAACTGATCGAGTTTGAAGTACATGGCGATCGGCCGATTGCATGGTTAACCGGCCAAGAGACAAACTCATGTCTGCTTTCGGAACGCAGTAATCGAACGTTTCTCCGAACGGAATATGTCCGGTTCCGTTAATTCCGCGCTTCTCGCCAATGAACACGTGGCACGTATTTTCTGCGGAAGGAAACAACAGGCCCTGCAGATCGCCGAAGTTAATCAACCGATGCGGTCGATAAACACTTAGCAGGTGAGACACGAATGACTCACTTGATGGCGCGAGAAATTGTCCAATCGGGAGGATAAGGCACACCCTACCGTGCTCCGACAGGTAGCTTGAGGCTCGCAATGCATATGCTCCGGCGATTTGTCGTCGCACAAAAGGTGCTTTTGACTTTTCCGCCCAAACATCTGCTGACGTGACGTCCGCCCCTTCGGGTTCTGTCCACGGTGGATTCGATACAATGAGAGAAAAGCGCTTATTTGCCAGCGCATGAGAATCAACAAAGAAATCTGCACTCTTTGCGCCATGGAATAGATTTGATTCCGCCAGCGACGGCAGCTTCACACCTTCTTGATCCTGCGCCTCCAAGATATCGGCGGGATCAAGGCCCTCCAATAACGATAGATACAAACTGAAAGCTGTGACGCGACACGCCATGAAATTGACATCGCCGCCAAATATGCGCGCCTTTAGAAGTTTTCCGCGTTCCGCAAATCCAATTTGCCGACGGAGACGAGATTCAGAAAGCGCAATCAAACGCCTATAAGCCGTCGTGAGCAAAATCCCTGAACCGCAAGCACCGTCAAAGATTGTCTCTTCCAGCGGGTCCTGTGATGTGACAAACGCTTGATCTACGGCAAGCATCGCTAAGTTTCGCGGCGTATAATATGCGCCATCTTTGGCTTGCTGATCGGGCGACAAGAATGACTCATACAATCCCGACAGAAGTTCTACCGGAATGTAGCTGAAGTCATAGTTCCAGAAGTCGCCCTGGCCTGTTTGCATGTCCGTACGGGTGAGAAACAATCTTAAGAGCTCAAACCCACTGTCATTCAGTGCCGCCCAAGGGTCGTGCCGATCATCTCCTAAGAAATCACCATTAAAGTCGGTGCACAGTCGATCGATTAGCTTACGAATACCATCACGATTGGCACCATCGACGAGGCTGTGCAGTTCGTCCACGCGACGCCGTTGACGATATGTTTGGCCTACGATTTCGCGGTGTTCCAGATAGCTCACGAAGAGCAACTGCCCCATCAGCAATTCCGCCAACCTGCGACGTCCCACTTCATCGCGAGTTTTATGAATTCCTGACGCCGTCAGCTTTGTTACCGTGGTCGAGAGATTAGAAAGCAACTTTTGATCGACGCGCGCTTTTATGTCGAACCACTTTGGTTCGCGGCGTGAGATATTTGCAGACGTAATATCTGCGGCTGAGAACGGCCCATCTGGACGCGCTTCGCTCAGCGCTAGTTGCTCGCCAGCATTGGCTAGCTTTCGCGCGGGAAGCGCCAATGCACGCTCCCCCTTTACGTCTATTACGACTGTCGCAAGGTTCTGGTTCCAGATCCTCTTGCGCGCTTCGTCCAATGCATTTTGAGATAGCGGCTTGTCGTCGCCACCGACGAACACGACCGTGGGCACACCTTCAACATCGAATACTGCTTGTGCTCTGATGGCGCCATCCGGTTTTAGCAGTGCCTTTATCTCTAATGCATAGGGATGCGTTTCTGGCACAACCTCTCCACGTCGATGGAGGACAGTCGGCTCAGCGGCATAACCGAGCTTTTCCAACCAGGTCTGAAGAGCGGACGTCATGCCGACCGCCGCTTCACCGGCAGATTCAAATCGCGACGAACCAGGTCTTCAGGAACGTCTCGCTTTGACAGCCCAACTACCGACGGCAGAGCGAACAGGTCGAGCTGACCAGCGTTGTTTGTAGGATTTGGAAGCGCAAAACCGACGGAGATGCTTGCGAGGTGGCGATCAAGGCAAATCAAGAGCGCATCGTCATCTCTGGCATCCGCGCTCTCGCTTACAAGCGTCCACTCTCCGCCGCTCTTGAGCACCAACTTCTGCCCCCATAGCGCGATGAAAGAAGTTTTCCGTAAGTGCTGACGCAAGTCGTTCAAAAACGTCTTATGAGCTTCCAGCTCTAAGTGAAACTTCTCCCTCAGCAACGCGGCAATTCTAAGCACAAGGATGGTCTGCCAACTGAATTGGGCAGGTGAGCCTTGTTTCTTGGGTCGCACGTCGGCCGGCACCAAGGCGCGACGGCTCGTCCACTCCCGAAGCTTCTCAATCGAGAGGCCGGTTAAAGATGAGGCGACAGGTGTGCCGACGTAGCGCATAAACGGGTCCTAAGTCGGGGCTGGCACCCGATCCGATCCAGAATGGGTATCATACCCGATCTTCGCAGTAAATATCGCCAATGGAATCAATGGGGTCACCCGAGAAACGGGCAAACTTGAGAGGCCACCAAGCGGAGCAAAGGGCTGTTCGCACACGTTTTGTTCCTGAGCCCGCCACGGTCGCTTTTCAGGCAGCGGCTTGTCCTTCGAGAACTTTTTCTTGGTAGTCGGCCACCGTCGACCATAGGTCGCGCATGATCTGGCCACCTCTTCGTTCAACCAACTCACCATCGATATAATGCAGGATACCCTGCACGCGCTCGAGCATTTGCGGACCTTGCCCGACGTTGCGCTCAAGGCTCTTCAAAACATCTTCTGTGCTCATCGGGTCGCTCTGCGAGTGTGACACGATGTGATTGACCCATTCCCGCGGACTCAACATTGCGCGCTCCTTTTCAAATTTTTCATTGCACCTAGGGCATGCCGCCGACGAACCCGCTAGTGTCGCCGGCGCGAACAACTGAGAGCTTTACACCAACATGGCGGCAGTGACGCATTCTGCAGGACAGGTGCTTCGCAACCTCATCGAGCCGCACGTCGCGGTGATCGACCTTTAACGACACCTGCACGGGATTCTCGATCCAAGTATATCGGCATCTCAAGCAAACAAGCTCCAACAGGACTCCGTCTTCCAAGTCGCGAAGTTTGATATCCTCCAAATACGTCACATGAAGTCCTCTGCAGACGGAATACGGTTGTAGGCAATCTTGGCGCCCGCGTATTCGCCGGGTGGCGTCCACTCACCCAACGTCACAACACGCTTACCGAACTTGCGATTGAGGTTGTCGATGGTGTCGGTCAGCACCTCGCACTTTTGGCGCTCGGCATCATCATTGATCAGTAAGTCGAGCTGCCGAGCGTTTCCGGGCGAGAGTTCCGACAGATTGACGAACACGCGGATAATCTCGTGTCGTGGCGGAAGCTCGCGATTAGCCTTATCCCACAGCAGTTTTAACGCCGCGAGGCAGGCCGGATCGTCTTTCACCGCTGGAAGGTCGCGCTCCGCGTACCAGGCGCCATGGCGCATATCGAGGGCCAGCCAGAGTTTACTTGCGAAAAAGCCGTCGCGCCGCATGCGCCGCGCCGCTTTGGTCAGGAGAACCCGTGAAAAGGCCGACGCTGATTTGCTATCGCGTTTGTCCGGCGGTAAAACGCGGCCGTGCCCGAACATCCCGCGCGCCGTCGGCATCGCGTACACATCGTAGCCATGAAGCGCATACCACATGCGTTCGCCGTTGACGTTGCCCCATATGGCGCGCAGTTGCTTGGGCTGCGATTTCCAAAGATCCTCCATTGAAACAATGCCCGCCGCGCTCAGGCGTTCTTGCATCCGTGCGCCGATGCCGGGGATCACTTCCAGTGAATGCGGCAGCAAAGGCGTCGGCATATTCTCGGGATGCCAGATCGTCACGCCGTTTGGCTTGTCCATCTTGCAAGCAACCTTGGCTAACAGTCGGTTGGCTGCGAAACCGATAGAGCACGTTATTTGGTCGCCAACATTCTGGCGTATGCGAGCCTTGATACGCGCCGCGAGCGCTTCGGGCTCAGCGATGGTCGACTTGTCGAGAACACAGCTCAGCTCATCGATGGATTTGACTGTTTCGATGGGGATTTCACAGGTGATCTCATTGACGAGCGTGTTATGCGCCCGGCGGAAGAGATCCGGCCGTTGCGTGACGAACACCATGTCGGGACACTTTGCTCGGGCGTCAGGCACGCGCATGACATTCGAGCATCCGAGCGCTTTGGCTTCTTTCGAACAGGCGATGACCACCGTGGCATCCGCGGCCGAGCCATCGAATGGAATGACGCCGACCGGCCGCCCCCGCAGATGGGGCATGGCTTGCTGCATGACCGAGGCGAAAAAGCCGTCAAAATCCAGGTACAATCTCTCAATCGTCTCGGCCCGTCGCATCGTCCCACTCCAAGAAGGGCGCCGAGAAGAACAAAAAGAGAACACTGAAGTCAAGGACTGAGGTCTGCGGGCCATGTGCAATCGGTACGAAATCAAAGGTTCCATTAGCCAGATCAGGGCCTTAGCCGCCCGGATGGAACTTGAGCTCTACACCACGTCGGCGACCGATAACCTCGCCCCGATCGATAGCGTATACCCCGACCAGGACGCGCCGATTCTTGTGAACAGGGACTGCGGTGGCCTCGAGCTACGGATGGTCCGCTGGGGTTTTCCGCCCGCGAAGGACAACGTCCCCATCACGAACATTCGCAATCTCAAAAGCCGCTGGTGGAAGGACGTAAACCGCGAATACCTGGTGAGCGCTGAGTACCGTTGTCTGGTGCCGTTCACGGCGTTCGCAGAGCCCGTGAGAAATTCGACATGGTTCCATACGCCCTCCGATGAGGTTCCGTGCTTTGCCGGCGTTTGGCGGCCGTGGAGCGGCGAACGGTTGATGCAAACCGGTAAGCCGCGGCGAGAGCGTGTGCACCGTGACGATTGGCACTTGTATGCCTTCCTCACGACAGACCCGAACGACCTGGTCCGACCGGTCCACGAACGAGCGATGCCTGCCATCCTGATTGATCCCGTCGAGCAAGCGGAATGGTTACGCGGTGGCGAGGAAAGCCTGCGCTTACAGCGAACGCTGCCGAATGAGCTGCTGGCCGTGCGCGAGGCTATCAGGACTGACATGGCGCAGGCCTAGGCGGCGCCATCAAACTTTGCTTCGCAAGGCTTTCGAAAACCGCCTATCGGACTTTAGGTAGTCTTCCAGGATGAAGGGTATGAGCTCCGGCACACTCTCTTCCTCGCCGTAGGTTTCCTTATAGACGCCTGCATAATTCTGTAGGGCTCTATTCAACTCTGGTGACACGGCCACGGTGATTTTTACGGGTGTGCGATCAGGCAACTTAGCGAGTTTCAGCTCCATAGGACGTCCTCCTATCCTCTGTATGGCCGCAGGATCAGATCTTTGTGAACGATGACACGTAGCGGCCAGCCGGGCCGCACAGTGATAGTCGGCTGTATGTTGAGATTCTTTTCGGTGATCCGCTGACCGGCGCGGTTCACGTTCTGCTGAGTCGATTCACGGATGGCTCGGACAAGATCGCTCTCGTCATCGCCGATACTAAGTTCCGTCCCGACGCCAAGTAAGGTCGAAAGAACAACGCCCTTCAGGAGTTGCCAAGTGTGGAAATCAACTTTGTCCGCAAGACCCGAATAGCCGGACGGGTCGGTTGCCGGAAGGTTCTCGATTTGGACGGATGAGCCGTCGGGAAGGATGATACGTTGCCAGACAAGCAACGCGCGCTTCTGGCCGAATGCTACGACACTGTCGTAAGTGCCAATCAAGCGGGCGCCTTGGGGAATGAGCAAATACTTCCCCGACACGGTGTCGAAGATGTTCTCGGTGACTTGCGCAACGACGGTTCCCGGTAGATCCGAGTTGTTCCCGGTGACCAGGCTCGCCGCAATCACGCTTCCAGCCATTACCTGAAAGGGCGAGACGGCATCCTGCAGTGGTTCGGGAGTGTTGATTCCTCGATCTCCCGCTTGACCCACGAAATCCAACTTACGTTGCTGATTATTCTGGTCGCGATCGGGGTCGAGATAGAGACGTCCGCCATCCGCTCCAGCAAAAGCGGCTTGACCTGATGACGCTCCGGCTTGCGCCACTTGTCCGGCGCCGCGGCTCTGTGAAAGCGGAAAGAAAACACTGGCTTCCTTGGCTTGGCGTGCCAATTGGGCGCGCCTCAGACGCTCCGCCCGCGCGGCGTTCGCCTCCTCGTTCTGTCCGAAGCCGCCTTCGTCGGCGACGACGCCAAGCTCGCGCTCTTGAGCGAGCACCGCTTTTCCGAGCTCACCCGGCAAAGGTTCGCCAAGCTTAGGCGGCGCTTTCGCCTCCGCATAGCTAGACGGAAGCGCTGCCAGGCTGTCCGCCGTCGTCTTGCGTTCCGTATTGTACAGCTCTTTGCCGCTGGCTTCCTGGCGAGAGGGCGTTTGAAGCGCAAATGCCATCACAGTCGCCACGCCAAGGCACCCGAGAGCAATTGTGCCAACAAGAAGGTTGCGTTTGAAGCGGATGACGCGCCGCGGCTGAGATCGCAGGACCAGCTCCTCCGGCTCCGCTTTTGGCGGAGGCTTGTGATTTTGGTCAACCACCGGCTTTCTCCCCGTCTGCTCTGGCGACGGAGTCCGTGCGACTAATACGCACGACCTGCTGCGGCTTTTGACCAAGCCGCAACTCGGCAGCGGCAAATAGGCGATCAACGACGTAGTAGTTACCGCGCACGCGGTAGTTCACGAGTTCGCTATTACCCTGCGGCCCCACCACAAATAGCGGTGGCGCTTCGCCTTGATCGATACGGGCAGGAAACTCAATGTACACTTTCGATCCATCATCGAATGCCCTAACCGGCTTCCACGGCGGCGCGTCTCCGCTGATGGCATAGCGGAAACGGATATTTTCGAGAGACACCTGAGCATCGACGGTCTGGCGGCCCTCGATCTCGCGTTTCATCGACGCAAGTGCGTCTTGCGGATACGTCCATGAGACAACCGCCATAGCGGTCTTGTCCGTACTGTCGAGCTGCAGATGGTAACTACGGCGGTCGGTGGTGATGACAAGGTTGGTGCGCAGGCCGGGCGCAAACGGCTTCACGAGAATATGTACTCGTTTGTTGTCGCCGTTGCCGCTTGTTGTGTCGCCGATTACCCATCGAACGGTGTCCCCGGCGGATACCGCGCTCAAGCTTTCGCCCGGCTGAAGCGCAATGTCGCTGACCTGCTCCGGTGCGGCATAGAGCCGATAGAGAGCGCCGTCTGTGTATTGATACACCTGCACCGCATTGAGATAGCCATGAGCGGTCGGCTCCTGGAGCGCCGCCTTGTTTGCGGCTTCAACCCGTGCAGTCGGCGGCCGCGTGTCCGGTTTCGCCGGCGGCGGTGGTGCGAGCTGGGGTGGCGGCGCAGGAACCGTGCCTCCGACATCCGCCACCTCTGGCTCAGGATCTACCTGGGCGGTGGCGGGCTTAAAGCTCTCGCTATCGTAGGAGATGGCCGGCGGTAGCTCCGCTTTGTTTGCGCACGCCGTCAGCGCGAGGACGGAGAGAGATACAGTCAAATACAAGCTAAAGCGCATGACGCCCTCCTATGGATGCTGGGAACTGTTGATTTCTTCCGACCACGCCATGCTGTTGACGTAGATGCCGAGCGGGTTTTTCCGAAGAGCTTCCGCGGTGCGAGGGGTCTGAAAGACGGCGGTAAGCATCGCCGTCCAATGACTCGTTCCCTCTAGGGAGCCTTGTGAGTACGCCTGTTCCGTCCACTTCACCTGATATGTGGAATCGGTGGCTTGAACTACGCTCGTGATCTGGACCGAAACCGTGCGATCTCCGACCTTTGCGAAAGGGTCGTTGGCGCGTGCATAATCGTTGAGAAAAGTCGCACCCTTATCCGTCGTGAAGTCGTAGGCTTGGAGCCAGTTCTGCCGCACCACGACGGAATCCGTGGACAACGAGCGGACATTTGCAATGAAGCGCCCCAAGTACCAGGCGATCTGCGCGTCCGTTGGGCGGTAGTTGGCTGAAGCTGCCGCAAGTGCGCGCGCTTCACCGAGTTGATTGACTTCGACAACATAGGGTGTGATGCGGCTTGTCGTCGCCATCCAGACGTTACTTCCGGCGAGCACGATCGCAAGGCCGAGAGACCCGAGCGCTACGATACGCCAATTACTCGCTTGGAGCCGCGCGCCGCCAATGCGGTCATCCCAAACCTGACCGGCTCGTTGAAATGGTGTGAGCGGTTCCGGCGTATCGCCATATCTCTGGATCGTTCGTTTGAAGAACATGCCAACTACTCCTGCTCTTTAAGGTCCGGGTTTGCTGCTCCGCCCCCTTTGTCTCCGTCTTTGATGCTTTGGGCGGTGGTATGGAGCCGCTGACGATTGCGTCCTTCGGCGCGGAGAGATTGAGCCCAAGCCGGAGCGGAGTCAGGACTTGCTCCCATCGTCCGTGCGGCATCACTAGATTGCGATGTCTTCCCGCCCGTTGCTGCCCACGCTGTCTCGCGGCCTGACCGAGCTCCGTCAGCCGCCGCATCTGTGATCCCGCGAGCCGCGGTAAGAAGCTTTTGCCCCATGGCGCTCGCTCCCGCGCGCGCGACGCCCGACATGCCGGCGGCTACACCCGCAGCGCCCGTTTGGCCGGACGCTTGATGTGCAAGACGATAGGCGGTCGATGCGCCGGAGCCTACGGCGCTCCCCGCTCGCACAGCGCCAAGCGTTGCGCCACCAATCATGCGGGCGCCACCCGCTGCCGCTCCGGCCGCTAGCGCGGTGCCGGCCGCTAGTCCGCCTGCGGTTCCAATAGCCGCACCTGCGCCAAGTTGTGGCGCCCCCGACACCAAACCAGCGGCGATTCCCGGCCCGAATATGCCAATGCCAAAAAGCGTGATAGCCGCCAGCACCAGTGACATTGCCATAGCGAGTGTAATTTCCTGCCCTTGGAGGGCCGTCGCGAAGTCGTGGAAGAAACTGGCCCCGATGCCGACGATGACGGCGAGGACCATTACTTTGATACCGGAGGAAATGACGTTCCCAAGTACCCGCTCGGCGAGGAAGGCGCTCTTGTTCCACAACGCAAATGGAACAAGCACAAATCCGGCAAGTGACGTGATCTTAAATTCAAGAACCGTGATGAAGAGCTGCACGGCTAAAATGAAAAAGGCCAGCACGACGATTGCCCAAGCAAATAGCAGTATGAGCACGGTCACAATGTTGTCGAAGAAAGTCGAAAACGACATCATGGAGCTAGCTTGATCCAGCATCGGCCAAGCTGCTCGAAAGCCGGTGCGCGCCAACGTGCCGGGCTGCATTAGGTCAGCCGCCGTCATTCCATTGCTGGTGACGCTGAGACCGAGATTGGCAAATGATCTAAAAATCAGGTCTGCCAACATCGAGAAGTTATTCAAAATGAACGCAAACGCTCCGACATAGAGAACTTTTTTGAGAAAGCGTGGGATCACGTCCCCATTTGACGTGAGCGCCCACATAAGGCCGGCAAGCGTTATGTCGATTCCGATAAGTATGGCCGTTAGGCTCGCTACATCTCCGCTGAGTAGCCCAAAGCCGCTATCGATATAGCGGACAAACGTGGCCATGAACTGGTCGATAACAGAGGCATCTGTGAAGTTCATGGCCGAAGCGCCTGTCCTTAGAAGTTGCCGTTACCTAGGAAACGCTTTGTCGCAGCACGTCCCTGTGCTTGCGACGACGCAAGGCGAGCTTGATCGGCCGCCTCAGCACGATACTGCGCCGCCATCATGTTTTGGATTTGAAGCTGCTGTTTGACCGATAAGGCCAGAAGTTGGTTTGTGGCCTGCTGGGCCTGCAACGCTCCCTCGGACCCTTGCGACTCATTTACGAGCGTTTCCAGGAGTGCGCGGTCCTCTTGCACGTTTTGCACGACTTGGCTCTGAACACCCATGGTCTGCTGGTAGGAATTCATGGACTCTAACCAGCGCGACCGGGCATCCTGAACGAGCCGGTCGGTGGTTACCGCATCGGCGTACTGCTGCGGGTAGAGCGACGCAAAGTTGGAATTTGTTGAATCGACCTTGTAACTAATGCCCTGTGCCTGAAGCATGAGGGCATCGACCCGCTGGAGGCCGCTCGTCAACTGATTGACCGACGAGTAGTCCATGCGCTTCAGGTTCTTCGCCATGTTTTGCAACATGACCACCTGATTTTGGAGGCCCTGGATCTGATTGTTGATCTGCGTCAACGAACGCGCCGCGGTCAGCATATTCTCGGCGTAATTCGAGGCATCGAAAACCGGGATCGCTGACGCCGACGGTAAGAACCACGCTGCGGCGCCGACCAAGGCTGTCGTAGCGCTGAGTCCGAGAATCAGAGTGCGACGCTTCATGCTGCTATCTCCTTTTGTTGCGATGTTGGGCGGTCAATCAAGTCCGCCGCCCAATCCAAGCCACGGGCACGCAGGAAGAGCGCAGTAAAGTTGTCGTGTCCTTCCTCTAACAAGCGCGAGATCAGCGCTTGATCAGCGGCGCTGCTCGCGCCGCAGAACGCCAGTGCCACAGGACCTAAGCCCAGCTCAAAAAGGCGATTGCCCCGGCTGGATTGGAGATAGTATTGGCGCTTTGGGACGGCAGCGGCAATGAGTTCGATCTGCCGCTCGTTCAAGCCGAAGGATTGGTAAGCGTCGCTGCTCTGGGGCTCGATCGCGCGCTCGTTTGGCAAGAATATTCGCTGCGGACAACTTTCGATAATTGCCGGCGCAATGCTGCTGCGAGAGATATCCGCCAGTGATTGTGTTGCGAATACAACCGCCACATTGCGTTTGCGCAGAACCTTCAGCCATTCGCGAATTCGCGCCGCGAACAGCGGGTTGTCCAAAAAAATCCACGCTTCATCCAGAACGAGTAGTGTCGGCGTTCCATCGAATCGTGCGTCGAGGCGATGAAACAGATAAGTCAGCACCGGCAGGACGGCGCTTGCCTCCTGCAGCAACGTCTCCGTCTCAAAGCATTGGAGGTCACCTGCGGCAAATTCATCTTCGGCCGCATCGAGCATACGGCCGAACGGACCTTCGAGTGTGTATGGGCCCAAAGCCGTACGCAGCGCATTTGACTGCAACAAGACGGCGAGACCCGTCAGGGTTCGTTCCGCGACGGGAGCGGCGGCAAGATTGTTGAGAGCCGACCACACCGTTTCTTTGACCTCCGGTGTTACGTCCACCCGTTCATGGGCGAGAAGCGACCATACCCACTCCGCCGCCCAACTCCGCTCGCCGGCCTGATCGATATGGCGTAAAGGCTGAAAGGCGAGTGAACCATCCGCACCCAAGACGTGATGGCTGCCACCCATCGCAAGAACCGAAGCTCGGGCAGAGTGGCCCTTATCAAAGATATAGATCTGGGCACCCGGGTAGCGGCGGAACTGGAGGGCCAAAAGCGCAAGGAGAACGGATTTGCCGGCGCCGGTCGGCCCCACCACGAGCATATGCCCGACGTCTCCGACATGAAGTGACAGCCGGAACGGCGTGGAACCCATCGCATCGGCGTACAAAAGGGCGGGCGCCTCCAGGTGATCGTCCTTTTCCGGTCCTGCCCACACCGCGGACAGCGGAATGAGATGAGCGAGGTTCAAGGTGTGGATCAGGGGCTGCCGAACATTGGCGTAGATGTGCCCCGGTAAGGACGACAGCCAGGCCTCGACGGCGTTGACGGTCTCGCGAATGGTCGTAAATCCGAGACCATTAATCGTACGCTCCACGGCCCGCAGCTTTTCCTCGACGCGCGCCTCGTCGAGGTCTCCCACCGTGACGGTGACGGTCAGATACCCAAAGGCGACGTGATCGCCCCCGAGAGTCTGGAGCGCCACATCCGCGTCCGTCACCTTGTTCTCGGCGTCGGTGTCCACAAGCGGTGTTGGCTCGTTGTACATCACCTCTCTGAGATAAGCGGTGATGGACTTCCGTTTGGCGAACCACTGCCGACGCAACTTTGTCAGTTCGCGCGTAGCCAATGTCTTATCGAGACAGACGAACCGGCTCACCCACCGGTATTCGAAATCCAGATGATTGAGAGCGTCCAGAAGTCCTGGACGTGTCGTGTTCGGGAACCCAAGCAAGGTGAGCGTGCGGAGGTGGTGGCGGCCCAGGATGGGCGCGATGCCGCCCGTCAGCGGCGTATCGGCGAGTATGGCATCAAGGTACATCGGCGTTTCCGGAACGGCGACCGGGTGCCGGCGTTCGGAAATTGTTGCGTGGAGATATGTGAGTGTTTCCTGACTGTCGAGCGCGCGGACCTCGGCCAGGGCGCCCGTCAAGAGATCGAGAACGCGGTCCGTCTCCGCAACGAAGCGCGTAAGGTCTTCCCTCCAATCTCGACCGCCGTCCGACCCGCCACCTTCGATAAAGGATCGCTGCAACCGGTCTATGCTATCGGGCGCCGACATATATAAGAGTGTCAAGTAATAGACGTTCTCGTAGCGTTCCTGTCCGCCCTGGAAAGACGCTTTGCGCTCGGCCTCAACAAGCCATGATGCGGCATCGGGAAAGTCGGACTCGGGATACTCCAGCGCAGGAATGCGCGAGGCTTCGCAGAAGAGCGCCCAGCCTGAGCCCAGCCGCTTCAGGACATTGTTGAGACGCGCGGTGGCTCCCATCAATTCCGCATCCGTCGCACTTTCCAAATCAGGCCCGCGGAACCGGAAAGTGCGTTGGAAACTGCCGTCCTTATTTAGGACGACGCCTGGCGCAATCAGCGCGGCCCAGGGCAAATGATCGGCGATTTTCTGGCCGCCGCGGCGGTATTCCTTCAGGTTCAGCATTCGAAATGTCCCCGCTGCCGCAGGTGGCGACCGAGCACATCAACGAAATGCGGATCACGCTTGGCGGCGAAGACCGCGAGTGTATGCCCCACCACCAGCAGCAGCACTCCGGGCACCCACATCTGCAACCCGAGACCGATGGCGGCTGCGAGGGTGCCGTTCACAATGGCGATGGAGCGCGGCGCTCCTGCGAGGAGGATCGGCTCCGTCAAGGAGCGGTGCAGCGTGATCTCGAAGCCTTCCGGATGGATGCTCATTGAATCAGCGCTCCCCCGCCGAAGGAAAAGAACGTGAGAAAGAAGCTGGAGGCCGCGAAGGCGATGGAGAGTCCGAACACGATCTGGATAAGACGCCGGAAACCGCCGGAGGTATCACCGAACGCGAGTGTAAGGCCCGTGATGATGATAATGATGACGGCGATAATTTTTGCGACCGGTCCTTGAATGGAATCGAGTATCTGTTGCAACGGTCCCTCCCACGGCATGTTTGAGCCGGCCGCATAGGCTGCATTGCTGATTGTCGCGACGACCATGCCGCCGAGTGCTGCGAGGATGTGTGTGATCCGGTGACTCCTGGGCATATTTGTCTCCTTCAGAGAGCGCGCAAACGCGGCGTTTGATCTTCGACAACGACATAGTCCCCATCCGTCCCTAGACTCTTTACCTCGGCGATGGTCTCAATCCGGCGGTTCACACCGCGTCCGGCGATGAACACAACAAGATCGACGGTCTCTGCGATCAGTTGCCGGGGCACATTGGCTATCGTCTCGAGAACGAGCTGTTCCAGCCGGTAAAGCGCGGCCCGCGCCGAATTGGCGTGAATGGTGGCAAGCCCGCCAGGGTGCCCCGTATTCCACGCTTTCAGCATGTCCAGAGCCTCGCCGCCGCGCACCTCGCCAACAATGATGCGGTCGGGGCGTAAGCGCAGCGTGGAGCGTACGAGCTGACCCATGGTGACGACGCCGGGTTTGGTGCGGAGCGCGACACAATCCGGCGCGGCACACTGGAGTTCGCGCGTGTCCTCAATGATGATGATGCGCTCTTCGAGCTTGGCGATTTCCGCGAGAAGCGCATTGACCAAGGTGGTCTTGCCGGAGCTCGTGCCGCCGGCAATGAGGATGTTGCGCCGTTCTGCGACGGCGCGGCGCAAAATGATGGCCTGACCAGGGCTCATTGTCGCATCGGACACGTACCGCTCAAGGTCTTTGATTTCGGACGCCGGTTTGCGGATGGCAAAACACGGCGCCCTTGCGACCGGCGGCAGTAGCCCTTCAAATCGCTCGCAGGTATCAGGTAGTTCAGCGCTGACAACCGGATTATTGGCATGCACCTCGATGCGCAGGTGCGCCGCTACCAACCTGATAATTCTCTCGACCTCGCTGGCGAGAAGGTGTTCGCCAGTATCGACGCGGCCTTCACCGAGGCGGTCAAGCCTCAAGGCGCCGTCTGGGTTCACCATAATCTCCACCACTTGAGGATCGGCGAGCGCCGCCGCGATGGATGGCCCCATAGCGGTGCGCAGCATCGCACGGCGCCGTTCAACGGATTCGGTGTGTACTGTCACGAATCCTCCTCCGTTTCCCGCGCGGCGATTTGGTCAAAATTAAACGTCCGTCCACTCGCGATCTTTCGCCCGACCTGATCGATAAAAGCTTGAAAGCGTTCTTTTCCGACGGCGAGCGCGGCTTTATCAGCCTCAGCCACAGGCGCCATCATGGTCAGGTAGTAGCGGACAAACAGCGCGAAGCTTTCAGTAAGAATGTTTATGTCGCGCTCGACGCGCCCCATGCGCATACCGAGGAGGTCATCCAGTTCGCGAGCACCCTGGCTATCGAGATAGGCGCGGACAGCATCGGCCACGACGGAAGACTTGGAAGCGCCGGTCCGGGCCGAGTGCGTGGTCAGACGTGCCGTCAGGTCTTTGTCGAAATAGATGTGTTGCCGGGACTTCATGGTCAGAACTCCGGCAGGAGGTCACGGGTGCCGGTCTCCGGCGTACCGTTGTTCATGGCATGCGCCCGCGCAATGATGCGCGGACGCCGCGGCGCCGGTGGCGGGTTGACGGGCAGACTGTCTCCGAACAGATCCGGTTCGGTTGGAGCGCGGCTCCGTGTCCGCGCCAATATCGGTTCGCGGCCACCCGTCGACTCTCCAGCAGGGTCGAGAGGCGCTGCGAGGCGTTCATCCATACCACGGACCTGACCGCTCCAGTCGTCGGTCCGCGCCGCCGGCTTGTCGGTATAGTTGCCGTCGTTCAGAACCGGCGTCGGCAGCACACGTTCCGTAAAGTTGGCGTCCTCGTAATAACGGAGCTTCTTGCAGCGGATCGGCGGCTGGCCTGAAAGCAGGAGCAACTGGTCGTTCGCGGAGAGCTGCATGATCTCACCTGGCGTCAACAGTGGCCGGGCCGTCTCCTGACGGCTGACCATGACGTGGGAGAGCCAGGGCGCCAGCCGATGACCGGCGTAATTCCGCTGCGCCCGAATCTCGGTTGCTGTCCCCAAGGCGTCTGAAATGCGTTTCGCTGTGCGTTCGTCGTTGGATGAGAACGCGATACGGACGTGGCAGTTGTCGAGGATCGCGTTGTTGTCGCCGTATGCCTTCGAGATTTGATTGAGTGACTGGGCGATGAGGTAGGCGCGGATGCCGTACCCTGCCATGAACGCGAGTGCCGTTTCGAAGAAGTCGAGACGGCCAAGCGCGGGAAATTCGTCCAGCATCATCAAAAGCTGGTGTTTGCGGTTCTTGCCGGGGTCGCCCTCAAGCCTCTCCGTAAGCCGGCGTCCGATTTGGTTAAGGACAAGCCGGACAAGCGGCTTCGTCCGGGAAATATCCGATGGGGGAATCACCATGTAGAGCGACACCGGACGCCCGGCATCGACTAAATCAGCGATACGCCAATCGCAGGCGGATGTCGTCCGGGCGACCGTGGGGTCACGGTAAAGCCCCAAGAAGGACATGGCCGTCGACAGTACACCCGAGCGCTCATTCTCGGATTTGTTGAGGACTTCGCGCGCTGCCGAGGCAACTACCGGATGGACCTGCGGGGCCTCCTCTGTTCCCAGGTGGTTCGTTTCCATCATACGCTTGAGCGTATGAGCGAAGGATTGCTCCGGGTCTGAGAGAAACTTCGCGACACGCGCCAAGGTCTTTTCTTCCTCGGCGTAGAGCACATGCAGGATGACGCCCACGAGCAGCGCGTGACTGGTCTTTTCCCAATGATTGCGCCGCTCCAGCGCACCTTCGGGGTCCACCAAGATGTCGGCGATGTTCTGCACGTCGCGCACCTCGTGCGGACCTTTGCGGACCTCCAGGAGCGGGTTGTAGCGTGCGGAACGCAAATCGGTGGGGTTAAACAGGAGGCAATGGGAAAACTGGGTGCGCCAGCCCGCCGTGAGTTGCCAATTTTCGCCCTTGATGTCGTGAACGACCGTCGATCCCGTCCACGACAGGAGTGTTGGCACAACAAGCCCCACACCCTTTCCCGAGCGTGTTGGCGCAAAGGCCATGACGTGTTCGGGACCGGCGTGGCGCAGGTAGCGCCCGTTCATCGTTCCGAGGAAAACGCCGCGCGCTTCAAAAAGCCCCGCGCGCTGGACGTCGCTGCTCGTCGCCCACCGCGAGGAGCCGTAGGTCGTCGACATTGCGCCTTGGCGTGCGCGCCACAGAGAACCGGCGACTGCGATGGCGCAGCCGACTAGTCCGCCAGATGCGGCAACAGCACCCGCGCGATTGAACACTGCCGGCGCATAAGCGTCGTAGACGTACCACCACTGGAACAGGCGCCACGGGTGATAGACCGGCAAACCTGCGATGGTGAGCCACGGCGCGCCAAGGCGAGACTGATATCCGAGGTCCGCCGCTGCGACTTGAGTCCCGGCCCATACGCCGAGCACGGCGATGGCGAATACCGTCAGGATTGTTCCGATGAGGACTTTAGTCGGACTCATGCGCCCCTTGGCCCCTTCGTCCGCGCCCGTCGCGCGGGTGGGCATAGGAATCGCTCCGACACCGTGATTCAAAAACCGCGTTTATCTACGCTCTAGCTACGCTCATGCCCGAAACCCGCGCGCGTGATATACTGAATGCTCGAGATTTCTTTCTGAGCGCGAGCCCTATGGACCTGAAAATCCCTCCCGACGCGCTGGCGGTATTCATCGACGATACCGGCGATGAAACCTTCCGCGATCCCGGCAATCCTGTATTCGGATTAGGCGGTTGCGCCGTTCTTGGCCGCGATCTAGAGGCGCTGGTGCATCGGCCCTGGGCGCGAGTTCGGGCGCGGCTGGGCCAAAAGCCAACGGCGCGACTCCACGCTGCGCGCGCCGAACACCGGATGCGCCCATGGAAGGAAGACGCGCTCGTGGACTATTTCACCCAACAGTCCATTGGGCGTGTAGGCTTCCTGGCGAGCATCAAGACGCGCTACGAAATCAAGACCATGCCCGACTATGTCCTTCGGACCACGGCCACGGCACTTCTCGCCCGGATCACGGCCAGAGCGCGACTGACCGGCTGCACCTCCGTTGTCGGCATTTTCGAAGACAACCACCGTCATCGCGGTCGCATGGAAGCGGCCCTCGATGGGTTGACCCTGACGGAAGAACTGCCCTCCGGTGAGAAGCGCACGATTCCGCTGGAGTGGTACGTTATGCCCAAGAGCGTCGGGGAACCGGCGCTTGAGGTTGCCGATTTCATGATGCACGCGGCTGCGGGATTCCATCGGTTGAAAGATGCCGATCCCAACAAATTCAAGCGCCGCTCTGAGGCTATCTGGATGCCGGCCGATAAAACCCTCAGCCACTTCCTCACGGCAGAGTCCATCGTGGAAAATGAGCCACCGGCCGCCAAGGTCGCGTAGGCCTATCGTTCCGGTCCGGTTCGTTGACGTCCAATGGACCAAGAAATCCCGGCGTCTCGGACTACACCCGAAACCTCGCGCTTCAAGTTGTGGTCCAGCACGGGCCGCCACGGCACGAGGACCAAGTCTTTTGCCCGTGTCTCGATGGCAGCATAGCGCCCGCTAACAAGGTCAACCGGCCTGCGATAAATCCCTTCGATGCGCTCACCGCGCTGAGGGTCGCGGTATGACAGGCCCAATTCCTTTGCGAGAACCGCGCCCATGCGAATCACCT
Organism: Rhodospirillaceae bacterium; assembly: GCA_050246995.1. Taxonomy (GTDB): domain Bacteria; phylum Pseudomonadota; class Alphaproteobacteria; order Rhodospirillales; family Rhodospirillaceae; genus SHVO01. The sequence continues at coordinate 8,275 of JBFWVA010000011.1, read as the reverse complement.
CCCGGCGCCGCAGGACACTGAGGAGATTGGCCCGGTAAATCACCCGGTTATCTTCCTCGTGGGCCAGGCCTTGTTCCATGAGCCACTGGCGCCGCCGCTGGAGCGCTTGGCGGGCCTCACGCCCAAAGCCACTGTCGCGCATCGGTTCAGGATCGCTCCGCACTAACTCGCCATCGAGCCACGTCGCCCCGTCAGCGCGGACCTGCTGTTCGAGGCCGATGTGCGACAAGGCCGAGACCACCACCGGCGTGCGGCGTGCACGTCCTCGTTCATAGGCCTCCGCGCGCGTGACGTGATCCGGCGCGATGGTCCATGATCCATCCACCTCCCGCATAACGCCGCCCGTGAGCTTGCGGATCGCTTCGAGGCGCCGGACGTGCGTCTCGACAAAGTCCGCTCCCGCTGAACGGTCGTCGCCCCGATGGATTTCAGCGGAATAGCGCCCGCCGTGACGCGCCGCGATATCGGCCACGGTATGATCCATCTCTTTCGCGGTCGTCGGCAGCGGTTCAATGCTAACGATTTGCCCAATGCTCACGCGTTGATCTTCCCGTTGCTCGCCCGTATCGACGTAGTGAGCGAAACCGTCCGTGCCCTCAACGATGAGGTAGCGCCGGTCGCTGATTTCGTCATGCAGTCCAGCGGCTACGACCTGTCCCACGAGGGGTCGGGCTCGATCCTGCTTCGGGTCATAGATCGCAAGGTCGCTGGCGGGCCGCTCGGGTCCGGTTTCTCGCAGGTCGCGGTGCATGGTTTTGATGACGTCGCCGCGGGTGCCGAGTTCGCGCAGTCGCTCCTCAAGATTTTCGTCAAGACGCCAGATACCCGGCACGACCTCTTCGGCGAGGCCCATGCGCTCCAATTTTTTAAGCCGTCCGGCACGCAAGGATTGCTGGAGCGGCGACAGCGACGTCAGCGGCCGAACGACGCGAGCGGCGTCTTGATCCTTGAGCAAGCGTCGGTCGATGCTGGTTAGGCGCTCTTGGTCGATCTCGCGGGTAAGCTTCTGTTCGATTTCCAGGTCAGTGCGGGGACCCAGGTCGAGCGTCACGATCTCGGAGGCTCGTTCCCGCATGCCCCGGCTTATGTAGTCCCGGGCGATGATGAGGTCTTTGCCTCGGTCGTCCTTTCCCCGGAGGACCACATGGCTGTGCGGATGGCCGGTGTTGAAGTGGTCAACTGCGACCCAGTCGAGCTTCGTCCCCAGGTCCGCTTCCATGCGCGCCATGAGCTTGCGCACAAACGGCTGTAGCTCTGCGTATTGGTCTCCATCCTCGGGCGCGACAATAAACCGGAACTGATGGCGGTCGCCTTCGCACCGCCCGAGGAACGCCTTGCCGTCCGCGGGTCCGGTTTCCTTTCCGTAGAGACCTCCGGGCTCCCCCACGCGGCTTACACCGTCGCGCTGAATGTAGCGCAGGTGTGCCGCCGCCGCCGCGGTGCCGCCAGCCTTCAGTTTGGCGATCCGGGATTTCACGATCACGCGGCGTTGGCGCAGGCCCGTAAAACCATCGCGGCCCGCGAGCAGACTGCCAACGCCGGCGCCGCGTCCATATCGCCGGCCCGTGAAGCCCTTCTTGTGCGCACGCCCTCCGGCGAAAGACACAGCGCGTACGATACGGTTCACGTAGCTCTTGGCGCGCTTGCCTCCGAGCGATCGGATCTTGCCGAGTTTGGGGCGGAAGGTGTCATCGTCAATCATACGATCCTCCCGCGAAGCGCGGTGGGCGCGTCTGCCCCACGGCACGCCACCAGGTGTGCCGTGCTAACCCGATGTGCAGACACACTTTCTGCGCCCTTGTGGGGCGCAGTTTTATCTTGCCCTCCCGTTGCTTTATCCCGGCATCCCACATGGTCGTCATTCCCATTTGAAGTGACGCGGCTAGTAGGTCCAGAGCGGACGGACCTTTGCGATGATCTGCGTTACGGAAATTGGGCCGAAGTAGCGCCCGTCGAACGAGTCCGAAGACGTCTCCGCGAGAAGAAAAACCTGACCGCCCGTGAGCGTTTGGCACCCCGACCAGGTGGGCAAAACACGACCAATTCCGTCGCTCGCGCGACGTGTGGCGACCATTTTTCCAGCGATGGACACACCTGCATCTGAGGCACAAACGGTGGTCCCCGCGACGGCGCGGACGGATTTCATCACCGGCACGTCAGTCGGTAGATAGCGGCGCTCGGCAGCGAGTGCGCGTGCCGCCTCTGGAAGCCACGCGGTGACAATGTCGCCCACTTCGGCACCGTCAGCGGGCCGTGCGAGGTAAAGCCCGCGCGGCATGCTGGCGCTGGCGTTCCACACCAGCACCGATCGATGCGGTGTGGTCGCGAGCGCCAAGCACAGCAGTCCCACACCCATCGCGCCAACGATAAAAACGCGATGGGCACGGCGCGGAATACGGGAGCGCCGCATGATCAGGCCGGTTGCGGTGCGCCGTTGCTCGGGAGGCCGCCGCTATGGACGACGGACCACCCATCGAGGTCTTCAATGTGGTAGCGGACATAGCGTCCGTGCTTTCGGAACGTGGGTCCGTACCCGAGGCCGCGCATCTTCTCCAGCGTGCGCGGCGAGAGTCCAAGGTAGTGGGCAGCTTGTGACGTATTGAGATACGGGCTGCCGCGCCGCGCTTTTGCTGCGCGATCGATTAAGTCCTCTTCCATACGTGCGTCTCCTCCTGGATTGTCTTTTTTTCTCTGAAGGGCCTCCTTTGCCTACCCAATTTCCCCATAGCGCGATCTCGCGCGCCCGAAGATGGTCGATCTTCGGGTGCGGTTGATCGAATCGCGATTCTTCGCGTGAAAAACTCCCGCGTCGCGCGTGACGCGGGAGCTTGTCGCGACTTCTAGTCGGCGGGATTCCAGATGACGGCGAACGTATCATCGTCGTCCTGACCCGCAGCTCGGCCGAGGTTGGCGTAGAGTTTACGCGGTCCAAATTCCGGCGCCGCGAGGCTCAAGGAAACGTATTCCTTGCCGGAGGTTTCGCCGGTGCGCGTCCAGCCTGCGCCGATTTCAAGACCCTTGGTGAGGACGCGGAAGTCGGGCTGAGTCTCGTGGGCTTTCGCACTGTTCGGCACGATGTCGATATCGGCGCGGATGCTGAGAGTCTTGAGCTGGCCCTTGTAGCCGCCGGTCTCTTGCTTGGTCACATATCCGATTGCTGGCATGGTCTTTCTCCACTGAGGTCGCCGGGACAATTCCCTGCGATGGCGGACCGTTATGGGCGGCAGCGGACCTGCGAACCTGATGAGGCCGCAGCGCAGCGGAGGACCGGAGCGGATAGCTTTTTTGGAGCGAAGCGGTCGCGAGGAATGGGCCAAAGGCCCAGGGGAAAAAAGCTAGGAGCGATGGTTTCGCCAAGGGACGTGACGCCCATAGGTCAGCGCCACGAGCAGGAAATTGTCGCCGGAGACGCCGGAGAATGTGTCAGGACAGCCCCTGTTGTGACCTCGCAGACAAGCGCAAGTGCCAGCGGTCCAGCTCACGACAAGCCGCGATCATTCGTAATACCGAACACATGCCGAAGCCGGCGAGACTCAGCCCGACTTCCGCTCACCGGGTGCGATGGACGCAGGCTGGACGCGGACCGGTCACCGCCCGTCGAGGAAGTACCGTCCGGCCCTCAAGTCGTCGCTCGACACCGATTGCTCGAAAAGCGCGTGGGTCTCTGCCTGGGATCGATCGAGCAAAGCGTTCAGCTTTCCCAACGTGCGGCGCTGCTGCGCGGACAACGCCGACCGAGCCTCGCTCACGGTGGCGATATCTTTGCGCGCGACAAAAGAAAACAATTTGCCGATCAAACCAATCAGCGCGTCGGAAACTTGAATCCCCGGTTCGTCCTTTGAATTTACAAACGCATAATTTCGCAGTTCTCGACCGGCATCCACAAATGTGAATCCCTCCAAACGCTCTTGAATATAGGGTTCGATATCCAGTCGGTGGGTCGCGTTTTTGAAGAGACAGAAGCGGTTCATATAGAAGATGACGAAACTGCCGACCAGCGTTCGCGGCGCTTCGCCTTGCAAGAACGGCAAGGTCTCTTCACTGCTTCCCGCGCGTAAAAGCCCTCTCAAAAGGTCGTAATCCATCTCCGCAATTAGGTCGCTGCGGTCGTCAAGGAGTTGCAAGAGGTCTTCGACAAAGGCAACGCAAACGCCCTCCGCTATGTCTGGATACCCGTATTCGTGAAACATCGCGGCGGTGTCGTCAGTGTCGGCAAGTAGGATGCGATAGAGGGCGTTTTTCAGGGGCGGCCCAAACATGGCCATGGGTGCGATGGAGTCATGGGAGAGGATCGAATCCACGATATCGACAATCGACCAGTACAACGGGTCGACGGCCGAATAGTGGGCGAGCAGACCTTGGTCTGTGAGCCAATCGAGAAAAGCCTCCACCTTTCGCGAGGCCAACAGACTCAATAGATCGCCCTTGCCAAGGTGGGTGAGCTTGAGTTCTTGGGCACTCGGCTGCATCCGCACCGCGCTTCTGAGCGCGGTGATATCGAGCGCGCGCGGCGGCCCACGATGGGCGACGCCGCCGAGAACAAAGCATTCTGGACTTTTGAAATTGAAGCCGTCTGCGGAGACCGTCAGGCGGCGGATGTTGTTGGTTTCGTCGTAATAGAAGGTGAAAACGTCGTCGGCGCACCGCAGTTGGTTGAGTGCGATATTAAAGTCCCGCATCTTATTGACGTCGATGCCGTCCACCACGCCGCTCCCATGTTCAGAGGTGAGCGTAAGTGAGGAGAGCGTGGGATCGCAAATGCCTTTACCAAGCCTAAAGGATGGGCGGCGGCAGAGCCGCCGCCCGAAGCCGTACCCCTAGCCGCCAATCAGCCGCTTGACGGATTTCCAACGGGCGAGTGTCGCTAGAGCGCCGTCCTTCCGATAGCTCCGCACCGGAAAAGCGAACCAGCCGGGGAGCCATTCTTTAACTTTGGCACGGCCATTGGACCCGGTAAGACAATCGCGGATGATCTGCTTTTGCACCTTGCCGGTTGCGGCGAGATTGGCGTCGGCCACGGCCTTGCCCGCCGTCTCCTTGACCATCGCCGCAATCGTGGCCTTGTCGCGCAACAGATCAAAAAACGAATCATCCGCCGTCCAAACGCCCTGCAAGTCCACGGCCAAATGGACGCCAACAGCTTCCACTAAAGCGCTGCCGCACTCCAAGGAATCCGCCATTACCACGGCCAGTATGCGGCGCACCTCTTTGTCGCCGAGGTCCAGAAGGCGCGCGAAGATTGCGGGCGTCTCGGCGTCATGGCCCGCGACCAGGGCCGCGCCCTTGGGAAGTCCAAGCAAGTCCAGCGCCTCGCTGCGACGTTCATCAAACGCCGCTTGGGCGGGGCTGGCTTTCACGGATGCATCGGTGGCCTCGCGCCCCGACCGCTGCGGTTCCGGCTTTACATTCCACAGCCGCGAACCGCCGATGGCGTGCGCGACCATGAGTCGCAACGCCACGCCCGCATTGTCCAGGAGCTTCGCGCGGACGCCTGCGTGCCGATGGAGGTCAATATAGGCTTGTAGGGCGCTGGTGGTTTCCGGCGCAGCGCCTTTGGGAGTCTCTGCTTCGCCCTCCGTTGCCTTCGATTCCTTGCGGCGCGCTTCCTTGCGCGTCACATAACCTTCAAAGAACGTAACCTCGCCGCGTTGGGAAACGCTGACGAACACTTTGCCGCCTTTGCGCTTTGCGGCCTTTTCGTACTGCCAGGACTGGAACACATCGCCGGTTTCGAGGATCACCACGTCCTCCCATCCGGCGGCAAGGTAGGTGTCGCGGCGGGCAGCGATGGCCTTGTTCTGCAACTCCCAAAAAGCGGCAGGATCGGCAAACGAGCCGTTCTCGCCAAAAAGGTCGGCGATTACTTGGCCGGTGTAATCCGTCAAGGGAAAGAGCGCCACGGCAGTGGACACGGCTTGTCCGCCGCAGAGCCAATGCTTCACGTCCGTGCCGGTCGGGGTGTTCTCGTCCTCGGCCTCGAACATCTTGAGCCATGTGCCCTGCTGGCGTTTGGTGGCAGCCGTCAGGTGGCGCAGCGTGTCCGGATCGATATGTCCTTGTCGGAACGCCTCGCGGATGCGCGGGAGGAGATTGCCGATGGCAAGGCGCTGTTCCACTACACGCTCGCCCAAACCGAAATGCGCGGCAATATCGGTCACGCCGCGCCCGGCCTTGATGAGCTTAGTGAAAGTCTCGTACTGAGTCATTTCGTCGGGGTCGTCGCGGTACATATTCTCGATCATGGAGTCTTCTATGGCGGCGGCATCGTCGCCTTCTTCCAAGATGCCGCACGGCACTTGAATGGCCGCACCCGCCTCCTTCTGCACCGCCTTCGCGGCGAAGAAACGCCTCCGACCGGCAATCACGCCAAAGTGGAGCGGCCCACCTTCGGGCCGCACGAGCAAGGGCACGCGCACGCCGCGTGCCCGCACGCTCGGCAGCATGTCGGACACATCGGGCGGCGTCTTGCCGTGGCGCATATTGAGGGGCGAAATCGAAAGCTGGTCGATATAGAGGTTTTGGAGTTGCATGACTGATCCTTTCGGTGGGGATTTGCGCCTACTGGCGCGGCGATTTGCCCGGAACGGGCAAATGGGAAGCGGCACGCATCAAGGAATCGTCGTCCTCGACAATGCGTTGCGCGCGGTGCGCGGCAGCCGCGTAAACAGAAATGGGAAATGTCGGCGCGAACCACAGATCGCGTTCTAAGCCGATACCGAGACGGCCTTTGACAGCGGCGAGTTCAGAGAACCGCACCGGCCCGAGTTCGGGGAAACCTAAGCCTAGATCACAGAGGCCGTAGAGAATGTCCGGTTCTTCTAGGTCGAGCCGCGAAATGAGCCACGTCGCCGCGCCGCACGGATCGAAGAATTTAACCACGGGCACGAGATCGCAGGACTCGCGCGCGTAGGCTTCGCCGTTGCGCCTCAAGGCGTCGTAAAGATGTTTGGGGAGGACGATCATGCCGCGTCCTCCTGTGCCGGAGCCGCATTGCGGTACGCGAGCAAGTAGTCGGCGGCTTTGCTGGCTTGCGAAGCGGCGCGGAAGATGGCGCGGTTGTCCTCGCGCAACACGTCCAGCCAGGACGCGAGATAGTCGGTATGACGAACGGTCGGTGTGATGCCGAGGCACGCGCACACAAAGGCGCTGGTCATTTCCGCGACAAGTTCTTCGCGCGCGTAAGGATGCGAGCCGAAGCGCCCGGAGTGGTCTCGGGCAAGGCGCGTCTTTGCGCCGGTCCAATGCCCGAGTTCATGAAAACAGGTGCGGTAGTAATTTATCTGATCCGGGCTGAAAGCCGGTTGCGGCGGCACCTGTACGTAATCTTCCGCCGTGCTGTAGTAGGCGCGGTCCCCGCCGATACGAAAGTCAGCGCCGCTCGCAGAAATCACGGCCTCAGCGTGCGGGATGATTTCGCGGGCGGGGAGCGGCGGCGCACCTGCAAAAGCTGTTTCCGGCAAGCCTTCGCATTGCGCGACGTTGAACACAGTGAAGCGCTTGAGGAACGGGACTGCGTGCGGGTCGTCGCCAGCCTTGGCGGCGCGGTCAGCTTCGCTCTTGGGAATGAAACGGTCGGCATAGCAAACGGTCGTACCGCGTTCGCCCTTGCGGACGTTGCCGCCCAAATCCAAGGCTTGTTTGAAAGTGAGCCAATGTTGCAGGGCATAACCGCGCGTGATGACGGCTCCCCACAAAATCAGAATATTGACGCCCGAGTACGTGCGCGCCGTGCTAGCGTTTTTCGGTAGTCCAAGGGCTGCGCTGGCACAGCCCCAAGGCTGGACCCACGGCACGCGGCCCGCTTCCAGTTCCGCAATGATGCGGCTGGTCACTTCGTCATAAAGATTTCCCCGCTCCGCTCTTTGCCCCTGGCTCCGCTCAGGCTGGTGATCACGCATCGGCTCGCCTCCGCTCCAAAAAACCGCACCTGCCCCCGGAAGGGGGGTGGCGGCGCTTGGCGACCGGAGAGGCCCGGCCTAGGGAGGGCTGCACCCGAAGGGGCGGAACGCAGTGGAGCACCTGGAGCGAAGCGGAGGGTTGCGGCCCGAGTGGGCGGGCCTAGAAGGGAGCGCCGGCACCCCCCTTCCGCGGGGCAGGCAACAACAAGTCAGCGCGCGTCTGCGCGCTGTCCGCCGATCTTGCTTGCGTCAGCTGGAGTAATCGGATCGCGGGCTGAGCCCAGTTGCTACCCTTCGCGCGCGATTCCGCGTCCTAAACCGAAGGAGCACCTATGAAGACGTTTGTCGGCTTAGATATTTCACTTCAAAAGACGGCC